>CAZBAV010000088.1:0-17030 GCA_964489955.1 uncultured Lacihabitans sp. | reverse complement strand
TTTTTAGTATATGGCTTAAAGTTCTGTCTGTAAGTGTTTTGTGAAACTAAGTTTTTTTGCCGTACGTAGAGTCTTATCTTTGCGAGAAATAAGATTTAATGAAAAACGTATTAGTGTATTGTGGTTCGCGTTCTGGAAACTCGGGAGTTTATAAAGAAATGGCAGAAGAGTTGGGCCACTTATTAGTTAAGAGAAATTGCCGTTTGGTTTATGGTGGAGGAGATGTTGGTCTTATGGGTGTGATTTCTAATACTATGCTTTCTTTGGGAGGCGAGGTGATTGGAGTTATTCCCCAAGCCTTGCTAGACAGGGAGGTGGCCAATAAGAACTGTACAGAGCTAGAAGTTGTGAAAGATATGTCTGAAAGGAAAATACGTATGGAGCAACTGTCAGACTGTATTATCACACTTCCGGGAGGTTATGGAAGCATGGATGAGCTCTTTGAATCACTCACTAATGTACAGCTGGGTATCTCGGAAAAGAAGATAGGAATCCTAAATCTGGGAGGTTTCTACGACCCGCTATTACAGCAATTAGACGTTATGGTTGCAGCAGGTTTCTTACTGGGAGAGAACAGGAGCAAACTCATATCTGGAGTTACTCCCGTCCACCTATTAGATGCTATGTCTATTTAACTGCGTTTAAAACCTTAATCACCTCGTCTGATAAGTCAGGAGCATTGCTAGAAGCATATAAGACAGTTCTAGAAAAATTCATTGGGGTGTCGGTTTTAAAACGGGTAAATACAAAAGGTATCTTCTTTTCCGCAGCTACTTTTTCAACACCAGCCTTAACCTCTCCTTTAAGTTTCATAATGGATTCACCCATCATTTCTTGTAGCTGCTTCTCCGATTGGCGTTGGTACTCATCGGCTGCAGCTTTAATCTCTTGGACTTGTTTTAACGCGGCAGTAAGAGACTCAGTAGTTGCTTTCTCAAGATCTCTAAGGCTCTCCTGATATTTAAGATTGGCCGTTTGGTACTCAAGAGCAATTTTGTTATATTCTGTTTGGAAACCCTCTTGTTTTCTTTGGAGCTCCTCGTTAAACTTTTTTGTGCCATTGTAGTTCTCAAAGATATAATCTTCGAAAACATAAGCTGCCAAAGTTGTGGCTGCTGGTTTTGCCGGTGTGGCTTTTTTGGTTTGAGCAAATAGAGCTTGAGAACAGAAAGCGATAAGGATAACTAGGTAATACTTCTTCATTTGTTTTTTTTAGCATAGTAGACATGCAAACTGGTCATTTGGTTTACAGTCGGTGTACAAAATTTTCCAAAAGTAACTAAAACTTTTTGTATCGGTTATTTCTGGCGGTTAATTATAGATAGCAAATACAGCAAATGACGCTAGCCAATGGGTACCACCATAGCTCCCAGAAGTTACATGGGGCAGGGTTTCTGTAATGAATTGGTTTGCTGCTGATTCCAGCTGTTTTTTTACTTTATGGTTTTGTGGTAGATTCCGTGCTATACCTTTTAAGTTCCATGCCCTACTTAAACTTAGGCCATCAAGATGGACTATTTGATAATCTTCCCTGTCACTTACTGTAGGTAGCTTAAGTAAATTATCTAGTGAGACTGGGTTTAGGAAAGTATCAAACCATTGTACATATTCTGCAGTTGGAAGCACCTTGTGCATAAGATCGGCTATCTGCAGAGATGGGGAAAAGAAATCGGAACCGTCAGGTTCAAGATATGCGGGAGCGTCCTTTTGGTTTTTATAAAATGCCAGAGCTTTCTTTGCTAAAGCTTGTTCAAATTCACTGTCCTTAGCTGCTTTTGCCCAATCAATAGCAAACGCCAGGCCGAAGGCTGTATTGGGGTGCACGCCTGTGCGGTTAGGATACGTCTGTTTCGGGAAAAAATCTACCCAAAGGTCTTTTATCACTTGTGTTAAGGGTTGGAAGTTCTTGTGCCACTTTTTGGCCAAAGGAGAGTCCCACGTCATTAGTTCTTCATCTAACTTTAGCGTCCAGGCCCAACCATATGTCCTTTCGAAGGTCTTTGATGCAGGGTACTTTCCAAAATACGCTGCTTCCTTAATCAGTTTATCCGCCTCAAAGCTGTTATCAAGTACTTTAATAATTTGGTCTTTACTATCCATGTCTGGATACAATTTAAGCAGCTTTATAAGCATCCAGTGCCCATGTACGCTAGAATGCCAGTCAAAACATCCATAAAAGCTTGGGTGTAGCTCAGAAGGCAATAACACATGGTCTTCTTTGCCAGCAGAACTGTGATTGGTTTTATTGGGAAACTCCTTGTTTATACAATCGAGAGGTAGTTTGGCCAAGCCTTCTGCGGTGGTTTGATTTAAAAATTGCCCGTGTACCAAGGTATTTGCCATGATAAAAAGAAGTATCAGTTTTGTCTTCATGATTTAAGTATTTTGTCTAACATTTTCATAATTCTAGGGATTATACCGGGTATTTCCTAAAAAACCTGTACCGGTATCGAAGTGGTGAAAGTTATCTAGCAAGGTGACAGGTTTCCTTGCCAGGGAATCAGTAGGTAAAGTAACAATGCTCTCTAAGGCTCTTTTTAACAAGGTCTCACTTGGACTTCCTAAGGGATAGTATGGAAGAAGATTATCCTGTACCGGGAAATCGGCACTTATTCCTACTCCTTTACCGTAAGTAGACTCTCCTCTTGCGTTTTCAATAGTACCCCAAGCGGGCATTAGGGTATAAGAGAACTTGTCGGTCTCATCCCGTATAATGGTAGAAATGACATTTTTCCCATAGGTGTTACTCCCAACCGTATATACAGGTCTATATGGCCTTATACAGTTAATGACTAGCTCAGATGAGGAAGATGAGGATCTGGATGTGAGTACAAACAAACGGTTTATTCCTGCTAAGTTTTGGGTTTCCGATGTGAAATATCTTGCTCCATCATCTTTTGTTCGGGCTTGGTAACCATTTGTGTGACCTTTAAATAAGACAGTGTTAGGTCCAACATTTGGGGCAAGTAAGGTAGAAACAATTTCTGCTATGGGTGTGACACCTCCCGGGTTGAAACGTAGGTCTACCACCATGTCGTCTATATTATTGTCATTAAAATACTTACATATTCCCCGAAGCTCGTCTTCAAAACCAAATAGAAACTGGATAAAAAGCAGATAACCTATCTTTTTCCCACCGACCTCTATAATACGGTAATCTTGGATCGGGTTTATTTGGAATCTGTGTTTGCTTAGGTTTACTTGGGTTTGGCTACTGTCTCTTTTTACGGAAAACACAGCCGAGGTGTTTGCAAGCAAGTCAGTTATGTTTGCCTGTGTAACAGGAGTGCCATTTACAGCGGTAATAAGATCTCCTCTTTTAAGTCCAGCTTGTTCGGCAGTGCTTCCCTTGATGACCAAAGATACTGCCATGTTAAAAGTAGAAGCGGAATCCAAAATTTTGGTATATCGGAATCCAAATGACTCAATAGTGCCATTCCAATAGTCGGCTACCTCCTGATACGATGGCTTGATGTAAGAAAACTTATCATTTTCTTTTGATAGCAAGGAGTAATAATAATCTATTGGTTCTAAAAACTTATCGGTAGAGTCTTCACGGGGCATTTCTTTAGACCAAAGATAGTTCTTTACCATTTCTTTGTAAATCCAAGTGTTTTCTGCCTGATACTGCGATACAGGTTTCTCAGGTTCTTCGGGTTTTACCTCTGTTTTATCGCAAGAAAAAAAGCAAAAACACAAAATAAGAAAGTTGTAAGGTTTTAACATGATAAGGGAATATGCAGATGGTAATTTTGAGCAAATTTAAGTCATTGAAGTGACTTTGTTTGTTTTGGAATAAATTTTTTGTTCGGTCTAAAGTGCCACATACCTCTTCATTTTCTGTGCTTTAGGTTGTTTATGTTAGGACTAATGCACAATTAGCTTAGAGGATAGTATTTTAGTGTTTTACTACAGGTATTTGTACTTGGTTTTTCGCTATCTAACTTTCTGTATAGAGAACACACTTTTTCGAAATATGCTGATAGCTTTCTCGTAGATTGAGAGATTAACCTAATTAACTTGGTAGGATAGTATAAATTCTATTTCCAAAATACCATTTATAGCTTTTATTGCGTTTGTAAACAAATAAACTCCATTAATGAGAATCCTATTACTCCTATTTATCCAGCTTATAAGTGTTTTTTGCTTCGCATCTAAAATTAAGGGAACCGTTAAAGATACAAAGGGAGAAGCCCTTTCTTTTGCCTCAGTAATTATCCGTGGTGAAAACAAAGGTACAATGGCCAATGATAAAGGCGAGTATGTTTTGGATGTAGACGCTGGTAAAACATATGAGCTCTTGGTACAATATGTTGGTTATAAGGCATCTCTAAAGGAAGTTAAAGTCGGGGGTAGTGATGTTACGGCAGATTTTGTTCTGGCGGAGCAGAGTATTGGTTTGCAGGAGGTGAGTGTGTCACAAGGAAAGGAAGATCCGGCTTATTCTATAATGAGGCGAGCTATAGCCAAAAGTAAAATCCATGATAACCAGGTGCTGTCATACGAGACAGATGCGTATATAAAAAATACATTATTATTAAAGAAAGCTCCGGCATTGCTACGTAAGCAAGTAGAGAAGTCAGGCATTAAGATAGGAGTGCCGTTTGTTTCAGAATCTTTGATAAACTTTAAGTTTACGCAACCCAATAAAAGAGTAACAAAAGTGGTGGCCAAGCGTCAATCACTGGACCAGCTGGATATTTCTTCAGGTTTTTTTCTAATCAACTTCTACTCTTCAGGCTCGTCTTTAGATATCATCTCTCCTTTGTCTCCTAGGGCTTTTTCTTACTATAAGTTTGAGTACCTTGGGTATTTTGAGGAACACGGTAGAATTATTAATAAGATAAAAGTGATACCTAAGAGTTACAATGGAGATGTCTGGAAAGGAACAATTTATATTATAGAAGGTCTCTGGTGCATACACAGTGTAGATTTAGAAACAAAGTTAGACGGGATAAATATGCGTACTCAGCAAGTATATGCTCCAAACCAGGGAGTATGGATACCTGTGAACCAAAAATTGGAAGGTTACGGAAGCCCTTTAGGTTTTGATTTCAACTTAAAGATGCAGGTTAACCCTAAGTATAAATCTCTTAAGATAAATACTAAATACGTGGCCGAAGTGGTAGTTCTTGATGAAAAGAAGCCACATGAGATAAAAAAGAAGAAAAATACAGATGAAGTCTTAAAGACGCAAAAGGAGTTCTCTCTAAAAGAAATGAACCGTCTGGCAAAGATGATGGAGAAAGAAAAAAGAGTGGAAACCAAGGACGTAGTTAGGGAGGATAGTGTTACAGTAGATTCTTTGGCCGCCAAACGGAGCGATGAGTTTTGGGGAACAGTGCGTTCAATACCACTAAGTGTAGAGGAAAACCAAAGCTTTAAGATAAGAGATAGCATAGTCTTGGTCCGCGAAGAAAAGAGAGATAGCCTCAGGGCTGACTCACTTAAGAAATCATGGAGGAGATATGTTTTTGGCGGCACATTCCCGATAAAACGCGATGAAAAACAATTCATTTCCCTAAACTACAAATCACCATTGGTGCCTTTTCTTGGTGTAAACTATAACATAGTGGAAGGTCTAACCAGCCAAATGGATCTGGAATTAAAGAAAGTTAACCGAAAGATAGAAAGCAAAGACTTGACCTATTCTCTAAATTCTCAACTACGTTATGCCTTTGGTCAGCAACGCCTTATGTATACCTTAGGAGGCGAGGCTTCTAAAAATGGCCATTCATTTGGTGCTAGTGGAGGGAGTTTTAGATCTACTTTCGACCCCAACCAGAACATGCCTGAATATATTAATACTATCTTTAACTTCTTTGGGTATAACCTAAGCCAGATTTATAGAAAGGACTTTGTGAAGCTAGGTTATGGCTATACCAAAGGCAATCGTTTTTCGGTCAGCAGTAATGTAGAAGTAGCCAACAGGCAAATGCTGTATAACATGCCTGAAGAAAAAATATGGTTCAATGCCCGCATACGTAACTCAAATACTCCGGAAAATCTTGAGCTAGGAAATAGCAGTTTCGGAGATCACACCGCAGTACTCTGGAAAACTTCATTGTCCTACACACCTGGGAGCAAATACCGTATTTACAATGGGCGAAAGATAAATCTACGGAGTGACTGGCCAGTTTTCAGGCTTAATTATACCAAAGGATTTAACGACGTGGACTTTGATTTTGTGAGTTTAGGTGCTCGCCAAAATGTAAAAACTGGGTTTAGTGAGTACTTAAAGTATACAGTAGAGGTTGGAGGCTTTCCAAACAGTAAGAAGTTACATTTAATGGATATGCGGCACATTAACAGTGTCACAGTTAGTGGTAATCTCAATGCCAATAGCTACGATTTTTACCGAATGCTTAATACCGATTTACCTATACAGTTTACGCCCGATAGCTATTATAGGTACTCTACAAAAGGTACTTACGTGAAGTTTCACGCCATTAATGAATTCAGGAAATTGGCGGTTACCCAAATACCATCAGCCCGAGTATTGGGTCTGAAAGAGGATTTGTTCGTAAATTACTTAAATTCTCCCTTGAAGAAGAACTACACCGAGGTAGGCTACGGTATAGATGGTATTTTTAAAGTGTTGAGGTTCGAAGTCATTACCAGTTTTGAGAAAGGTCAACCGCAGCGTTGGGGATGGCAAATCGGTGTGAACTTATAGAAATGTAAGCCCACAGAGCGTATCGCCGTTACTGGCATTTGTCAACTAACTAAATACTCGTAACTCGCTACTAAACACTACTAGCTTGTAATTCTTTACTGTTAAGTACTTTTCTTAGATAAGAAGAAAGAATGTCTAAGCCCAGCTCGGAATCCCTGTTGTTATTTATGATAAGGTCGGCGTCCTGTTTGGTTGGCTTAATGAAGCGTTCGTAAGTAGGAGCTACGTGGTTTTCCCAGCGGTAAAGTACAGACTCAAGGTCATAACCTCGCTCATTATTATCACGTATTATCCTCCTGCGGATCTTGATGTGCTCTACAGCATCAATGAACACCTTAAGGTCCAACATCTTTGATATGATTGGGTCATGGAAGACAAAAATACCTTCTACTACCAGAATAGGGGCGGGCTCAACACGAAGTAGCTTGGGAGTGGCTAAACTATCGAAAGTGTACTCCTCGAATGTTATAGGTTCGCCCTCACACAAGGTCTTTATATGCTGGGCATATAAATCGAAATCTATGGATTCAGGAAGATCAAAATTTTCGATTTCATTGCAATCTAGCGGAACCAAATGCCTGGCCTTGTAATAATTGTCTTGAGATATAAGCGAAATTTCTTTTTCTGAGAAGTTTTTTAATAAACTATTTAGGAAATATGTTTTCCCCGATGCACTTCCTCCGGTTATACCTACAATAAAGGGTTCCTTGGCCATGATTCTATAATAATTATTTAGTAAAAACAATTTTGTCTTTACTTTCAGGAGACGATGATTCGGTGCAAAATTACTAAATGTATTTTCTTTAGAAAATCTTTTATGGCCCTAAAACCATGAGAATGTGCATAAATTATCCATCGGAATACAGTGGCTTTAAAATTTTAATTAGATTTTTTTTGGAGATTAAAAAATAGAGTTCTACTTTTGCATCCACGTTACAGGAATGGCTCATGGTGTAATGGTAACACAGAGGTTTTTGGTGCCTTTATTCAAGGTTCGAGTCCTTGTGAGCCAACAAGAAAAGCTGCCCAATTTGGGTAGCTTTTTTTATATTTATAACTACAGTTGATGGCTTCGTCAATTTTTAGGAATTACCCAAGTTTGTAGAAAATCCCTTCTTTTTTTTTTACTTATCCTTATTTTTAATAAATTGGGAGGTCATTATTTAACCTTTATATGAACTTTACCGAAAAGGACCTCAAGCAAATAACAGGCCGTCAGAGCAACTTAGCATTAGTAGAAAAGCAAATCCAGAACTTTGTAGAGGGCTTCCCATATATTAAGGCACACCGCCCCGCCACAATTTCAGACGGAATCAGGAAACTGACAGATGAAGAACTGAGTAAATATGTGGCTAACTTTGATTTACAATCTTCAAAAAAGACCTTAGTTAAATTCGTGCCGGCCTCAGGAGCGGCTAGTAGGATGTTTAAATCGCTTTACGAAGTACAAAACGGAGGTTCTGCGGATAAATCTGTGGACGGTTTCGTAGAAGGAGTATCTCGGTTTGCTTTTTTTGAGAGCTTAAAGACGGTTTCGGCTGACCAAACTCCACTAGGACTAATAAATGGCTTGCTTGGTTCTTCCGGACTAAACTATGGGAATTTGCCCAAAGGCTTGTTACAATTCCATCTTTATAATGATGGACCAAGGACAGCTGTAGAAGAACACTTGGTAGAGGGTGCCCTTTATGCTAATAACAAAGGACGGGTTAGGTTACACTTTACCGTTTCCCCAGAGCATAAAAAGAAATTCAAAGATTTGATATCGGAAGTAAAGAGCCGTTATGAAAACAAGTATAGTGTTAAATATAATATCTCATTTTCGGAGCAAAAACCATCTACAGATACCATTGCTGTAGATTCTAGTAACGGGCCTTTTCGTGATGTATCAGGAACATTACTTTTTCGCCCGGCAGGGCATGGGGCCTTGTTAGAAAACCTAGGAGAGATACAAGCAGATGTGGTTTTTATAAAGAATATTGACAATGTGGTGCCTGACCATTTAAAGGACGAAACCATAAAATATAAAAAGGCTCTTGCAGGTCTTCTTTTAGATGTTCAAAAGCAAGTTTTTGGCTTAGTGAAGAGACTTGAGAAGCCGGAGCCAAGTGGCTTTATGGTAAATAAGGGAGCTCGTTTCCTAAAAGAACAACTAAACCTGGAATTGCCAAAGGGCTTCAGGCTTTGGGATAAAGAGAAGAAGCATGCCTATGTTTTGGCTAAACTAAGCCGCCCTTTACGTGTTTGTGGTATGGTGAAGAATGTGGGAGAGCCTGGCGGAGGGCCGTTTTGGGTAGGAAACGAAGATGGATCTGTTTCTCTACAGGTGGTGGAATCTGCTCAGTTTGACTTCAAGAATAAAAAACAAAAGGAACTCTTTGAGAACGCTACCCACTTTAATCCAGTAGATTTGATTTGTGCCTTTCGCAAGCATAATAAGGAATACTTCGATCTGCCGGCTTTTCGTGATGATAAAACCGGTTTCATAACAGAGAAGTCTCAAGGGGGTAAGACCCTAAAAGCACAAGAACTTCCCGGATTATGGAATGGAGCTATGGCAGACTGGAATACGATTTTTGTCGAAGTGCCGTTAATAACATTTAACCCCGTGAAGACAGTAAACGACCTTCTCCGCAAAGAACATCAACCTTAAAAACCGATAAAGAATTATTACCCTATTCATGAAAAAACTAAAATACCTTGTAAGCCCCGTTATAGCTCTGGCTATAATCTACTTTTTTAACTCTCCCATAGGAAGTGTTCCTGCATTAGGGAAGTTCTTTAGCCCGTTTCAGGGTTTTTTGCAAAACTCCGCTTCGGCAGATGGCTACTCCGAAGAAATTTCCTTAACGGGAATAAAGGAGGAAGTGAAAGTTGTATATGATGATAACCACGTACCTCATGTATTTGCCAAAAATGAAGATGACCTTTATTTTACGCAAGGCTATTTAGTGGCAAGAGACCGTCTATGGCAAATGGAGTTTTATACTTTGGTGGCAGCTGGCCGTCTTACAGAGGTGGTAGGTGAGCAGGCATTAGAGCTAGACCGTTATCATAGGAGGTTAGGTATGGCACGGGCGGCAAGCGAGATTATTGAAGTGCAGAAAAATGACCCGGAAACATGGAAGTTGCTCACAGCTTATGCCGAAGGCGTAAACGCTTATATATCTCAGTTGAAATATAAAGACTTGCCAATTGAGTATAAGATACTAGGATACCAACCAGAAGAGTGGAGCCCTCTGAAAACCATTCTGATGTTTATGAATATGAGGAACACCCTGAACGGGCGTTCTGATGACTTCAGAATTACAAATGTCTTAAAGAAATACGGAATAGATACAGTAAATGATCTTTTTCCAGATTACCCCTCTTGGGAATCTCCCATTATACCAGCAAATACACCTTGGAACTTTACGCCAGAGCAGATAAAAGTGCCTGCTAACAACTTGCCAACCGATTTCACCAGTGATGTATTGGCGTATAGCTTGCCGGAGAAAGATCCGGGTATTGGATCAAACAACTGGGCTGTGAGTGGGGCAAAATCGGCTACGGGTTTACCAATATTGGCTAATGATCCTCACCTGGGTTTAAGTTTGCCTTCTATCTGGTACCAAATGCAGCTTTCAGCTCCCGGTATTAATGTGTACGGTGTGGCTTTGCCCGGATGTCCAGGTATTGTTATCGGTTTTAACAAGGATGTTGCTTGGGGCGTAACCAATGTAGGAAGCGATGTGATGGATTTTTACCAAATTAAATTCAAGGATAAGTCGCAAAGTGAATATTGGCATGATAATGCATGGAAACCTACAACAAAACATATAGAAGAGTTTAAAATAAAAGGAGGTAAAGCATTAAAGGATACGTTGGTTTATACGCATCATGGACCAATAGTATACAATGAGGCTCGCAAAAGTAATTTTGATAAAGATACTCCGGCAGGGCATGCCATGAAGTGGATAGCCCATACTACCACAGGATCAGACTTGATGGCATTCTATGGATTGAACCGAGCGAAAAATTATGATGACTATCGCAAAGCACTAGAAAAGTATTCTGCTCCTGCACAGAATTTTATATTTGCTAGTAACGAAAATGACATTGCAATTACGCCAAATGGTAAGCTTCCTTTAAAATGGAAAAACCAAGGAAAGTTTATATTAGATGGAACCAATCCCGAGCATGACTGGCAAGGCTATATTCCTTTTGAGCAAAACCCGACTGTAAAAAACCCCGTCGAGGGTTATGTGAGTTCTGCAAACCAATTTTCTGCAGGACCAAAATATCCATATTATCTTGGTTGGCACTTTGCTCCGCCTTATCGCGGAATGCGGATAAACCAAAGGTTGGCTGCTATGCACCATGCCACAGCAGATAGCCTTAGAATGTTGCAAAATGACAATCATAATCTTATGGCTGAGCGGATGTTGCCTTCTATGTTGAAATCACTCTCTGCCGGAGAGAAGTACAAGGAGCACGCAGATGTATTAAGGAAGTGGAACCTAGAAAATGCAGCCAATTCTGTAGCTAGCAGTATTTTTGAGAATTGGGTGAGTGAACTTAACCGTTGGATTTGGGACGATGAGTTTTCTAAAGATGATAACTATATGTATCCTCTTCTTGATCGCACCGCCCAGCTTATCAATGAACAGCCCGATTCGAAGTGGTTTGACAACGTAAAAACCCAAAACAAAGTAGAAACCATGGGTGACATTATTTCTGGAAGTTTTGTAGCAACGATAGATAGCTTAACTAAACATCACGGGCCAATGAGTTCCGAAACGTGGGCGTGGTATAAGGTGAAAAATACAGGAATTAGACATTTAGTGCCTGCATTTAAGAGTTTTAGTAGGAATCAAATTAATAATGGGGGCGGAAGTCAAATAGTAAATGCTACAACCACTACTACCGGGCCCTCATGGCGTATGGTGGTGGAGTTAGATAAAGAATGGCCACGGGCTTTTGGTCTTTATCCGGGCGGGCAGTCTGGAAATGTAGGTAGTAAGTACTACGATAATATGATAGATGACTGGACGGAAGGAAAACTGCAGCCATTATCATTTATGAAAACTTCTGAGGAGAAAATAAAAACTCTAAAAAATATCATCCTAAACCCTAAAAAATAATGTTGTATCTAATAATATTAATCGTTGGCGGTATCGCCTCATATTTTGGGCCTTGGTGGTCACTGGCTTTAGTAGCTTTTGTTTTGTGTGCATGGAAGGCAAAAAGTGGTAAAGAAGCTTTTGGCTTATCGGCTTTAGCGGGAGTTTCTTTATGGTTGGGATATTCATTATTTTTACTCTTAACTGGAGGCCAAGAGCTAGGAAATAAGGTAGCCCAGTTGTTTGCAGCTAGTTCTGATGTTCTGGCCAAGGTGCCTAGTCTAGGTTTACTGTCGTTTATCATTACAGTAGTTGCCCTGCTTTCCACGGGATTTGCAGGTTTAGCAGGAAAACACGTTCGTAGCTTTATTAAGTAAATAGTACTTCAGAGAATAAATACTAATGCAGCCAGAAATTGGCTGCATTTTTTATTTCTCTTTGATTAGGTAAATTCGGTTAATCGAAACAAACTACTTAGATGTCACATTTACTTAGGGCTTTTTGTGCCCAGTTTAGTGATTTTAGATAAATTGATTCGAATGTTCTAGACTTAGGCTTTGTAGAATACCATAAGTAATAAGAACCAACCAACTAGAAAAGCTACGCCACCAATAGGGGTGATGGCTCCCATCATTTTTATTCCTGTAAAACAAAGGATAAATAGACTTCCAGAGAAGATCAGTATTCCTATAATGAAAGCCCAACCGGCGTTATTAAGAAGGGACGAAGTAAACTCTTTGCTTAATACACCTACTAGTATTAGTGCCAGAGCATGGTAAAACATATACTTCACTGCTGTTTCATAGGTGTCTAACCTGCCAGTGCTTTCCAAAAGGTTTTTCAACGCATGAGCACCAAAAGCTCCTAGAGCTACACCAAGGAAGCCAAAAACGCTTCCTGCCATTAAAAAAAGTTTATTCATCTGTTTCCAAAAATTGTACTTCCTACTCTCACCATGGTACTTCCTTCTTGTGCGGCCAGTTGCCAGTCACCACTCATTCCCATGGAGAGCTCTTTAAAATCAAAATTACTCAAATTATTATGCTTAGAGGCAACATCGTCAAAAATTTGCTTTAAAGTAGAAAACTCCGTTTGTACTTGGGTTAAGTTATCTGTAAAAGTAGACATTCCCATTAAGCCAGTCAGACGAATATTTTGCATGGCATTAAGTTCTGGGTTAGATAATAAACCATAAAGCTCCTCCTTATTAAGACCCGTTTTGGTTTCCTCTTCTGCTATATGCACCTGTAAAAAGCACTCTATACATTTGTCGATTTTTGAAGCCTCTTTGTTAATCTCCTTAAGGAGTTTGAGACTATCTACAGATTGTATTACTGAAACCACAGGTACAAGTAGTTTTACTTTGTTTGTTTGAAGGTGTCCAATAAAATGCCAAACTATATCAGATGGTAGTTCACTGGCTTTTTTTACCAATTCCTGTACATAGTTTTCCCCAAAATCCTTTTGGCCTATATTGTATGCCTCAAGAATATCTTCGCTTGGTTTGAACTTTGACACAGCCACTAGTTTAACACCGCTTGGTAAGCTGGCTTTCAGTGAAAGCGTTTTTTCTGCAATACCCATTTTACAATAAACTTTGCAAATCTGCAGGAGAATAATTGATGCTTTTTAAAGTCTTCTTATCTCCAGTCCTAAAAACTAAATATACCTCGCCATCCTTTTCATAATAACTTTCAGTTCCTTTTGTTTTGTAATGAGCTACAGTGGCAATTGCCTCTTCTTCGTTCTTACAAGCTTTACTCATATTGGACCTTTGAACTTCATCGAATAAACTTTTGAACTTCTCTCCTAAGCCAAATTCCAAAATAGCACCAGCTAATACATATTGGATATCGCAGAGAGCATCGGCTACTTCTACAATGTCTTTTTGGTCTATAGCTTCTTGCAACTCTTTAAGTTCTTCCGCTATAAGATCAACACGTAATTTACACCTTTCAGGCGAGGGAATTACAGGTTCTTTCTCTATCGGGTGGTGGAATGTGCTGTGAAATTCAGCTACTTGGTTAAGGCAATCTAATTTTTTCATTAAGTAATCTTAAAAAAACGACCGTTAAATAAATTATCGAATTAATTATTTTGCAAAGTTCTATGATTTTAGATACTTTTGTTCAAATTCTTTGAAGTAATTACTATTTAAAAATTTAAAGTTATGAACAAATTTACGAAGCTATTCGCGATTGTTGCTTTAGTAGCCAGTACAACTCTTTGGTCATGTAAGGGAGATCAAGGTCCTGAAGGTCCAGTAGGTGCAACCGGAGCAACTGGTGCAACCGGAGCTACAGGAGCTACAGGAGCAACTGGTGCAACTGGAGCAACTGGTGCAACTGGTGCACAAGGCCCTATGGGAAATGCTAACGTTGTTTCTATCCTTCACACTGCTAAATTGGCTGACTGGGTTGAAGCAGAAGTTGCTGGTGCGGGTAACGGAGTTCCTTCAAAATGGGGTGTAAATGTGATTTCAAATGCGGCAATTTCAACTGACAAGTATGTAGTTGTTTTCTTAAAGTCTAATGACCAGAAATTGAGAGCTCTGCCTATTTTTAACGTTCAAGAAATGGGTGCTGCTACTGAGCAGTTGGATTTTGAGTACGAAAACGGAAAAGTAACTCTTATGTACCGTGTGGCCACTCAGTTATTTGGAGGTACTCCGATTTACAAACCATTGAGCGATTTGAATTTTGATATCGTTCTTACTAGTAAAACTGTAGGAGCTGCTCTTGAGAAGAGTGGTGTGGACATGAACAACTACAATGCAGTTGTTGAGTTTATAAACGCAGCTACAAAATAAGTAGGATAAAAATTTTATAGAAAATGCCCTTCTCAAAGGAGAGGGGCATTTTTTTATTAAAGTTTCTGTAACTTCGTTATCTAAATACAAACAAAACCTTGTGGGATGTCTATTGAAGTAAATAAGCTAAACAAAGTATATGGGGTTCAGAAAGCAGTAGATGACGTGTCTTTTTTCATAAAGTCTGGTGGGATAGTAGGATTTCTTGGCCCTAACGGAGCCGGAAAGTCTACCACAATGAAGATGCTTACAGGGTATTTGGCTCCCTCTGGCGGGGAAATAAAAATTAATGGTGTTTCTTTTGGTGTTAATAGTTTAGAACAGAAGAAAAGAATTGGATATTTACCGGAAAATAATCCGCTATATACCGAAATGTATGTGGTAGAATATCTCAATTTTGTCGGTTCATTATACGGTATAAAAGACTTGAAGAAAAGGGTAGCAGAGGTAATAAGCTTGGTTGGTCTTGATTTAGAAAAAGGAAAGAAAATAGAGCAACTCTCCAAGGGCTATAAGCAAAGAGTGGGTTTGGCTCAAGCACTTATTCATAATCCGGATATCCTTATTTTGGATGAGCCAACTACGGGTCTAGACCCCAACCAGCTGGTAGAAATCCGTAAGTTGATAAAACAAATTTCGGAAAATAAAACCATTATACTCAGTACTCACATTATGCAGGAAGTAGAAGCGGTTTGTGATAGGGTACTAATTATTAATAAGGGAAAACTAGTGGTAGACTCTAGTTTAGTACACTTACGTGAAAAAGGACAGTCTTTGGAGGACGTATTTAGGAAATTAACACAGTAATTATTATGGACATTTTTGTAGGTAGTATACCTTTTAAGTTTAAGGATCAAGATTTAATTGATCTTTTTTCGCCTTTTGGCGAAGTCATATCAGCGAAAATAGTAATAGATAAAGCCACCAGACAGAATAAGGGATTTGGTTTTGTAGAAATGAAAAATGCCAACAACGGATATTCCGCTATTAAGGCTCTGAATGGCTCAGACCAGCTCGGTAGAGCCATTGTGGTTTCGGAAGCAAAAAAAGACAAGGAAGGTAAAGCTACGCTGCAAAAACCGCGTGATTGGAACAAGGGAAAGAAGAAAGATAATGTGATCACCTGGGGATGAAGTTCGAAAAATACAGAATATCGCCAGACGTTAAGCGGGCTATAGCAGGGCTGGGGTATGTTAAGCCCACAGATATCCAATACAAGGTAATACCCAAAGTCCTTGCCGGAGAAGATATCCTTGGCATAGCCCAAACCGGTACAGGGAAGACAGCAGCATTTGCTATACCTATATTGCATTTACTGGCATCCGAAAAAGGGCAAAGTGCAATAAGATGCTTGGTAATGGTGCCTACGCATGAGCTAGCACAGCAGATAGCAGGAGTTTTTAAAGATTTAGGCAAATACACGAGTCTGAAGATATTAGCCCTTTATGGGAGTGCAGACCAAGAGCCCCAGATAAAAGCACTTAAAAAGGGAGTGGATATACTTGTGACTACTCCTGGACGTATGTTTGACCTAAACGCACAAGGGTATTTGTCATTTGAAAAGGTTAAACATTTGGTTTTGGATGAAGCCGACCGGATGCTGGATCTTGGCTTTTTTAAGGACATTGAGGATGTGAAACGTAAATTACCCAAATACCACCAGACCCTTTTCTTTTCTGCCACTATTGATGATAAGATAAAGAAGCTGGCTTACTCTACAGTACGGAACGCTATCCGTATACAGATATCGCCCGATGATCCTATATCTAAGAATATTGACCACTCGGTTGTTTTTGTAGAAATGGACGATAAGCGGTTTTTTCTAGAACGGATGATACGGGAGAATATTGAAGATAAGATGGTGGTTTTTGTGCGTACAAAAGTTCGGGCAGAACGTGTTTTAGCGGCCATGGAGAGAGTGGAACTAGAAGCGGTAACCATACACAGTGGGAAAGACCATTTTGAAAGGAAACACGCCATGTCTCAGTTTAGGAGTGGGGCGGTAAAGGTTTTAATAGCCACTGATGTTAGTGCAAGGGGTGTGGATATTCCGGAAGTAGAATATGTTATAAATTACGATTTGCCGGAAGAACCGGAGAACTATGTACACCGTATTGGGCGTACCGGCAGAGGCATGAATAAAGGGAAGGCTATTTCTTTTTGTAGTCAAGAAGAAAAAAAACTTTTGGATGGGATAGAGAATTATGTCGGATATTCTATAGCTTCGCAAAGTTTTTCGGATTTGGAGTATCAAGAAACGCTCATGTACACAAACCAGGAATTTAAAAGTTACAAAGACGTAATGAAGGAAATTGCTGATTTTGAGGGGATAACCAAAAAGAAGAAAAAAAAGTAAAAAAAATATCGCAGATTGTTTGGAAGTTGAATATTAATCCTACAATTTTGCAGTCCCAATCACAAGGGAGCATAGCTCAGCTGGTTC
>CAZBAV010000087.1:0-17046 GCA_964489955.1 uncultured Lacihabitans sp. | reverse complement strand
GCTGTCTTAAGTCAGAAGTATAATCTTCATCCGAACCAAATATCAATTTGGAAACAGGATTTTTTAGGAAAGGCCTAGAATCAAAGAAAGAATCTATTGATGTTGAGAAACAGGATACAGAAGCTCTTTATGCTAAAATTGGACAACTATAGATGGAGGTTTATTTTAAGTAAAAAGGCTCTCGTGATTATCAGAAGAGAACGGGTAGAAATGGGTGATAATGAAAGTAAGTTGGTTATTTGTAAGCAATGTAAACTTCTTTTTATATCGAGAAAAAACTTCTATTATAAAAATCAAAACCTGAAAGTCAGGTTAACCTGTACTTCATGAGGTTAATACCTTAAGACCCCGTTTACGCTTAGGTACTATCTTAAAAACCTAAAAAAATGTTGAAATTTTTTATTTTTGTGTAACCAAAGAGGAACTGCTGTGATACGTTTACGGCAATTACCTTGTGTAGTGCCGGCTTGTCCGGCATTACTTTTATTAGGCTTGTTTCAAGCCAACCAAATCCCATGGATAAACTACATTTAAGTGGACCCCAATCAATAAAAGATTAAAATATGATTAGAAAATATTACTTAAATTACTATATATAAAAGGATTACATCTTTCTTCTTACTATACACCCTTCGAAAGGCTATATTCTAAAGCCCTTCTTTTCTACATTTGCAATATTATTTATAATTAATCTAAATAATATTAACTCCAATTGAACAATGAGTAAAATAACTACTTTAAGTATTGCACTAGCTGCTTTTATGAGTGCAGGAATGGCTTCCGCTCAAAAACAAGACACTACCGTTTTTAGTCTTCCGGAAGTGCAGGTTTTGGGAGACAAAACAAATAAACTATTTAAAAATGTACCTGGTTCGGTGGTGACAATAAATCGTATTGACCTTCGTAATGCAGCTCCTTTGAGCACATCAGATGTTTTACGGAAATCTACGGGTCTTAATGTAGTGGATGAGGACGGTGCCGGCCTTAGAACTAACATAGGGATTCGGGGATTAAATCCTATCCGCTCATCTAAGGTTTTGGTTCTGGAAGACGGTATTCCTGTAACGCTTAACCCTTATGGTGAACCGCAGTTGTATTATAGCCCTATGATTGACAAAATGGACGGGGTGGAAGTTTTAAAAGGAAGCGGCCAGTTGGAGTTTGGCCCGCAGACCATTGGCGGTGTAGTTAACTTCATCACAGCCAGACCGCCCAAAGATGCTGAAACCAGGGTTAAGTTATCAGCTGGAAGAGGTGGGTTCTTCTCAGGAAATGTTTCTCACGGTAATACAATAGGCAATGCAGGTTACTTTTTTAATCTGAATCACAAAAGAGCAGATCAGCTTGGGCCTTTGGGTTTCTCACTGATTGATTTCTCAGGAAAACTTCATTTCCAACTAAATAGTAAATCTGATTTAGGGATAAAATTTGGTGTATATGACGAAAACTCAAACTCTACTTATCTGGGCATAACCCAGAACATGTACGACAATAACACAAATTTGAGAACCACGCTCACGCCCGATGACCTGATGCTGGTAAGAAAAGTAAACGGAAGCATAGTGCATAACTACCGCATAAACGCCAATGTAGAGCTTCAAACCAATGCCTACGCTTATACCATACGCAGAGACTGGAGAAGACAGCAGTTTACCCGTAATGGAGCTAATGCTACTTCAAACGGTGTGGTCTGGGGTAATACCTCACTAACAGACGGTGGTGCCATTTTTATGAGCAAACGTACAGATTGGAGAAATCGGCAGTATCAGGTACTGGGCTTAGAGTCTAAGTTAGTAATAAAACACCAGCTCTTTAATGTACAAAACCGCCTGAAAACGGGAGTAAGAGTACTTAATGAGAAAGTGGATGAGCAGTTTGTTCAAGGCAATAAGCCCGATTCATGGGGCGGAAATATGCGTGATAATGAAGTTAGATCAGGTACAGGTTTAAGTGCTTTTGTGATAAACAATACACAGATTACTGGAAAACTTTCAGCCGAGTATGGTTTCAGACTAGAAAATTATGGATATGACCGCAGAATATACAGAGGCCGTTTTACGGTAAACGGAGTAAACAATGTAGTGGCAGACACCAACGTGGTGTTTGACAGAAATACATTTGCTTTCTTACCGGGAGCGGGTCTTAACTATAACGTGAGTGATAATCTGGGTTTCTTTGGTGGTGTACACAAAGGTTTTGCCCCACCTGTAGTTAAGTCAGCCATTTTACCTACCGGTAGTGCTCAAGAAATAGACAAAGAGGAAAGTACCAACTGGGAGTTAGGCGTAAGATATTTTTCAGGAGATGTTATCTCTTTATCGGCTACCTTCTTCCATATGAATTTCCAGAATCAGGTGATTCCGGTAACATTGGCTACTAACGCCACAGGTACTGCAAACGGTGGCGAAACCAAACACACGGGTATAGAGGCCGATTTAAATGTGGATATAGCCAAGGCTCTGAAATCTGGGCATTCACTAATTGTGGGGAGTAACTTTACGTACACCAATTCTCAGTTTTCTGGAAAAAGCGAAGTAATTGACAACGTCCTCCCCTACTCACCAAAACTAGTATTTAATAACTATATCAATTTAGACCTTAAGAATGGTTTTCATGCCAATCTGTCTGGAAACTATGTGGGCGAACAGTTTAATGATAACCTAAATACGGTGACTCCATCAGCAGACGGAACCATAGGGAGAATTGATGCCAGATATATCATAGATGCAGGCGTGGGCTATACCGTAAAGAAAATAGGAACTACGTTTAACATTTCGGCTAAAAACCTAACCGATAAAAAGTACATTACTTCACGCAACCCTCAGGGGATTCGTTTGGGAATTGACAGGTTTATTACTTTTGGAGTGGACATAAAGATTTAATTACTCCTAAAGAGAAATTATTGCAACAGTAAGCAGAACGTCAATACATGTTCTGCTTATTGTTTTTTTATAGTATATGCACTCAACAATCTTTGGGTTTATAAGAGTAAAATGTGGTCTCCTGATTACTAAAAATAATTAGATGGAGCTGGAAATAGATAATTAATCATAGCTGATAATTCACCTATTCCCCCAGCATTAAATCAATAACTATACAGACAGATATAGCAAAACAAGGCACTAATTAATTCACTGTAAATTCGTTTCTCTCGAAGCTAAATAACTATCAATATTATCAATTACCTTTTGAGAAAGTCTTTTCTTTGCTTCTATCGTTGAACCCGAACTTTTGGGATAAACAATAATATTCTGCGTTTTTTTAAACTCTGCTAGATATAATCCGCTACCTTCAGAGTCAAAAATAGCAAAAGAAGTCGGATCTTCTTTTAGCCATTGCAGCAAGGATTCCTTTTCATAAGTTGACCCTAAAGATGTATTTATTAAGATAGAGTTTTTCTTTTTCAGAGAAAACATTTCTTTTGTAAGAATGCATGAATGTTTGGGCAAATGCGTGGTAATCACATCACATTCTTGCATAAGGGAATCAAGCGGGCGGTAAGTGTATGGAAGTTCGGGCTTATGTGTACGACTAAAGTACTTGACTTCCATGCCAAAGTGAATAGCTGTATCAGCCACCATTTTACCTAAAGTTCCCATGCCAACAATACCTAAAGTTTTGCCCTTTAATTCCTGAAGAGTTTCTCTCCACTGGTAATTTCCAAAGCCTTTGAAAAGAGAAATTAATTGTGCAAAAACAAACTCTACTGTGCCTTCATCACCATAATCTCTTACTCCTTTAACAACAATGTTTTGTGTACGGGCAGCCCCTATATTTACATTTGCAGATTTTTCATCATACAGACTGCAGCACATTCCTATATATATTACACTATCCAACTGTGAAACTACTTCAGCACGTAACTGCGTTTTCCAACTCACCAACACAGCATCCGCTTTGCCTACCCGTGTAAGGATTTCAGAATCATTTGCAGGTTGGTCATTGTAAATTATTAGCGGATTTTCAGATCTTTTGGCAAGTTCTTCCAACTCCGGAGAAGTGAGACCACAGTCATCTATAATGACTATTTGCTTGAATTTCGTATCCATTACGTAAAGATAACCCCGTTTTGAGTCTCAAGAGGACTGTTTGACTAATTTTGCTCCAGAATTCATAAAAACCCAGTAAAACCAAGCTCCCAAAACATACATTATTACATCAAGAGAATCTGCCGTATATTTTTTACTGAAGTGAGGAGCTATTATCTCAAAGCTTATACTGACCAAAACAACAATGTACCCCATCTGCCAAAACTTAAGAGTATATTCGGGATCATGGGTATACCACCTCATAAACCACACCGAAATGGGAGCCAAAATAGGTATACACATCAAGTCTCTGAAATAGCTTTGGATAAACTGAGGATATATGTAGCCTAGTCTATTACTTACATAAACGAACAGATACAAGGGAAAAAAAAGTACAAACCACTTTTTCATCCTAATACAAGAATTGCGATAAGAACAAGCAAGCCTACTACTGCCATAAAAACAAACTGAACCACCTTTTTACTATTTCTTATTACAGGATGTTCAGCAGCTTTACGGGCAGCCTCCTTTTCTTCTTCAAGTTTCAGTTTTAGGTCTTTTGCCTCCTTTTCCAGAATCCTTTCTTCTTTTAAATAGGACCCACAACTACTGCATTTGTCATACAAATCACCGTCCCATTTTACCCAGCTTGAACAACTAGAACACTTAATTTCTCTTCGAAGCATACCGATCAGATAAGATAAATGCAAAATTCAGTCTTTAACTCGGCATTATGGCAGTCACTATTACTGATTAAATGGTCAATTTTACGTATTTTTAAATAATTAAGTATTAAATTCAGCCTAAATGATGTTATTACTTACGTATTTATGGATAATAACCCAGAATATAAAATTGGTGAAATTGCAAACTGGCTTAATGGAGAAAATACTATTGAACAGTATTTTGCAGGTACATATAGTGGCGAAATGCCGCAAAACTTAAATCCAAGAAGGGCTGAATACTTTGGTTTGGCAATCTGCATGCAGGGCTCATTAGAATTGAAGGCCAACCTGGATGTTTATTCGCTTAAAAGAGGTTCATTAATAGTAATGCCACCTGAGGTAATCAGATTTTGGAAAAATAAATCTAATGATTATACGGAAGAGACTTTATTGTTTTCTAAAACCTTATTTCCTGCAGAAAAAACACTTTTGGGATTTGGTTTTTTTTCTTTGGATATGCCCAAAGTTATCCAGCTGAATGATTCAGAAATGGAAAACATTTACTCTTTGCTCCAAAATGTAAAACAAACTGCACGGTTAGACAGCCAAAGAAAAGTCTCTCTAGGTAAGTTATATATAGAAATTGTCTTAAACTTTGTAGCAGACTATTATGACAAATATGCTAAAGGTAGCTCAAAATCGAATGCAGCATTACATATTGTCAAACAGTTTAAAAAATTACTCGTTGAAAATAAACTCACGATAAGAACAGTGAGCCACTTTGCATCTTTGATGAATATTACCCCTAAGTATTTAAGTGAGACCCTAAAACTCAATACCGGTAAACCAGCTGGAGATTGGATTATAGAATCTGTAGTTCTGGAAGCTAAAGTAAAACTAGAACAGACGACCCTCAACGTCAATCAAATTGCTGATTTACTAAACTTTACAGATGCAACCTCTTTTGGTAAATACTTTAAAAAATATACAGGTTATAGTCCAGGCGAATACAAGAATTCAAGGTAGAACTAAATTTAAAGTCTTAAGAAATAACTTAATATTAAACCTTACAGCACACAGTTTTGTACATAGCTCCCGCTCCATGTAAATGTCTTGGCACTATTCAGACATAATTGTAGTGTTCCTGACCACTAAAATAAACAAGTTTATCAGGATACGGATGGCAATAATAGTTGTTAGCTGTGTTAGTTTACCTATTCGTAAAAAGTAGTTTCTGTATATCCGTAGGAGGATAATGCAAAATTGCAAATCAAAGCAGCGTATTACATGGTATGTATACACGTGGAGTAGAAATTCAGACCTTTTTTTTATTTAAATTGTACAAGAATTGAAACTCTCGTATTTTTAACACAACTAGTAAAAATACCTTCATGCTAGCAATAATTTCTAGAAACATAATGAAATATAATCTTTACCAAATTGATGCATTTACAGATAAGACATTTGGAGGTAATCCAGCCTGTGTAGTACCACTTGAGAGCTGGCTTCCTGAAGATGTTATGCTGCAAATAGCCAAAGAAAATGCAGTTGCTGAAACTGCTTTTTTTGTAGTCAATGAAGATAAAGTCCATTTACGTTGGTTTACTCCCGAAATTGAAATGGATTTATGTGGGCATGCAACACTTGCAACGGCACATTGCTTAAAGGCGATTTTTAACTACAAAAATGATAAGATTATTTTTGAAACTTTGAGTGGAGATTTACATATTTCAGTGGATGGAGATACCTACAGAATGGATTTCCCGTCAAGAATGCCGACTGGAGATATTTTACCTGACACAATTTTAAAATCTTTAAGTATAAAACCAAAGGAAGTCTTAAAAGCAAGAGACTATGTCTTAGTTTATGAAAACGAAACTGAAGTAAGAAACATTAAAATTGATAGACAATTATTTGATCAAATAAACCTTGATCCAGGCGGAGTAATTGTGACCGCAGTGGGTGATAACTGTGATTTTGTCTCACGTTTTTTTACTCCGCAAGCATCTATTTTGGAAGATCCTGTAACTGGTTCGGCACATTGCTCCCTAATTCCTTTTTGGGCAGCCCGACTAAATAAAAAAGAACTTTATGCACTTCAAGTATCCGAAAGACTAGGAAAATTATACTGTGAAGAAAAAGGAGATCGTGTAATCATTAGTGGAAAAGCCAAAACATATTCAATCGGAAACTTTTGGATCGATTAAAACTACTGTCAACAGAGCGAGTTAACTTGCTACGTTTAACGTTTATACTTTTTATATCTTCGCTCTGCTCAGTCTAAGGACTAAACACAAGTGTCTATTAGTGTCTTGACCTCTATTATAAACAAGATTATTGGAATGTGAATAGGTGATTGGCATAGTCACTAGACTTGATTATTCTGCATCCCTTCATTTTGCTCCCCTATCTTCTGAGGACCTTTCTTCTCATATCTGGAGAGTGTTCTTCGAAAAAAAGGCTTTTTTATGCAAAGATAGAAGAATGTGCTTTGTCACTCAACCGCTTAATAGTTTGTTGGCAAGAATAAGATACTACTTTTAGTATTGATTGTTTTTGGCTAACTTTATTTAAAAGTTGTGTGGATTTGCAAAGACTTGATTCATAGGCAATTCTGCTTTTTGGACTATACTTTGTTCTTCTGTATCTTTAGTAGTGAGGAACTGCTTTGTCTAAACATCTTAGCAAGCTTTCTTTGATGCAAATGTAGTGAGTAATAAAATTGATAGTTAACCGTTTACCCTCTAGAAAAATGGTAGTTTTTAATTACATTTTACTTAACAGCTAGCATTCTTTTAGATTATCTGTATTTATTACTTTTTAAGTGCTGACTTTATTTGTTTCTAATCAAGTTTTATATTGGACTTGCATATTTGCCCTTTTGAGCTGAAAGTGTAGGAATTTTATAAACACAATACGTCAATAATTTATTAACCTATGAGAATATCTGTCATTTTAGCATTTTTTTTACTTCTCAATTCTGGCATATGTGTTTCGCAGGAAAGTTCATATATTTTTAAATATAATGTTAAATTATCTAAGAAGGAGTTAAGCTCTAAATCTTTTTCCTTCTCTCGTGCTTGGCTTTTCTATTCAGATACAGTCACCTACTTTGTGGGAGAAAAGGTGATACAAAAGAGAGAGATGTTCAAGTCAAAAGAATACATAAATGCCGGTATAGAAGAAAAAAAGAATATGTATATGGGATTATCAACTGATCCCTTACGATTTCATATTGTTAAAAACCACAAGCGTGACAAGTTGAGATATTATATGGAGTTTAATGGTGCGAAGCAGGGCTACGAAGAAGATTTGCCCATGATGGATTGGCAGATTATCCCGGAAGAGAAAAGCATTTTGGGTTACAGTTGTCAGAAAGCTAAAACACATTTTGCCGGTAGAGACTACATTGCCTGGTTTAGCCCTGATATTCCTTTCAGTGATGGCCCCTATAAGTTTCATGGACTACCAGGGCTCATATTTTCTATAGAAGATACGGAGGGCAAGATAGAATTTGTTTTGGAAGAGATAGAAAAAAACAGTGAAATAAAACGGCCAACTAGTAGTTCCAAAAATCTTTTTACAAGAAAAGAGTTTGAAAAAAGGATGGATGATTTTTATATGAACCAAAAGTTATATGTGGGAGACAAGCTTAGCCGGGTTAGTTCATTTACAATATCCGGAAGGGAGGCTTCTATAGATGAGTTTTATGAGGTGATGAGGAAGGAACATTTGGAAAGATTAATAATTGAGAAGCAATAGGATGAAGACTTGTGCCATTCTTTTACTTTTCTGTATTAATTTGCTTTTCTGTATTAAATCTTATAGTCAAACTATCATATCGGGAAAGGTTGTTACCAAAGAAGGGCTTCCGATTGGGGGAGTGAATATCACTGTCAAAGCTCTAAATAGCAATCCCATTCTTTCATTCTCCATAAGTAAGAGTAACGGAGATTATACGCTAAAGTTTAGTTCTGAAGCAGACAGTGTACAGATTTTCGTAAAGAAGCTTAATTATACTCAAATAAACAAAACAATAATAAATGCCCAAAATAAGTTAGATTTTACTTTAGAGAAAGGCTCTTTCGAATTAATGGAAGTGAAAATAAGGCCTCCAGTCAGGAAAGTTGGAGATACATTGTCTTATAGTGTGGAGGCGTTCAAAAGTGAGTCAGACAGAGTTATTGCAGATCTAATTGCTAAATTGCCGGGAGTAGAGATAGACGGTAACGGACAGATCAAATACCTTGGGGAGCCAATAAATAAGTATTATGTAGAGGGGCTGGACCTTATGGGTGGTGCATATGGTTTGATAAATGAGAACCTGTCAGTCAATCAAATAGTTGCTGTTGAGGTTTTTGAGAAACATCAGCCAATTCGGATTCTTGAAAATGTGAGAGAATCTAAGAAGGCGGCTATTAATATTCGGTTGAAAAAAAAGGTAACAGCCTCTTATGCCGGTCATTACGGATTTGGATATAAGCCGTTTATCTATGATGGTAATTTAACCCCCATGCTCTTTACTCCGAAATTACAAGCTGTGGGATCTTATCAGGCTAATAATGTGGGGGATAACATTAAGAGGCAAATTATAAACCAGACAAGTGGCGGGGCAAACTCAGCAATACAAATAGCACAGGGCTGGCTAAATGTAAACCCAATAAGAACGCCAGCTTTTACCCCTAAAAGATGGTTGGATAATCAATCTCAGATGGGTTCACTAAATTTATTGCGAAAGACAAGTCGAAACTTACAATTTAAAGTAAATACAGCTATTAGTTTAGATAAGCAGCGTCAGGCCGCATCTTTGCTAGAGAGTATCTTTGTGGGGTCAGATACTATACAATTTAGGGAGAACGTAAAGTCAGATTTTAGATATAACGAGCTAAGTACATCTTTAAATATTGAGAAAAATTCAAGTAAAGGTTATTTTGTAAATGTAGTAAAGTTTAATAAGGAATGGGATGTGAATAACAGTTCCAATGCTCGTGATGATAGGCTTTTTAAGCAAGGTATAGCAAGTAATAATTATTATTTCGGAAACAACTTCAATACAGTTCTCAAAAAGAAAAGGATATTTTATAACCTTTTCTCGAATCTTAATTTTGGAACACAGTCTCAAGAGTTACTAGTTCAGTCAATTTCTGTAGACAGCAGTGCGTCTCCTGTTCAAAAATTTGACCGTAGTTACTTTAATGCTCACAATTATGTACGTTTTGACCGCCAGTTTAAAGATTTTACAATGTCTTTCACTGCAGGTAGCGAGATAGATTTTAATAAAATTCTTACTTCATTATCTGGGTATCCAGGTATTCCGGACCCCAAAAATAATTTTGTATGGAATACAACTCGTACTTACGCATCTATGTTAAGTAGGAATCAGCTTACAAAAAGGTTAGGCGTTACACTAGAAGTTCCCTTAGCCTACAGAACAATAATTTATGAGCAGGGAGAAGTGAAAAAGACATTTGACAAGATTGCTATCGAGCCCAGGTTCGGTGTTAATTTGAAAGTAAGTCAGTATGGAACCATAGACGCCAACGGTCAATATTCGAAAAGCTTTGCTGGTTTGGGAGATATTTATGATCAGCCTATTATGAGTAATTATCTGATGGTGACTAATAGAAATAACGATTTTAGAAATGATAACATTTATTCAATAGGTGCAAACTACCGTTTAAATAATGTAACCACTTTGTTGACAGGAAATTTAAGTTATAGATATAATATTAATGCCCGAAATCTACTTGCAAACTCTCAGATTATCGGTGATGGATCTTCTGAAGTAGGGTTTACAGGTTTTAGGAACGTGTCTACTAGTCATGTAGTAGTTGGGAGAATGAGTAAGAACTTCATTCATCTAAAACTCCGTCCTGTTTTTTTAGTTAATTACTTTTTAAGCAATACCCCTTCTCAGGTAAATTCTGATATTCGAAAATTCTCATTTAGCTCACTACTGACGTCTTTTCAACTAGACTATTCCGGTATTAAGAAAGTAGATTTAAATTACAGAATAAACAGCATTGCATCTCGGAATAGCAATAGTACCTTACATCAGTTTAATCAAAGCTTACAGGGAGGGGTGTACATAACTAAAAAGTATTTTCTCAAAACTACATTAGAACACTATAGGAATAAGATTAATAATAGCAAAAACGATTACGTATTTAGTGATTTATTGCTTCGGTTGACAGTTCCGAAAACTAAGCATGACATAGAATTTAGTGTCAATAACCTCTTTAACATCGACGTATTTGAGACCATAACTGTTTCAGATTATCGTTATTCTGAAAGTGTATATAAGTTACGACCTCGACAGTTTATGGTACGAGGGAGAATACACATATAAAGATACAGCTTTAGACCTTTTCCTGACTTTAATAAATGTGAAGATGTGTCTCTCTTGTTGCCCGGGTATTATTCTCTCTACATCAGACTCAATCTAAGCAAATTGTAGCAGATTCGGAGCAGTTTTTAGGAAAACAAGTTTAACCAATTATAATTATCCTATTGACTTTTAAATATATCCATCATCTTACTTCTCAGAAAGCATGAATATATTTATATAGGATGATTAATATCCTTCTTTCTCGCCAGCTTCCTTAAAAAAAAAACTATATCTTAAATGATCTTTATATGTTGAGCTCAGAAAGGAAGCAGGGAGTGGCTAGAGTTCTAACAAACAAAGCTCTCATACTAGCTAAGAAAGAAAACTGTAGTCGAGTCTCTTTAAGTACAGCTAATGATAATGTAGGCTTGTGATACTTATTAATTTAATGAAGAAAATCAAATTCAAAAAAGCACTTCGTATTACTTTCAATCAAAATAAAAACCAAACATCATTAAATTAAGCTATAATTGAATTATCATACCTATAGACCACAGAAAGATTTAGAATCAATAGTAAAATACTATTGGACCTTGGAAGTGCCTTTTGATCCTGAAAATCAGAAGCAAAAAATTATACCAGACGGTTGTATCGAAATGACTTTCAATTTTGGTGACAAGATTAAAAGATATATTTCTGATACTGAATTTATACTTCAGGATAATGCAATGATTATGGGGCAGAGAACCAAATCTTTCGACATTTTACCTGCTGGAAATGTTGACACCTTCGCTGTTTGTTTCTATCCTATTGGATTTGCAAACTTCGTAAAAGTACCTCTTGAAAACCTGGTGGACAAAGAAACACCAATTTCAGAACTTTTCGAAAAAAAAGAAGCATTTGAATTGGAGCAACTAATGATGAGTGCCATTGATAATCAACATCGGGTTAATATCATTGACAGCTTTCTATTAAAAAAACTCAACGAAAAAAATACAATAAATAGCATCGTTTTGTCAACCGTTGATACACTTCTCAAAACAAATGGGAAAATTGCCATAAGTACAATTTTAAAAGACAACAGTTCAAAGAGAAGACAACTAGAACGCCATTTTAGAAAACAAGTAGGTATAAGCCCTAAGCAGTTAAGTAAAGCAATTCGACTACAAACAGCTTTGAATTTGATGCTCAACAAAAAGTCAGAAACGCTTACAGATATTGCTTACGAAAGTGAGTATTTCGACCAAAACCATTTCATAAAAGATTTTAAAGACTTGGTTGGCGTTACGCCAAAGGAGTTTTTAGGCAATGATAAAATGGCATTATCAGCTCTTTTTTACAAGTAAATGATGCATTGTCGCATTTCTACTATTTTGTTTTTTCAGCGAATTTTAATTTCGCATTATAGTTTAAAACAAATGGTAGTCAAACGAATAATTTTAGCATCGGTCGTTTCTATCGCGTGTTTTGTTGCTTGCAACAAGACTAATTCTGAAACAACGACCAAAGACATTTTACAAAATTCAAAAGATATGAAAAGTTACATTTCAATGTTTGAAATACCTGCAAAGGATATTTCAAGAGCCATTAATTTTTATCAAGTATTGTTTGACATCAAAATTGATAAAATGGATGTTGATGAAATGCAGATGGGCATATTGCCTTATGAAGGGCAAATGGTTACGGGAGTCATCATTCAAGGAGAGGGTTACAAACCGTCGGCAGACGGACCTACAATGTACTTAAATGCAGGTGAAAATCTGGAATTATCCCTCACCAAAGTCAAAAAAAATGGAGGAAAAATCCTAGTACCCAAAACGCAACATGCTGACGAAAGTGGATATTTTGCTATATTTCTAGACTCGGAAGGCAACAAAATGGCTCTTAACTCACCGAATTAATGTACATAAAAAGAATACGAAAAACGTCAAGCGGTCTTACAGCTTCGCTTGACGTTTTTTGCTAATTTTACATTAATCTAATATCGCAAATCCAACTAATGAAACATAAAAATAATAATAAGGACGCTCTTGTCTTGCAATCAGGACAAGGAAGAGTTTACAACTGTGGCACAATGACCGCTATTTTTAAAGCAGATGAAAACGAAACCGACGAAAAATATAGTGTTTCAGAGTGGTGGTTAGAACCCAACTCTGACGGTCCGGGAGCACACCAACACGAAGAAAATGACGAAATATTTTATGGATTAGAAGGGACAACATCATTTTTGGTCGGGGATAAATGGGTAGATGTAGAGAAAGGAGCCTTTCTTAGAATTCCAGCCAAAACCATTCATGACTTTAAAAACAACACCGCATGTAAATCTGGTGTTTTAAACTTTTTTATTCCCGGAGGATTTGAAAAAAATATACCTTCCATTGTACAATGGTTTGAGGATAATCCAAAATAATTCAGGCATCAACTCAAACTAAAAGCTAAATTTAATGTCAATGAAACCAAAAAAATCTGAAGTAATAAATGGCGATATCATAAAATACCATGCCAACGAGCAGACCATTTGGTCGAAAGGAAAAATGACTGACGGCAATCCCGAAGGTTATTGGGAATGGTACAGAATTGACGATACAATAAAGCGTTCAGGACATTTTAAGAAAGGTGAAGCTGTGGGCGAATGGACAACTTATACTCAAGACGGAAACCCGTATAAAGTGACAAAAAAATAGTTTAAAATAGAATAAAATGAACGACTTTAAAAAGACAATTACACTTCAAACCACTGAACATAAAGTGTATGAAGCCCTCACCAACGGTATCACAAAATGGTGGACAGAATTATTTGAAGGCATCTCAAATACGCAGGGTGAAACTTTTACCATTCGTTTTGGAGCTTCTATTTTTAAAACATTTTTAGTGGAAGAATTGATAGCTTACAAAAAAGTGGTTTGGTTGGTAACCGACACTTTAATTGATATTCCAGAACTAAATAATAAACGTGAATGGCTAAACACAAAAATAGTTTGGGAAATTTCTTCAAAAGATAATCAAACAATAGTAACGCTGACGCATTTTGGCTTAACACCACAGGTTGAATGTTACACCATTTGCGAAGACGGTTGGCAAAATTTTACGCAAAGTTTAGTGGCGTTTATTGAAACAGGGAAAGGAAATCCCTTTAAAATGGTTTAAATAATAGTACTGAAAATGATTTCAAATAAGACTTTAAAAAAATGCAAACAAGGTCATCAGTTCTATAAAAATTCCGACTGCCCTACTTGTCCCATTTGTGAAGCAGAACGTAAACCCAAAGACGGTTTTCTATCATCGCTTGCAGCACTCGCAAGACGTGCATCGTAAAGTGCAGGAATAACAAAATTGGATTAACTTGCAGCATACACCGAAAAGGAAATTTTAAACTTACACGAAATCTGTAAAAGCAGCATTCCAAAGCTTCAAAAAATATTATCTGAGAATAATTTATCCTTTAAAACTAAGCCATAATCAGAAAATGAAACAAAACAGTAGCACAAAAAATTTTTCACCAACACGCTTTGCACAAACCTATTTTCACGGCACAAAGGCCGACCTAAAGTTGGGCAATTTTATTGAACCCGGCCTATTATTCTGCTCTCCAACGCCTCATATTTTAAGACATTCAAAACCTTTTTACCGTTAAAGATTGCGATAATGGTTTATTTTAGAAATGCCAGGCTTGGTTGAGTCGGGCGTTTTTGTTTTATGTATAAGTCAAGAATTCCCGTATAATAAATTTCCTCCTATTATATAGATAATTGATTAGTAGTTATTTAATCTTGTATTAAAAAATACCCGAAAATGGGTATTGACAGAAGATTGAAATTTATTCAATACTGTAAATACTTAATCAATATTCTAAATGAGAACTATAAAGAATAGCATTAATTTAAAACTAACTATTATTTTAGTAATGTTTTATCATAGTATGAATGGACAGTTTATTTTTTCTATGATAGACTGTGCTGGCCAGAATTCATTAATTAATCCTACCACTCCTAACATTCATCAGTTTAATGCCATAGGTAGTCAGAATGACGAAGATAATATCTCCACTAATTGTGCCGGGGCATTTTTTTCTAAAAAAACAGACGGTGGTTCCGGCCCTATTAAACTAGTAAGAACTTCGAATCTAGACACTTTTGCGGGAGTTACTAAAACTAGTTTTATCGTGTATCCAAATATAATGCTTTACGGAAGTACGGGACTATACTTTGGAAACGATTTCACAGATGATTATCTCTCACCCACTACATCAAATACCGGTTTAAGATTTTCAGTTAATGGGACAGGTTTTCTTAATGGATTTGCAGAAAGGCTGATTATAAATGGTTACTCTAATAAGGACCTAAGACTGTATTTTCCAGATATGGGTAGCCAAGATTTACAATTACATGTTACTATTATAGCAAACCATACAAATCAGGATGCAGAGTTTGATGATTTACAAGGACATTTAGGCATTATTGGGTCACGCAAATATATGATTTATGTCAAGTGGAATGATGTGGAATACTTTATTATGGAGGAAAACCTAGGAACAGCACCCATTACTGATATAAAATTCTTATCCCATGGTAATTCAGGACGTGGCAGGATTAGGGGACTATACAATTTATTCATTGAAAATTTATCTTACACTAACCCCAATTATGCTATTTCTACAGCATCAGGCAATTGGCATAACAGCTCCACATGGCAAAACGGGACTATACCTACTTCTGGTCATTCAGTAAAAATAAATCCATGGCATACCGTAAGTATTAACAGCAATCATGCCGAATGTAAAAATCTTTTTATTTCTTCTACCTCATCACTGAATATCACAGCCAAAGAACTGACAATTGGCTTACTATCAGGAGATAATAAATTGGTTAGTGTGGGAGATGCATTAAATCTAACATCAGGAGCCAAACTTAATCTAAATGGACGACTCATTTCATCCACAAATTATAGTAAGGTCAATTTAAGTGCAGATTCAGAAATAAAAATAAATTGGCGAGGTAAACTTATTTCTTCTGAATATCTCGTTGATTTTTTACTGAGTAACTATGAGTTTGAAAATGGAACCATTTACTTAAAAAAAACGGCAGAAGTAAAAAAACTAATACAGTCTAGCAGATATTTGGGTCGCAGAAGCACTATTATAATAGGAGATAGTACTGAAATACATTATACAGGAAATATTAAAAGAGAAGTGAATGTACCCGCAATTGGCAACCTCATTATAAATCAAATAACTAATTTAGGGGATTCAGAATTGAATATAAAAGGGATACCTAATAACTATTCCTTTGTATATAATGTTGAAAATAGGGCTCCAAATAATTTAATTTCAGCTATCGATTTATGCGTGATGGGTGACTTTGATAATGAAGGAACAGTCAAAGTCACAAATAGATTTGGTTTTGGGATACCCAATCTTTCACTAAATCCAGAGAGAGGACCAGCTAAAGCTAACTGGGTTCAAAACATAAGAGGGTCAGGTCTTTTAGAAACCAACACTATTGTAGTGGCAAACACCAGTATGGCGGGAATATTATTACATAATGATTTTGCACCCAAAAGAATCAACTCAGCTCATTCTTCCACTCTAAGTATTAATGAAGGTAAAATATTTTTGGGCAATAATACCATGTCAGTGTATGAAGTATTGGGTAATTCATCCAATTACGTTGTTATAAATGGAGCAGGTGAGCTTGAAATGTACCATGACTTTATAAACTTTAACCGAACCTTTCATATTGGTGATGCTACAAGTTATACCCCAATAACTATAGCGGGTACTGGTGCTGGAGGTGGTGCCAGAGCTACTTTTAGAGTAGGTATGAGCACTGGGAATTTATTCCCATTAAGCTCCCCTGCCACAGGAAGAATAAATAGAGAGTTTGTAATCAGTAAATTAAATGGCAATCTAAGTAATCCAACACTTAAAGTGCAATGGAATCTAAGTGATGAAATAGGCTATATAGACAGAGATAAGTTTATCATGGCAAACCATGCTGGGACATCTTGGACAGTAATAAGCTCTCCA
>CAZBAV010000086.1:0-17345 GCA_964489955.1 uncultured Lacihabitans sp. | reverse complement strand
AAAATCAATTTTTCTATGTCCTCTTTTTTAATTTCCATCTATGTGGTTTAAAAAATAATCGCTTAAGTAAACTACAGCTAAAATTTACATATAACTAAGTAAAAATAAGCAATCATTTACCGCTTATCCCAAAAACTATTATATATTGTTACATTACTGTACTTTTAACCCAATTTTACTCAAAATATAACTTAAACACTATGTCATTATCTATCCATAACTTAAGCAAAACCTACAAAAACGGGGTAAAAGCCCTGGACAATGTTAACTTAGAAATTGGCACAGGAATGTTTGGTCTTTTAGGGCCAAACGGGGCAGGAAAGTCTTCGCTTATGCGTACCATAGCTACACTCCAAAAACCCGATTCCGGCAGTATTTCTTTTGGTGATATTGATGTCTTAAATGACAACCTTGGCTTAAGAAAAATCTTAGGATACCTACCGCAGGAGTTTGGCGTTTACCCGAACTTTTCAGCCGAAGATTTACTGGATTACTTTGCCCGTCTGAAAGGAGTAAGTCAAAAAAATGATCGCAAAAAACTAATCCAAGAGGTATTGGAAGTAACCAACCTTTGGGATGTACGTAAGAAAAGCGTAAGCGGTTACTCTGGTGGAATGAAGCAGCGTTTTGGTATAGCACAGTTGCTATTAAATAACCCCAAACTAATAATAGTAGATGAACCTACAGCTGGTCTTGACCCGGCAGAAAGGCACCGTTTTCTAAACGTTCTAAGGGAAATTGGTGCAAATCATACAGTGATTTTCTCAACCCACATAGTAGATGATGTAAGAGAACTATGTCATGAAATAGGTATTTTAAATGGCGGGAATATTCTTTACCGTGGTACTCCTAGCGAAGGCGAAGCCGCTCTGCAGGGAAAAATTTGGATGCGAATTATAGAACGTGCGGAAGTGGAAGAGTTTCATGAAAAATATAAGGTGCTTTCATCTAACTATAATCCGGACAATACGCTCAATATTCGTGTGTATAGTGATGTACAGCCGAACGAGACCTTTGTACCTGCCACACCCAACCTAGAAGATGTTTATTTTGTAGCACTTAAAAACGACTTAAAATAATGTTAGGAACCATTTTTTCTTTTGAGACCAAAAGATGGTTTACTAATCCGTCTTTTTATATCTACTTTGCCGTCTTCTTTCTCATAGCATTCATGATAATGGCGGGAGCTTTAGGGTATTTCGACTCTTTCACAGTGACCACCACTTCTAATGCCTATAAAAACTCGCCCATAGCCATAAATGGCCTAATAGGCGGGCTCTCGCAATTGTTGAACTTTATCATCCCTACCGTTATAGGAGCTACTGTTTACAGGGATTTTAAATACAATACCCATACTGTTTTGTTCTCTTATCCATTTAGCAAGAGAGATTACCTTTTTGGTAAGTTTCTAAGTGGCTTCTTCATAACCATCATCATTTCTCTTTCTACTGGTTTGGCATTTTTGCTTGCTTCTGCACTTCCATTTGCTAATCAGGAGCTGATGGGTCCTTTTCGTGTTTGGGCATTTATCCAGAGTTATGTACTATTTGTAATTCCTAATATCTTCTTTGTAGGGGCTATAGTTTTCTTACTAGTTACACTTACCCGAAATGTATACGTAGGTTTTATCTTGGTATTGGTGCTTTTGATTCTACAAATTGTGGTAGGTAGCCTTACCGAAAACATGGACGATAAGTTTATAGCCGCCTTAGTGGATCCGTATGGTGATCAGGCTTTAAGTTACGTAACCAAATATTGGTCTGTGGAAGAGCAAAATGTAAACGATATTCCGTTTGATAAAGCCATAGTTTGGAACCGCATTATCTGGATTGGAGTGGGAGTTTTTGCCTTTTTTGTTACATATACAACTTTTTCTTTCAGCCAGTCGCCAATAAGTCTTTCACGCAAAAAAGCTCCTGAGAGATTTGTGAAGGATAATTTCCAAAGTGTCTTTAGAGTAAACATCCCGAAAGTATCATTTGATTACTCCTTTGTCCAAAACATAAAAACGGCCTTACATTTATCTAAAATAGAGTTTAAGTCAATAGTAAAAAACTGGGTTTTTATCTCTATTGTGGCAGTCTTAGTTTTGTTTGTGATAATTACAGCTTATACACTGGGAGAAAGCCTAATGGGTACCAAAACATATCCCGTTACTTGGAAAATCCTAGAAAGTATTAGCGGGCAGTTCGTTTTCTTTGGTCAGATTCTGGTTTTCCTCTTTTCCGGTGTTTTACTAAATCAAGCGGCTACACATCGTATGAATTTCCTGGTAGATTCTACACCAATTCCCAACTGGGCTCTACTACTGTCTAAGTTTTTTGCGTTGGTTGGTATGTGTGTTGTGCTTATGTTTACCGCCATTCTCTCCGGTGTTTTGGTACAATCCTATTACGGATATTATGATTATGATTTAAGCCAATATATCAAACAATTGTTTGGTTTCTCCATGCTCAATTTCGTAATACTTATTGCATTGGCCCTTTTTGTGCAGTCTTTGTTGAAAAACTACATGTTAGGTTTCTTAGTTTTGATAATAATACTGATGTTACCAATGGGTTTACGGAAAATTGGTGTAGAATTACCTATTTTCCATTTTAACTCCTCATCCGGTTATTCTTATTCAGACATGAATGGCTTTGGTACTTTCAGAAGCCATATCTTCTATAAAGTATATTGGTTAATGTTCTCCGGAGTTCTGTATGCCCTTACCCTGATGTTCTGGCGAAGAGGTACATTTTCAGGCTTAAAAGACCGTTTTAAAACCGCACTATCCCGCTTTAAGCTTCCGATAGCCATTCCTGTAGTATTACTTTTAGCAGCATTTATAAGTCTTGGGTACGCTATTTATTACCAAATAGCAGTAGTACGGCCCTTTTATACTAGTCAGGAGCAAGAGTTACGGAACATCAATTACGAGAAGCAGTACAAAAAGTATGAGGGAGTTGAACAGCCCCGTATTACGGACGTAAAGGTAGACATGCACATTTTCCCTAAAGAGAGAAACTATAATGCCACAGCATATTACATTATGGTTAATAAGTCTGGTCATAGTATTGATTCCCTAATTTTGGACTACGGCCTTAACCTTACAGCTATTACATTTAATGTACCAAGTAAGGTGGTTTTACAAGATTCTTCATTAAGGTTTAGAATTTATAAGCTTGAGAAGTCTTTGGCTCCTGGAGACTCTATAAGAGCCGAAATAAAAGTTACAAACGAAAGGAATACGTGGTTTACAGACCGCTCTCCGGTATTAGAAAACGGAACTTTCATAAACAACTCTATATTCCCGAGCTTTGGCTACCAGAGCGGAGCTGAAATTGTTGACAATGATGTCCGCAAAAAATACGGCTTGAAAAATAGGGAGCGTATGGCCGAACCAACCGACATGAAAGCCCGCCAAAACACCTATATTTCTAATAATGCAGATTGGATTAATTTTGAGACTACCGTGAGTACTTCAGAAGATCAAACTGCTATAGCTCCGGGGTATTTACAAAAAGAATGGGTAGAAAACGGCCGAAAGTATTTCCATTACAAAATGGACAGCCCTATGCTCCATTTCTTTGCTTACAACTCGGCACGATATGATGTGAAGAAAGAAAAATACAAAGACGTAAATCTGGAAATATACTACCAGCGTGGACATGAGTATAACCTTGACCGCATGATGGACGGACTAAAACGCTCTATGGATTACTATATCGAGAACTTTAGCCCCTATCAGCACCGTCAGGCCCGTATTATTGAGTTTCCAAGGACACAGGGTAGTTTTGCTCAGGCTTTTGCCAATACCATCCCGTTTTCTGAGGCCGTAGGCTTTATAGCTCAGGTAGACGAAGACAAACCAGATGCGGTAGATTATCCGTTTTCTATCACATCACACGAATTAGCACACCAATGGTGGGCACATCAGGTTATAGGAGCCGATGTAAAAGGAGCTACGCTTATGTCAGAGTCGCTATCAGAATACAGTTCGCTGAAAGTTCTGGAGCATAAATACGGTAAACACCAAATGCGTAAGTTCTTGAAAGATGCATTGGATCAATATCTCCTTGGACGTACTATGGAGTGGAAAAGCGAAAATCCTCTTATGTATGTAGAGAACCAGCAGTATATTCATTACAATAAAGGCTCTCTGGTATTATATGCCATGAGCGATTTTCTGGGAGAGAAAAACTTCAATAATATACTGAAAGGATACGTGCAAGAAGTGGCCTTCCAGCAGCCTCCTTACACTACCTCAATAGAGTTTGTAGACCATATACGAAGGGGAACACCAGACAGTCTGCAATATCTGATAAAGGACATGTTTGAGACTATTACACTCTACAACAACCGCATGGATAAGGTAACATCAACCAAGCTCCCAAACGGTAAATACCAGGTAGATATTGAGTTCAAAGTATCTAAATACCGGACTTCTGACAAGGGAAAACGTATTTATGAAGACGAAAACGGCAATACACTTACTGAAGGTACAGACAAGAAAAGTTTGAAGTCGTATCCTTTAAATGATTTCGTAGAAATTGGCATATTTGGCGAAAAGAAGAAAAAAGGAAGCTACGAATACGACAATGAACTATATCTGAAGAAATACCGCATAGATAAGATTTCAAATAAGGTAAGTATCATAGTAGATGAAAAACCGATAGAAGTAGGGGTTGATCCTTACAATAAACTTATAGATACAGACTCTAACGACAACAGAAGAAGTATTTAATTTTTCTAGCAAAAACCAAAAGAGAGCTTCTAATTCAAGAGGCTCTCTTTTGTTTATAGATAGGTACCGTTTCTAATAATCTGTGATTGTTTATTAAACTCAAAATTATTGTTTTAATTTTAGCTCAAATTATTACCCTCCAGAACCCATTCATTTATGCAGCTTAGCAAAATTTGGTCATCGTTTATCATTGTTTCTGCTTTAGCAGCGGTACTGCTGTACATGTTCAGACCTCAGGATAAGAACATTTTTAACAGAATGGTAACGGGGAAATCCGGAGATGCCTATTACGAGCAGCCTTACGATAGCTCTTCACTGACAAAAGAGCAATTGGCTCATCTTGAAACCGGTGAGATTTTGTCATTTCCAAATAGTAATTTACGTATAAAAAAGGTTGAAACCGGCTATTCATCGTACTATACCCAAAAAGCAGATGGTTTCATTCCTACCGGGCAAACAGCCGTAGAGATTTGTCTTGGACTAATAGGCATTATGACCCTTTTCATGGGTGTTATGCAAATAGCAGAAAATGCAGGCGGAATACGGTTACTCAGCCGCATTATTGGCCCATTTTTCGAGAAACTATTTCCAGAAGTTCCCAAAGGCCATCCATCTATGGGACACATGCTTCTAAACTTCTCGGCGAACCTTTTGGGTCTGGACAATGCGGCAACGCCATTTGGACTAAAAGCTATGGAATCTCTGCAAGAGCTCAACCCGCAAAAGAATGTGGCCTCCAATGCCCAAATTATGTTTCTTTGCCTTCATGCCGCAGGTCTTACTCTTATTCCTGTAAGCATCATTGCGGTACGGTCATCCCAAGGCTCTGCTAATCCTACAGATATTTTCTTGCCATGTATGATAGCCACGTTCTTTGCTACCATGGCTGCTATGATTATAGTGAGTCTACGTCAGAAAATAAATCTTTTCCAGCCCGTTATCTTGCTTTGGATTGGGGGAATATCTTCTTTGATTGCTCTACTCGTGGTGGTGCTTAATAGAATGTCTGAAGTAGAAATGCGTGACTTTTCAGGCATGCTCAGTAATGGACTTATTTTACTGATTATAGTAGCAATAGTGGCAGGAGCATGGTACAAAAAAACGAATGTTTTTGACTCATTTGTAGACGGGGCCAAGGGCGGTTTTACCACATCTGTAAAAATTATTCCGTATTTGGTTGGGATGTTAGTAGCCATTTCTATGCTGCGTACATCAGGCGTTTTTGACGTAGTAATAGACGGATTTAAGCACATTTTTGCTTTTTTAAACCTTAATACGGGAATTGCAGACGCCTTGCCTACCGCTTTGATAAAGCCTTTAAGCGGAAGTGGGGCTAGAGGAATGATGGTAGATGCTATGACCCAATTCGGTCCGGACAGTTTTGCAGGAAGGCTTAGTGCCGTGTTCCAAGGCTCAAGCGATACCACCTTTTATGTTGTGGCAGTCTATTTTGGAGCAGTAAGTATTAGCAATACCCGATACACCGTGGGCTCCATGTTACTTGCCGATTTGGTTGGAATAATTACGGCCATTGTCATTACCACCTATTGGCCTTGGTAATGCAAGTCATCATACTGGATTGTCGAAGTCTGAGCTTCCCAAAAGCCCTAGAAAACAAAAAACCGCTTAGTAAACTAAGCGGTTTAAAGTATCCTACAAAAGCTTTACAAAGTAATTTCTAAAACCTCCACCTCAACAAGCCCACCGGGAGTTTGGATATCCGCCTTTTCTCCGGCAGTTTTACCAAGAAGCCCCTTAGCGAATGGGGAATTAATAGAAATCTTTCCTTGCTTTAAATTCGCCTCTTCTTCCGCTACCAAAGTGTATTTCATGGTAGCTTTGTTTTTAAGGTTTTTAATGGTTACGGTAGTCATCAAAGAAACCTTTGATGTGTCTATATCGTCTGCATCAAGAATCCTAGCGTTTGCAAACAGCTCTTCTAATTTAGCTATTTCTCCTTCTAGCAAACCTTGTGCATCTTTTGCTGCATCATACTCGGCATTTTCCGATAAATCACCTTTGTCTTTAGCTTCTGCCAAAGCTTTTGAAACCTCCCTCCTTCCTTTAGTCTTAAGGTCGTTTAGTTTATTCTTCAGGTTATCATACCCTTCTTGCGTATAATATTGCATGATTATAAAATATTTTAAGTGTCAAAAAAATAACCCACCTGTTAGCGGGTGTATAAAAAAAAAGAACGGTGTAAAAACCGCTCCTGAAATAAAAATTATTATTCAGAAACTATTTCTAGGTTTGGCCAGACTTTTTAATTGCTTGTGTTATCATATTATAAGACATTGTCCCTTACTCTACAAAGATATAAAATAAAAGAAGATAGGCAAATCCTATCTTCCTAAAACTATTAAACGCTCTTGTACTGTATTTAGTTCAAATGTTACTATTTTTATTATCATCCACAAGAGCTCCTCCACCAATTACCCTGTTTCAATAACCGTTTCGCACCTGTGACTAAAAAGAGCCAGAAGCTTTTCCACATCCTCGTTATGTATATTACTTATGTCAAAAACTGCGTATCTTTTATCTATAGCCTCAATAGTCAAAAAATCACCTTCTGCCACATACACCCTTTCTATTTCACTAAAAGAGAAGTAATAGGTCTGAAACCACTTGTTCAATCTAATTCGGACATAACCGTCACCTTCTATTATGCAGTTACGGTAAAACACCAATGGAATCACCGGAAGTAAACTTCCACAAGCTAAGATGATAGAAAGATACCGAACCTTGATATCGAAAACCAAAGTTGTTACGGGGATCAGCATTAATGCCAAAGCCGATAAGATTACCAATGGCTTATCTCTGTAAAAATGTATTCTCTTCATAATCTCAATAACTTGCTTGTAATTCTCCCTCTGTCACCAAGATTTCATACAGCTTTTCTACATCTTTCGGATTAACATTCTCTATATCAAATCTCACTACTTTTTCTTTCTTGAACCAAAAATAAACAATGTGCCTCACCTCTAGATAATCATTAGGCTCTAAAGTCACCGACTGTATATGATAACTCCTAATGGTCTTTTGCCAGAAAAGCCCGCCAAGCTTTATGGTAATAAACTGGTCATTATACAACACCCAGTTCTTGTAAAGAAAATTATGTATTATAGTTACTACCAAGGGAAAAGTAGATATAGTAACTCCAATCCACTTAGGTAAAAATTCATTATAAATTACAAAAGCGACAAGGGCGATACCAATGATTACCCCTATTCCCCTTACATAAGAAGGTTCTTTCCTTATGACAATCCTTTCCACGGTGTATGATTTTTCTTTATTGCAAAATATGAAAACTCCCTCAAAAATCAAATAAAAAAAGGTCATTCTGAAGATTCCTCCAAAATGACCCAAATATTAAAGCATCAGACGTTTTACTTCACTCCGTGCATTAACTTCCGCATTACAGGTCTGAATAAAACCGCCAGCACCGCAGCACCAAATGCCACACCTGCCAGCATCCAGAAGAAGAAGCTAATACCTTTTTCATCTGCTACTCTATCAATACTTTCGCCAAATTTCGCTGCTGATTTCATACCAATGGCTACTGCCAAATACCAAATACCAAACATTACGGCTATCATACGTGCAGGCACCAGCTTACTTACATAAGAAAGCCCCACTGGCGAGATACAAAGCTCTCCCATAGTGAAGAAGAAGTAAACCAAAATAAGCCAAACCATGCTTACAGAAGCCGTCTTAGCCCCCACTTCTATTGAGCTCGCACCACAAGCACAGCCTATAGCTAAAAGAAGCATACCTAAGCCGTATTTGTAGTTAGCCGGCGGGTTTAGTTTACTATCCCAAAGCTTGGTAAACAGTGGAGCCAAGCTAATTACAAAAAGAGAGTTCAACGTACTGAACCAGGAAGCCGGAACTTCCAGAGCTTCTTCCGCAAACTGGTTCTTTAGCATCCAAATAGCTATACCCCATACTATAACAAAACTCAAACCCAAAATCACATTGGCAAGGGGATAAGATTTAAACGTTTGTCCAAAAAGTTTAAATAAAACCCAGGTAATTATAGCTAGAGGTATGAGAGTAAGAGAAGTATTGGCAATTTTGAATATCACACCCGCATTCCCTTCAAGGATACGATTAGTATAATCTTTTGCAAAAATGGTAAGTGTGCCGGGAGCCTGTTCAAAAATAGCCCAAAAGAACGCCGCTAGAAAAGCAAAAAAAGTTACCGCAATCATACGATCTCTTACCACCTTTGTATATTTAGGAATACGAATAATAAGCAAAACCGCAAATAAGAATATCGCTAGTAAAATAGTGAAGTTGTTTCCTGCTAAACCCAAAAGCTTCCAGTTGAAAATATCAACGGCTCCTCCAGAAATAATCTTTACTGGTTCAAAAATAACCCAAAGTAATCCCAAAACCACCATTACAAAAATGAGAACCAACTGACCTTTAGTAAACGGATTTATCTTTCCTCCATCCTCATCTGCTTCAACAGAAACAGTTTTATCCTTTTTGTTTGGTTTAAGACCAATATCTCCAAAAATGTTACGTGATAACCAAAACTGAATTAGGCCAAATAGCATAAAAATACCCGCAAGTCCAAAGCCAAGACTCCAACCCACTTTCTCTCCCAGATACCCACAAAGCAAAATCCCAAAGAAAGATCCTGCATTTACACCCATATAAAAAATGGTGTATGCTCCGTCTTTCTTTTCGGGTGCAGTTTTATACATTTCAGAAAGTATAGAAGTCATATTGGGTTTAAAAAAACCGTTCCCAAAAACCAATAAAATCAAGCCTAAATAGGTGAAAAATTGGGTCTCTACCGCCATAGAGGCATGCCCGAGTGTCATTAAAAATGCTCCCAAAACTACAGCCCACCTGTATCCCATCACGTTATCGGCAAAATACCCTCCCAGCATGGTAGAAAGATAAACCAAACCCACATATGAACCAAAAAGAGCCATAGCCTGCTCTCGTGACCAGTCCCACCCTCCATCTCCTATAGAGGAAGTAAGAAATAATACCAAAAGAGCCCGCATTCCGTAAAATGAAAAACGCTCCCACATTTCGGTAAAAAACAAAACGAAAAGGCCCGATGGATGACCAAGAACTTTTGACTTGAAGAAATCAGGTGTAGTCTGACTCATAATAGTAAATTAGGATTATTTTGCACAAAACTAAGAAAAAAAATGAATAGCGTTATTTCTTTAGTTAAAGTAAAATGACAAGCCACTGGAAAACAAATATTTAAATCAAAAAAGCCTTGAAGTATATCAAGGCTTTTTCTTACACAATTGTGTTTTTCCTAAAGGAAACTCAATTTACTCAAACATGTAAACCTATATCAAGGACAACCACCTATTTCCGCTTTAAAAACGGCTCCTCCGTTAGCATCCACCAGAAAGCCACTACCTGCCGCTGCCACCATCTCTATTGACTTTCCTGCTTTATATTCTATAGTTCCGGAGCCACTTAAAACTTGGCTCGAAGTAATTGTGTTTTGAGCATTAGAAACGCCTGCACCTCCAGCACCACTCAAAGCCAATGTAGGAGGACAATCTCCAACTATTGTTACTTCTTTGCTGGTAAGAGAAAGTTTACCACAAACAGTACCTGCAGTAAGTAATCCTTGGAAAGTTACAAACGAAGTGTTTACATAAGGATTAAGATTAAGCCCCCCTTGATATGACATAGCGTGAATAGTATATGCTCCGCCCGAATAAGTGGTAAGGTCTGGGTTTTGGCTAAAGGCCACTATTAGACCTGTACTGTTTTTTTTGACGATATAGGTATAGTCATAAGGAGAGCTTGGACTGGGTACAGGTTTATAAATTGGTAAGCCCGTAGAGTTTATGGTATAGTTTACTGGTAGAGCTGGATTAGGTCCAGCATATGTGTTTATCTCCATTATATATTTTCCGGCGGGTAATGTAACATTGAAAACCGTAGATACTGTAGCCGAGGCTCCAATTGTTAAAGACGAAAAAACTAAATTGCCGCAAGGGTCACCAGGATTAAAAGAGTTGCTGTATATATTTATAACCGAAGGAAACGGAGTATAATTAAACGAGTAAGTGCCTGCTGTAGGAGCAATAAATTCATACGTATGGTAAGGGACTTGATTAGAGTAATACGTACAACCACCAACAGACGTTTTTGCAACTAAATACATAGTAGGTTCAGCCGTAGTTAATGTCCCAGAAATAGAACTTATTTGTGCTCCCAACGGAGTTAGGGTTAAATCCAAGTTTGGACTACTTTCATCTTCTGTAATACTATTATTTGGAAGAAACGTAATAGTTTCGGCATCACATGTAGTACCAACCGAAATATCTACATTATTAATGTCGAAAAACAGGAAGTTTCCTACAGGCTCAATTTTAATACGCCCCTTGTTAGTTGTTAAATTGGGGATCGAAACTGTATGACTACCATCATTTGGAGTACTAGCAGCTAAAACATGTGGAAAAGATTGTCCCCCATCCGTAGAAAAACTAATTTTCACATTAGATATATTAAATGGGGCAGAGTTAGTTCCATTCACACTCCAGGTAATATTTGCAGTAGCTCCTGAACCAGATAGCCAAAGTGTTGGTCCATTTTGAGAAGTCAAGAGAAATGGGCCTGAGTTAGAAACTGTTAAAGTAAGGGTTTCACTTGTGGTTCCACCACCAGTGGCAATACCGTCTCTGGCCGTTAAACGCATATTAATATTACGAGCTACCTGAGGCAGTGCCTCATCTGTTGTAGCTGGGCTTCCCTGCAATATAGAAGACAAAGCTGGAAATGTCCTCTCATTTCCATCAGAAGCAGGGTATACACTTCTAAAAATGGGAGAGCCGGTGGAGTTTTGGGCTTCTTTGGCTCCACCTCTATCTGATCCCAAGTCATACTGCTCCCAATTAAAGAAAAGCGGATGCCCGTTAGGATCCGACCCACTCCCTTGCAACCTAAAAGGAGTTCCTTTCGGAATGATAAGAGATGCTCCACTTGGGTTAGTATTAATTATAGGTGCCGCGTTCCCTGTGGCAGAGTTATCAGAACATGTCCCGTAGTTTGTAGCATACCATAAAATACTCTCAATGGAGTTTGCATGAAAATAAGTCCTGTTAATAGCACCACTAATATTTTCCGGAGAGCAATTCCCCCAGTATGACATAAAAGTAGAGCCACTCCCTGGCTCATATGCAGAACCTCCCATGAAGTTTCCTCCAGAACAGCTACCATAAGAACTATTAAAGGTATGACCGGCTGAGAACTGGTGCCCTACTTCATGTATGAATGTACCTAAAGAGGTAGTTGTACCTCCACTCCAGCCGCCACCCTTTATTGGGCTTGGTAATGTAATATGCAGATTATCATTTCGGCACGGACTAGAAAGGTATGCCACACCACCGCCACCCGGAGAATGGTGTAGGACATGTCCTAAGTCGTATTTATTCAATGCGAAATTGGCCGGTTCACTTGAAATCAAAGCACCAAAAGCCAAAGCGGCATCAAATGCATTTGTTCCTCCGGATGGATTGAATGGGTCAGTAGCAGCATTCTCATAATTTTTTGTAGAAACTAGTGTAAAAGAAACAGCCGCCTCTTTTTCATACACCGCCCTTAGCGAATTAACCATACTTACCAGAGCCGCTTGTGCCGAGAGTTGCGTAGACCCATTGTTGGCAAAGAACTCGCCCGTGGTTAATATTGCCAGTCTGTAGGTTCGCAAAGTTGTTCCGGAAACAAAGTCCTGGTGTGCCTTAGTTCTAAGTTTATTTACTCCAAAGGACTCTCCATGTTCATGGCCTACCTCACAAGACTTTGACAATTCCTCATCACTTTGGTAAAGAATTGTATAGGAATCGTCTGCTATATTTTGTGGCGAAATAATAATATTACCCTCTGGACTGAAGATAAGAGCATTTATACCACTTGGAGAAATTGTAAGAACTCCACTAGCCAGGCCTTTGGGGGATGGATCGAAGAGTCGGTAAGTTTTGATATCGGGATACTTCTTACTTAATTCATCTGACATCACAGGAGACTCAATAGGAGCTACGGAAACAGGGCGTCCCGTAGGAGTAGGCAGCTCAAAAACCACCCCGCTTCCGAGGGCTTCCGACATAGAAGAGGCATAATTGCTTTCCCTTTTCACTGCTGAAAGTTTTTTCTTAATGTCAGCAGTTGGGATAGTGAAGGACAAACTTGGTGCTTGCTGGGCGTAAGTACATAGCGAGCTTAACGCCAAAAATAGTGGTAGCAGTTTTTTCATTTTATGGGGGTTTTCATGGTATATGCACCCAAGATAGAAAATAATATTCAAAATGAATACTCCCCTTCCTATAAAAATGATAATCTTATAAACAGGATTTATTTATCCCAAAATACGTTTTCTCTATTCTATCTTTTAAAACGTGAATAGCGAAAATTATAGCTGTCCACAAAAAAAAATCTGCAAGAAAGAAATAGGCGGATCTAAAGACCCGCCTATAAGAAATTATTTCTTCCTCAAGTAAACATTACCACTAGCCGAAGTAATATTCAGATATATCCCGCCTCCATTAATAGTATAATCATAACGGTCAGTTCTTTTTCTTTTAGCCATTTGCAGGGAGCCCAATTGGGCGATTTCGCTTTCCGAATTTTTTAAATTCCTAGCATAAGTCAGCGACGTACCAGAAAAAATAGTTCTACCATCTCCAGTAGTAGTCACTGTTGCTGGACTATTTACCGAACCATTTAATATTACGGCATCGTCATCCCAGCTGTCAGCCTTTTTTGTATTCGGTACTACTGGTGCAGGTTTCTCCAAGTCAAAGTCGGTATATACATTCCCCTTTTCCGAAGATATTTTCAAGTTTGCTTTGGCTGTACTTGGCAAGAGGACTTCAATTGCATCATCACAATATATAGAGCTTATCCTATCTTGAGAAAGCTTATCAAAGTTTATAATCGTTTTACCTCCCCATGAGTTATTGGCTATTATGTTACCCGAAAAATCAGATACCATAATATTACATCCACTGCAATTCACATCCAGCTCTCCTGATAGTCCCGATACTAAAAGGTCTTTTTTCTCATTCCAAAAGCCTCCTTCACTACTTTCTCTGTATTTTAAGGTTGTGTTTTTCGGCACCTTAACTACATAGTTCTTAAAAAGCTTTGTACTATTTGGGACATCAATACTTAAGATCTTTGTCTCCTCTACCACATCCTTACCGTCCTTATCAATGGCCACAACAATCTTTGCGGTACTTTCTTCTACTCTGGCTGCCAAACCTGTGTTATCCAAGCCTCCAGCCGTAACCACTTTAAGTCCTGCTGCTTTTTCGGGGACCTTCGCTTCTGTAGCCTCTGCTTCCAGAATGACGGCATTGCCATCATATCCCTGTATAACTAAATTTGCTGGAGCTGTAACCCTAACCATGCCCTTGAAGTTTCTCACCTCAAACTGCTTTTTCTCTTGTGCAAAACTAGTATGCACAGAAAAAGTTGTAATAATTGATAATAAAATTAGCTTTTTCATAATTGTAACATTTTAATTCCAAATTCTGCCTGGTTTCTGATTTGTTCACGAGTATTGGGATTTCCTGCAAGAGCCTCAAAGACAGGCAGAGCCTTTTGCTCCCGCATTTTTATCAGTTTATTTACTAATGCCAACTGTAGCGAAGCGTCCCTCTCTTCTGCCAGCGTGTAAACCATACTTTCTCTTATATCTTTAGGCAGCTCAAACCTACCCATTGCATCCAATGCCGCCAGCCTCACGTTTATACTTGGGTCAGCTTCTAGCGTGGAAGCGAGAGCGTTTAATAGCTGCGGCCCAGCTAGGTCCATATCATAGGTGTTGTTTATAGCTTCCAGACGTGCCGAGGCTGACTCCTGCCTTAGCATAGCTATAATCATCCTACTTTGTACTTCATTTATCTGATTTATCCCTTTTTTAATCTCCTCTATTTCTTGCTTTACGTTGAGATCTTTAGAGGTTCTACCATGTTGTTTCTCATTTGGTTTAGAAGCCGGAACGGCAAAAACAGTGTCTACCACTTTTTGGGTTATATAGACAGGTTTTTCTATAGTTACCACCTCAGGATCTGGCTTTCTACTTCCCAGAAAATACGCCCCTACTATGATAGCCAGACCTGCTGCATATTTCATAAAACCCCACTCCAGACTAAAACGTGGTTTACTCTTCTTTTCTAAGAAAGAGTAAAAACTACTATCTGCCGCAGCAGAAACAGATATTTCTCCCTCCACTGGCAACTCATGAAAAAGCTGCTTTAGCTCCTCAAACTCTTGCCTGTAAAACGGGTTCTCCGAAAGAAAAATTTCCATTTCCGGTTCTTTAACTTTACCCTCCAGATAATCCGCAAATAACTCTTCTACCTTTTTCATTTACACATTTTTTATGCGTGAAGAATAATAATTTCTCAATTGCCTTCACTCTCTCTATCCTAAAAACTCACAGCTCAAAACTCACTCCTAGGACCTACCTATTCTCCATTTCCAAATAAATCTCTCTTAATACTTTTAACCCTCTATGTACCCTCACTTTTACTAAGGCCACGGTAATATTAAGCACTTGGGCTATCTCTTCATACTTTAACTCCTCATACCGGCTCATCAAAATCACATCTTTATATTCTGGAGATAACCTTTCTAAAGCCTTTTTCAGAATTTCTTCCTGTTCTTCTAAATAGCAATTACTTTCCTCTATAACCTCAGGAGCGGATTCTAAAGACGCATTAGGCGTTCCGTTTTTTCTTAAAAAATCCTGCAAAACATTATGAGCTATCCGGTACAACCATGCTTTAAAAGCGTATCCATCACCATAGCTCTTCCGATAATTTATCATCCGATAAAAAACCTGTTGCATAAGGTCTTCCGCCTGGTTTTTTTGGGCAAGGTTACGGTAGAAATAGGCGAGCATAGGTCGCTTGTACCGCTCGTACAAGACCGCTGCTTTGTCTAAATCTCCTGAAGCCACCGCCTTCATGGCCAGTTCGTCTACCATATAAATGGGTTGTTTAAATAGTAATACTAAGGCTAGAATAAAAGGTTACAGAAATTCTATAAAAATATTAGGGAAGAATAAATACACAGCGTTGTAATGAGTCAGAAGTATTGTCCACCCGTAAAAAGGCGGGCCACTAGAATAAATTCAAGACCCCTATGAAGGAGCAAAAAACACCTTTTCTCATAAATCCAAAACCTCCGCCACTCGTTTCATTTCGGCTTCGGTACCAATACTTAGCCTGAGCCAGGTGGTGTCTTTTTCAAACGTTCTAGCTCCTAGGATTCCATGATTCCTTAAATGCTCAGCAACGTCTTTGCCATAATTTTTAGAATCAAAATATACAAAATTGGCAGCCGACTTCACATAAACTAATTTATGCTTTTCTAATGCTTTGTAAAGAATGTTTCGGCACTTTGCATTTTCCTTTCTATAGAATTCCACAAAGTCTTTGTCCTTAAGTGCGGCCATAGCCCCACAAACGCTCACATAGGATGCAGCCGCATTAGCCCAAGGCTGTAAAGAGACCATTTTCTTTACCGTGTCTGCATGAGCCAACGCGTAACCAACACGTGCTCCCGCCATTCCGTAAATTTTTGAAAAAGTCTTGGCAATGATTAAATTAGGAAACTCATCAATCATATCTGCGACACTAGGCGTGTCTTCGAACTCCGTATAAGCTTCATCCAGTAAAATCCAAACAGACTTAGGAGTATTCTTTATGAACAGCCTTAGCTCCTTATCAGGAATCGGCACCCCTGTAGGGTTATTAGGATTACAAATATATACCAAACGGGTTTCTTTATCTATCGCGGCAGCCATAGTCGGCAAATCCGTATCTTTTGTTTGAGTAAGGGGGATTGAATTTATTTTTAGCCCCATGTTTTCGGCGGCATCCATCCATAAACGGAAAGTGGGATAAGGAGCTACCGCATTCCCTTTCTTTTCTGATGCCAAAAGACAAATAACTCCTAGTAGATCCGAAGAACCAGCTCCCACAATAATATTATCTGCCGTATGCCCTGTAAGCACACCAAGTTGCTTCTTAAAGTCCTGTGTCAAAGTCCACTGGTAGCGATTACTGCCATTTACAGCTTCTGCCATAGCTTTACGTGCCAAAGGAGTTGGACCATAAGGATTTTCATTAGAACTAAGTTTAATTACATCTTCTGCTGGCGTGTTACTCTCTAAAAAAGGTTCACTAGCAAAAGTATCTTCACTAATGGCAATTGATGCAATGATTACAGATGCTTTTTGTAATACGGATCGTCTATTCATATTCTTTCTTAAACTTTTCTAGGATAAATTTAGAAAACTTATCCCTTAAAGTTCTATTGTACGCCTTGTTTTCTTCATTTTGGCTATATCTTTTATCAATTAGCGGTATCTTAACCACACCATTTCCTCATTCTGTTCTTCTTAATGCTATCTCCATTTTCTTTTGGACAATAGGGAGAAAAGTCTCCTTAATTCATACATAAACTGATAAAAATATGAAATGGCTGTAGTTTGCTTCAGCGAGTAAAAGTGTATATAGAATACAAATTCTAATATTAAACCACATAGAGACAATAGATTAAGGAGACATAAGACATGCAAGCATGCTTCACATAGCTATTGTGTTAAAAATCATTTTTT
>CAZBAV010000085.1:9924-17568 GCA_964489955.1 uncultured Lacihabitans sp. | reverse complement strand
CTAAAAGTGAAAAACTGGAGCGTGAAAATACGGAGCTAAAAAAACGTTTGGAAAAACTGCGGGCTCTACTCACTGATAGCGTAACTAAACGATAGCACTCGTAGATTCTTTTTTAACTTCCAAGATCAGCTATAGTAGCTGCTTGGAAAAAATAATCGTTTACGTCTGTTCTACTCAAAACCGCTAATTTATTCATGTCTTAATTAATCGGGAAACCTTAGTACACTTCTCCTTAAACGAGAATCTAAGGACAGCAGGGATATTGGTTTGTGGTAATTCCTGTCAGAGACAGGATTTCGCCCTCCCTACTTCGTAGGCAATCTTCGAACTCTCGTTCTCGATTGTGTCTGAAGACGAGCGAATATACTTCTGCTCTTTTATCTCTCATTACTAATAAAAATGTCATAACCGTATCTCAAAATCATTAAGGTTACAATCACTAAAAATATTGTCCTTATAAAAGTGTTACCTTTTTTTAATGCAAGTCTTGTCCCAATTAAGTTTCCCGTTATGTTGCAGATCGACATAATGATGGCAAGTTCTAGCAAATAATTTTCTTGTTTTATAAAAACTATTAGTGCAGAAATATTGGTCATACAATTTATGACTTTGGAATAAGCTGATGCTTGAATAAATTCAAACCCTAAAATCAAAATGAAACCTAAAACAAAAAAACTTCCTGTTCCCGGGCCAAAAAATCCATCATAAAAACCAACGATAAGTCCAATCAGTGAACCATAAATTAATTGTTTATAAAAACATAAATTCCTTGTCTGAACAAAACCTAAATCCTTTTTCAGAAATGTATAAACTGCAATAACAATTAGTACAACTAATATTACGGGTTTTAATGTGTTTACGTTAATGTAACTCACAATTTTTGCTCCGAAAAATGAAGCAAGTCCTGCACAAATTGAGATCGTTATAAGTAGTTTATAGTTAAATTTTATTCGTTTTGAATACTGTACTGCTGAAATACTTGTTCCTGCTAATGCCGCGATTTTGTTTGTTCCAAAAATTGTTGGTAACGGTGTTTTGGGGAGAGAGATTAACAGAGCTGGAACTTGAATAAGACCACCTCCACCCACAACGGCGTCTATAAAGCCAGAAATAAAAGAAAACGTAACTAGAGCAGTTATTGTTAATATTCCGTATTCTGTAAATATGTTTATAAAATCCATTCTTATATGTCCATGCTTAAAATTTTAGAGTGTTTCGAATGCACACAGAAAAAGTTTCGTCGTCTTGGCTTTGGAAAACAAACCAAAGTTTAAGCTCTCAGCTAAAATGAAAATACTTCCTGAATTACAAAAAAAATGGCCCGATTTTGTCAAGTCCTGATGCTTTTAAACAATGCAAATATAGGAGACTAGGTTTGATAAAAAGACGTATACTAAGTATTTTTGTAGATGTAAGGTATCAAGAATTTTATCATCAATATTCTCACAAATTCAACTTATAATGTCTTGATTAGCTTACAAGGAACAATGAGATAATTTTCAATAAGGAGTTGAACTATTGGCCTTAATTGCCTCCCAAAATTCTTTTTTGTTGGCCTTTATTTAAAGCTCCCTAATTTTAGCATAATGAATAGCTACATTTTCTCATCTCTAACGTATGCTTTCTTCTTATACTCTAACGTTTGTTTGTTCTTTTCTAAAATATGTTGCTTCCACACCGAAATTTGATTAGTATTAAGATTATGCTTTTGACTATGCTATTGCTTCGCCATTTATTAACCCCTAGAAAATTAATGGCTTTGATGTGGATATGGATTTGTGGTAATTCCTGTCAGAGACAGGATTTCGCCCTCCCTTTGTCAGGAAGACGAAGGAGAGCGGGATAATGTCTCTAAATTAAAGCTTAACTGTTACTCCGCTCTTTTGCCAAACTGCTTAGCTATTGTTATTAATCTACATAATATGAATCATCATAATTACCCTCGAATTCCTTTCTGAATTTCTCAAGTAAAATTCTTAATGATTTGTTTTCTGGATTATTTTTCAATAATTCTTAAGCTGTTTTAACTTTTAATTGACTTAAAAATAGTGATACATGAGAAAAGAAATTTGGTCTTCCAATATTATGTAATTCCCAGTTTCTATTTATTAATGGATTTTCATAGTATGGAATTTCTTCAAAAATTGATATATTAAGAGCTACTTTTTCTAAAAGCATTTTTAAATCTAATTCTATTGATTCTGAACATTCTTGTAAGTTGACGTCCCTCCAAAAAATAGGACAAGATCAAATTAGAGATTTCGGGGTATCAAAAATAAAAACTTTAACTTGATATCATGAAGAAATAACGATTTACAGAGAGCCAAATTGCTTTTGCTTTAAAGCAGGCTGAAACAGGGACAAAGGTGGATGAGATTTGCCGCCAAATGGGTGTTTCTCAAGCCACATTTTTCAACTGGAACCGCGGCGGCGGACCGCAAGAAGTATGGCGGTTTGGGGATCTCAGAGTTACGTAAACTTCGACAGCTTGAAGAGGAAAATGCTCAGTTAAAAAAATTGGTGGCAGATCTGAGCTAAGATAAGCATATGCTACAGGAAGTGATAAAAAAAAGCTGTAAAATCCGCTTATAAAAAAGGACATGACTGTTTGGTTGATAGATCAGTACAAAATATCCATCAATAGAGCTTGCAAATGCGTTCAATTGGCTCGCTCCATATTTTATTACAAACCTGACCGCAGAGATGATAGTCTACTTCGCATGCGTATAAATGAAATAGCAAAAACACGCATCCGATATGGGTATATATATTTTGCTTAAAAGAGAGGGATTTACGGATAATCACAAGCGTGTTTACCGGATTTATAGGGAGGAAGGATTGAATTTACGAACCAAGCGACCTCGTAAAAACAGAGCTGGGGCTCATCGGCTTGAACGTGTTGAAGTAAATAGACTAAACAGGGTGTGGAGCGGTCCGCCGCTGCGGCATGGACTTTGTACAAGATTCTTTGTACAACGGCGAACGATTTAGGATCTTAACTGTAGTCGATAACTTTAGTAAAAAATGTCTTAGTCTTTTGATCGGAAAATCACTTAAAGGCCATGATGTAGCCTCTGAATTACGACAAATTTGTTTAATAGAAAATTGTAGTCCGGAGCGTATCCAGTGTGACAACGGTAGCGAATTTATATCCAAGGATGTAGACAAGTGGGCTTATAAAAATGGGGTAACCCTAGACTTTTCCAGATCAGGAAAGCCTACAGATAATCCTTACGTAGACCGGGTCGCCGGTGCGATCATTTAACGGCAAGTTTAGAGATGAATGCTTATCCGTAAATTGGTTTTTATCCTTTGATGAGGCCAGACAGAAAATCGATGACTGGAAATGGGAGTATAATTATTTTCGTCCTCATAGTTCGTTAAGTGATTTATCCCCGCAGGAATTTATTAACTTACATCAAAATAACCCTGAAACTCTAATTAAAACTGTCTAAACAACTGGGAGGAGCTCAAGGTCATAAACTTTGGTTATAAGAGCTTGGCTCCTGCGGATAGTAGAGTAGGGAATTTTCAGAAAGCCTAATCTAATCTGTTTAAGAATGCTATAAGCAGAGATTAGCAGGGGCTGCTACCTTAGACATGAGCTTGGTTAATATATTTGTTGGGGTTTTACCTGTTGTACATATCAGAGAGGCAAAGAGGCTATTGAACTCGAATTATGCATTGGCCTATTTACAGCAACAAAATGCTAATGTATACAAGCTTTAATATCTTTAAGGCCATAATTCACTATTCTTATTTTCCTTCTATTTTGTAGCATTTCGTTTCTCTAGAACGCATAATTCGGGTTAGGTTTTCAGAAATATATAGAATTTAAGATAGTAGGGAGCATGATTGTCACCTATAACCTGATAACCTTCTTTATTCAGGTGGTCAGTAGGCCTTAGTACATTTGTCCCTAGATAGGAGTCTAGAGACAACAGGAACTATTGGTTAACTTCAAATCAGCAGAGCCTAAAGGGGCACCACGTGCTATTGGTCATGACTTTTACCCCAAAGTATTCATCATGAATATTTGTGTGACACTGAGTTATCCGGTCTCTTAACAGATAGATTTTAAGAAAAAGCTTAACTGTTAAACAAAGTAGATGTCTTGGCAGTAATATGGCATTTATTCATACGAGTTTGTATCATAACCAGACTGAGAGAACCCTCAAACAATTCGACAAAATAATCGCAAAGTCTCTCAATAAGGTAAGATCAAGCAGAAAATACAGAAGAAAAGAAACCAAGAGCCAATTTATCAACGGTTTACAAAAATCTATAGCTTAACTAAACGGCATTGAAATTAGATTAATGACTGGAATGAAGAAAATGATGCAGATCATACATTTTACAGGTTTAAACTTATGTTGCACAAAATAGACCATTCATTGCAGAAGGCTAGAGATACGTAACAAATAGCTTTTTCTGGAATACGATTTGCTCGAATTGAAATGTATAAATTAATGCTTGTACAATGTCTCTAAGGTACATTTTAATTAATGAACTTTTTTTTCAAACTAAGGTCTAGTATACTATCATTTAGATTATTACGCTGACTATTCATTTTTTTCAACAACTAAAATTAAATCTATGCATCCTTTGTAATACACATTAACCAAATCACAACAAGTTTACAAATCTCTTTTAATACTAAATTTTAATTTGAGCAAATATGAATCTTTTTATCCCCCACATCTCCTATCTCTTATCTGGAGCAAAACTGAAAGAACTGACTCATCTAAAAAAACATTTTGGTAGACAATCCAATTGGATGTTGACTTTCTTGTTAGGTATTCTTGTGAATACCATTTTTTACTCCGATACATTAGGTAATAATAAATATCCTAATGATAATCCATCTTCAAAGCAATCTCTAAGAAGTAGAACTTCTAACACTATCAACGGCCTAAGAAATGGAGAAAATCCAGCTCCTAGAGCTAGCTCATTTTCCAATAGCCTCTTTTGTTCTGCTGGAAATACGGCTCCACCTTTATCGTTGCATCCCATTACTAGTCCGCCTGTTCTCGCTGCTAGTAGACGTTTTGTGCGTGCTACAGCCACAGGCTCAGGAGATGGGAGTTCATGGGACAATGCCCTTGGAAGTGGGAGTTTAATCTCCACCATTGAAGCAGGAAACACGGTTTATATAGCTGAAGGAACCTATTCTATATCAAGTACCATTGATTTGGAGATGGCGGTTGGGCATACTGTAATAGGTGGTTTCTCAAATACCTCTACGGGTACGGATTTAAGTAAATATGATCCATCGTTGTATGCTACTATTTTTAACGGAAGTAACCAAAGAATATTTGAAAATTTGAGTACGAGTGTTTTACAAATCCAACTTCGTGGATTAGTACTTCAAAACGTCACCATTGTTCAAGGCGGTACGGTTTTCTATTCTGCAAATGCTACCAATAATGCATTAAATTTTCAATTTATTGATCTAATTGTTAGAAATAACACTTCTACTGCAGGCGATGGCGGTTTCTACCTAGCGTCTAAAACTGGCCCTGCCGCAAAGATAAGCTTTGTAAATTGTATATTTCACAATAATAGTGCATCTAGTGGAGCCGGTATAACCGCATCTACAGTTTATAATAACGTAAATATTAATGATCCTAATTTAGGTAATTTTATTATTGATGGTTGTGTATTTACGAATAACATAGCTACATCTGGAGGAATGGGAGGAGCGGCCAATTATTTTACCACTTCTCACGGTTGGACTATACGAAACAGTGCATATTGTGGAAATTCCTCACGTTTCGGAGGGGCTATACTAATGACCACTTCAGGAAGTAACATTATATCTAATACTTCGATTAGTAATAATACCGCCACACACGATGGGGGTGGTATATATTTAACCACAGGAAAAGTTAGAGTTACTAATTCCACTTTTGTTGGTAACACTACTGGAGTGAATGCTAAAGGAGGTGCTATTCATGCCACAACTGGAACTGTAAATGTTTCTGGTTCTGGGTTTTTCAACAATAAAGCCGGTGCTGGTGGAGCCATTTTCTCTACCACTTATCATAATAATACACCATGTACTGTAGATTATAGTGTTTTTTATAATAATGAGGCCACCAATCCTACAGCCAATAATGCTGCAGGAAATGGAGGAGGGGCTATATCTATTACTGCTAATGCTAATGCATGGCATATTTCTAATTCAAAGTTTGTAAATAATAAGGTTCCAGCTCCTGGCTTTGGTGGTGCAATTTCACATTACGATGCCGCATCAAGTATAACAAATACATTGTTTTATAACAATACCAAAGGAGGAAATGCAAACATAGATGGTAGTGATGTTAAAAACTATGACAATTCCGGTGGATTTAATTCCATCTCTGGCTCTAAAATGCAACTCGCAAATCAAACAGCTTACGTAAATCAAGCGGGTGGAGCAACTAATTACCCAATATCATATAATTTCACTACTGGTAACACTTTTAGTAATACAGATAACGGAGCTATAACTCCTCCTGGAGCGGTAACATGCCCCACTACATTTATATATTCATTTAAGAATAATATTGTATTAGACTGTCCTGTGAGCTCTTTTGATTTAAATACCTTACATGTAGGAGTGGTGCCTGATGGCAGTACTCTCATTTGGAGTACTGATCCAAATGCTACAGATGGACTATCCGGAACTATATCTCCGGTTGTAACGGCTAATGGTACATACTACGCCTATTATTTTGATAGTGCAGCTAATTGCTACAGTCCAGTTAGTGTTCCGGTTAATTTAACGATTATAGAGTGTCCTGATACAGATGGTGATGGGGAAAAAGACAATACAGACCCGGCACCGAACGACCCTTGTGTGTACTCGGCGACTCATACCCCTACCGAGGTTAACACCAGTGCAGCCTGGAAAGCTCTTGACTGTGACGGTGATGGAGTTACCAATGGTGACGAAATTACCAGCTCAGGCCCAACAGATCCAGCTACTAGCCCTATTGACGGTTGTAGCTACAACGAGGCAGAGCAAGTATTAGCGAATACCTCAGCAGCTTGGAAGGCTCTGGATTGTGACAATGACGGCAATCCAAACGGCACGGATCCAAATCCACTTGTTGCTACGGCTAATGACGATACGATGAATGCACCGTTTGGTAGCCCTACTACAGTAAATGTACTGGCAAACGATGATTTCTTACCGGGAGCCAATACCTCGCTTACCAGACCGGCAGGAGCTGCGGGTGGTACTGCTTTAGGAACGGTAGCGTTTAATCCTACTACAGGAGAGATGACTTATACGCCTACAGCTGCAGAAGCAGGTACTACACAGACGGTAGTTTATCAGGTATGTAACACCGCGGTTACGCCTAATGTGTGTGATAATGCTACAGTAACGGTGACGGTACCAGCTGCAGGCGACGCAGACGGAGACGGAGAACCAGACAATACGGACCCGGCACCAAATGACCCTTGCGTGTACTCGGCGACTCATACGCCTACCGAGGCTAACACCAGTGCAGCTTGGAAAGCTCTTGACTGTGACGGTGATGGCGTAACTAACGGTGACGAAATTACCAGCTCAGGCCCAACAGATCCATTGACCGATCTTCTTGACGGTTGTAGCTACAACGAGGCAGAGCAAGTATTAGCGAATACCTCAGCAGC
>CAZBAV010000085.1:0-9824 GCA_964489955.1 uncultured Lacihabitans sp. | reverse complement strand
CGGTAGCGTTTAATCCTACTACAGGAGAGATGACTTATACGCCTACAGCTGCAGAGGCAGGTACTACACAGACGGTAGTTTATCAGGTGTGTAATACTGCAGTGACGCCAAATGTATGTGAAACAGCCACCGTTAGTGTGACTGTACCTCAAGTACCAGTATGTATTCCGGATCTTAACCCGGCCATATCAGTTACTCCAAATAATGGTATTGCTGGATCAAGAGAAATGGTAGTGGTAATGGATGTGAAAGAAGTAGCTGGGTGCTCTACACAAGCAGGACAAGAAATTAGAGTATCGATAGCTAAAGTATCTGACTTTACATTTAACTGGGCTACTTATACAAATGCCACAGGTATTCCTGAAGCAGCTGTAACAGGTCTTGACAATAGCGATTGGACGTTCACGGAAACTGCAACAGCTTGGGTTTGGGTGTTCAACAGAGGAACAATGAATGCAAATGAAATTTCCAAAATAGGGTTTAAGGGAATATTTAATGCAGGAGCTTCTTCAGGAAATCTAGACTTCACAGTTACAATCCGAAATGGTTCAGGTGGAGAAACAAACACGGTTAACAATGTGGATTATGAAACTGTAGTATATAACGTTGCTCCATAAATAAAACAATAGCAAACCGTTTTAAAGATTTTTTTTAAGACGGTTTGCTTATAAAAATTAAATATTTGAAGGAATGAAGAGTACAATATTTATAACTTTGTTCACATTAATATCTTGGATTAGTGTTGGGCAAATACAAGATCAGAATTTAACTGTAACAGATGCGAGGGTTCTTCCTAGGCCTACTTCGGTGGGCGGAACAGTTGCAGCTTCATTTATATTTTTTGCTGAGAATGGAGCAAACTTGATAACTGACGAGGAAATAGTAGTAACAGTTTGTTTCAATAAATTAACTTCTGCCTCTATCACGAATGCTAATGTGGTTACAGAGTATGAGACTTCAGGAGGAGCTACCAATGGATTCATTACGTGGGCATATAGTTCTTTTTCCAATTGTTGGATAGGGAAGATTAATAGAAATCTTAATCCGGGTAGTGGATTTAAAGTAACTTTTAACAATTTGATTGTGGAAAGTGCAGCTACACCTATTCAGGCAGGGAATAATGCAGGGGTAGGGTTTTCTGTTAATCTAACGCCGCATCATAGAGATCCATCTTCATCAGATTCAGATGATTTTACTCAAAATTATACGTACACTACCGAACTTACGACGGATCTATCTATCACTAAAGTGGCAAATAATGCTACTCCAAACGTAGGAGATAATGTAACGTTTACAATTACAGCGACTAACAATGGCCCAAGTGATGCTACAGGAGTTGTAGTAAACGAAGCTCTGCCTAGTGGTTACACCCTGGTTAGTGCAACACCAAGTACAGGAACGTACACTGCACCTAACTGGACTATCGGCAATCTTTCTAACGGAGCGAGTACAACGATGACAGTAGTGGCTTTAGTCAATGCTAGCGGAACATATGCCAATACAGTAACGATAAGTGGTAATGAGCCAGATCCGGATCCTACGGATAATACAGATACGGAGACACCAGTACCTAATAAATGCCCTCAAGGAGTTAAGTGTCTAACCGTTAAGGTTACCAAAATTAAGTGAGCAGATTTTATTTTGAAACAAAAAAATAAAAGGGAAATGTGAGCAAGTAGTATAATCTAATATTGAAATACTTCTCAACTAATTATAGAGGATGAAACTATTCCGGATAATTTTGGGCCGCTAAAGCTCGAGAGATTCCGGGATAGTTTTTTCTCTTTATAACAAGGAAGGAATGCCTAGCTAGAGATTTGCAAACGGGTATTCTGCTTACTAAGGTAAATGAAATTTGTCGTCAAATGGGTGTTTCTCAAGCGACATTTTTCAATGAGAACCGGCGGCTGAGGACCGCAAGAAGAATAGAGGTTTAGGGATCACAGAGTTACATAAGCTTCGACAGCTTGAAGAGGAAAATGTTCAATTAAAAAAAACTGGTAGCCGATCTGAGCTTAGATAAACATATGCTACAAGAAGTGATAAAAAAAAGCCACAAAATCCACCTATAAAAAGGACATGACTGTTTGGTTGGTAGATCAGATCAGTACAAAGTATCTATCAATAAAGCTTTCAAATGTGTTCAATTAGGCCGCTCCATATTTTAATACAAGTCTGATCGTAGAGACGATGGTCTGCTTAGTCGTGCTTATAAATGAAATAACGAAAACACGTATTTGATATGGCTTTTGGCGTATCTATTATTACTTAAGAGGGAGGAATTTAAAGATAATAATAAGCGTGTTTACCGGATCTATAGAGAGGAAGCATTGAATTTACGAACCAAACGACCACGTAAAAACAGAACAGGGGCTCATCGGCTTGAACGCATTGAATTAAATACGCTAAACCAAGTGTGGAACGGTCCGCCGCAGGGCCATAGACTTTGTGCAAGATTCTCTGTACGACCGCAAACTATTTAGGGTCTTAACTGTAGTCGATAACTCTAGTAAAAAATGTCTTAGTCTTTTTGCCGTAACTCAAAGGCTACATCATGGCCTTTGAGTTACGGCATATTTGTTTAATGAAAAATTGTAGTCCGGACCGTATTCAGTAAAACAATGGTAGTGAATTTATATCCAAGGATACAGTTAAAACAGCTATATTTAGCTTTACCCAGAAATTTTCTCTCTTTTAAGAACCTTAACATTTTCTTTTGAATCTACTAATTCATTATCCACAGATTTATTTAATAATGATAAAAGTCCTTCTAGTTTTTGTCGGTATCTGGGGCCTATTGGTATCTTTATTCCTGACGAAAGTTCAAAACTGTTAATAGAAAATGATTCTACTCTATTAGAATTTATAATATAGGATTTGTGAATTCTTACAAAACTAAATGGCTTTAGTTTTTCTTCAATTTTGGTAATGTTCTCATTTATAGTAAATTTTCCTTTAGAAGTAACCGCCTTAGTATAAATGCCATAAGCTTCTATAAAACTTAATTCGTTTACAAGCATTTTCTTATATATTCTTCCCATTTTCAAGTAGACATAGTCCTTCTCCGTTAACCCATGTAAAGACATTTGATATTTATAAATACGATTTACAGCATTTGTAAATCTATCCAATTTAACCGGAGTAATCATAAAGTCAAGTAACCCCAATGTATAGGCATTTACTGCATCAAAGTTATCATCAGAGAATCCAATTATTGGAAGTTGCGGATACCGTAAATTGCATAATAAATCGCTTTGTGCATATGACAATGTTTTCATATCGATCAAAATCGCATCCGGTAATTGGTTTTTTACAGAAGTGATAGCTTGGTCCAGAGTTGATACCGAATTTATAATGGAAAGAAGTGGAGTCTTGGTTATTAGACTTTCCAAGTTTTCCCTTAATTTCAGGTTGTTTGTCACAATTAGAAATTTATTTAGGCTCATATTTATATCAAGTTTAGTAGATGCAACATTATTTAAGATTGCGTCATTGTGAATAAAAAAATAGTTTTTAGAATGTTTTGGATTTATAGTTTTGATTATTCTGATACGCTTGGTATATTTTTACACCCTGATAGGTACTAGACAGATATTAATTAAGAACATGAGATTTATTATATAGTACATCCTTTTATTTTGTCTGGTAAGGTAATGGGTTAAAGCTTTTTCGTTGGTTAAAACTTTATCAAGCTTGAAAAATTTATAATCTTCAAGAGTTTTGGCAAGAAGCTCATTGAACACTATGTGATTACAGGCTAATTTGAGATTTGTTTTTTTTCGAAGTTCATATTTTTTTGGTAAGTATTTATAAGACATGAATAGCCTTAGAAAAACCACAAAAAAAGACCCACATAGTAATTGGTTTGCTAAGCGTTTAAGCTGTGTGCGTTTAGTTTAAATACGGGAAAGGACTTTCTGCTTATGAATTAAAGTGATTTATACTATTTCGAAATATGTCATATAAGCACCATTCATTATATAAAATATCTGTAAACCTGTTTTAGAAGAGAATCTTTGTTTATTTTAATAGTACAAAATTGATTGAAAATTCTTATACATAGGGGGGCGAAATGTCCTAAAATGGGGGGAGGATTTTCCATACTTCAAAGTAATCAGCCAATTGTAGTTTTTTTTAAAAGGAAACGCAAATGGACACCCCAAAGGCATATGCATTCGATTTTTTTATAAGAAAAAAATATAGAACTCTCCTCTCCTTTACCATCTTGATCGGCGGCTCGTAATCTTTTAACCTAAAGCCGGAATCAAAACCACACGGTCACTTTAATCCGGAATATGAACTCCGTATTTTCTACCAAAAAAGCAACTGTAAAATTGATTTAATTGAAAGCCTTGCTAAACTGTCCGAAAAAGGGAGAAGCTTACACAGGAAACCTGTATTTTTCTTACGTGTCAAACAATTACAATTTGTAGTAATTTTTACCAGCCAAAATGCGGTCTGTGATTCAGTGAAAACTATGTGGTGAAATCAACACTACTGCCACACATACTTTCTGCAATTAACTTTATATCAGACAATTTCAATATAATCAACTGACAAAATAAGTTATCTCTTCTTAATAATTCTCTTTAGATTTTGGGAATTAATACCTAAATTACTTGCAGTTTATGAGAGTCCGAACCTTGTAGTCACGGAGAAGCTTACTGTATGAACGGCAGATGGACTAACTTTGACCAAAGCTGATTATTTACTTTTGAGACAACATTGATAAAACCTATCTTACTGTCTGATTCGCTTTCAGGTTACCAGAACGTACACTGTAAACGACCGGGTATCTTAATTTTGAAAGAAGACGGCATAAGAGTTGGGGTGTACTTTACAAATGATTAAGAGGCATTTATTTGATTTTAATGAAATTTTTTATAGTTCTTCTTTTATCGGTGGCTGGGAGTTGCCATTTGTATGCCCAAAATTCCATTTCCTATGGACTCAACAACAGAGATGGGCTGGTTAACAATTCTGTGTATTCGATCATACAGGACAAGAAGGGATTCATGTGGTTTGGGAGCTGGAAAGGCCTTTCCAGTTATGATACTCGAGGGTTCAAAACTTACCGAAATTCCACTCAGAACTCAAGTAGTCTCTCATCAAATTATATCACGGCTTCTTTTTGTGACTCCCGGGGTTCACTTTGGTTTGGAACAACTCTCGGGCTAAATAGATATAATGCATCAAAAGATTCTTTTGAGCGTTTCTATTGGGATAAATCAGATCCCAACACGCTTGGAGCAAACGTAATATGGTGTTTTGACGAGGATAAAGCAGGAAACTTATGGGTCGGAACCTCCAATGGAATCACTCGCATAACTGTGAAGAACGATATAGTTAGTATCAAGCGGTACTTATATCCGGATGATTCAACAAAAGCTGGATTTACTATTACTTCCATCTATGCATCACCTGATGGAATCATCTGGGCAATTGGGTCAAGTGAACTCATTAGACTTGATCCCAGAAAAGAAAGATCAAGCTATCGTACCATTCCGCTTCTTGACGCTAAGAAACAGATGGTTTCAATATACGCTATTCATGGCGACAAGAAAGGTACCATTTGGATTGGATCAAAAGAAATGGGATTGAGCAAGTTTGATCCTCACAGCGAGCAATTTTTCTCTTATCAACACCACCTTATATTAAAAGATTACGGTATTGGACGATTGGTGATTGAACAAATTGTTTCATCAGCCAACGGAGATCTTTGGCTAAGAACCAACGCCGGGCTACTGAACTTTAACCCCAATACAACCAAACTTACAAAGTACGCTCTTAGCCGAACACAGACTGGCGATTCAGGAGATCAGGAAATAACAAAATTGTATGTAGATAAACAGAACTGCGTATGGGTAGGCACATTGGCAGACGGTGTAAAATTCCTAACCCCTCAGTCAAATATATTTACCCCCATTGCAAGGACTACCCAAAAACGTGCTATACAGCAGATTCTTATGGATGCTAGCGAACAGGTCTGGCTCCAATCTTATGGGAGCGACAAATTAGGAAACAGAAACAGTACCTGGTTTCTGTTTAACGAAAAATCTGCAACCATGACCCAGCAATTTGTTGCAAATGGCGATTGCACACGTAGTTATTTCGCCAGCGACGGATCCCTTTGGTTAGGATTAATTAATAACATTTTGGTGAAGTATGATGTAAAAAATGGTAAACTCATTGAACGAGACCGCTATGCCTTACCTCCTACGAGTACCTATTACCGGGACCAGATTACCTCCTTTACTGAAGATAAAAATGGACTTGTAGTTGGCACCTTAAACAGCGGGTTATATTTCTTTGACAAGAAGAACAATCGCTTTTTACCTTATGATATAGGATACAAACATCTAAACAGACATATAGCTGTTTTATTCAGTGATAAAGATTCTAACCTATGGATTGGTTCAAGTTTCGGCCTGACCATGGTCAACAGTAACAAAACCAAGATTACCCGATTACAAACAGCAAGTGTGGTACAGGAGTCATTTAGTACAAGGACAGTCAATAGTATTCATCAGGATAACAAAGGCCGAGTCTGGGTCATCCTTTCTAATGATGGACTTTACTTCTTTGACGTCACAAAAAACAAGCTCATCCCTAAAAATCAGTCAAAAGATATTTACGGACAAAATATCCATAATCTGCAACACGATAATGCGGGAAACCTTTGGCTGAGCAATGAACTTGGCCTGGTTGAATACAACACGGAAAGCAACACCACCCGTCAATTTTTTTATGAAGAAGGTATTCCGGGTACAAGGTTCATGGCTAATAGTGCTGTCAAGAAAAAAGATGGTGCCATTTTCTTCGGAACTAATAATGGAGCTTTTTATTTTTATCCCGATAAGATTTCTTTTAATCACCAGCCCCCTGCATTAGCATTTACAGATCTGAGATTATTTAATAAACTCGTCTCAATTGGTGACAATACACAAATACTTAGCTCTTCTTTATCTGAGTCCAGGGAAATTACTTTAAAATATAATCAATCTAATTTTTCAATTGATTTCGCTGTGCTGAATTTCATTTATCCCGAGAAGAATAAATATGCGTATAAATTAGAAGGTTTTGAGAAAAACTGGAACGAGGTGAAGGTCCCTACAGCCACCTACACAAACTTGCCGCCAGGAACGTATAACTTACTGATTAAAGGAGCTAACAATGACGGAATCTGGAGTAAGGATAGTAAAAAACTCACAATTAATGTCCTGAGCCCATGGTGGAATTCTTGGTATAGCTGGATTGTCTATATTATTTTATCCGCGGCAGTGGCATATTACGTAACAAGATTCTTATGGCAACGAAGGGTATTTAAACAAGAAACAGAATTGCAGGAGGTAAAACTTAACTTCTTCACAAATATATCCCATGAGATTCGCACCAGGCTTATGTTAATAACCGGCCCCGTAGAACAATTACTCGCTTCAGAAAAGATAGCCGGTAGCGACCTGAAGTTACTTACATACGTTAACAATAGTTCCGAAAGTTTATTGAACCTTGTCAATGAGCTTATGGATTTCCGTAAAATGGAAAGTGGACAAACACGTCTTAATGTAAGAAAATATGATGTGGTCCCATTCCTTAAACAAATCCTTGCGGTATTTGAGCATTTAGCTATATCCAGGAATATCTATACAGAATTTTCTTCTCCAAGCGACTCCATTTACCTCTGGTTTGACTCTGAGCAGTTTCAAAAAGTTATCTATAACATTCTCTCAAATGCTTATAAATTTACTAATGAAGGCGATGATGTTTACGTTAGTTTGGAGGAAACTGATAAAAATGTGGTCATAGAGATTGCCGATAGCGGGAAAGGAATAGCTCCGGAATATCTGGATAAATTATTTCAGAACTACTTTCAGGTTGATGAGTCCAAAGGACAAAATACGGGCTACGGCATTGGTCTAGCACTTTCGAAAGCGATTGTAGAAAATATGAATGGTACGCTTGAGGTAACTAGCAAACAAGCAAATGGCAACAAAAAAGGGCTAACAGTATTCAGAATAGAATTGCTTAAAGGAAAGGAACACTATGCTCCCAGACTGATTGCTGCCGAAATTGTCGATAAAAAAGCGAATGAAGATATCCTATCCCTTTCTTCTGCCAGCGATAATCAATACCTAAAAAGAGAAACAATTCTCTTTGCGGAAGACAATGATGAACTTCGTGCCTTTATCAGTGACTCCTTAAATTGGCGGTATAATATTATCAGTGTCAGAAATGGGAAAGAGGCTTGGGAAATCTGTACCGCAGAACCTCCGGATTTGATAATCAGTGACGTGATGATGTCAGAAATGGATGGGCTTGAATTGTGTCAGAAGATTAGATCAGACATTAGAACATCCCATATCCCAATTATTTTGCTCACGGCCAAAACTGCCGTTCCTAACCAGGTAGAAGGACTTAAGCATGGAGCCGATCTTTATGTGGCTAAGCCAATTAGTATGAATGTACTCGAGCTAAACATAAAGAACCTGCTAGACTCAAGAAAACTCCTTCAGCAACGATATAGTCGGCACATATCACTCAGTGACAGAATTATAGATATGGAGAGGGATAAAGACGATGAGTTTTTAAACCGCATTGTCAAATTTATTGAGGACAACATAGAGGATAAATCTATTGGTGTTCCGGAAATTTGTCAGTACATAGGGATGAGTAAGACGATTTTGTATCAGAAGCTAAGAGCATTAACTGACCTGACGGTCAATGATTTTATAAAACTTGTCCGATTCAAGCTGGCAGCAAGACTACTGAAAGACGACAGGCTAAACATTCAGGAAGTAGCTTTTCGTGTCGGCTACGATAACAGGAAGCACTTTAGCCGAGAGTTTAAAAAATATTTTGGTAAAAACCCTAGTGAATATGTTGGAGAGAAATGAAATTTGTTTATGTACTCAATAAATCTGATGAGAGTTATGTCACTGAGGATAACCGCTTAAATGGGTTATCTCATACCAGCAGTTGACGTCTTGAGCTCCTCTCCTCAAGAAGACGGCGTAGAGAGGGCGTAACATGAGAAGTCAACTTTTACTATTTATCAGATGGTCTTTCTGGATTAAGTGCTTCCAGTTTAGCCAATAGTTCTTCTTGTTTTCGTTACAGGGTTTGTAAGGGCTTTTTTTAATCTGTTGCCCTTCAGATAAAGACATAAGGGGAGCCCTCCACTACCATTAATTTCAATAAACAAAGGAGCTTTCTGACGGATATTTACCGTATCTACATAAAATTGTATCTGTCTTAACTTCTTGTGGTTTATTGAAAATTCCTTCAGCCCGTATCCCTCAGGATGTACTGCCTGAGCAAGTGACATATTTTTAAACAGTAGTAGAGCAATGAAAATTAGTATAGTTTTTATAAAAGGCAGATGATATAAAAAAAGAAACAATTTTAGGCTAAAAGTTGCATGTAGTGATAAATTTTAAGTCAAATCAGCTGGCTGATTCATTGCCCAATAATTTTTCTCGCGGCAGTGTATTTATAAGAAGAAACGATTAACCTGATAGAATTTTGGTTTGATATTTTTGAGAGCAGAGGTAACAGTGACCCATCACCAATTTTAGGATGTTCTAGTTTATTTTGGTGGTCAGTAGACCACAATACCCCCTTCCCTACTATGTCGGCAATCTTTGAACTATCATTCTTGATTTTGTCAGGAGGACGACAAAAAGCGGGAGTATTGGCAGATAAAATAGGATGTAAGTATGAAGCACCGCAAACCTTATCCACAGGAACACAAGATTGGGTTACCGAGACATAAGTTGAAAATACAACAAGACCCAACTCAAAAACGAATCAGGTCTTTTTAAATC
>CAZBAV010000084.1:0-17687 GCA_964489955.1 uncultured Lacihabitans sp. | reverse complement strand
AAAGGTAGTATACGGGTAACTGTATCGAGGGTTCGAATCCCTTCCTCTCTGCAAAGTTATTCCAGTATTATCTAAGTAGTACGATAAATGGTTTAACGTAAGCCGAACAAGAAGCGTAGCAAACTACCTGAGTTTGCAAAATAGAAATTTGGGATCATACAGATAAGATCTCGCATTGCTTCCAATAAACATAAGTTATACTAAAAATAGCAGCCGAAGATTATCTAATACAAAGGTAAACTATTTGTAATTAATAATGTTATGATAAAAAAGTGGTTACTAATTTTACGAGATTTCTCTCATGTTTTTTTAAAACGCCAAAACAATACAGAGACTACCCCTTACCCTATTTATTTATTTTTAGTTTTAATTCCCTATTACTTCATTCTGTCTTCGGTACCCGGTATAATTTCTAATAGATTAGGAATTAGCTTTACAGGCATAATAGGAGATAATATCATATTACTTTTTTTGTTAGGGGTAGTAATATTCGGACCTTTTATATACGTAAATAAGTGGATAGTAAGATGGTTAAAACCGGTGCCATTGCCAGATGATTTGCCTAAAAATACGTACCGCTGTTACGCTGTGGCTTTTGTGCTAACTTTTATATTGGGATTTGTTCTCATACCTTTTTTTATAAATACAGTAAACGCAATCTGGCCTCCTAATGAATTTTATAGATATAGGTAAGCATGGGATTATCGTTTTTTTACCTAATCTCAAATTCAAACAAAAATCACTCTCTTATGAAGTTCCCCTTGTTTATACTACTTTCCTTTATCACTCTTTCTTTGGCTAATGCTCAGAAAGGTGTAAAAGTAGTATATCATAAATTCGACGTAAATCCGCCGGATTCCTCGCGGTTTCTGGCTCATTTAAGAGATGTGTTCCTTAAAGAATACGAGAAGCCTCAAACGCATATACTTATGACTACAAAGGACAAGTCTGTTTATACTTTTGTAGGCTTTGGCAATCCTCTCGAGAAATCCGTAATTCAACGCAGTGAAGACCCTACCTATAAAGATTTTCAGACCAAAAGAATGATTTGGCAAATGTCTTTTCCACCAGATACCGTCCTTGTGGAATTGGGCTTAAGGGAAGATGACTGGACTATCAGAAAAGAGTATGCTATTATAGCCGGTTATAAGTGCCAAAGAGCTACTAAATCTCGGATAGATTCCGAAGCGTATGAAGAAGTATGGTTTGCATTAGATATCCCTTATGAAAATGGTCCAGCATATTTCGATGGTCTACCAGGTTTGATTTTAAAAGCAGAAAACAAATTCAGTAAAGTTGAGGCACAAGAAATAACCTTTGAGGATAACATAGAAATAAATATCCCCCAGGGAGAGACAATCACTTATAAGGAGTACATGAAATTGGGGAAAGAGTATATGGAAAAATCCAAAAATAAAGATTGAAAATCCCTTTTGTAATTGCCTATTTTCTACTTTAAAAAGCTCCTTGTAATTAAGTTAATTGCAAGGAGCTCTTCAGTTAGATGCAAAAGCTAAGTACTGATTTAGCCTTCAATAAGCTCAGAACAGCCATCGCCGCAATGACCTAGAGAATTGCTTAATTACTTCACTAAAAAATTCTGTAGGTATTCCGGCTTTTCACAGCAAATCTGATCCATAACCTGCTTCAACTGGATCTTTAGAATATTAATGGCATGATTACCGCCTTCATTACCCAACGCACCTACACTGTACATAAAGGTTCTACCCAAGAAAGCAAATTCAGCTCCTGAAGCAAGTGTTCTAGCAATATCCGGACCTGTACGGACGCCACTGTCCATCATTATTTTAATCTTCCCTTTGTATTCCTCTACTATGGGTTTTAGCGAATGAATGGCAGATTCACCAGCATCAAGCTGCCTGCCACCGTGGTTAGAAACAATAACCCCTTGAAGTCCCATCTGCAAGGCTACACCTACATCTTCCGGGGTTGCCACGCCTTTCAGCACAATATTCCCTTTCCATTTCTTACGGATATCCTCTAGCCGCTGCATACTTATTCTTCCTGAAAAAGTCTGGTTCATATATAGCCCAAGTTGCTTCATGTTCAATCCTTTGGGCATATACTTTTTCATAGTAGCAAAACCCGGAGTACCGTGATACAGCGTTCCCAAAGCCCACGTAGGATGGGTCATTATTTGCAAAATATTCTTGAGGGTCATCTGTGGCGGCATAGCCAAACCATTACGTATATCACGTGGGCGATAACCAAAACTGGGGACGTCTGATAAAACAACAAGCGTTTCACAACCTACATCTTCCAGTCTTTGAAAAATATCGTCTCTAATCTCATCCTTTGCCGGATGGTAAAGTTGAAACCAAAATTTACCGTTCGTGATTTTACCAATTTCCTCTATACTAGCCGTAGAAACCGTACTCAAAATAAAAGGGACGTTCTGCTCGTATGCTGCTTTTGCCAAGATCTGCGGGCAGTTTGGCCACATAAGTCCCTGCAAGCCAACAGGTGAAATTCCAAAAGGGGCTGAATATGTGTGTCCAAAGAGTTCGGTTTCCAGATTGGCTTCTTTATGGTTACGGAGATAGTAAGGTAGTAGTTCAACTTCTCTTATCTCGCTTGTATTTTTAAAAAGATTTACATCTTCATTACAACCGCCATCAAGGTATTCAAAAACGAACCTCGGCATTCTCTTTTTGGCTTTTTTTATTAAATCGTCAATTCCCGGATAGTTAGAATTGTAAGTAAGCATTCGCAGTAATGTTTAGAACTCCAAATTTACAAGAAAACAATTAATATCTGTAAAATAATCAGTCTAAACCCGCTCTAGCAATCCGCAGTTCGTCATAAGAATATTTGTTTTCTGTAAGTTGGCGTATTTCAGTGTTAGACTTTTCTGGATGATAGAGCAGCACTTCTACAATTTCTTGATGTAACGTTTCTCCTAAAACATCCTCAGAAGATACCTTTCCAAGCAAAGCCAACTTAAGCATATGGCTGTATATAGTAGTCTCTGTTAACTTTCTGACTTCGGCTACGGCCTCTATAGACCTAAGGTCTTTCCAAATATCAAACGTCTCGTCAATCGTACTTTTTTTATCCTTTTTGGCTTTCTTTTTGGATGACGAAGAGTAGTAGGTTTCGTCCTCATTAAACACATTTTTGGAGGGGGTATAATCTAAACTTACCCTGTCTGCCAGGTTTTGCTTGTAATTTTTTATTTCTAAGGGATACAAGACCTCCTTGCTTAACTCCGAGTTTTCGATAAAAGATTTCAACCAAATTTTGCTTCGCAAAAGTCCCAATGTTGCATCTGTGGTTACAGAGTCCAGGATAATGAGCTCTTCAAAAAAGCTTTTCATTCTTTTTATCCTCTTAACCTCTTCTAATACCATTAAAAGGTCATAATGTGCGGTGGTGATGGCCTTATAAAAAAAATCGAAGGCGGCTTCACATCTTGCTTCTATATGCTGAGCATCATTGGCAACAAAAAGTGACTGTAACTGAGATTGAAACTTCCTTGAAGTACTCAAAAGCCCGGCAAGAGGTTCTCCAATTTCATTAAGCTTTACTCTGAAAGACTGTTTAGGCGAATTTGGCAGTTCGTTTTCGAAACTTCGCAAGAGGTTTCTCCATTCTTGGCTTAGGATTTCCATAGAAAAACTCAAAGCCAACTTACCTTTCATATATTCTTTTGTGCCTTCGCTTAGTTTCTCAGCTAAAACTTCTTGCTCGGTTTTTGTTTTAGAAAATCCAATTACGTGATTGTCCGAAGAAATTGTGCGGTCTGTAAATTTCTGTAACAAAACCAAACCGTCTAAGGATGTCAGCCTACTCAGAGCTACATAAGCTTGCCCCGGAGCAAAAGCCCTTGAAACATCCAAAATTGCCTTTTGAAAGGTCAATCCTTGACTTTTATGCACGGTTATTGCCCATGCGAGTTTTAACGGATATTGCGTGTAGGTTCCCAACAGTAATTCATCGACTTCTTTGGTGTCTTCATTGATGATATAGCGTATGTTTGTCCACTCGTATTTATCTACTATTATACGAGATTTGTCCTCTATAAACTCCACTGTCACTTGTCCTTCTTCCAAGCCAATGACCTTCGCAATTTTACCATTGTAATACCGTTTCTCTGCAGAAAGGTCATTTTTCACAAACATAACCTGAGCTCCAATCTTCAGTTTTAAAGCACCCTCCAACGGATAAATACGTTCAGGGAAATCATCTACCACTTCGGGCTCAAAACTGAAAACTTCTCCCTCAATCTCCTCTAAGGCCTTTTGATTTTTCACATCGGCCGCATTGTTATGAGTAGTAAGAGTAATATAGCCACTCTCATTGGCCGGGTTAAAATCTGGTTTATAATATTGGTTTAAGGCAGTAATATCTTCTTCGGTAATTTTATTATTGCGTAGGTTATTAAGAATATCCAAGAAAAGGGCGTCACTCTGTCGGTAAACTTTATCAAGCTCTACATGGATGAGTGGATATTCTTTTACCACAAGTGATTCGAAAAAGTAAATACTACTGTAAAACTGCCTCAATACTTGCCATTCTTCTGGCTTCACTATAGGCGGTAATTGGAGTAAATCACCTATAAAAAGCACTTGTACTCCACCAAATGGCAATGCACTGCGGCGGATTCTTCTAAGCATAAAGTCCATGGCATCCAGCATGTCAGCACGGAGCATACTTACTTCATCTATCACCAATAGTTCTAGATTACGAAGTAAAGAAAGACGCTGGCTATTCATTTTAAAATGCCGTACCAATGACTTCCTGTTCTCAAACTTATACTGTTCAGAGAACTGGGCATCTACGTCCTCGGCGGGGATAAAAGCAGCAAAAGGTAGCTGAAACATAGAATGTATCGTTGTTCCGCCCGCATTAAGAGCTGCAATTCCTGTGGGAGCTACCACAACAGCATTTTTGTGGGTTTTCCGCAAGATTTCTTTCAATAATGTAGTCTTACCAGTACCTGCTTTTCCGGTAAGAAAAACATTGCGGTTGGTTTGGTTTATATACTTAAGTACATAGTCTGCTAGAGTGGTTCCGCTATCCATTTCGTGAGGCTTTAACTACAAAGGTAAACAATATACCATGGCTGTAAAAACAAAAAGAGGGACTTTCGTCCCTCTTACTTTAAACCATAAGTAAAATTAAAATGCCGGATCCGCTGGAGTAGAGGTATTATTATTCCTCTCAAAAAGTGGATAAGGTAACCAGCTACGGGTTCTCTCGCTTTGTGGCCGGTTAAACCTACGGCTGTCTTCTAGTCTTTGTCCAGAATACATCAGCTCTATTTGTCTCTGCTTAAATATCTCCGTTAATACAGCTTCTGCTGTAGAAACACCGCTATATTTTGGAAGTTTGGCATTAATTCCCCAAGCGTCATCTGCTTTGGTTAATACTTTGTCTAATTCCGTAATAGCAGCTGTAACAGAACCTTTACGTGCCTGTGCTTCGGCTTTGATAAGCAACATTTCTCCCGGTAAATAGATCGGAATAACACTGCTGTTAGAAGTAAAGAAACTCGCCCTTCCTAGGTTTGGAGTTGATGCTCCTCCTGATGTATTGTAATAAAATGCAGTTCTACCGTCTGAACTACTAGGAGCTAAGGAACTTGGTAAACCAAAACCCGACACAGGTTCTGTAACATTTCTATTTCCAAAAGACACAAAAAATATAGGATTCTGTACAATGTCGTTAAAAGCAAAACCACTTGTTAGAGCTAGATTTACCTTATCTGCAGCTGCAACAGCAGCGTCATACTTGCCAAGCATTAGATTGTATCTTGCTAAAAGTGCTTGGATACTATTGGGAATATTTACAATAGCACTAACTTCAGAAGTAAATGATGCTGAAGGCGTTTGTGCCGCATAAGCAGCCGCTCCTGCCTCTAAAGTTTTCACCGCCTCTTCTAGCAACTCATTTCTAGATACAAACTGAGCATTCTCTTTAACCTCAATTGGAGCTCTTTCCCAAAACGTGGCTAAAGTCCCCAAAGCAAGCCCTCTATACAAGTGTGCAGAAGAAAGTATCCCAGATCTAACAGCTGGTTCAGCCGCATTGTTTATATTCCTAATAATCATGTCAGCGTTGGATTTAACTAAGTGACATTGATTCCAAAAATTATTAAGATTAGCGTTAGCATTCAAAAGTGATGCTCCTCCAGTTTCAAATTGTAGCTCCTCTGTATTTCCCGCATTTAACACCTTTAGCGATTTTGTAGTTAACCCATCCACTGAAACCAGATTATACAAGGCACCTGCTCTTGTTGTTGTAAACTTACTTTGAAGCCCATTAACTAATGCTATTAAAGCAATTTGATCTCCTGTAGCTTGCTGCTCTGAGGCTGTAGAAACATCAGTATAGATATCTTCACATCCACTCAAAACAAAAATTGATAATATCGAAATTAATATTTTCTTCATGATCTGTTTAATTAAAATGATGCGTTAAGTTGAAGTCTAAATGTTTTTGGAATAGGCACGTTTCCGAAATCTGTTCCCCTAAACAAATCACTATTACCTCCTGCGTTAGTCTCAGGGTCATATCCTCTGTAATTGTCAAAAGACAACAGGTTACGACCAATCACAGACACTTTCCAATTCGTAAGGTTACCCAGTTTTGGTAAATCATATGAGAGGGACACTTCACGCAGCTTAATAAATGAGCCTTTATCTATCCGCCACTCTTCTATTAGATAATTGGCAAAAATGTAACCTCTAGGTAACTCTCCTTTAAGCTCTGCTTCAGCTACTTCTCCTACACCCACGCCCTGACGTGTACGGAAGTCAGCATTGAACACATCTACACCCTGAACCGCATCTAGCAAGAAGCTAAAGCCTAATTTCTTATAACGTAAATCACTGGTGAAGGAACCAGTCCAATCTGGGTTTGGATTACCCAATACGCCATTTACATTGCTGCCGGTAGGCTGACCATTGGCATCTCTTTGAGGAATGTATTGTGAAATCAATTCCTTATCTTGTACACCTTTATCACGCTGTGGGAAACCTTGTGCATTTAGAATTAGCTCCCCATTGTTATCACGTGCATAAGGTACACCCCAGAAAACAGAAGGAGCTTGTCCCTCTATCAGGTAAATAGGTGCTCCTGTAACTGTATTTATGGCCAACATATGAGAACCTAGCTTAACTACTTTAGATCGGTTACGGTTATAAATAACTCCAACGTTCCAGCTCAAATCCTTTTTCTTAAGTACATCAACATTTATACCCACCTCAATTCCTTTATTAGTCATATTACCTACGTTATTGATAATGGCAGTCCCCCCGGTAGTAGCCGCACGCACAGCCGGTACTACTAGGTCTCTCACAGACTGGTTGTAATAAGACACTGTGGCATTCACCCTGTTTTTAAACATACTAAAGTCAGCCCCTATCTCGGTTTCCACCATCCTTTCCGGCTTAACAAGCGGATTAGCAAATGTTGCATCTGGAACCAAAGTTTTGAGTCCAATAAAGTTCATTGGTAAAAACTTCCAAAATCTATCATACGTACCAATACCGGTTAAGTTACCAGAATGCCCCCAAGAAGCCCTCAATTTAAAGGTGTTAATTATGTCAGCAAAACTTCCGTTTTTCCAAAATTCCATATCCGAGGCTACCAAACTAGCAGATAGTTTAGGGTATAATTGGTTTGCTTCATCTGGTGAGAATTTAGAAGAACGATCTCTACGTAAAGCTCCCGTAATGAAAGCCATGTTTTTGTAGCCTAAAGTAGCTTGTCCGAAATATCCACTAAGGTTATACCGATCAAGCCCATATCCTGCCGAAATAGCAGAACCACCACTTAGAGACTCTATAAATGGAGCAAGATTCTCCCCAGATCCTCTAGTGTAATCTGTTCTAGAAAACTGATAGCTGAAACCTGCCATAGCGTTAAGCTTTAGATCGTCTGAAAGGTCTACATGATATCCAACATTTAAATCTGTATTATAAAAAATAGAAACATTATTTGTAGTAGAAGCAAATCCTTTAGGATATCGCTCAGCAGGTAAACCTGCTGCTGCTTGATACGGATAAGGCCTGATATAGCCAGTACCTACTTGCGAGAATGCATCAACCCCGAAAAGCCAGTCTATAGACAAGTTCTTAAGCGGAGTAAGATTTAGTTGAAAATCGTTTATGGTACGGTTTACCCTGGTATTAAACTGCATGTCTTCTATGGTACTCAGTGGATTTACGCGCGTAGGCTCCACGGCCAATAAGTCTCCAGCGGCATCTCTTTTTGTAATATCCCAAATGTTATTGCTAATATTGATAGAGTTAATCGGGCTGTAAAATACGTTACCGTTGGCTTTCTCGTTCGCATCTGAATTGTTGTAGGAAATACCTGCAGAGAATTTAGCCCAATTGGTCAATTTCTGATCTACACGTACTCTTAAACCGTAACGGTTAAAATCTGTGCCTTTGATAATACCTTCATTCTTACTATAATTAAAAGAAGCAAAATAAGTAGTACGGTCTGTTCCGCCACTTACCGAAACCCCGTTTTCTGTACCTAAACCCGTTCGGTATATTTCATCCTGGTAGTCATATCTGGTTACATCTACCAGATTAGTAGCTAACTGTGTGGTAGCTCCATCTCTTACAATACCCGTAGTAGTTACTCCCGGACCTGCCGCCGAAGAAGTAGCACCTATAGTATATAACCTTAAACCCGCAAAACCAAATTGCTTACCATACGTATTAATAGGTAGCTTCTTGCGTAATTGGTTTACACTTACACTTGTAGTAAAGTTCACTCTTGGAGCACCTGACTTCCCTTTTTTCGTGGTTACTATTACCACACCATTTGCTGCTCTGGAGCCATACTGGGCAGCTGCGGCACCTCCACTAATGATATTAATACTCTCGATATCCATAGGGTTAATATCTGCCAAACGGTTGGTACCTATACTTGCAGATCCAATTTGAGACCCCAAGGCAACTTGCGAAACATTTGTACTGGCGTTACTCCCTACCACACCATCTATCACATAAAGAGGATCTGAGCTACCCACAATTGACTTAACTCCACGCATCCTTATTGTCACCCCGCCAGCTGGATCACCAGAATTTTGGGTAATCTGAGCACCAGGTACTTTTCCCTGAAGTGCAGAACCCAAGTTACTACTTCCTGACGAAGTAAGCTGCCCCGCTTTTACCGAAGAAATAGCATTTCCCAACTGCCTTCTGGTCTCCTGTACAGTAGAACCGGTAACTACAACCTCATCAAGGTTGGTAATATCATCCTTTAAGGTAGCATTTACGACAATTTCGGATTGAGTAGAAACTTCCAAAACCTTAGAATACCCGGAATAACTAACTGCCGAAATCAGCAAAGTATATTTCCCTGGTTTAAGGTTAGCGTTTAGTCTGTATTCACCATTAATATCTGTGGCGGTAGCAAATGAAGTACCCTGTAAACGTATAGTAGCACCCGGAATACCCTCCGACGCATCGTCTACCTTACCTTTAATTAGCAACTCATTTTGCGAGAAAGAGACAAATGATAAGAAGATTAACGAAACAAACAATGGCATGCGGATCAAAACCCAGCTTGATCTTAGCCAACAAAATCTAATGTGAAGATCTCCCATAAAAGTAAATTTTGCAATTTTATTAAATTCAAACATATTATATCGCAAATCTAAATAAAAGCGATACATTAGAATCCGAGGCGATCACTTTTTTTTATCCACTCTATTTCTTCTTTTTAAGACTAGATATAAATTATAAAGAGCGAGATCTTTTTGCAGCTTTTAGCTCATACTTACCCCATCTATACACATATTATTTCCATCCTTACAACTAGCAAGCACAACCAATAGATTCTTAATAGTTTGCGTATTAATTTTATTTTTTACAGCAATGAAACACCTAATAATTATCTTATTTTTCAGTATTCCTTTTCTAATCAACGCACAAAGCGTAGAAATAACGCCAGGAAGCATATTACCAAAAATGACCACCGCTCAGCGAACCTCACTAAGTTCGCCTACTAACGGAATGCTAGTTTTTGACATCAACACTCAAAGCTATTGGTTTAGAAAAAGTGGTAGCTGGACAGAACTACCCAAAGGAGGAAGTACTCAAAACTATTGGTCATTAAATGGAAACACTATAGAAAACACCAATAGTGGTGGAATCAAGTCTACGGGAACACCTCTATATAGCAATCTAGACCTTGCACTAGATTCTCCTAAAATATATTTACCAGAAACAGAAAATAATCGACTAAGTTGGATACCTGCTTATTCTGCTTTTAGGGTTGGAGCGATAACCAATGATAGTCCTTATTATGACAGCCTGGGAATGTATTCTACCGCTATTGGTTTCAATACTGTTGCCTCTGGTCACGGATCTACTTCTCTGGGTCTACATAACCATGCACTAGGAAATGGTTCCACGAGTATCGGAGCTTATTCGTTGGCTGAGAAAATAGGAACCTTTGCAATAGGAATAAATGCTTATTCCATAGGAGACTACGCATATGCTATAGGCATTGAAAGTGTTGCCGAAGGTGATAAATCTTTTGCATTAGGGATCTCAAATTATACAATGGGTAAACATAGTTTCGCAATGGGAATAGACTCTTATACGCTAGCCGACAATTCAATGGCTTTGGGTATATACACAACAACTAATGCACAGTTTGCTACCAGCTTAGGGTACCTCACATCAGCTTCTGGCCTTAAGTCTTTTGCCACGGGAGATAGTACCAGAGCATCGGGCTTGTCGGCATTCTCAGGAGGTTATGGAACTACCGCATCGGGCGATTATTCAACCGCAATAGGACATAAAAGTAAGGCAGAAGGAACCTATTCTCTATCGCTAGGCAACTCTAATTTGGCATCTGCAGATGGTGCCACTACTTTAGGAAATTTTAACACTGCAAACGGAAGTTATTCTACAGCCATGGGAAACAATGTGAGTACAGGTGGCAAACAAGGAAGTTTTGTGATTGGTGATTATTGGGGAAACTCAAGCCAATTAAACTCTGATGCCAATAACCGATTTTCTGCCAGATTCAGAGGTGGGTACTCATTTTACACCAATGCGAACAACACGGTGGGAGTTAAAATAAATCCAAGTGGAAACTCTTGGTCAACGATTTCAGACAGCACAAAAAAAGAGAAATTTATACATGCTAACACTCAAAAAGTATTGGAAAGTATAAAGCAAATACCTGTAGGCACCTGGAATTACAAAGATCAAGAAAGCACAATTCGTCACTGGGGTATAATGGCTCAGGATTTTTATGCCCATTTCGGAAAAGATCAATACGGCACAATCGGGAATGATACCACCATAGCAACTTCTGATTTCGATGGACTTAGTTTTGCAGCTATAAAAGGATTAGAAGAAAGAACGAGAGAGCTTGTACTAAAAAATGAACTTCTGGAAAAACAAGTTGCCGCTTTAACCCAGCTTGTGGCAGAAATGAAAAGTGATTTCAAAGCAGAAATAGAAAACATCATGAAAAGTACGGCTTCACTGCCCTAAAGCTCTTTTAACCTCCCTTGTAAACCACCGGTGTGGAGTAAAACCACTTTTGAGTTAGGTTTGAAATAATCCTTTTCTAACAAATCATAAAAAGCAAAGAAAGTTTTAGCTGTATACACTTGTTCTAATAAAATACTATGTTTCTTTTCAAAAACTCTTATGAAGTCAAGTAACTCTTGCGTGTATTTTGCATAGCCTCCAAAATGATAGTCGGTTAGTAAGGTGGCATTTTTAGAGAAAGTCTTTTGAAGAAGATTCGTTATATCATCTTTCAAAAACTCGCCACCCTTCAAAACTGAAACACCAAGTATTTGCGACTTTTCTGGGCAATTTTGTATCAGCCCGGCCATCGTTCCACCCGTACCGCATGATGTTAACAAATAATCAAAATCGCCCATCTCATTTATCAACTCCCCTACTCCACGCAGAGCCAATGTGTTTGAGCCACCTTCAGGTATTACAAAAAAATCATCTTCGTATGCGGTAACCAGTTTATTTTTATCTCGATATTCTTCCCGACTTACAAAAAGCAAGTCCACACCACAAGAAGCGGCAAAAACCAAAGTCGGGCTGCTATTCTCGTTTAACTCCTCCCCTCGTACAAGCACTTTCCCCTCAAAACCAAAGGCTTTACAGGCAAAAGCGAAAGCCGACAAATGATTGGAATACGCTCCACCGAAAGTTAAGAGCTTATTTACACCGATTTTTCTTGCTTCAATAAGGTTGTATTTCAGTTTCCTGAATTTATTTCCTGAAATGAATTCGTGGGTGAGATCATCCCGCTTTATGAATACCTCAATGCCTTTTTTTGAAAAAACTTCTTCGTGTAATGGCACCAAAGGAGTAGGAAGATGTATTATTTTTTCAAAATCAAGCATATTTTTTCGAACTTTGCACAAATATGATAACAGACGACCAAAATAAAGCAGAATTCGAGGAAGAAGAAGACGATTTCATCGAAAATCTGGAGATAACAGCCGACCCCGGTCAATCATTGATGCGGTTGGACAAGTTCCTTTCGCACCATTTGAAAAACATTTCACGTAATCGCATCCAAAATGCCATTGATGCGGATTCCGTTAAAGTAAATGGCAGTTCGGCTAAGTCTAGCTATAAAGTAAAGCCTAGTGACCAAATTGTGTTGTCGCTTGTCCGTTCCAAAATACCAAAAGAGGTACTTCCGGAGGATTTACCTCTTAATATTGTGTATGAAGATGACGACCTCCTTATAGTAAACAAGGCTCAAGAAATGGTTGTACATCCTGGACATGGAAATCACACGGGAACGTTGGTAAATGCTTTGGTCTACCATTTTGGTCAATTGCCTACAGCTAGAGATGGAGAAATTCGACCGGGGCTGGTGCACCGTATAGATAAAGGCACTTCGGGACTTTTGGTTATTGCCAAAAACGAATTTGCTATGCAGTTCCTTGCTAAACAGTTTGCGGACCACACCACCGAGCGTACCTATTATGCACTAATCTGGGGTGAACCAAAAGAACCCAAAGGTACCATTAACGCCCACATAGGTCGCGGATTTAAAGACCGCAGGATTTCCGATGTTTTTCCTGAAGGAGATTACGGAAAAGAGGCCATTACACATTATGAAGTTTTGAAAACTATGCGGTATGTGTCACTTATAAAATGTAATCTGGAGACGGGTCGCACCCACCAAATACGTGCTCACATGAAGCACATTGGACATCCTCTATTTAACGATGCCGCCTACGGAGGAGACAGAGTTTTAAGAGGTGAAATATTTTCAAAATACAAGCAGTTTGTAGACAATTGTTTCCAGATTATTCCGAGGCAGGCATTACATGCCAAGTCCCTTGGTTTTATACACCCGACTACAAGAAAATGGATACAATTTGATTCTGAATTACCAGAAGACTTCACATCGGTTTTAGACAAATGGGAACACTATTTGCAGTACAAATAAAAGTGAAAAACTAAAAGTGAACAGTGAAAAACTGAAAACTGATAACTCAAAGCTGATTACTGATAAATAAAAATGAACCTAAGAAAAGCAATCGCCTCCGACATTCCATCTATAATGCAGTTAGTGCATGAACTGGCGGAGTACGAAAAAGCACCGCATGAAGTAAGCAATACAGAAGAACGCATGCTTAAGGAGGGTTTTGGAGAGAATCCTGCCTTTGGTTGTATTCTGGCTGAAAAAGAAGGAATGGTAATCGGGATGTCTCTCTATTACTACCGTTACTCTACCTGGAAAGGTCGCAGACTGTATCTCGAAGACATCATAGTTACCCAAACGGAAAGAGGCGGTGGGGCCGGCAAATTGCTTTTCGACGCCACTATAGAAATTGCGAAAGAACAAAACTGTACAGGTATGATGTGGCAAGTATTAGACTGGAATGCACCTGCCATTGATTTCTACAAAAAATACAATGCCCGCTTTGATAGCGAATGGCTAAACTGTCATCTGGACTTTTAGGAGATTGCCCACAGTTGAATATATTTGTTGTATTCAACTGTGGAACCATAGAATCTCTACCCCATTTTGGTGACTGAAATACTTCACTTCTTTTTCACAACTTTTTGACTAAAAATTTCTAAACCTTTACGTATTGAACACAGACTAGCCATAGTTTACTCTTTAAAAATGTAAACCGTAGCACTGTATCTAAAACCATCCCTTAGTTGACTTAGGCAGCTTACCAATGCCAAAAAAGCATTATCTAAAAGAAAATTTATAAAAAAAAACACGCCCTATCTTTTAAGCACCTGGATACAAGTCATTTGTAATACAAATTATCTATTTAGAAAAATAAAATCCCTTTAATACTGCAAAAAAAAGCCATTTAATGCTAATTGGAACAGTTTTTGTTTAACAAATCACTACTGAAACACGGTGTACTACTTATTAATAAATAGTACACCATATTTCACAACAAGAATCGGGTTTTGAACTACAAAACAATTATTCTCTTACACTTCTTTTCGTAGAAACTATCATAATCCAAAGCAAGCAATGAAGCTGTTTTGTATAGTTTTACCACTGTACACACTATTGTTTCGTCGGCTTAATGCCAATATCAGGCACTAAGCTTTTGAAAAACAATAAGCCATCTACGGTAGCTTCACAATAACAGGCATTGAATTCGTCCATAGGAGACTATACTAGTTTCTTACGGTGATACATGTGTCAATAACACACGATACACTTTTCTCTGTATCATACCTATGATGCAGAGAAATACGCACAACTGCCTTATCAAGCTAGATTAAAATTCTGCTTCAGACTGGATTTATCCTAAAATAGCTGAGTTTAAATATTAGCTTATAAGTACCAAAGACATAAACAGGGGATTCTAAGCCCCTTTCTACACTACAGAAGAATTTTTAGGAATGGGAGAGTCTATTTTGGATACTACCATTCATTAATTAAAGTCTAAAATTTAAATAAAATTATGGTTCCAATTTTCGCCATACTTGGTTTACAAACAAGAGCAATTGTTGACAGAATTAGAGATTTCTCTGGGCCTTTCCGCTACAGACTAAATCTTCTTTCAAAGCAAGTATTAGCCTTATTCATGTTTTCAATGCTCTTCTCCTTCCATGTGATGGCAGAAGGTAGTAGAGACTTGTATCCTGTGGGTGCCCAAGGATACCGATCCTACCTAATAGGAGGTGGTGCGGGTGCTGCTCAATTTAACCCTTTTGTCACTCCTGGAACTATGAAGGTATATGTAAAAGCTGGGGAAACGCTTTACATTGGGTCGAGTGTGCAAGGCATGACTTCACCTGGTGGAGGAACAACCGGCACCATGAACCTTCGTGCACCCAATGGTTCAACCTATACTTCAGGCACTAACACCGTAAATGGACGAATCCTTAACAGAAGTCAAGAACTAAATGGACCTAACAGACCTGGCGTCACAAATGGTTATACGCCATACTCTCATGTGGTATTACCGGCAGAAGAAGGAATATGGGAAGTAGACTTTATTGCATTTGGAGCTAACACAAACCTTGCCAGCCCTGCAACCCCAGGATCAACACACCCAACAGGGTCTTGGAATGGCAATAGTTATAATGGTGCCACCTACGACGCTAACTATACGGCTATTGCTGATTGGGTACAACCTTTATCATACGGACCAAGTAGTCCAATCTCTCTTATTGCTTCATTTGACGTTTCAGTAGGAGAGAATGGCTCAGCTGGAACACTAATTCCGGGTAGACTATTTACAACTGTTCTAGCTATGGTGGGGCCTAACGGACGATTTAATGAACCATCTTTCTATGCTAAATTTCATGTAGTTACTCCTTCTGGGTATACATTTTTGGTAGATGCCAATGGCAAAAATGGAGCGGCTTTTAACTTCTTTAGTAATGACAAGGGTATTCTTAAAACAAATGACTTAGGCACAGTTATTACACCTTATGAACCATCTTATAGAAGTTTGAATACTTCTACAGCAGCAAATGTTCAAGCAAGAACTTGGGATCCAAGAGAAGCGGATGATGGAAGTAATTATACGAACAAGATATTCTTTAGTAAGCCAGACAAAGATCTTCCTCCACAATCTGCTATTCGTTATAATGGAGGTCCCGCAACTTCTACATGGCTAAGAAATATACCCATAGAGCCACAAATAACAGACTTTAGTATGTCTTGTGCAGGTTATATTCAATTTAAAAGTAATGTAGAAGGTAGGTTTCAGATACTTTTAGACGTTGGTGGTAACAATTCTTTCGAAGACCCTGTGGATGTCACAATTAGAGGCGACGCGACAGTTGGCGATAATAAGCTATTCTGGGATATGAAAAACGGACTCGGAGTCTATGTGGGAGATAATGTTCAAGTTAAGCTTTCTGTCTTTATTACAACCGCCGAAGTTCACTTCCCTTTTATAGATGTGGAGTCAAATAACAATGGTATTATTATTCAATTAACAGACTTCCACAATAACTATGCACCTATATCGGGAAAAGACATTGTTTATTGGAATGATACAGGTATAGATCCTGTAGGTATTCAACCTGTGCCTATTAATGCCTCAATATCAGGTAGTAGTAGTAACACAAATGGACACAAGTGGCATGGCAGTGGAACTGCGGAAGGAACCTTCTTCGGAAATAATAAAACACTGGATACATGGACATATGTGAATACTAACGTAGAAGGTACAATTACCACCTGTACAGGTATTACAGGAAACGTTTTTAATGATACCGATAACAATGCAAACGTTAACCCATCTGGCACTACACCTATACCAACCAAATTGTATGCTACTTTGTTAAACGGAACGACTCCAATAAAGTCTGTGCCGGTAGACGAAGATGGTATATTTCATTTTATACAGGTACAGCCGGGTGATTATACAGTAATTTTATCAGAAGATTCATTAGCTACGACTCCTTCTCTTCCAGACGGATGGGCAAACACAGGAGAAGACTGTTGCGATAATACAGGAAACGACGGTACTGTTGACGGACGAGTGGCTGTAAGTGTTCCTGACCAACAGCCCGTAACTCCTGTTAACAATGTAAACTTTGGTATCAAAGAAGTTCCGATAATAAGAGCTACTGACGACGACTTCGGAACTAGAACTTCAACTGTAGCTTACAATACGCCAACTGCGATTTTTGCTAACGATAGCCTAAACACTGCTCCGGTTGTTCCAAGCCTAGTTACACTGAAAGTTAACGGAACTAACGTAACATCAGCGGTTACACTTACAGATAGTACAACGGGGCAGCCGGCAAATATGGTAAAACTTAATCCGAATGGAACAGTAACCGTAGATCAAGGAACGCCTGCCGGTACATACACGCTTCCATATACTATTTGTGAGATAGCTAACCCTACAAACTGTGATGATGCCACAATCGTGATTCGTGTAATAGATCCAAGCCCTATCGTTGCTAACAACGATGACTTTGGAACGAGAACTTCAACTGTAGTTTACACTACACCGACAGCGATTTTTTCTAACGACAGCTTAAACAATGTTCCGGTTGTTGACAGCTTAATAACGTTGAAAGTGAATGGTTCAGAAGTGACTTCAGCCGTTACACTTACAGACAGTACCACTGGTCAACCAGTAAGTTTAGTAAAGCTTAACCCGAACGGAACAGTAACTGTTGATGCAGAAACGCCTGCCGGAACATATACTTTGCCGTATACCATTTGCGAGATCGCCAATCCTGCAAACT
>CAZBAV010000083.1:13539-17874 GCA_964489955.1 uncultured Lacihabitans sp. | reverse complement strand
TTTGCTTTTAGGTCTTCGGCCTGTACAGCTTGGAAAATCTGTTCTGCTGCGGTCTTAAATTTGGCACTGATCCATTTAGAGTCCGTAACACCTGTTCCCTTTGCTTTTACCCGTACAGTATATTCGGTTTCACCATCTAAGTTCGGAATTATCAAAGGCACTTGGTCTATAGTGACATTGTTTACTACCAAATTGGCAGCAGATGCAAAGTCGTTAGTAGACAATTCTACATCGTAGGTTTCTGCTCCTTTTACCTCTGACCAGGCTAGTCTGGCAGAAGTGAGGTTTACTACACGGGCATCAAGATTCGTGGGAGAAAATACCCTGCTGTAATTTATGTCCTTAATCTCTTCTAGTGCGTCTTTACATCCTACAACTAAAACAGAAGCAAGTACTAAACCACCGAAAATTTTATTTATATTTCTTTTCATTTTCTTCTTAGTTAAAGTTATAGCCATCATTGTTTAACTTCCCATTGCTAGTGTCCAAAAACACTTGCCAAATTGGCCAAAACTGTTGTAAGTTAGGATCTCTTAGTGCAAGAGCGTCCCAATATTTTACTACATCTGTAGTTAAATTAAGTGTCCAGGTTTTGCTAGAAGCATAGCCAAGGGCTGCACCAGCTGCATCTGTATCTCCGTAGTTTAATCCATAAATGGTTACCGTTTCGCCATCTGCAGCAGTAGTGTAATAGATTTTTTCAGGTAAAGAAGCGTACTTGCCCTGGCGGCTGTTTAGCTGCTCTAACTTTGTTTTGGCTTCAGCTAGTTTTGTACCCAACATATTCCAACGGATTAAGTCTCCTTTGCGGAGCATTTCTCCCGTAAATTCTAAAGCTCTTTCGTCTACAATTGCAGTGAAAAACGCCTGTTTACTGGCTGACGCTGTAGCCATAAAAGCATCTACTTTGGCAGAACTATTCGGGAATGCTCTTTGGCGAACCTGCTTTAAATAAGGAGCTGCAGCAGCTGGACCATCCAATTCATTAATAGCTTCAGCAGCCATTAGAAGTACATCAGAATATCTCATGTACAGCCAGTTAAGTCCGTCGTCATTAGTAGAGGTAACTCTGCGTGGAAGCCACTCGTAGCGGTATTTGCCAAAATACCATAGGTTAAGGTTTGTAGGCTCCTGCATAACTTCCTTAGATGCGTCTGTGTGTTTTACCCACTTATATGGCACACAAGTTACATCTCTTCTCACGTCTTCACGGTCATATTCATAGTACATGATTGGGTTAGGGCCGTTAGTGCCACCACGATTTTGACCTGTATACTTACTAGTTACATCATGACGTACACCCAAATCAAAAATTACGCGACCACGGCCTTCGCTAAATGGAATTTCCCAAAGAGCTTCAAGCCCCGCACGGTTTTGTTCGCCAGCTAGTGTCTTAAATACTTCTTCAAAACCCTGTAGACGGCAGGTTCCGCTGTTGATAATGTCCAGCGTTTCTTGTTTTACTATTTGGTACATTTTCTCTGGGGCTAAATCCGGATCTGTACTCCTTCTTATAGTTCCGTCTGGTCTTTGTCCATAGCCACCTGCTGCCAAAGCTAATCTAGCTCTAAGTCCTTTGGCAAAAGCCTTGTTTACTCTTTCTGTGGAAGCTGTAACCCTACTTTGATTAGGCCAAGCCAGAAGGCCGGCGGCTTCATCTAAGTCTGCCAGCAATTGTTTGTAAACTACGTCACGGTCAGCTCTTTCAAGATACACCGTCTCAGAGTTTACAGGCTCAAAGCGGGCGGGAACATCTCCCCACGCTTTTAGAAGGTCATTGTAAACTACAGCTCTGATGGTAAGAACCTCACCAAGAATTTGTGCCAATTCTGGATTGTTAGCAACGTTTCCGTACGTTTTTAATCCACGTATGGCTAGGTTGGCTCTTTCTATACCTTCATAAAACTTCGCCCAAGCGTTATTATCTGTATTCATTTGGGTGTTGTTCACATTGGTGTTGTAGTTAGAAAGACGTGCCTGTTCATTAGTCGTATTTCTTAAGCTGTTATACACTTCGGTGTCGGTGTTTACACCGTAATTTACCAAGTAACGACCTCTGTATGAGTTGGTTTCTGCAAAAGACTGGATGATACCAGCAATAGCTCCTTCTGCTAAACTTGGTGTTGAGAAAATCACCGACTCGTCCATTGCAGACTTAGTGGGAGCGTCCAGGATGTTTTCGCATGAGCTAAACCCAAATGCTAAAACTCCCGCTGTTAATATTCTATATATGTTCTTTTTCATTGGTAGTCAAAAATTAGAAGTTCAGGTTCATTCCAAAAACAAACAAGCGGCTCTTAGGGTATGCCGAATAATCTACACCCGGTGTAAGCATGGTTCTACGTCTGGTAGAAACCTCTGGGTCAAACCCAGAATAGTTAGTGATAATAAACAGGTTATTGCCACTCACATAGAAACGTAGGTTTTCTATTTTCAACTTACTGCTAATACTTTTTGGTACGGTATAACCTACAGTGGCAGTGCTAAGTCTCAGGAACGAACCTTTTTCTACTGCCCAGTCGCTAAACACAAAACGGTTCATGTAAGGAGACCAAAGCGTGGTATTGCGGTTCATCTCTTCTAATTGTGCTGGATCGTTAGAGATTGTTCCATCAGGAAGAAGGTTGGTCCAGCGGTTTCCAGATGCCATTTCAGCTATCATGTTTCTAGAATGATACTTACTGGTAGAAGTGTATTCTATTTTATTGGCATTGTAGATGTCATTGCCATAGCTGTAAGTAAAGACAGTTCCGAAGTCGAAGTTATACGCACGGCCATTGAGTGAAAAACCGCCACTGTGAAGCGGATTGGCATTTCCTATTACTGTACGGTCTGAAATGTTTACTACACCATCACCATTTACATCTATTAACTTCATGCTTCCTGGTCTAATTGTCCCAATTACACTGGATGCGTCTGCTACTCCTTCTTTTAATACCCAGCGGTTAGTAGCGGCATTGTATCCTGCAAAATCAGAAACTTCGTAACGTCCTGCGTTTTTATAACCAAACATTTCGCCTACAGAACCTCCTGATGCTATCCAGTAGTCAGCCCCGATTTCTGTAGATGCCCATCCAGACTCACCGTAGAAGTTCTCCATTAAGCCTAATGAATTTATCTTGTTACGGTTAATACCGATATTAGCACTGATATTCAAGTCAAAGTTCTTCTTACGTACTGCTGCATAGTTTAAGGTAAGTTCTATACCTTTGTTACGAGTCTCACCCATGTTCCGGAATTGGTTATCGTAGCCGGTTCCCGGAGTTGGGAAGAGTATAAGAAGGTCTTTAGTAGTGTTCCAATAGGCGTCTATGGTACCTGAAAGTTTTTCGTTTAGAGCCGCAAAATCTATCCCAAGGTTACGGGTAACTGTGGTTTCCCATTTTAAGTTTGGATTAGCCATGGTTTTAGATGCAGCCCAATAGCTGTTAAAGCCATTTACCCAAGTGGTGGTACGTACATCAAATGTTTGTGCCATTTGACCAAGAGCAATATTGTTGTTCCCTGCTGTACCGTAACTTAAACGTAGTTTTAAATCATCAAGCCAGCCTTTTGTATTTTCCATGAATGCTTCATCAGAAACTCTCCAAGCCGCAGCTACGGAAGGGAAATATCCCCAGCGATTTCCTTCTGAGAATCTAGAAGAACCATCGGCTCTGAATGTAGCACTTAGGATGTATTTTTTCTTATAATCATAATTGGCACGACCAAAGAATGACAATAACTTATCGTCAGGGCTTAAGTAGTTTTCTACTGAGTTTGCAAATCCTTGTGCAGACAATTTGATGGCGTCGTCAAAGCCGAAACTTGATGGGAAACCATGCACAGTATTAGTAAGTAACTCTTGGCTGGTTTTAATAAATTCTTGCCCGAGAAGCAGGTTTAGGCTTTGGTCAGCTCCAATAAATTTATTGAAATCGTAGTTTAGAGTATTGGTATTCCGTATGGTTTTACGGGACATTTTTTCAAAGCTTAAGGCTGGTAGTCCTTGGTTGTCTGCCGATGGTACGTTTCTTACATAATAGGTGGTAGAGCCAAAGAAACGATCATTGGAATTACGGAAATCGTCGTATCCAACTTCCGATTTTAAATAGAGATTATCAGCCAATTGCCAGTTAATACTACCGTTTAAGTTATAATTTGCTCTACGCTGTCTTCTGTCGTTATCACGCAAGGAAACTAGTGGGCTGAAAAGATTAAAGCCTTCGTCTGTTTCTACGTCATCTGTAAGTCCGGACACGGCAAAAGGCGGATAAATCATGGCGTTTTTCAGACGAGAGTCAGCCGAAGAAACTTCGTTTTGCTCATTGGTGCCACCTCCTTTTACTTCGGTGC
>CAZBAV010000083.1:532-13529 GCA_964489955.1 uncultured Lacihabitans sp. | reverse complement strand
ACTCAAGCACCGAAGTAAAAGGAGGTGCTTGAGTAACGCATTGCAAAATCAAGTGTTACCTTTTTGTGCGGACGGTTATTTAACCTGAAGTTTAAGTTATTGCGGTTAAAGTTAGACATCTGCATGATGGCTTTATCCGCAATATTATTATAACTCACTGTAAACTTGGTCTTGTCGCTTCCTCCAGATATGTTCAGGTTGTTATTTAGCATATATCCAGTGCGTCCAAAGATAATTTCCTGCCAGTCATTGGATGGGATACCGTTATAAAGGTCTATATCAGAATAGTTACCAAAGTAACGGGTATAATGAGTTGGGTTGTTATCTAGTAATGAGCGTTCGTATTGCCAAGAAGCGTAGTCAGCAGGAGTTAGAACATCTAGTTTGTTGGCCAAATTTCTAGGACCTCCAAAAACATTGTAGGTTACCTTCATTTTGCCAGTCTTTCCGCTTTTGGTAGTAACAATGATTACACCATTGGCACCTCTAGATCCATAAATGGCTGTAGATGAAGCGTCTTTTAACACGTCTATAGACTCAATATCCGATGGTGGGATGTCTGAGATGCTTGATACAGGGAAACCATCTACAATAAAAAGCGGTGTATTATCTCCTGTTATGGAGCCACCACCACGAACCCTTATCCGCATTTCTGCATCCGGAGAGCCCTCTGTAGTAGTAATCTGTACCCCAGCTAAACGGCCGGAAATAGCTTCCATAGCAGATGCTACAGGAATGGCGGCAATCTTGTCACTCCCAATAGAGGCAACCGCTCCGGTCAGGTCTTTTTTGCGTACAGTTCCATATCCAATGGAAACCACAACCTCGTCCAGGGTATTTGCGGCATCTTCTAAAGTCACGTCTACTACTGTACGTCCATTTGTGGCTATTTCTTGGGTTTTCATCCCTACAAAAGAGAACACCAAAGTAGCGTTTGCAGCCACATTTATTTCGTATTTTCCACCTGTATTGGTCATACTTCCGCCCGGACTGCCTTTTACTGACACCGATACACCCGCTAATGGCTCTTGGGTTGCATCTACCACGGTTCCAGAAACCTTGGTTTGTGCAGAGCCTAGCAAAGGAAACAGCATTCCTACCAAGAATGCAATGCTCCAAAAGCTAGCCTTACTTGTAAATTTACTCATAGGTTTGATTATTATTTAAGGTAATTAAATTTTTGGCTCAGGTGCAGTACACCCAAGTCTTTTTAAAGTGAGTGGCCCAAGTGATTTGGGCCTGTTTCTAAGGTAATTAATTTATTTTTTCTGGTATCCAATCTCCAAAAATGTTCTCTAAGGTATATTCAGAAGCTTGCTTGTTGGTAAGGTGTTTAAACCAAGAAACCCGCTTATCTGTTTTGCTTCCTGCTCCTGTATTGTTGTATTCTGCATAATACGCCGTCTTTTCATTAGCTACATTTCCCCAATTGTTCCAACCTTCGGGCTTAATGCTGTTCCCCAGCTCAGAACCAATGAAAACCACTTTAGAGAAGGGTCTCCAGGGGCGGCCGAGAAAGTGACTTGCTTCTAATTCTCCCGTTATTTTACAGTTCTTAAACACGTAACCAAACTGCTTTCCTTCGGGCGTGCTTGCGGCAGTTACATACCCGTTAGCAATACAGTGTATTAGGCACTCTTCGAAAACAGCAGTAGATGAGCCAAAAATGAAATCTACAGTCCCTTCTATGTAGCAATTTTTATAATATTGACGGCTTTCATGGCCATAAGTATACAATGTATCTTGAAAACCTAAGAATCTGCAATTTTCAAAAACTGCCTTGTCTCCCTTTACCCAGATAGCTACGGCTTGGCCAACTGGCCCGGAAGAGTTCTGGAAAGTTATATTTTTTGCTTGGAAAGCATTACCAAAAACAAAGAATGAGGAAGACCCAGTTGTTCCAACTTCCTCTCCGAAACGGTTTTTCTTTTGTGCAAAGTCATCAAAGGTAAGGATTGTTTGTTCAGCACTTTCACCTAGAAAAGTCACATTAGATTTAGATTCTGCTAATACAAGTTTCTCTTTGTAAACCCCATTTTTAATATAGATTACTGTACGGTTTTTCCTAAAGTCAGGTACAGCGTTTATTGCTTCCTGTACTGTACGGAAGTCGCCACTGCCGTCTGCAGCTACGGTAAAATCAGGTTGGAAGAATCCAATAAACAAAAACAAAACCTTTACTATCATTTCTTATCCCACTTTTTTGCCCATTTTGGGTATTGCTTTTCAATCAACGTTTGTGCCCAAGGCCCCGCATAGGAATAACCTATACGTCTTTCTTTTTCTACTTCTTCTAACTTGTACCTAACTATACTATCCCGACCTACGTAAATGGGGCGGTTTTCATCTAAACTGTAAAAGCGAGCCCAAATTGTTGAGCTACTATCTGGTATAAATACGCGGTCAGTAGGTTTCCCATTGGCATCCCTGGTCATCTCTATACGATATCCTACTATTTTAGACTTTTCGAACCACTGGATGGCCGAATCAATCGCTTTTTTTACTTCTACACTCGGGTTCTCCAGTGACATAAGAAAACGCACAATATTTACACTCTCTGCCCCGCTTAGGGAGGCCAGTTCAAACGCACGTGCTTTGGCAGGTTTAAAAGTGTCTTTATCATGCTGAGCACACCATACGGTGAGTATACCGTCTTTATCACGTACTTGGGTAGCTAAAATGCACGCTACACCTTTGTCAATAGCCTCTTGTGCTTTTTTTACAAACGATTTATCTAGTATTCCAAAGCTATCTTTGCCTAAAGTGATATCTTGTAATAAGGTGAGTACATTTACCATAGCATTATCATTATACGTGATGTGCTTACGGTAACCGCTGCTATCTGGATAATACTGACTCCAGCCACCAGAAGGGTATTGGGCTTGTAAAAGGTAATTTACGCCTTTCTCTGCTGCCTTCAGGTAATTTGTGTTTTTCGTTTCGGTATAAGCAATTATTAAATATCTGATTTCAGAAGTGGTAATACCGTTATCTATGGTAGCGTCTGTTTTTGCTTTGTCTTTCTTTAAGGTTTCTGCTTCGGGCTTAGATAAATCTGTTGCATAATCTACAGAGCCTCCAGGCAGTTTCGGCCAGCCGCCGTTACCCCTTTGGTGCAAGAGCATATTTTCTGCTTTTTTATCTACAGCAATTTTCTGAGCAGTAGCTACAAAGCTTACAACCCCAAAAAGTACAATTAAATAGCATTTTCCCAAGAAATTCATTTGCTTCATACACCTTAATTTCTGTAGGCAAGATGGGTATTCTAAAATGAATTATACTAAGAAGTAATTGACTTTTTTTATGCAATCGTTATCGGTAACGTTCTCGAAGCTTAAACAATACCTAGAAAAAATTATATTTTTCTACTAAGTACTAGAGTGAGAGTAAAATCTGACTTAACCTCTCCATATAGAAGAGGGGATGCAAAGAAAAAAATCTCAAAATAATTATAGATGAAAAAGAAGAGTTTTAACCTTTTTGGTACTTATTTACATCCATCCGCCAGCTTTTAACCACTCTTCTAATCTGTCTGGCCAAGTTTCTACCAAACCTAAGTTTCTTTTCTTCAGAGCATATCCGTGTCCGCCTTTCGGGTAAATATGTAATTGGGCAGGTACACCATATTTTTTACATGCCAAATAATAAGAAATGCTATTTTCTACTTTTACAAAGTCGTCTGAAGTACTTACCAAAAAAGCAGGAGGTGTTTCCTTCGTTACTTGCAGATCAGGGGAATAGGCCTCTATCATTTCCTTTGAAGGATTCTTTCCGATGAGGTTAGTTCGTGAGCCCTCATGCATCAAGCTATCAGAAAAAGATATTACCGGATATATAAGAATGGAGAAATCAGGACGGACACTCTCTTTTGGTTTTGAGATTACAGGTTTATTAAACCAGGTAGAACCTGTAGCTGCAAGATGCCCTCCCGCAGAAAACCCCATAAGGCCTACTTTATCCGGATTAATATCCAGTTTTTTTGCATTTTCCCGTATCCAGACGAGTGAGGTTTGTACATCTTCCAGTGGACGTATCTCCTTTTTACTGTATAGGCGGTCTGTAGGAAGTCGGTATTTTAGTACTACTGCCGTAACGCCTCTGTCATTAAACCATTTGGCTATATCGTAGCCTTCATGGTCTATAGCCAAAATATGGTATCCGCCACCTGGACAGATTAGTACCACAGCGTCACTACTTTTCACGGCAGGTTTATAAACATTTATTGAGGGTTGAGTGACATCTGAAACCCGTGTTACTCCGCCTTCTGTAGTGGATTTCTCTACGGTATTTTGGACCACTAGACCCGGAGCACCTTGCGGATACAATAGGAAGGTCTCTTGTGCTTTTGTTTGAGAATACATAAGAAGCAATAGTAGGGTAAGTTTTTTCATGGGTCGGTAGTTTGCCCAAATCTAAGGTCTATGAGATTAAATCTCGCTTAAAAATATGTTTTTTTTATTTCCGCTGAACTTTTACATACTCAATATATGTTGCTACATTAATTAATAAAAATAATCATTACGAATGAAAAAACTTACTATTTTGGCTCTTGCAGTTATGTTCGGAGCCGCTTCGTGTAACAACTCAAGTTCAGATAACGCCGAAACTTCGGATGCGGAACAAGTAGCTTCTCTTGAAGGAGATTCTTACGGTGTAAGCTTAGAAGAGAGTGTTGTAGATTGGAAAGCATTCCACAAAGGAGGTTTTGCTCCAAGATGGGGTACTTTGAATTTGTCAGAAGGCGAATTATCTGTGAAAGACGGTAGTATTACAGCTGGTTCTTTTACTATTGACTTTAACTCGCTTGTAGTTGATCCGGCTTCTGTTACAGAAAAAGATAAGAAGTCTACAGACCTACAAGATCACCTTAAAAGTGCAGACTTCTTTGATGTAGCTAACCACCCAACAGCAGCATTTGAAATTACCAGTGTAACTGATTTTGATGCAGCAACACAAACAAGTGTAGTAGAAGGTGCAAACAAAGTGATCAGTGGTAACCTTACTCTATTGGGTAAAGTAAACAACGTTACTTTCCCTGCGAAAGTGGTAGTAGGTGACGGAACAGTTAAAGTAGATGCTAAATTTACTGTAAACCGTGCTGACTGGGGTATCAAATTCGGTGCAGAAGGAGATCCAGCAGAATGGGGTATCAGCAAAGACATCGAGATTGGTGTAAACCTAACTGCAGTTGCTAAATAAGTAACCGGAAAGTCTCAAAAAGAAAAGTCTGCCTTTAGATAGGGCAGACTTTTCTTTTTTTATATCAAGATGCTATTTTTGTATATGAAAGAAGAAATACTAAAAGCACTGGCCTACACAAAAGAGGGAAACTGGGATACTGCTCATGAAATTGCACAATCACAGGAAGGACATCCGGATTATGACCGTATACATGCACTTTTACACAGGATAGAAGGGGACGAGTGGAATGCCAAATATTGGTATCGCCGCTGTGGTTTACCTTTTCCTGGGAATAGTACAGCAGAAGAAACAGATGCCCTTATCCTGCATTACAGTTCTCAGTGACCGTGCTTATCAAAGATTTTTTCACCTGCAGTTACAGCCAAATTAAGGCGGTTTTCCACAGGAGGTATTGGGCATACGTAGTTTTCGTCATAGGCACAATAAAAATTGTGGCTTTCATTAAAATCCACAGTGAGTTTTTTACCTACTAGCTTACCTTTTCCTATATTAATATATCTTCCTCCTCCATAGGTTTCTTTTCCGTTTGAAAGGTCTTTAAAAGGTAAGATATACTGGAAACCTTCATCAAAAACCATTACATCATACTTTTGGCCATCTTTTGTAAAACTAGCATAACCAGCAAGCGATATAGCCTCAAAAGTAGAGTCGGTTAGCTGTATTTCAAACTTTTTCCCACTTTCGGCTTTTCTAAAGTCCGCTTCAAAAATCCAATCTTCTTTAGGTTCAAAGTACCGGAACCCCTGGCTGCCCACTTCTTCTATGGGACTTTTATCCATTTTGGCCAAATCTATCTTATACTGCTCACGTGCTTTTGAGGCTAATTCGGCGTATGTGGGAGCAGAACCTAACATGTAAAAAATTGCAGCCGCTATTCCTAATCCAATAATCCCTAAAACAATCTTATTCTTGAACATTTACCTGTATTTTTGTACAAATATACCAAATAATAAATGTTTACCGGAATAGTTGAGTCTTTAGGGCTCGTAGAAAAGATAAGTAAAGAGGGTACCAATGTAGGATTTTGGATAACAAGTTCCTTAGCAAAAGAGCTTAAAGTAGACCAAAGTATTAGCCACAACGGCGTTTGCCTGACAGTAGAAGAGGTTCTTGGAGATAAATATAAAGTAACTGCCATTTTAGAAACCTTACAAAAGACCAATTTGGGTTCTTTGGAGGTTGGAGAAACTGTGAATCTGGAAAGATGTATGCTGGCGAATGGGCGTTTTGACGGACATATTGTGCAAGGCCATGTGGATCAAACCGGGATATGTACAAAAATAACCAATCTGGATGGAAGTTACCAAATAGATTTTGAATATGATGTAAGCCAAGGGAATGTAACTGTAGAAAAGGGCTCCATTTGTATTAATGGAATAAGTCTAACTGTTTTTAATTCTGCAGAGGGGAGGTTTAGTGTGGCCATTATACCTTATACATGGGAAAACACTACTATGAAAAACCTAAAAGAAGGAGGGATTGTTAATCTGGAATTTGACGTTATTGGCAAGTATGTAGCACGCTTGGTAAAACCGTTTTCATAAAACTATTGTTTTTTCGTTTTAAATCAAATTAATTTGTGGACTTATAATCCTTTTGCATGGCCAAGTTTAGCACAAGTAACAAAACCGATGTTCTTATCCATTTAGGTATAATTGCCAGTACAATCCTTATTTTGTTTTTTGGTTTTTTCTTTGTGTATCTGCCATGGAGTACTAACCATGGCGAAGCCATAAAAGTACCCGAAATTAAAGGTCTGACTTTTGAGGAAGCCAAAGATGTACTGGATGACGCAGACCTTAATTATGAGATTTCAGACTCGGTATTTATAGTAGGAGCCAAACCTATGAGTGTACTCTCTAATTATCCGAAATCTGGTTCCAATGTGAAATCAGGACGCAAGATTTTTATTACTGTAGCTGCGGTTTCTGCTCCTATGGTGAAGTTGCCTAATATTATTGGTAGGTCTTCTTTGAGTGCCCAGAATCAATTATTAAGTTCTGGCTTACAGTTTGCTGGTGAAGAGAAAATTCCTGCTTTAGAAGAGAACACTATCTTGCATGTAAAAATTGGAGCACGTGAAATCTACCCTGGTGATGAAATCCCGAAAGGTTCTAAGATTACGTTTGTAGTAGGGGATGGTTTTGCTAATCAAAAGATAGATATACCCAATGTAGTAGGTTTAGACCAAGACGAAGCTGAAATTGTATTAAGTGGACTTGGACTCAGTATTGGTACGGTAATAGTAGAGCCTTCATCTTCTCCCGCTAGAACGGTGATTAAGCAGAGACCTGCGGCAGACAGTGGAGAGAAGATTAGGATAGGAACGCCTGTGGATATTTGGGTGTCTGGCAGCGGCGGAGGAATTGAATAATAAAATAGAAAATATAATGGATGTAAATTTTGATATTTCTGTAGAAGAGCTCAAAAAAATGCTAGAAAGCGGTGAGCCTGTCAACCTTATTGACGTAAGAAATCCCGATGAGTACGAAGAAGATAATTTGGGAGGAAAGCTTATTCCTTTAGGAGACTTATTAGATAATCTAGATGAGTTAGAGACGCTAAAAGGACAAGATATTTACTTACAGTGCCGTAGTGGTGCTCGTAGCGGTAGAGCAAAAGATATTCTCATTTCGGAAGGATTCGAGAAAGTCCATAACGTTATTGGTGGAATAATGGCATACAGAGAGCTTTAAGAGCTCTCTTTTTTTTAAAAGTTTAGGTAGCAAATAGTTACTACTTCTGGCCTTGTAAGTATCTTAGGATAGGCAAGTTTTGAAGAATCGTTTACGTCCTATTTACCTTGATATTAGTGTGCGAAGCCAGGATTTCAGTCACTATTTCAAAATACGTTTGGCCATTGCCTTCTTCTAAGTCTTGAAGTTTTTTTATAAAATAGGCTTGATTAAAAATAGAAGGAGATTGCAGTTTCTCCTGATAGTATTTTTGGGTAGTTTCGTAACCAAGAGCGTCCTGGGCTTTCGAAACATCTAACCAAAGCCATTCCCATTCTTCACAATCTTTTATTATACTGTAGGCTCCATATAGCATATCGTCTAGGGCATCCAAACTGTTTCCAAGTTTCCAGTCCTCGTTTTGCATGAAAACCTTATTGATTTCATCATAAAATGACGGAATATCGTGAATATTATTACCGTCAATTTCTACTTTCAGCATCACTTCCTGTTTTGACTGTCTAGGATAATCGTAACCGGTCCGTCATTCTCAATAGAAACCTTCATGTCTGCACCAAATATTCCTTTTTCTATTTGTTTACCTAAGCCTTCCGACAGGATGGTTATCATCTGTTCATACATAGGAATAGCCATTTCTGGTCGGGCAGCTTCTATAAACGAAGGTCTATTTCCTTTTTTTGTGTTTGCCAGAAGAGTAAATTGGGAAATAAGGAGAATGTTGCCGTCAATATCCTTAAGGTCTTTGTTCATTTTCCCGTCTTCGTCTGAGAAAACACGCATTCCAAGAATTTTCTTTGCAATCCAATCTAAGTCTTCATGGGTATCGGTTCCGGCAATGCCAAGCAATACATTAAAACCTTGGGAAATACTGCCAACGGTCTCGTTATCTACTTTTACGCTAGATGAACTTACCCTTTGTACTACGGCTATCATACCAAATCTAGGAGGTTGTAAGCGATTAAAAAATAGGTACCAATGCCAATGAGGTCATTGGCTGTGGTTATAAAAGGACCCGACGCAATGGCGGGGTTTACACCAAAGCGATCCAGAATAAGTGGTGTAATAGTACCCATAAAAGAAGCTAGGATAACTACCGCAAAAAGCGAAGTACACACAACCCAGAAAAGCTGGGGTTCGCCTATGAGGTAAACGTATACTCCGGCTACTACACCCACCACAAGTCCATTTATGAGGGCCACACGTATGACTTTAGACATCCTTTGCAATAAACCAATTTCTATCCCTGATTTTTCTGCAAGAGATTGTACAATGAGTGAACTGGTTTGTATACCCACGTTTCCGCCGGTAGAACCCATAATGGGAATAAACATAGCCAAAGCCGAAACTTTGGTCAAAATACCTTCAAACTGATGGATAACCGATGCTGCCATTAAACTACCAAATACACCGATAACTAGCCAGGGAATACGGGTTTTGGCCAGTTTCCAAACGGAGTCATCCTCTTCTGCTTCACCGGTAATACCGGCCATTTTTTGGAAATCCTCCTCTGCCTTGTCAGTAATAAAGTCTACCACATCATCAATCATGATTACACCCAAAAGACGGCCTAAAGCATTTACGACGGGAATGGCCTCTAGGTCATAACGCTGCATAATCTGGGCTACTTCCGAGCCATTCTTGGTGGTATCTACATAAACAATGTCGTCATCAAAAATATTCTCTACACGTGTATTTCGGCGTGCCAAAACCAGCTGTTTTAGTGATACAATGCCTTTAAGTATTTGGTTTTCGTCTACCACATATACGGCATAGACTTTATCTACACTTTCTGCTTGGTCACGAATCTCCTCTATACATTCGCTCACCGTTTGGCCTATTTTTACTTTTACCAACTCTTTCTGCATTAGCCCGCCAGCTACGTCTTCGGGGTAATGAAGAAGGTCTAAGATAAAACGTGCCAGCTCACGGTCTTCAAGTAAGGCAAGTATTTTTTCGCGGTATTCTATGGAAAGCTGATTCAGTAAATCCACCGCATCATCGGAGTTGAAGAGGTTCACGTATTGTGCCACTTCTTCTACAGTAAACTGCTCTTTAATGAATTTTTTGAGGTCTTCTTTCTCAATGTTTGAGAGTACCTCGGCACCTACTTCATAGTCCAGTAGTTGGAGCAGGTAATGGGCTTGTTCGCCATTTACCTCATACAAGATAGCAGCTATGTCCGGAGGGAAATGATCATCCAGTTCTTGCTTCAGAAAGGCTATATTCTGAGTTTCTATAGCCTCTTCAATCGAAGCCAAATATTCTTTGGTGAGTTCGAAAGCTGCCATCAAAAAGAAATTTTGGTAAAGGTAGCTTTTTCTTTTGAAACCCCGAATAGTAGGGATTTAACTCGTACTAAATTATATCAAAAAAAGCAATTCATGAAAAAGAGAATCCATAAATGGAGTTCTCTTTGATTGTGTTAAACTTTTATGATTTTCATCTTTGTGCAAAATTTTCGCTCTCTTTTTACTGTTTAATAAGTATAAAAAACATTTAATCATGGGTAAAAAAATTTTAATGCTAGCAGGCGATTTTGTAGAAGATTACGAAATCATGGTGCCATTTCAGGCCCTTCTTTCGGTTGGTTGTGAGGTGGATGTGGTATGTCCGGGAAAGAAATCAGGAGATAAAATAGCTACTGCTATTCATGACTTCACAGAGTTCCAAACTTACTTAGAGCTGAGAGGGCACAATTTTGTTTTAAACAAAACATTTGATGAGGTAAATCCTGCGGATTATGACGGACTATACGTTACGGGCGGTCGTGCACCAGAATATATTCGTTTGAACGCAAAAACGCTGGACTATACACGTCACTTTTTCGAAGCCAACAAACCTGTAGCGGCTATTTGCCACGGAATACAAATACTTACGGCTGCAGGTGTAGTGAAAGATAGAACGCTTACAGCATACGTGGCTGTTGGTCCGGAGGTAACACTTGCGGGAGGAAACTTTAAAGAAATTGCTCCAACAGACGCCATTGTGGATGGTAACCTTACCACATCTCCCGCTTGGCCAGGACATCCGGCAATTTTGAGAGAATTTTACAAACTGCTAGGAATACAGATTTCCTAAAAATGGAAGATTGTCCGAAAAGCTCATTATGTTTCATACATGCCATAAAATTGGCGTACTGAGCAAGTCTTCTTCAGCTTTTCGGACAAACTCTCTACTTTTTCAATTCCTTAGAAAAAGAATACGGAAGATCCTTATCTGCAGTTCCTCTGGTTTTATTTGGTGTGGCAGACATTTCATAAACCACAGAACCGCCACTTTGTAACTGTTTATGGGTGAAATAGTTTTTGCTGTGACTTACGTTGTTCAGTTTTACTGACTTTACATACCTTTTGTCTTCACTGTTGGTAGGAGCGGTTAAACGTAACTTTTTGCCATTCTCAAAATTCAAGGTCGCGTCTTTAAACAGGGGAGATCCCAGAATATACTCATCTGTTCCCGGGCACACGGGATAAAAGCCTAATGCTGAAAATACATACCAAGCAGAAGTTTGTCCGTTATCCTCGTCTCCGCAGTATCCGTCAGGATTAGGCGTATAGAGTTTATCCATTACTTCTCTTGTCCAATATTGAGCTTTCCACGGCTCACCGGAGTAGTTATATAAGTAAATCATGTGCTGTATCGGCTGATTTCCATGAGCATAATTCCCCATATTCATGATTTGCATTTCTCTTATTTCGTGAATTATGAAACCGTAATAACTCTCATCAAAAAGTGGCGGCACATTAAACACAGAGTCCATCATGATGTTAAATTGCTTTTTACCACCCATGAGGTCTATCAAACCTTGCGGGTCATGGAAAACGGACCAGGTGTAATGCCAACTGTTACCTTCTGTGAAGGCGTCTCCCCATTTCAGAGGATTAAACGGAGCCATAAAACTGCCGTTTTGGTTTTTGCCTCGCATGAGGTTGGTTTCCTTATCAAAAAGGTTCTTATAATTGTAAGCTCTCTGTGCATAAACCCCTATTTCAGATTCCGGTTTGCCAAGAGCCTTACCGAGTTTATAAATGGACCAATCGTTAAAGGCATATTCTAACGTACGTGCTGCATTTTCGTTTATTTTTACATCGTAAGGCACATACCCTAGCTCATTGTAATAGGCGTAACCCTTTCGTCCTGTCGAACCAATTTTTGGGTGCTCATTATTGGCTCCATGAATCACCGCCTGCCAAAGTGTTTCAATATCATACCCTCGTAACCCTTTCAGATAAGCATCAGCTACTACAGAAGCAGAGTTGTTTCCTACCATACAGTCTCTATGGCCCGGGCTGGCCCATTCGGGTAGGAATCCACTCTCTTTATATGCGTTTACCAAACCCTCTTGCATTTTTACATTTTCCGATGGATACATAAGATTCAGAAAAGGAAAAAGTGACCGGAAGGTATCCCAAAAACCTGTATCTGTGAACATATAGCCAGGCAGCACTTGGCCATTGTATGGGCTGTAATGCACAATTTCTTTTTTAGCATTTATCTCATAAAAACTCCGTGGGAAAAGCACCGACCGATACAAGTTTGAGTAAAAAGTCCGAAGGTTATCTACGTTATTGTCTTTAATCTGTATGCGTCCTAAAATCTCGTTCCAACGGCTACGACCTTTTTCTTTTACCTGCTCAAAGTTATCGTTACCAAGCTCTTTTAGATTCAATTCTGCCTGCTCATAACTTATAAAAGAGGAAGCTACTCGGGCATGCACTTTTTCACCTTTTCGGGTACTAAAACCAATAACTCCATAGGCGTGGTTAGCCGTAGACTCAAGTTTATTTTGCGTTAAAACAGTGTCGGCCACTGTGGCTTTGTAAGCAAAAGGTTTGTCAAATTTTATGACAAAATAATTCTTAAAGTTTTGGGGTACTCCGCCACTGTTCTTCGTAGTATATCCAATGATTTTATTCTCTTCAGGAATGATTTTTATGTAAGAACCTTTATCAAATGCATCCACTACTACATAGGACTGCTCGTTTTTCGGGAAAGTAAACCTAAAAATCACAGCTCTTTCTGTAGGTGAGAGTTCAGTAACCACATCGTGGTCGGCCAAATACACACTGTAGTAATAAGGTTTTGCTTTTTCTGTTTTG
>CAZBAV010000083.1:0-522 GCA_964489955.1 uncultured Lacihabitans sp. | reverse complement strand
TGTGCGAAAACCAACTCGCCCTTTTATCTTGGTTAAATTCTGGTTTACCCGTTATGGGCATGATGCTAAACTGTCCGTAATCGTTTATCCAAGGGCTTGGTTGGTGGGTTTGTTTAAAACCGCGGATTTTATCGGCATCATACGTATATGCCCAACCATCACCCATTTTTCCCGTTTGCGGCATCCAAAAATTCATTCCCCAGGGCATGGCTATAGCTGGGTAAGTGTTTCCGTTTGATAAGGAATGCTTAGATTGCGTTCCTACCAGGGGACTCACGTAGTCTACCGGACTTTGGCCAAAACTTACGAAAGTGATAAACAGGAGAAAGAGGGTGTTTTTCATGTCAAAAAGTAAAATATTGGGCGAAGATAACCAAACACTCCAAAATATACACCTAAGCTATTTTTATTCTTAACTTTGCAAACTTATGAAGATACTATACGTAGGCCCCAATGTTAACCACCACCAAATTCCTTTTGCAGAGGAGTTGGCAAAGCATGTAGGGGAGGGTAATTTCTTGT
>CAZBAV010000082.1:0-18111 GCA_964489955.1 uncultured Lacihabitans sp. | reverse complement strand
CATCTGAAAACAGCCATCACCGATGAAGGCTACCACTTCGCGATCCGGTGCTCCGAACTTAGCTCCAAGTGCCGCCGGAATAGCGTAACCCATGGTTCCTAATCCGCCGGAAGCTATATATGAATGTGGTTTTTTGTAATCATAGTATCTGGCAGCAACCATTTGGTGCTGGCCAACGTCTACTACGATACATGCCTCACCTTTGGTTTTGTCTGAAACCATTTTTACCACTTCCGCCATCTTTATCTTTCCTTCAGTGGCTAGGTCACGATCCGTAACCGCTTCTTTTTCGGCACCTTCCAGCTTCCTAAACTCGTTTTTCCAGGCGGAGAAATCCCTAGCCTCAACTAGCGGAGTCAGCAGGTTGAGAGCTTCTTTAATATCGCCCACTACCGGAGCATCTGCGTATTTGATTTTATTGATTTCGGCAGGATCTATCTCAATATGAATGATTTTAGCTTGTTTCACAAAAAGATTCGCATCCCCGGTTACGCGGTCGTCAAAACGCATCCCAATCGCAATCACTAGGTCGCATTTATCCGTCATGACGTTTGGTGCATACATGCCGTGCATCCCTAACCAGCCCATGTAGTTTGGATGGTCTACTGAAATGCCTGAGATACCCAACAGGGTGCTGGCACAAGGAATATCCGCTTTCTCCACAAATTCCCTGAACTCTTCCATGGCCTGAGAAATCAAGACACCATGCCCAAACAAAATGTACGGTTTTTTGGATTTATTGATCAGGTCAGCTGCTTTTTCTATTTGATCTATCTTGGGAACAACCCTTGGGTTATACGATATTAGCTTTTCTACTTTTTCATAAGTAAAAGGCTTAGTCATCAGTTTAACCTGTGCATCTTTTGTGATATCAATTAAAACCGGACCCGGTTTACCTGATTTAGCAATAAAAAATGCTTTAGCCAATACGGCTGGAATTTCGTCTGGATCAGTTACTTGATAGTTCCACTTACAAATAGGCGTGGTTACACCGATTACGTCGGTTTCCTGAAATGCGTCTGTTCCTAACAAACCTGAAAATACCTGACCTGTAATAGCCACCAACGGCGTACAATCTATAATAGCATCTGCTATTGGAGTCACGAGGTTAGTAGCTCCGGGTCCTGATGTAGCCATACACACACCCACTTTTCCACTTGTGCGGGCAAACCCTTCAGCAGCATGGCCAGCTCCCTGCTCGTGTCTCACCAAAACGTGCTTGATACGATCTGTATAGTCATAAAGAGCATCATAAATAGGCATGATTGCCCCACCCGGATATCCGAAAATAAGGTCTACTCCCTCTTGAAGAAAACTCTCCATAAGAGCTTGACCACCTGAAAGAAATTTAGCCGTTTCTACAGCTTCTAAAACTTCTGTTTCTTCGCTTGTCTTCATATTTGTTTTGCTTTGCGAGCTATGAGTAGTGAGTTATGAGCGGTGAGTTTTACTTCTGAAAACTTACTTTCACTTTTCACTTTTAGTTTTTCACTTATTTGTCCGTAATACAGCCCTCATCGGCTGCAGATACCGTTTTAAAGTATTTTCTTAGCACTCCTTTTTCTATAAACGGAGGAGTGAGAGGTTTCCAGCTTTTACGTCTTTCGGCCAGTTTTTCATCTGAAACATGAAGAATCAGGGCTTTTGTGTCTGCATCAATCGTAATTTTGTCTCCGTCTTTTACCAAGGCTATTGTTCCACCTTCGTAAGCTTCCGGAGCAATATGACCTACCACAAAACCGTGGGTTCCGCCTGAGAAACGGCCGTCTGTAATCAGAGCTACTTTGTCTCCAAGACCGGCACCCATTACCGCCGAAGTAGGTTTTAGCATCTCCGGCATACCCGGACCTCCTCTTGGGCCTTCGTAACGAATAACTACTACTTGCCCTTCTTTTATCTCGCCTTTGGCGATAGCCTCCAGCATTTCCTCTTCTTTATCACATACTTTAGCTATTCCTTCAAACTTCAAACCTTCCTTACCTGTGATTTTAGCAACCCCGCCTCTTTCGGCCAAATTACCATAAAGGATCTGAATATGTCCGCTAGGCTTAATAGGGTCGTTCAAAGGATGTACAATCTTTTGTGTATCAAAATCAAGTGTTGGTACATTCTGCAGATTTTCTGCCACGGTTTTGCCTGATATAGTCATACAATCACCGTGGATCAGTCCTTCACCAAGTAAATATTTCATGATGGCCGGTACACCACCTATAGCCAATACATCTTCCATATAGTATTTACCCGATGGCTTCAGGTCGGCAATGAAAGGAACCCTGTCTGAAATATCCTGAATATCTTTATACGTCAAAGGCACGTTTGCTGCGTGAGCTATGGCCAGATAGTGCAAAACGGCATTGGTAGAACCACCCAAAGCCATTACTATCGTCAATGCGTTTTCAATCGACTTGCGGGTAATGATATCTCTTGGAAGAATGTTTTTCTCCAAAAGGTTTTTCATAGCAGCACCAATGGCCACGCATTCGGCAATTTTGCCTTCGTGAGTAGCTGGATAAGACGCTGTATCGGGCAATGTAATACCTAAAGCCTCTAATGAAGACGCCATGGTGTTTGCCGTATACATACCTCCGCAAGCTCCCTGACCCGGAATAGAGTTCTGAATTACACCCAAATAATCTTCATCCGAAATCGCGTTATTTATCTTTTTACCGTAGGCTTCAAAAGCCGATACTATATCTAGTTTTTGTCCTTTATATGAACCCGAACGAACCGTGCCTCCATACACCAAAATTGCCGGACGATTTACACGAGCCATGGCCATAACGGCCCCCGGCATGTTTTTATCACAACCCACCACAGTGATTAATCCGTCATACCACTGAGCCGAAACCACGTTTTCAATAGAATCAGCAATGATATCACGGCTGGGCAGTGAATAGCTCATTCCGTCGTTTCCGTTCGTCATTCCGTCTGAAACGCCAATAGTATGAAAAATCAAACCGACCATGTCATTGGCCTGAATTCCTTTTTTCACATGAACAGAAAGTCCGTTCAGGTGAATATTACATGGGTTTCCCTCGTAACCCGTGCTGGCAATACCAATCTGTGGCTTTACCATATCCTCCTGCTTAAGGCCGATAGCATAAAGCATAGCCTGAGCCGCAGGGTTACTTACTTCTTGTGTTAATGTTCTACTGTACTTGTTTAATTCGTTTGCCACAATTGTTTCTGTTTTCGCTACTAGCGAATATTCGCTAATTTTTCATTTTGCTCTTTACAAGTCTACTCAAAGGGTATCCTCTAATGCAAACTTTTGTAGTAGAAAATTTAAGTTTTCATTAGTATTCCTATGTTTTATTAGAAAAGTTCAACGTCTTACTTGCCAAAATTTTTAAATCGAAAATTATTTTAAGAGGAAAGAATGGATTGTTTGCAAGTCTACGACAAATTCGTAGATTTGTGTTTGAGTCTAATATTGACATTTATGAAAAAGCTTTTGTATTTATTTTTTCTATTAAGCCATGTTGCCTATACCCAAAATTTTTCCCTATCTGGAAAGGTCATAGGTTTTGGTGATAAAGAGCCGGTAGTTGGGGCAAGTGTATTTATTAATAATACCACACGGGGAACCATTACAAATGTCAAAGGAGAGTTTACATTAGGTCAATTATCCGCGGGGAAGTATGACTTGGTGGTCTCGATCATTGGATACGAAAAACAAGTCACTACTATTGATATTCCCACTGATAAACCCCTTAACATTAGTATAAGAGAGAAAGCAAATGTGTTACAGGAGGTTGTGGTAACTCCTTTCGAAAAAGATGGGTGGGCAAAGTGGGGGAGGGTGTTTTTGGAGACGTTTATTGGCACTACTTCTAATGGCGAAAGAACCAAACTTAAAAATACGAAAGACCTGCGGTTCAGATACCATAAAGATGAGCGGGTGTTGGAGGTAGTGGCTATGAAGCCTCTGATGGTGGAGAATAAGGCTTTAGGGTATGACTTGGAATACCATCTGGAGGGCTTTTATATAGACTACAAGACAAATATTAGTACATACTTGGGTTATCCGTTCATGAAGGACCATAAGAGTCCAAGCAAGAAGCAAATTAAAAATAGGGAAGACTCCTATAATGCTTCTCTTACTAAGTTTCTAAAAAGTCTTTACAATAATACCGTCATAGAAGAGGGTTATGTTATAAGACGGATGGAAAAGCGGATAAACAAGGAGAAAGCAAGGGTACGTGAATTACAAAAGAAGTACAGCGTTATAGAATATGATGAGAACAGGAGAATAACCCGAGTAAATAGTCCGTCTTATCCGCCAGAAGTCTATACCAGTGATTCTCTGTCATACTTTTCGAAGGTACTATCTGAGCCTAGCGAAAAAATGTATTTATATACAGATACATTAAAAGTGCCCACTCTAATAAAAGCAAATAGTGACGGAAGTAAAACTCTCAGTTTTCGGGATTATCTGTATGTAGTAAACACTAAATTACTAGAAGATAAGAAGTACCTGGAGTTTTTGAGGGTAAATCGTCAGCTCGCACCTCAAACATCTATGTTGGTGTTTAATGGAGAAACAGAGGAGGTGATAATATACGAAAACGGACATTATTACTCTCCTTTGGATATTTTAACACTAGATTATTGGGCTTGGTCAAATAAGGTTGGAGACCTATTACCTATGGATTACACACCTAAATCGTCAACCCCGTAGATCTCAAAATCATTGAAGTCTATACTCACAATAGTATCTACATAAAAGGGCGTAACTAACGTGTTTACTGTGTTTTTTCTCTGGAATAACTTCTCATAAAACCATTTAGGTTTAGGAGCGAGATACTGTAAGCAGGTCTTATTATCTTTACCGTTGAACCTCACGAAGTAATATGCTTTCTTTGGAAAAGAGCCCTCTACCTGAAAAAACGAGAGTTTGGAGAAAACTAAGCCATAATCCCCCATACTTAATGGGTCGTCAGAAAGCTCTTCTAACTTATGAGAAGATACGTTTTTTAGTCTGTTTTTTTCTACAAAGACGTTTTTAGCAATTTTATCGGATAATGAAAAAGAGTAAACTTTATGTTTCTCTAAGAAGCTACGTCTTTCCTTGTTAATAAATTGTGAAACAGCAAAATCTTCCCTGAAAACGTCCTGAGTGGTGTTATAAGCTTCTACAAACTGCTCCATGTTTTTGCTCCTTAGGATGTTAATACCCTTATATAAACCCACTAAGTAAAGAAGAATGAGAAACAGGGTAATAGAGGGTTTGACCCAAATCTTAGAGGCATATTTGCGAGCCAGTATGGAAAAGAAAAGGATGATAACTAAGGCTCCATAAATTTTATATCTAGATTCCAATACGCTTATGTAACCATGCTGCCAATAGTTATATCTTAAGATTACAATAAGAGCTAAAGAAACTGCACTGAAAATGAACACCAGTTTCTCAAAGTTAAGTTTAAATGTAAAAGGGAAAAAGAGCTGGTAAAACGTATACCAAAAAATAGCGAACGAGATCACTGCAATAAATGGCCAAATAGCAGGCGAACTTACTACAGTAAAGATTCCTCCAAAGGATAAAAAGAAAGCATAAACAAGCTCATAATTATACTTTACAATATTTGTCATTATGCTAATAGACTTACCATCGCCACTTACAGCTATGGTAAGAGCAATTTGTACAGCTAATATGATGGATAAGGCAATTAGGACTTTCCTATTTTCTTTGTTTACTAAGAAGTACATTACCACAATAGCACTACCTAGAAATCCATTTATGCTACCAAAAGGCGTAGCCATAAAGGCTATAAAGAAAAGTGTTCGGGTTAAAGTATTGAGCTGCGAGTAATATGATGCACAATAAAATACGAAAATGGTTAGGGCAAAAGAAACTAGCTGGTAAGTGCCGACATCGTTCCTAAAATACATTTCGTACAAGAAAGGATGAAGCATTAAGAGACTAAGGATACCTATGTTCCAAAACTCTTTGCGTCTATAAAAGTGTAATGCCAGGCAACAGTATGAAACTACTAAAAATAGGTTACAAAACCAGAGAATATACTGAAAGTCTAACCTCCCTAGTATATGGTAATGCGATAGCACAATTAACCGCATGATGACCGGGTGGTTCTCATTCTCAGGAAGGAAAACTGCTTCCCAAAAACTAGAGAAGTGGAAATAATGATACAGGTAGTTAAGTATAACCCTATAGTCATCTTTATATGGAATGTCAAGAGAGTGTCTTGACAGCAAAAAAAAATGTACAATTACAGGTAATACAATTATAAGTCCGATTAAATACTTGGTCCTCTTTGGATTCATCAATAAACTAGAAAGGGGGGTTATTTATTACTGGCCAAGTCTTGGATTTTCTGGTGTATCATTACTTGGTTCGACGCTATTTTTGAGAAGCCGCGAACATCATCTCCTGACCAGGCGTTGTTCATTTCACCATAACTTCCAAATGCGTCAGACATAAGGTCGTAGTCAGATTTAATACCCAAAACTTGGAAATTATACGGAGCAAGTTTCACCCTAACAGTTCCGGTCACGGTGGCTTGGCTGCTTTCAAAGTACGCCTCAATATCTCTTAATACAGGCTCGTTAAACTGGCCTTCATGCAGGAGCATACCGTACCATTCTGCAAGGTTTTGTTTCCAATATTGTTGCCACTTTGTAAGAACGTGCTTTTCCAACAAATGGTGGGCTTTTATGATGATTAATGGGGCTGCCGCTTCAAAACCTACCCGACCTTTAATACCAATAATGGTGTCGCCTACGTGAGTATCTCTACCAATAGCGTATACTGAAGCCAATTCATGTACTCTTCTAATGGCATCTACAGGGTTCTTAAACCGGCGGTTATTTACGGCTTTAAGTTCGCCCTTTACAAAATCAAGAGTAATTTCGCTTGGCTTTTTCTTGCTTATTTGGGTTGGATACGCTTCCTCCGGAAGGCTATCCCAAGAATTTAGAGTCTCTTTTCCGCCCACAGATGTTCCCCAAAGGCCTTGGTTAATAGAGTAAGTACTTTTATGCCACTCTCTTACCACACCTTTTGCCTTAAGGTATTCTATTTCTGCTTCACGTGATAATTTTAAATCTCTGATAGGAGTGATGATTTCAGCATCAGGAACGATTATCCTAAATGCCATATCGAAGCGTACCTGGTCATTTCCGGCTCCGGTGCTTCCATGTGCTATAGCTTTAGCTCCAACAGACTTCGCATATTCTGCTACAGCTATGGCTTGGAAAATTCGCTCAGCACTCACAGAAAGTGGGTAAGTGTTGTTTTTTAGGATATTACCAAACACAAGGTACTTAATACACTCTTTGTAGTATTTGTCTGCTACCCTAGCTGTGAAATGGCTTTTTACACCCAATTCATAAGCTTTAGCTTCAATGTCTGCAACTTCTGCATCTGTGAACCCGCCAGTATCTACAAGTACAGAATGCACCTCCATACCACGATCTTCTTTAAGGTATTTTACACAAAAAGAGGTGTCTAAACCCCCACTGAAAGCCAATACTACTTTTTCCATTTGTAAATGTTTAATAAAATCGGGGCAAAATTAGGGTTATAGTACGTAATTCCTCCTAAAAAGGTGAAAAAAAACTGCTTGGACTTTACTTGAATGAAAATACGGTATAACAAAGCAGTAAAGGAAATCTTATAATTCCGCAGGCTGCATAGGATTATTTCCCTTATTTATACTTTGCAATATGCTCTTTGATTTTCGCTATACGGTTGGCTGGACTAGGATGGGTGCTGTTAAAGTCGTTTCTATCCATGTCTCCACCAGAAGCATCTGCCAGTATTTGCATCACTTCTATCATAGAGTCGGGGTTGTATCCAGCCTTTATCATATATTTTACGCCAAATTCGTCAGATTCCAACTCGTCATCGCGGCCATATTGCATAAGAGACATATTGGCCACATAAGAAGCTATTTGTCCCGCCCCTAAATCACCCGCAGAAGCATTTGCAGCTCCTGCTAAGCCTTGGTAAAACTCGGTTTTGGCCATTTGCTCAGAAGAGTGTCTATGGATAACATGGGCAATCTCGTGTCCTAAAACACCAGCAAGTTGATCTTCAGATTTTAGCCTGCTAAGTAGTGCAGCAGTAATAAAGATTTGTCCTCCAGGAAGGGCAAATGCATTTACAGTCTTATCGTCCCTTAGCACATAAAAATTAAATTTATAAGGGTTAGAAGCACCTCTGGCCCCAAGTTCTTGGTTAAATACTTGTAAAACTCTATTGCCAACAGCACTTACTTGGTTTTGGATATTTTGGTCTGGATACAGTCCTCCGTATTCTTGGGCCATTCGTGGAGCGGATTGCAAACCCATAGCCACTTCTTGTTCGGGCGAAAGGCTTACTTTTTGTTTTTCACCAGTTAGCGGGTTTTCTTGGGTCTTTCCTACATAACTAAAATAAGCAATTCCTGCCATAACCAGGCCGATTACAATACGTAACTTGAAGCCACTATTTCTTTGCATTTTTGTTTGCTTTGCTTTTTATTTCCAAATAAGAAAAATTATTTCCTCATATCCAATAAAAGTGTCATTATAATCCCGTTTTACCAGACGTTACTTTTTTTCACTGTTTTTTATTTCTTAGTGTTAATGCTAATCCCTAAATTTAGGTTTCTTATTCATGAACTAATATTCTACAAACTCCCAAAAAAAGTTTACCCAATGACAGATGAAGATTTAAAGAAGAGTGAGCCTCTACTTATAGATGACCCCACGCGGTTTGTGATTTTTCCTATTAAGCACCACGACATTTGGGCTTATTATAAGAATGCGGAAGCTTCTTTTTGGACAGCAGAAGAACTAGACTTAAGTCAGGATCATAAAGACTGGGCGTCTCTTAATGATGGCGAAAGACATTTTATTTCGCATATTCTGGCGTTTTTTGCCGCTTCAGATGGTATCGTAAACGAAAACTTGGCAGTAGGCTTTTTATCTAATGTACAATATGCGGAGGCCAAATGTTTTTATGGTTTCCAGATTATGATAGAAAACATCCACGCTGAAACTTACTCTCTTCTAATAGATACATACATCAAAGATGCGGGCGAGAGGACACGGATGCTAAATGCCATGGATACTATTCCGTGTGTTAAGAAAAAAGCAGAATGGGCCATCCGCTGGATTGAAAACGGGAACTTTATAGAAAGGTTAATAGCTTTTGCTGCTGTGGAAGGTATTTTCTTCTCGGGGTCTTTCTGTTCTATTTTCTGGTTAAAGAAGAGAGGTTTAATGCCGGGTCTAACATTCTCAAACGAACTTATTTCTCGTGATGAGGGCTTGCATAGGGACTTTGCCTGTTTATTATATACAGAACATATCGTAAATAAGTTGCCAGAGGAGCAGGTCTATACTATCATAAAGGATGCTGTAGAGATAGAGAAGGAGTTCGTTTCGGATGCCCTTCCTGTATCATTAATTGGTATGAATGCGGAGCAAATGTGCCAGTACATAGAGTTCGTGGCAGACCACCTCTTAGAGTCTCTTAAGCTTAAGAAGGTTTACAATGCTAGCAATCCGTTTGACTTTATGGATCTGATTTCGCTTCAAGGAAAAACCAACTTCTTTGAGAAGAGGGTAGGAGAGTACCAGAAGGCGGGAGTAACTGCTGATAAGGACAAAATGATTTTCTCTACCGACGAAGATTTTTAAGTTTTATAAAACTCCCTCAGTTGGGAGTTTTTTTATGGACAATTGCCAATATTGGCAGCAAAATATCCTCCAGCATTGGCATCTACTACAAAACCCTGCCTTAACTCTATACTAGTTTGGGACTGGAAAACGAAACGCCCTTGTAGGGAAGAGCTGGCCACAATCTGGTTTCCCGTAAAATTTTGGCTTCCGGTAAGAGGAAGGTTTAGAATTAGATTTGGGCACCCTGGCTGTATGAATGTGCTGGTTTGAGCCAACTTATAGCTTGTTGTGCAGTTTCCTGTTTTGCAGGCTTTTATTTTAAAATAGTAGGTTGTGTTTGGCAACAAGCCCAAGTACCTATATTGGGTGTCGCTTCCGCTGTATATATCTACAAAATTTGCATTATCTAAAGATGACTGTAAAACATAACTGCTATTATCATTACTGTCCCAGGATAAGTTTATTTGGGATGCGTTGACTCCTGCAGCACGTAAATGCATAGGTAAGGTTGGTGAGGAAGACTCCACCCGAGGACTATTGGCTATGGGTAAGGCATAAAAAGTAAATGCTTTGAGGTTAGACGAGTTGGTAATATTTGGGCCATTGTAAGACGAGCTGTGGTGATCTGAGAATGTGGCGGGTAAATACGTAATATACTTAAAGTTTTGGGGATTATTTAGTTTCAGGATTATTTTGTTTCCAACAGCAGACCCATTTTGTACATTGGTATTATATTGGTTATAATATATTGTAGTATTATCATCAGTAAAATATATGTAATCAGAAAGCCTCCGTTCATAGTAGCCAAAGTCACGGGTGGGGTTATAGGTTAATACCTGACCTTTCTGAAATTCCAAGATAACTGAGTCTTTATTTGGTGTGTAATAGGCGTATTGAACATCAGGGAAATTGATTTCTCTAGTAGGGATACGGCCGTAAAAATCGCGGAGTACAAGATGAGAGAGCTCTTTGGCCATATCCTGGTATGCTTCATTGACAAAGTGAATACCATCAAAAGGTTCTTTGCCCACGGTAGATAAGGTTTCTATAAAGCCAGGATATAGTTTTTTCGTTTGGCGTTGAAAATCCCTTAGAAATCCTGCCCGTTCTACATGGTGGCTGTTCAGAATATTTATCTGAAACTCGTAGAATTTTTTAAGGTTTGGGATATCTCTACGCAGGTATGTTACCAGAGAATCAAACAATCTAGGGTAATCGTTACAGTCTGCGTACCAATTGGCTGCTGCAGCTTCACCCTGAAAAAATGCCATGTATCTAACTTTATCCAGAATTCCAGCCTTGGTTAACCGTGTAAGTAATTTGCCATAGAGATAATTTTCGTCTGCAGGATTATGGGGATTGTGTTCTAAGAGATATGGCAAGCTAGCTCCGCCTTGTGCTTGGTTTATAACCAAAATAGGGATGCCCACCGAATCTATTATGTTTTGAACAAAATAACTACCTATTGTACCAGTAGCGGTATAAGGGTATTTGCCCGTAAACCACTGGAAGTTTTGCGGGGCATCCGGGGTAGCCTGGAAGTTTCTCGTAAACTTATCAGAGTACAGATCGTTGAACTCATCTACGCCGGCTCTTGCAACCATATTAGACTGCCCATATAAAATGATGGCGTCTCCACATAGCACTTTCTCTGCACGCTGCACATTAACACCGTTTTGGTCCAATGCAAACTCATACTCAGAAAGCTCACTATTTAAGGAGGTCATAAAATTAAATGAGCCAGCAGAAATTGGAGCAGAGCTTAGCAGGTTCCCGTTTTTATATAGCTTAAATACGGTATTTGTGTTTGTAGTGTGGCCCGTAATTTGAACATCGCAAGTATTGTTGTCTTTACGCATAAATAGCTGCAGATTCTCAGGAAACGAGCTTGTAGATATTTGAGAAAGGGCATTAAAGAACAGAAAACAGCAGAAAATGCTACAGTAAAAACTTTTCATAATGGTTGGTTTAGACGGCAATAAAGCTAAAAATTATATTAAACTATACAAGTTCATATAAAAATTGTCTACAGCTAATGTGCGGGAGAAGCTTAAAAAGGTAATCCTACGGCAAAGTTCCAGATGATGTTTTCTTTCCGCCATTGTTTTTTGCCAAGTTGGATTTCGTCAAATACCCAACGCTCCTTTTCTTCTAGCCAAGGTTTACGGAACGGCACACCCACATCTATACGAAAAATGAGAAACGAAAAATCTAAGCGGAGTCCTAGTCCACCACCTACGGCCAACTCTTTCATGAAGTTTTTAGAAAACACGGCCCCTTCATCATAAATAAAAGGGTCTTTATACATCCATACATTCCCTGCATCTACGAATAGGGCTGTACCTATAAGGTTACTTAGTTTATAACGAAGTTCTGTGTTAAACTCTAGCTTGATATCGCCCGTATTATTTCCTAGAAACCCTTCTATTGCACTGCCAGAATTATGGTACGTTCCGGGACCAACTCCCCTGGCTCGGAAAGCTCTTAAGGAGTTGTTTCCTCCCACATAGAATTGGTTAACGAAAGGGACTTGCAAGGAGTTACTGTATGGTACTCCCAAACCTATTATAGCCCTATTGGCCCAGGTGGCGTTTCTGGAGAGTTCATAGCGGTATCTAAAGTCGTTTTCCAATCTTACAAACTGGCTGTACTGTTCACCAAAAACCTTTCCCACATTGTCCTTGTTGTTCTTCATGTTATCAAAGAGAGACAGCAAGGCTCCGGCTACATCAAGGTTTCCTCGGTAGCTAAAACTCCCTCGGTTTTTAGATGGTCGAGCAATTGTAATTTCATATCCAGAGCTAATAATAAATTGGTTATTCAGGATATTTATGAGCTGAGGATTGAAGAAAATTTCCGCCACAAACTCTGGGCTGAGGTTGGAGGACTTTACGAAGTTGATGTTGAAAGGTCGGAAAGAATGTTCAATTCCCTTGCCGCGAGTCCAGCTATAGCTCCACGATGCCCGCATAGAGTTGAGGTCATACAAACCTTTTTTTATAAAGTTTTCGTAAGAAAACAGTAGCTGTGTTTTAGGTAAAACACGTGAGTTTTCCGGATCTATTTTTACAAAAGGGGCAATAAATCGAGGGAAAGATAAAGAAACTTCTGCTCCCGTACGGTAGTTTTCATTATAGGTAGATGCCTTTTTCCCACCCAATTGAAATTCGAAGTTACCGTTTAGGGCTATCCGCAAGAATTCTGCTCCTTTAAAAGTGTTTAGGTTTTGCCAGCTTAAACCAAACTGCGTACCAGCCAAACCGCTCGATCGCGAGATTGCATTAGCTTCTACTCTTAAAGACTTCTTTTTTTGGGTTTGTAAATTATAGTATACATCCAGTAGGGTTGAGTCCAAGGCGTTTACTACATTAAAATGGCTTTGTATAGAACGGAAATTGTTGAGGCTTAACAAGCGGGTATTAGAAAGGCTTACGAGATCATTGTTGTATAACACGCCCGGTCTGAATGCTATAGCATCAAGAAAAATTCGTTCTTTATAGTTTTGGCCTTCATCCTCTAGCAGTAGCCCTCGGAAAAAGTCGAAGTTCCCCATGGATTGTTCAAACACATGGGTGGCATTGTCTATCGTGACATATATGTTGTTTATGAGGTATCTTTTCTTGGCTTCGGATGGAATCTCTGATTGGGGACGTACATTGGCCACAAGGCTTTTACGTTTTAGGGTAGAGTCCATTAATACCGCAATGTATTCAGGCTTAAAATAGTAGTAGCCCATATTTCGCATGGCATTACTCATGGCAAGTCTTTCAGTCTTTATCCGTTCAAGATTAAAGTATTTCGGAAGTCTGAAATTTTGGGAGTATTGCAGGAAGTCCTCACTGAAAGTATTTCTTTCTGGGGGAGAAATAATAACAGAGTCTATTTTGTAACGGTGGTGAAGGGTTGCGGTGTATTCGGCTATACCCCTTTCCTTTTTTGTGCGGAGCACTGTTTTTACTTCGGCATTAAAATAGCCGTAAGAATGGAGGATAGAACTTAGGTTTAAGGCGTTTTGCTCCAAGAGGTAGGGGTCTATAAAAACAGGGTCCTCTCCAAATCTTTTGCGTATCCATTCTTTAAAACCTTTGTCTTTTTTCTTCTCACCCAAAAAATAGTTTATACCCACCTTGTACGGATACCCGAATATCATTGTGTTTGGTATAGGGCGGGTAGCATCTTCTAGTAGAGTATGAAGTTGCAGAGGCTTTGGTCCACTTAGGCTGTCGTTTTCTATTAGCTGTACAGTAGAACCACCGTACAATTTTTGACCAGGAGGTAGTTTGTCAGCCACTTTACAGGAGAAAAGTGCTAGAGTAAGGCCTATGAAAATTACAATCCTATAGCTCATTTTCTTTTCTTCATCAGTTCTTTCCATGTGTTGTAGTCTATTGCTATTACCAAACCTAGTCCGGTTTCTACCACCTGTCCTTCTATAGCGGTTAGATTTTGGTTTTTCCTGAAAACTTTGCCGCTATACCTACCATCGCGGGTAATAAGCCACCTTGCTTCCAAGTTATCAAAAATCTCATCTGATTTTAAGTTCTTATTTTCTAGCTCAAAGTTTTTACCAGCCATAACAATTAACCTGTCATTGGCAATACTTTTACTAACCCCTACATTAAGATTGGTACTACGGGTGGCGTCCTCGGCATTAAAACTACCAGAGGATTCTAGACCCACATTTATATCTACTCCTCTGATAAGGTTTGATGCATACTTGTCCAGTTGGGAAGAAATCAATTGGCTTATATTACTCCTGGCCAAGTCTCCATATGCCGTACCGCTGGATGAAATAATCTGGTCTACCCCAAAAGTACCCGTTACTAAAAGCATAATAGAAGATTCTAGCATGCGGTCATTTTGCACCGTGTTTTGGGTGCTTACTGTTTCTTTTATACCGTCATCATTAATAAAACGGAAGCCCTCTTTGGTAAGTGCGGTTATGTCTGCTTCATCGCTAACGCTCTTTTTAGGTACCACTAACTCAAATATAGGCTTAGGCTCTGTAACTTTTCCCGTGAGTACCAGATCCACCCTTACTTCGGCCATTAGTGGAGACGTTTTGGTGCTTACATCATTTGAGCTTTCTTCTTGTCCGCTTTGTTGGGTAGTACTTTTTTGGTTAACATTTTTCAGGTAATCACGGAGGTTCTTACGGCCTGGGACATTGTATTGAGCCGTAATAGCGAGGTCTCCCTGCATTGGATCACCCGAAAAACTAATATAGCTTTTGCTTTGTGGGGTTATTTCAAACTTCCGGCGGATAGTTTGGTAAGTCATTTCATAATTCCCCTCGGTAATATTATAGCGACCTACAATCTGAGGGTCTCCCATATTATCAAATGCCACATTAAGTTGGGCATTACCCACGGCGGTAAGTTGATCACCTGTAATGGGGTTCATAAGGACATTCAAAGTAGTTTTTTCATCAACTTTGATATTTATATTGAGTGCATTGGCCAGTGATATTTCGGTTTCCCTTTTTATCGGAAGAACTATTCTTTCGCCATCAAACTGTACAAAGGTTACCACCGAGTTAAGATCAGCTCCGCCAGCATCATCAGGCATAAGCACCGTTAAGTTAGTGTTTTCCAGAGACTCAATATCTCCCACTAGGCGAAAATCCATGTTCTTTCCGCTTATGTTGAGGTTTGTTTTAAAATAGCCTTGGCCATAGAAATATTCGCTTTGACCTCTTTTAGAATTAATAAATTCGAAACCATCGGTATCTATTGCCAGATTATACGTAAAGTCTGGTATGGAGGAGAAGTCAGCATGGCCATTTAGTTCTAAAATTTTGTCACGGGAATCTTTAATTGAGAAGTCCTTTAGTTCCACTTTAGAGTTATTCAGAGCCAGTCTTTGCCCATCTACTTTCATAAGAGCTCCTGTTTCTACCAGCCTAAAAGCCATAGTGTTAAAATAGCCAAAACCGTTTATGACGGGTTTATCTGGAGAGCCGGTAAGTAAGATTTCGCCTGTCATTCTTCCATCTAGGTCATAAACAATGTCCTTTAGGAAAGGGGCCAGGGCTTTTACTTCCAAGCTAGCTAAGTTAAGTTTGAAGTCCAGAGATTCTTGCTTGTTGGGATAGAAGGCTCCTGTAAGTTCGAAATCGTTTTTATCTCCCACCAAAGAAGCAAAAACGTTAATTTGTTCTGAGCTTTGGCTCTCGGCTTTGCCCTTCAGGTTACCCAAGGCTACCTCTGAAAAAATTAAATCGGCAATAGAAAAATCACCTTCAAAGGCCATTGGTTTTTCGCCCATGTAATTCATAAGGCGTACATCTAGATTTAATTTCCCCGCTATAAGAGTAGAGTCTTGCAGGATGGCTTTTGAGAAGAAATTAAGGTCTATGTTGGTTGTAAAAATATCAAGCGGGGCGTTGGGACTTGGATCTACACTGGTCACTTTAAGCAGCTGGTCTTGCTTAGAAAAAACCACATCACTCACACTAAGTCCTTTGCTAGAATAGTCAATGTAGCCATAGGGGTTACCGGCCCATTCTTCATAAAAAATCATGGTGCCTGATTCATCAAAACTTACACGTATGCTCTCGTTTTGACTGTCAAGAAACCCAGCCAATGAGTGTATGTTTTTATCAAGACTGTCTTTTACGGCCAACGAAAAACTGGCCACGTTATCTTTTAATGCACCTGAAAAGGAGGATTTCCGAACTCGAAAACCAGGGTTAGAGATTTCTCCTGCCAATAGTTCATATTTCAGGCGGCTTCCATCTCCGCTAAAGTCAAATGTGGTGTTTATTACTTGTATAGAGTCATATTGCAGTCTTGGTAAGCTCATTTTACCGGAAAAAGGAATTTGACTACTGTTATTGAGATTGGTACTCAGGGTTACAGATTCAAAACTCTTTAAACTAGGTAAAAAGGCAGTAAAAACAGGATGGTAGTCTATTTTTCCATTTATGTCAAAGTAATAATCCAGTGAGTCATTAGAAGCTACATAGCTAGGCAAGTGGAAATACTTGTTTATTTCGCCCATAAAAATATCCTGCAGTTTATCATACTGGAAATTTCCCGACAAAGCCATTTTTATAAATGGAGCGGTTAACTCCAGTCTCCGCTCTAGCTCACTAGACTCGGTTAAAACAGCCATCTCGCCAATAGGGATTAACTCTCCATCTTTGGTTATAGAAATGTCCTTTCCTACAAAATCAATAAAGGGATTTTTGAGGTCGGCCCGTAGTTGCTTGATATCAAAATCTCCTTTGACAAATATGTTTTCATCTGTCACACCCAAGGCCTTTAGGTCTATTTTTTGTATTTGGGTGTTTCCTGTTACCTGCATGCTCTCGGTGGCCATATCTACCATGGCGTTAAGGGTCAGTTGGGCTTTGGGGTCATTAATAGAAGCAAAGGCATTCACGGTTTGATTTTGGAAATCTCCGTTAAAAGCCAGGTTGCTAAAAGTCATTTTCTGGAAACTTACATCCTCTATCCGTCCATCGAAGTTTACTGACGGAGAGTCAAATCCTCGTCCATCAAAGTTTACTGAGCCAGCTAAAGTTCCTAAGTCTTGGTTTTGGATTAAGGCTCCGGCGGCATAGTTTTCTATATCTAGGGTTCCCTGATAGCTTGGTACCTTAGATAAGTCCTTGAGGTGTATAGCCAGCCTTGCCCCTCCTTGGCTAGAGTTCAGGAAAACCTGTGCGTGTAAGTCTTCCAGTGTACCTTTTACATTGCCGTTAAGGTTTAGTTTTTCTGGTAGGTCTATATTCTCAGGGAGGCTTCCTGCAAACTTTTTGAGGTCGTGTTTATCTGTATAGAAATCACTAATTTTTAAGTCTAAAGCCAGCACATTTTTGTTTTGGATTTTACCATTTAGACTCAAACGAGTATTTTTTGGTGCAGAAAGATATAGGTTTTCTAAGTTTATATCCTCTGCTGTGCCATAAACTCTGCCTTTCCCTGCAAATACATCATTTTGAATATTGGCAAAACTGGGGTTTTTAACTAAGTCTTTGCTAAAAAACAAAGCTTCTTTGGCCGCAAGTTTTATCTCCTCTAGTTGAACACTGAAATAGCTTTTAGCCATATTGTCCAAATCCAAATCTACTTCAACTCCCGATTTAACACCAGAGCCCGCAGTTCTTAAAATAAGGTCTTTTAGAACAATTTTTTTATCTATGTACGAGGCACCTGCTGAACCAGAGATAAGTTGAAGGCCACTTTTCTCTTCAAAAGAAAGGTCCTTTAGTTTTGTATACGCAGCTTTTTCTGAATATTGGATATCTTCTAAGCCTAATTTTACATTTTGTAAAGCCAAGTCAGAGAAGTTTATTTCTCCAGGTTTACCAATAACAGCTTTTTTATCCTTAAAAGTAATATTCTCAAAAGAAGCAAGTAGCTTATCTACTTCAGCCTCCATTTGAGGGAGATTTGTACTTTTGGTGCGGAGATCCAGATTTGCATCTAACCCTGTTGTAGTTTGCTCCCCTAGATCTAAATCCCAATTTAGGTT
>CAZBAV010000081.1:0-18239 GCA_964489955.1 uncultured Lacihabitans sp. | reverse complement strand
TCCGTAGTTAATTTTAGTGGATCCTTACTAAAATATGTTTTTGCGGCAGATTTTAGACCATACGCCCCACTACTAAACTCAATGGTGTTCAGATACATGGTCATAATCTCGCTCTTGGTATACCGCCTTTCTAGTTTAATAGCGGTAATCCACTCTTTAAGTTTTATTAGCACTACCCGTACTCCGGGAACCCTGTATAAAAATCCTTCGTAGGCCTCATCCCGTCTTAGTTTAAACAGGTTTTTAGCCAACTGCTGCGAAACCGTACTACCTCCGCCTTTTCTATTAAACGTTAAAACACCACCCAGAACCCTGAACAAACTCCGTGCGTCTATACCCGAATGCATAGCAAACCTCACGTCTTCCGTAGCCATAAGGGCATCTTTAAAGTTCTCAGGAATTTCACCGTAGGTCATAGTGCTCCTGTTCTCAAAGAAGAACTTACCTAATATCTTGTTATCGGAAGATATGATTTCGGATGCTACCTCACTTTTAGGGTTATCTAGGTCATCTACGGACGGCATTTTCCCGAAAAGCCAAAACAAATTGAAGTTTAAGGCAATTATAAAAACTGCAAAAAGACCCAAACCCCAGAAAAAAGCCTTATAAAAAAACTTAATAAGACCATTGTATGCTCCCGGACTGAATTTCTCAAAAAATTTCATTCTTAATTTTTATCTGGAGAATATGATAGGTTGTAAAATTAATAGTTAAAACGGATAAGTTATTGCCTTTGTATCCAAATTTATATTTTGAAACATGTTTAAGACTCAAGGGAGTCATGCCGTAACAATACCAAAAAAACAGAAAACCCCAACCTATTAAATACGAATTTGCAACCTGTGTCCAGAACATATTTTCATGGAGTAAGTCCAAAACAGGTAAAAAGGCAGGTATTGGAATATTCTTGGCAGAAATATACTACGAAGAAAAGGATAACCAAATAATGAGCATTGATCTAAAACACTCCTATTTTCAGAAAATAAAGTTACAAACATCTCCCGAAATGTCATTTTCGTTGGAGCATCTTAGTTTGCCCATCTCAAAATAAGTGCGACTTTAGCATACCACAAATAACAACCGGACCATCCCCTTATATCCTCATTCTAGGCATTGGACTTACACTTTGGCTAGTAAACTGACCTCCAAGAAATTTATAATGGGCAGCTATAGCAATCATGGCAGCATTATCTGTACAATACTCAAACTCCGGAATAAACAACTCCCAACCTTGCTTTTGAGATTCTACTTCCAGAGCTTTACGTAATCCTTTGTTTGCCGAAACCCCGCCAGCTATTGCAATTCGCTTTATTTTGTATTGTTTCGCCGCTTTTTTTAATTTACCCAAAAGCATTTTTATAAGGGCGTATTGGTATGAAGCACAAATATCGGCGAGGTTTTCTTGTACAAACGTATCTCCATTCTTTTGTATAAAATAAAGCAATGACGTTTTTATCCCACTAAAAGAAAAGGAAAGGCCCGGCATCTCCGAGATAGGAAACTCAAAAGCTTTAGGATTTCCCTCCGCCGCAAGTTTGTCTACTTTGGGTCCGCCCGGATACCCCAACCCCAACATTTTTGCTGCTTTGTCAAAAGCTTCACCAACTGCATCGTCTGCAGTTTCCCCCACTACTTCCATATCCAGATGGTCTTTTACCAGTACCAATTGCGTATGTCCTCCACTTACAGTAAGGCAAAGAAAAGGAAGCTCCGGTTTGGGATCATTAATAAAATGTGCCAAAACATGGGCCTGCATATGGTTTACTTCTACCAATGGGATACTTAAACCTAAAGCCAAGGATTTGGCAAAAGATGTTCCTACCAACAGGGACCCCAACAATCCTGGCCCGCGAGTAAAGGCTACAGCATCTAGATCCGCTCTCGTAATTCCCGCATCTTTTACTGCTTTTTCTACTACACGTACTATGTCTTGTTGATGGGCACGCGAAGCCAACTCCGGCACTACTCCTCCATACTGTTCATGTATTACCTGCGAAGCCACAATGTTATTAACTATCTCACCGTTTTTTATTACAGATGCAGAGGTTTCATCGCAGGAAGATTCTATTGCCAAAAGGGTAATATCCATAAGTATTTCGGTTTCTTTTTCTTTTAATTTCCGTTTAAAATGAGGACTTTTGCAGATTATTTTCAGGCAAAAGCAAGCCCATTGTAAACTGCAAAAATAGCAAATAAGTATTGAAGAGGGTGTTAAGCATATTGATAAAAACTGTGGCATATACTGTGCTCATAGCAATTTGCTTAGTTTTTCTGGCTTTTTATGCCTTGCAACTTCCCGAAGTCCAGACCCAAATAAGCAATAAAGCCACACTTTGGCTTAGCAAAAAACTAGGTGGGAGCGTAACAGTTTCTAAAGTACGTGTGTCCTGGTTTGATGAAGTGGTTTTTGAGGATGTTAACATAAAAGACCATAAAGACCGTAACATGATTTACGTAAGAGAACTTTACGTAAACACAAAAACAAATTTCGGAACTTCCTTCGGTGAAGTAGTAAGCTACACAAAAAAAGACGGGATCAAGTTTGAACCCGGGAAACTAATAAAGTTTGATAACAACCTGGATTTTGTAACCCTTAATAGTCCAAACGCCAATTTTATCCGGGACAGCAAAGGTTTACTTAATTTCGATTATTGGCTTCTGGAAATAGACAGTCTCACTGCATCAGACAAAAAACGGGTGGGTCCTCCTAAAGCATTTACTTTAGACAATGCCCACATACGTAACGGTAGAGTAAGCATAACTTCAGAAGTATTCCCTCCCAAAACAGATGGTACTTTTGACTTCGCCAACTTCGATTTCAGAGATTTGAACACCGATCTCAAAAACCTTTATTTCCGGAAAGATACAGTACGGATGGTTTCTAAAAAACTCACAGCCAGAGACCATTTTAGCAAACTTTTCCTAAAAGACATCACTGGCAATTTTTACTACACAAAAAGGAATATCCATCTAGATAACCTTTCTGCAAAACTAAACGACTCATATATTGGGCCTAAGCTTCACTTCAACTATGGTCGACCTTCTGATTTTAATGATTTTTTCAACAAAATATTCTTAGATGCCAACCTTGTAAACTCCCGCTTACAGGCCGCAGATATAGCTCTCTTTATCCCATCCATGAGACAATATAAAGAAGAGTATAACCTAACCACCAAAGCTTCTGGCCTAGTTTCCGACCTTTCTCTATCCTCCATGACACTAAAGTTTGGTAAGGGCTCACAAATAAATGGAAACATAAAGATGAAGGGTTTACCACAATTAAACACCATGCATAGCCAGTGGAACCTATCTCCCTCAGTTCTTCTCTCAGGAGATATTTTGCAATACTCCGCTAACCCTGAGTTTAGAAAATATGCCAACAAAATCGAAAAACTCGATCTTTCCGGAGTCTTTGATGGGGTCTATAATGATTTTACAGCACGCCCAAAATTGGTATCATCCCGGCTAGGAGAGATTGTTGGCAATGTCAAAGTAAAAGCAGGAAATACACTGGAGTATTCAGGCAACCTACTTATTAACAAATTTAAAATTGGCACTCTGCTGGAACAGGATCAACTAGATGAAATTACGTTTCTTGGCAAAATAAATGGAAGCGGCCGTACATTGAAAGAAGCTATTGTGCATCTTGACGGCTACATAAGCGATGTGGATTTTCGTGGCTATAGATATAAGCACATAAATGTGGATGGAAACCTCGGACACTCCCTATTTGAAGGCCAACTAAAGATAGACGACCCCAACATTCTTGCAAACTTAAACGGGAGGGTGGACTTCAAACCCGAAGTAAATGTTTTTAACTTTAAAGGTGATGTAGGCCATGCAAACCTGAAAGTTTTGGGTTTTACGAAACAAGAGTACTTCCTAAAAACCCAAATAGACTTTAATTTTCAAGGTAATAAACTAGATGATTGGCTTGGAGAAGCAGGCTTCTACCAAACAATTGTACGCACGGATACTTCTAGCCTAAAAATTGAATCTGTGCATTTATTCTCAGATTTGGCGGCTAATGAACGAGCGTTCAAAGTAAAATCCGAGTTTTTTGATATTGGAGTAAAAGGCGACTTTACTCCTAGTATATTATTGGAAGACTTAAGCAATCTTTTAAAGGAGCACCGTCTTTTCTTTGAGTATACAGAAAGTGAAAGAGAAAAATACTATTCCGAAAAAGAAGCTACTTACCAAGCACATAATTACAAGGCGGCATTTGATGTAAAGTTTAACTCTCCAAAACCCTTTTTCAATTTCTTTGCCCCAAAAGTCCATGTATCACCCAATGCATGGTTTTCCGGCAAGTATCATTCTGGCACAAAAAACAGAATGGAACTTTCAGGAGAGATAGACACCCTTGGATACAGTATAAATGAATTTTACACTACCAATTTTGAGTATCATGTGGAGAAAGAAACCTTTTCTCCTGTTCTGGAAAACAAACTAAGGGTGAAGTCTGATTTTCAAAAAATTGGCAACAATACACTCACCGAAGAGCTTGTCTTAAATGCCAATTGGGAAGGAGAAAACAAATTGGATTTTCGAGCATTTTTAACACAAAACTCTTCGAATAGTTTACTAGACTTGCGGGGAAAAATAAATTTCGAAAAGGACGGATTTGATATAAAACTGCTGCCGCAACAAACGCAAGTGAGGCTTATTGACCGTGACTGGACCTTTGACGAAGCCAATAGTATAGCCGTAAGGGGGAAAAACATTACTTTCAACCGCTTTTTCCTGTCAAATCAAAACCAAAACGTCGGTTTAAACGGCTCTTTAAACCAAGAAAAAGGCTCGGAGCTTCTCTTAACTGTAGACAAGTTTGAAGTAAAAACAATACAGCCCTTCATAAATGTAGATTTACAGGGAAACGCCACCGGAAACCTTCGCATTCGGGATTTTTATGATAATCCCATGTATTTGAGCAATATGCATGTAGTAGATTTCCAATACAAACAAAGCAAAATAGGTACGGTCACTACATCAGCCATTTGGGACGATAGCAAAGAACACCTGAAACTAAACGGGACTGTCTTCCAGGAGATGGAAGAAATCCTTAAACTAGACGGCTTTTACACACCTTCCAAGAAAGTTAATCCACTAGAATTAGAAGGCCGTCTACGTAACTGTGACCTCGGTATTTTCATGGGAATGACGGGCGAAGTCTTTTCTGTTATGAAGGGCAAAGCCAATGGGAAATTTAAGATGCTCGGCACTCCTCAGAAACCCTACTTTGATGGGGAAGTCGATCTAACAAAAGGCTCCCTAACAGTTGCTTCATCCGGCACAGAACTCCATTTCGAAGACAAGGTTATCCTAACTCAGAAGGGATTTGAACTACCTAAAAATGGTGTAGAAATGAAAGATGGCCCCAACGGAAACCTAGGTATTCTTACTGGCGGAGTATATTACAAAACCACCGGAAAAGGTTTTAATATAGATCTTACCGCATCTATTGCTCCCCGGACCGGTTTCCGGATAATGAACATTAAGCCATTTTCCAATGATTATATATTCGGTACTGCTTATGCTTCTGGGGATATTACACTTGGTGGTGATTTCGACAACCTACTTATTGGAGGAACAATAACCAGTAAGGCTGGCACAAAAATAACTATTCCTACCGACGCCGGCACAAAAATAGATACCAAACAAGAGGGCATACAATTTATTAAAAAAGTAAATCCTCTGGATACCATTGCTCTTGGCCCAAAAAAGAAACAGCCCAGTGTAAAAACTGGAGGTGTACGTATGGCATTTAATATCACGTTAACACCCGAAGCCGAAGGCGAAGTTATTTTTGACCGGAATAATAATGATATCCTAAGCTTATATGGGGACGGAAAACTAAGTGTGGTTTTTGATAATCGCGGAGAGTTTACCATAAACGGCCCCTATAACCTTCGTGGTGGCAAATACTATTTTAGTTTTCAGAATCTTGCTTCCCTCCGCCGTTTTGATATTACAGACCAAAGCAAAATCATTTTCAATGGCAATCCTTTTGATGCCATCTTAGATATTAAAGCCACCTATACGGCTAATATAAACATCAACAAGGTTTCGCCACAGATGACTAACTCATCTGCCCGTTTCCCTGTTTTTGTAAACGTGTTTCTTACAGAACGGCTGCTTAATCCTTCTATAAATTATGATATAAACTTTGACCTGAAACAGGTACCTATCAGCGGCCAAACGGACCTGCTTGCTTTTGAACAAAGGCTGAGGAACGACGAGCAACTTTTAAGCCGGAATGTCTCAAGCATTCTGGTATTTAATGAGGTTTTCCCAGACAACAATATGGCGGATGCCCTCACCCAACAGTTCCTTATAGACAACATTAGCAACTTGTTATCTAACCAAATAGGTAACCTGGCAAACAAACTAGACCCTAACCTTGAACTGGGAGTACAATTCGGGAATTTCCGTGAAAGTATCCTGAATAATATGCAACTAAACTTCAGTTACCGTTTTCTTAATAACCGTGTAAAGCTTAGTGGTAAAGGTGCATTTATAAACAGTCTTGAAGACAATATTAATATGAATACCAATTCCTTTGGGCAGCTCTCTGTAGGTGGAGAACTGGAATATATGATTTCTGATGACGGCACCTACAAGTTTAGACTGTACTCTCGTAGCGTTCCCACAAATTATTATGTTTTTTACTCCCAAGGAAACGTGGTAGTTTCGGGCGGAAGTCTTATATTTTCACGTAATTTTAATTCATTTTTCAAAAAAAGAACCACACCACTTATTGGAGTAGGTTCGGGAGGATCTGCCAAACAGTATGAGTAAAAGAAGGTTGCCAGAAAAGAGAAAAAGGAATCCAAACCAAACTCTGGATTTCCAAAAAGCTAGCCATATCATAGATTTGGAGGCTTCGGTATTAGGAGGAGTTATAAGGGAGAAAGATGCTCTTACTTCGGTTATAGATATCCTAAAACCTGAAAGCTTTATTTCGGAGAAACACGAAGCTATTTACCAGGCTATACTACTCCTTTTTGGAAAATCGGAGCCTGTGGACTTACTTACCACAACCAACCAGTTACGACTTACAGGTGAGCTAGAGTTTATTGGCGGAGCAGCTTATTTAGCCAAGATTTCGGCCAAAACAGTTTCTTCTCATATAGAGCAAGATGCCCGTATTATACTGCAATATGCTATACAACGGAGTATCATGAAAATCATGGACGATGTGATTACCAAAGCATACGAAGAAACCTCCCATGTTTTTACTCTCTTAGACTCCACTGAACAAAACCTGAGGGCTATACAAGAAGGAAACATAAACAAGAACATTCCGGATCTAAAGATGGTGGTCCAGAAGACCATTGCTGAACTAAAAAGTAAAGAACAGCAAGATGCCGGTGTAGCCTCCGTTCCATCTGGATTTCCGAGTTTAGACAGAGTTACGGGTGGATGGCATAATACAGAGCTAATTATCATTGCGGCCCGTCCCGGTATGGGAAAAACCGCCTTTGTAGTTTCTGCACTTCGGAACGCATCTATAGATTACAAAATGCCAGTGGCGTTGTTTTCTCTGGAAATGTCCTCTCAACAGGTGATGTACCGGCTTATTTCTGCTGAAGCAGAGGTGGACTCTCAAAAACTACGTAAAGGAGATTTGGAAGCCGAAGATTGGAAAGCAATACACTCCAGATTAAATAATCTGGCAAATGCCCCTATTTATATAGATGACTCTCCCGGTTTGTCCGTCTTGGAGTTACGTACCAAAGCCAGAAGATTAAAAGCCTTTCATAATATAAAGCTTATAATTGTAGACTACCTTCAGCTCATGAAAGCCGATGGCCAAGGTATGAACAGGGAGCAAGAAATTGCCACAATTTCTCGCTCATTAAAAACCATTGCCAAAGAGCTCAATATTCCTGTTATAGCCTTGTCGCAGTTAAGCCGTTCGGTAGAATCCCGTACAGATAAACGTCCGCTACTTTCTGATTTGCGGGAATCTGGCTCTATTGAACAAGATGCAGACGTGGTTATGTTTCTTTACAGACCCGAGTATTACCAGTTTGAAGAAACTGAAACAGGAGAAAGTACAAAAGGCCTTGCTGAAGTAATCATCGCTAAAAACCGAAGTGGCAGTGTAGATAATGTAAACCTTCGTTTTATAGGAAAGTATACCCGTTTCTCTGAATTTGATGGTTTCATAGCTACACCAGAACAGTATGAAGAACAAAGCGGGATACGTACAATGGGAAGTAAAGCGAATGACTTAGGCTAATTCCATCAGATATAGGTCGAAACCCGGAGCCCAATAGTCCTTTTGCACAGAACGCAAAACAAAGCCATTCCTTTCATAAAACTGATAGACTACTTGTGATGTTCTAACACGTATCGTTGAGACATTTTGTATACCTTTTAATAGTGTAATCCTGTGTTCTAAAAGGGTTTTACCAATACCTTTCCCATGGAGATTTGGCTTTACAAAATCCCAGCTGATTTTCCCAACTGTTCCATCTATGTTTATACCTCCTGCACCTACTATTTCTCCATATATTTCTGCCACAAAATAATGTTCAATTTCATGTTCCAGATAATATTCCAATTCCGGCAGTTCTTCCGGAGCAAAGTAGGTGGGGATACATTCTGCCATAATACCCAACACTTGGCTTTTATCTTCTTTGGAATAGGGGCGTATCGTAAGAGTAGCCATGAACGTTCTTTTCGTTAGTAAATAAAAAATGCAACTCTAAAAACTTGTCTACACTTTCTTGTTTGGGTTTTTCTTTACAGGATCCCAGCCTAAACCGCCCCAGGGATGGCAGCGGCCAATACGTTTTAAACCCAGCCAAGTCCCTTTTAAAACTCCCCACTCTTTTATACTACCGATCATATAATGCGAACAAGTGGGGTCATACCTACAGGAATTAGGTAAATATGGAGATATCACTCCTTGGTAAAAACGTACCAAAAAAATAAAAACTGCACCTAATGTTTTATTCAGAAATTGCATAATAAAAGCAGATTCTACGCTACTTTTTAGAAACGAGTAATTATCTATTTTGATTCATCTCTTAGTTGCCTGCGTAAAATTTTTCCGACGTTGGTTTTGGGCAGCTCGTCACGAAACTCAATAAAACGGGGCCTCTTATAAGCCGTTAGGTTCTCTTTCCCGAAACGCTCTAAATCCCCAACTGTAAGTTTGGCGTCTTTCTTCACTACAAAGATCTTTACTGCCTCCGTAGATTTATCGTCACTTACTCCCACACACGCCACCTCTAAAACACCAGGATGCTGAGCAAATACCTCTTCTATCTCATTAGGATAAACATTAAACCCGGAAACCAGAATCATGTCTTTCTTGCGGTCTACGATCTTAAAGAAACCATCGGCTTTCATTAAGCCAATATCCCCTGTCCTGAAATACCTCTTTCCATCAACTGGATCAACAAAAAAAGCCAATTCTGTTTCATCTGGTCGATTATAATACCGTGACATAACTTGCGGCCCAAGTGCACAAATTTCACCTACTTCATCTACTTCAGCCCAGGTGTTATCGTCCTTTAAAATTCCTATTTCTGTCGAAGGAAAAGGAATACCAATGGTACCGGCCTGTTGTGTTCCATCTATTGGATTACAACAAAGCACCGGAGACGTTTCTGAAAGACCATACCCCTCCGCCACCTTACATCCTGTCACTTCCTCCCATTTCTTTCCAACAGTTTCCTGTAAAGCCATACCACCTGAAACTGTAAGCTTCAAATTCGAAAAATCTAGCTTGCCAAACTCCGGATTATGAAGCAAGGCATTATACAAAGTATTCACACCCGGAAAAAGGAAAATCTTATGACCTGCAAGTTCTTTTAACATTGCTTTCTGATCCCTGGGGTTTGGAATCATAATAGTATGAAACCCTAATTTAAGGCTAGCAAAGACGTTTAGCGTTAAAGCAAAAATATGGTAAAAAGGCAAAGCTCCCACTATTTTTCGAGGTACGTCATATTTTAGCACTGGAACGAACCACATGGTTATACCTTCCATATTGGCTATAAGGTTCCTGTGAGTCAGCTCCGCACCTTTAGATACACCAGTTGTACCACCTGTGTACTGGATAATAGCCAAATCATTATTGTTTACCACTGGCTTTAAGTAAGGTAAGTTTTTACCTTCCGAAATAACCTTACTAAAACTTACGCTTCCCGAAATTTGGTATGGAGAGACCATTTTCTTTACACTACGCACCACAAAGTTCACTATCTGTTTTTTGGGGAAACCCAAAACATCGCCCAACTCAGTTACAATCACATGTTTTATAGAAGTTTGGGCAATCACTTTCTCCAGATTAAATGCAAAGTTGGCTACAATTATTATGGCTTCAACTCCCGAATCTTTAAACTGATGCTCCATTTCCCTTGGAGTATAAAGCGGATTTACATTTACTATGACCATACCGGCCAATAATCCTCCAAAAAGTGCAATAGGGTATTGGGTACAGTTAGGCATTTGTATAGCCAAACTACTCCCCTTTTTTAAACCCTTACTCTGTAAATATGCAGCAAAAGCATATGCTTGCTCTTTAATTTCTGCATAACTATGGGTCTTCCCCATATATGTGAATGCTGCCTGCGATCCATACGTCTCAAAACCTTTCTCAATAAGTTCTATTAACGAACTATAGGCATCGGGATTTAGCTTGCTTGAAACGCCCTTTGGGTATTGTTTATACCATGGAAACTCTATTTCATCTGGAATCATATAGAAGACTGTTCTAAAGCTGTAAAAATACCATTTGCTTTTTGTAAGTTAAAGAAACTAACGTGAAGCTACACAAAAAAAGCAGGTCTTGGACCTGCTTCATTAACTAAGCTTTGTTGGCTTCATCCCTAAGTTCCCTCCGTAAGATTTTCCCCACATTGGTTTTAGGCAGTTCGTCCCTAAACTCTATAAAACGCGGACACTTATATCCTGTAAGATTTTCCTTACTAAAAGCCCTCAGGTCTTCTTCGGTAAGATTTGGGTCTTTCTTTACAACAAAAATCTTTACTGCTTCTGTAGACTTCTCATCATTAACACCCACACAAGCTACTTCTAACACACCCGGATGTTGTGCTATAACTTCTTCAATCTCATTTGGATATACGTTAAATCCAGAAACCAATATCATATCCTTTTTCCTGTCTACAATCCGGAAGAAACCATCCTCTTGCATCAGACCTATATCTCCTGTTTTAAAGTACTGTTTTCCGTCTGCAGGGTCTGTATAAAACACTTTTTCTGTTTCGTCAGGTCTTTGGTAGTAACCTCTCATTACTTGGGGGCCATGTGCACATATCTCTCCCACTTCTCCCACAGCGGCCCATGAGCCATCGTCTTTCAGGATTTTCATGATGGTAGACGGAAAAGGTGGTCCAATAGTGCCTAACTGCTGCCCACCACCTACCGGATTAACAGATAATACAGGCGAGGTTTCGGAAAGTCCGTAACCTTCCGAAATATTACATCCGGTTACGCTTGCCCACTTTTCGGCAATGGAAACTTGTAATGCCATCCCTCCAGAAACCGTAACCTTAAGATTAGAAAAATCCACCTCTGTAAACTCAGGGTTATTTAACAACGCATTAAACAACGTATTTAAACCCGGGAATATAAACAACTTATGTTTTTTGAGGTCTTTCAACAAGGCCTTCTGGTCTCTGGGATTAGGTATTAGAATATTATGAAAACCTAGCTTCATACTTGCAAATACGTTTACCGTAAGTGCAAAAATGTGGTAGAAAGGTAAAGCCCCTAATATTTTTCTTGGAATGTCCTCATGCTCTAAAGCAGGCGTAAACCATAAGCTGATACCCTCCATGTTAGCTATAAGATTCCTGTGGGTAAGCTCTGCACCTTTAGAAACTCCCGTAGTGCCGCCAGTATACTGGATAAGTGCCAAGTCATTTATGTTTACATCAGGTTTCTTGTAAGAAGAGGCTTTTCCTATAGAAATAGCTTCAGACAGTGGTACACTACCTGGCAAACTATATGGCGGAACCATCTTTTTTACAGATTTCACTACAAAGTTCACAATTTGCTTCTTCGGAAAACCTAAGGTATCTCCCAATTGTGTTACTACCACATGCTTAATCTGTGTATCAGCAATTACTTTCTCCAGATTAAATGCAAAATTGACCACAATAACAATGGCCTTTGCCCCTGAATCCGTAAACTGATGCTTCATTTCACGCGGAGTATACAAAGGATTGGTATTTACTACAACTAAACCAGCCAAGATAGAGCCAAATAATACAATCGGATATTGGGTACAGTTTGGCATTTGGACCGCAATCCTATCGCCAGTTTTCAAGCCTAAACCCTGCAAATATGCAGCAAAAGCAAAAGCCTCATCCTTAATTTGGGAAAAGGTATGGGTTTTGTCCATGTAAGTATAAGCCGGTTGGCTTCCAAACTTCTTGAAACCTTCATTTATAAGATCCACCAAAGAAGGGTAGGCTTCCGGGTTTAACTCATGAGGTACTCCTTTTGGATAGTGTTTAAGCCACGGAAACTCTAGGTTATTATCCGTCATATCGGGTTTATGGTTTTGGCAGAACAAACTACCTTGAGATTGAAAAATAATAGTAATTAATGTAAAAATAGTAGGATTTTTTTAATTTGAAAAAGAAATCCAAAATTTCGTGTTGCCTACATTTTTTGGCAAACTACTTCTTACTCTTACGTCAAAAACACTATTTACCCCAATTATGCTAGTTACCAGAAACCAAATCATAACAAGTTCTATGTACTACCCTCATAACTGCCAATATTCTATAACCACATTCTTAATTATTTAGGTACAGAAAGCATACTCAAACCCAACCAATAAACGGGAGCGAAAGCTATGGCCGGAACCATAAACGGAAAATAAAAATCAAGACCTTTGGAGAGAAACAAGAAGAAGAATACTATGCCTATAAGGCTAAAAATACCTAAAGTCCACATTTGCCACTTTCTTATTTCCTGCTTTTTAAGAAGGATAAATCCTAACCAAATAACTAGCACATAAACCAACGTACGCCCGAAAGCACGATAAGCTTCGTGAAAATTATAAGTGGGGAAGAAATCGTCAGCATTTTTACCGTCTGCTATCCAGTTTTTAAGTTCTACTGATAAATTGAATGAGCTGTAATTATCCCAAAGCATAAGCACCGCACTTATCACAAAAGGAATTACAATGAGTTTATTTATAGGTAAAAGTGTCTTATAATTTTTTTTTAAAATAGTATAAAATCCAAAGGCAAAAGCAAGCGTAGCTAAAAATAACATTCCGTATCTAAACTGTTCTTCCGAGGCTCTTTCTAGTAACTTCGGGCTAATTTCGGGAGGACCAAGTAGTAAGGGAGGAGAAGTAAACAAACCAAGCAAAAAAAACGGAAACCCATCGCTTTTGAACAACTTTCCATTAGAAACCCACCAACCCAAGATTAAACTCACAATGGCAAACACAAAACTGGCTAAAAGGAAAGTTTGGAATGAGTGATCTGTCCAATACGGCGAGAAATTTGAAAGTATTGTACTGTATGGTAGTATTACAAGGATAATTATGCCTATAATTTTTACTATTTTCATGGTTCTCCGTTTAGGTTATTTTCAACAAAAATATACCATCCGCGTAACTCTCTAGTGGTATAAAAAAGACATTTTATCATTGTTCGAAATCCCCAAAATGTCGCTCGGGTGCTTGTTGTTCCACCAGGTAAAATTCTGTGGGACTATAGCCCAGATATTTTTTATAAGCTTTTCTTAAATGCTGGTAATCGTAGAAACCACTTTCTAGTGCAATGCTGAGCCAATCGGAGCCTGGTTTTCTATTTTTCAAGAGATACGCATTATCTAATTTTGCCAGTGTGCGGTAATCTTTAGGAGAAATACCGACATTGGCCTCAAAAACACGATCAAATTGACGATAAGAGAGATTTGCTTGGTTCGCATACCACTCAAGGCTCTTGGGGCTGAGAGAAGATGCTAGTTCTTTGGCAATGCGGTTTATCGGGTGGGGCGTAACAATTGACAAAGAAGAAAGGAAGCTCTCTACTTTTTGTATCATTTCTGGATAAGTTTTACATACAACCAACTGTGCGTTCACATCATAAATTTCCTTGCTAAAGAATAGTTCAGCATCCGCATATTCATTAGTCAAGTTTGTAGTTGACTCTTTAAACAAACTGTACAATATTCCGGGTTGGAACACGACCTGGAAATTTAAAAACCGCTGACCTACTTTACGGAAAGCTAATTCAGTTTGCTGCCCAAATAAGGCTATAGAATAACTTATCGTTTTCTTGTATTTATAATCTACAAGCTCCCTATCAAAGGGTGTAAATTGCAGACAATGCTCTATCCGAGGACGGTAAGCTTTCGTTTTGGGTGTTTCATCTCCTGTAAAATCAAAATCTATTATCCGATAAAAGCGGACAATAGATGCTAAGTTTTTAGCAGGCTGGATGTTGTTCCACAACATAGCTCATGTAGACAAATGATTATAAAGCTAAGCAATCACGGCAGTTTATCCAAATCTACAAGAGGTTTAGCAGTAGATGAAGTATTTATAATAAACTGGTCTCCCGGCTTAACTCCGGAGCTAAAGAATCCTCCATTTTCCAGATAAAACCCTCCTGCATCTACTCCACCTTGAGCGTCAATTCGCTGTTTGGCTCTATAGGTATTGTCAACAGAAAAACTTGCTTTATTTACAGCTTTCCATTCTCCCGAAACTGTTCTTATCCAATGGTTTTTATAGATGGCTTTACGTCTTTGGTAGCCGTTATTATCATAAAAATTCTCCAGAAATCCATGAAAGCGGTTCAGATAAGTATTTATTTTGGGGCGTTTCATGCTAGAAATAAGCTGCCACTGCCCTTTTTCCGGAGCAAAGAACCATGCCGTATAATCCGTAGCCCCTTTCCCGTCGGGCTTTCCTTTTAGTAAAAACTTATAAGAGACACCTGCTTTCCAGGGAAATTTCAGGTAAGATTGGCCTCCAGTCCCTTCGTTTCCAAAATCACCCGCGTAAACACCTTCTCCTTTTTTCAAAAGTTTTATTTTGTCGCTTTCTGGCACCTCATTTGGGTTATCAGTATTATACGGACTCCACAATGAAAACAGGACCCATCTTTCCGTTTCAGAATTTACCTGAATTCCAAAATATCCTTCAGCAAAACCATTAGCCATAAAATATGAACCAATCTTATCTTCGCCTTCCGGTACCACAATTTCACTATAATAGTAACTCACATTATCCGTGGTTGGAATTTCGTAGTTTAAATGACAAGAAGGTCCACGCCTGGCCCAATAGTAATACTCCGGGTCATTGCTATATAATATGTCATTTACTGTCAAATCACCTACTACCACCAATTCTGCTATTTCACCAAAATCAGCCCCCTTTTTAGAGATCCCTTGCAAATCTACCTTAACATACCCTGGTTCTTTTACTGTAAAAACGCCAACAGTATAATCTTTGACAGTAGCCCCTGACAGTGAAATCTCTTTCGATAGATTGTTCACTGCCACGTTAATAGTGCTATTTTGTGATGCCTTTGCTTTAACTTTCAGTCCAAAATCTCCTGCTTTTTCAATCCTAAAGTAAACGCTGGTTACAGATACAGGATTAGTCCAATTTTGTAAACCGAAGTTACGATCAACTTTCGCCCCAGAGGGCTCAATTTCTACAAAAGCATTCCCTCGTAAAGAAATATTAAATGATTTTCCTTCCGGGAAAGACTCCTTAACGATATCTTGGGCTTTACAACCGCTAAATAGGAAAAGTAAAAGAAGTAAATTGACTTTAGACATGGTAGTTTCTTTTTGGCTTAATACGTAGAATGCTACAAAAAATAAACATCCCGTAATAAATATCTTACACTATACTTCTGAAATGTAATTTCTCTTTTCAAAAATAGTACAAAAAGAAAATATACAATTAAAGCATAACCTTTTCAATTAATAAAATGCATGTTAATAAATGTCAAAGCCAAGTAATCTCTATTACTCCTTAGCATTATCTAAATACTTCACTTCTGGTGTTTCTACAATAGGTTCTGGTCGCTCACCATCATGAAAGTAGATATTCTCGCTTTTATACCATTTATGGTGCGTCTTTAAGCGTGTAGTAAAATCTTCGAAATTCTTTCTGTTAGGCTTAGTCCAAACAGTTTCTGCCAAAGCGGCAATCCGGGGAAAAACCATAAATTCAAGCCTCTGGGTATTGTGTACACGCTCCGTCCAAAGATTTGCTTGGGCCCCTAATATCTGGCCTTCGTATTTTTGCATTGAGCTAAACGAGGACAAATCATAGTCGTACACTCTCTGTAAATTCCCAAAAACGCCAGCCCATTTCCGACCGTATTTATGGGCGTCTTCTTGTACAAAATCAAAATAAAACGGAACTCTAGGACAAATAATAGTGCTATATCCATTTTCCAGCGACTTTTTCAACTGGTTAGGTTGGTCGTGACGCCACCACATGATTAGGGTTTTGTCTTTAGGTAAACCCACGTCAACCATTTCGTCCCAAGCCACTATTTTGCTTCCCATATTAAAAACCGAGTCAGCCATTCTACGCATAAAATAAGTTTCCACTTCACGGTTTGTTTGGACATTCAATTTCTTCTTCAAGTCTTGCACAAGAGGATCATTAGTCCACGACTCTGAGCCATAAGAGACCTCATCACCACCTAAATGAATCTTATCCGTAGGAAATAAGATGTTAACCTCCTTTAAGATATTTGTCAAATACGCGTATGTTCCTTCCTTTGCAGGGTGGAAAGTAAAGTGTGGATGAGCTTTCGTACCGCCACCACTGAACTCCGGGTACGCTCTATTTGCAGCCGTGGCATGACCCGGCATATCAATTTCCGGAATAACTTCTATACCTCTAGCCGCCGCGTAACTCACTATATTGGACACCTCTGCTTGGGTGTAGTATTGTGCCGGGACATACGGATTCGTATATTCTCCTATTCCACCCACCATAGATAGGTACGGATAACGCTGTATTTCTAGTCTCCAGGCAGGCTCATCAGTTAAATGCCAATGAAACTTATTTAACTTATAAATAGCCATCCAGTCCAACAATTGCTTTACTTTTTCCGAACCAAAAAAATGTCTTGACTCATCCAACATAAAACCCCTCCAAGCATATGCTGGCTTATCTTTTATAGAAACATAAGGAATTTTATATTCGTTGATTATTTGGAGTAGGCTGGAAACTCCATAAACCGCTCCCGAATTAGTAGCTGCTGTGATTTTAACCCCGGAAGCCCCAACCACCAAAGTATATTCCTCTGGTAAAAGATTGGCATTCTTTTCAAAAACAATGCTTGCCTTCGAATCAGACCTCTGCCAAGTAGCTTGAAACTTGTTTAGAAGCTGAATTTGCAGAAAACTAGCAGCATCGGAGAATCCCCCATCTTTGATAAACCCGTTTTTTGAAAAGACAAAATCTCCCGTCTTAATTTCGACCTGCTCGGGAAGAGGAATAATATTTACCTGGCTCCAGCCATAAAAGGAAAGGACAAAAAAAAGGGACAACGATACTATTTTTTTCATAAATCAGGGTTTTGAGAAAACGTTAAATGGCTAATTCTTTTTTTCGAAGCGTTCATTTAATTAAATACTTGTTCAAAAATTACTCCTTTTTAAAAAGAAAAGTATTACTATAATACCATCAAGCAAGTTAAGGATATTGCCCTAATTTCCATATCATTTTTTTGCTAAGTTCATCTCCAACCGACCTTACTTATACAGACAACATTAATAAAGGGGAAGCAATACCAGTTTAGCTTAGTTGATCTCAATTGCGTAAATCCATAGAAGGTAAAGTTATTTACGCAAGTACTCGTATAGTACCGTAATACCTAATAAGGCAATAAATCAAATACTAATAAAATCCAATTTGGCTTAACACTAAAAAGTAATGAGTAGCTAGTTTTAAGTTATGAGCTAACTGTTAAATAATAAAGTGAAGCTAATTTTGCAGATTGTCTTACTGAAGCTTTCTAAACAAAAATACATACGTTTGATTTAGCTGTTTACTTCGAGCATTTTGGCCTTTCTTTAAGGAATATTTAAACAAAAAAGCCATAGTTTCCTAAGTGGCTTTAATAAATATACGGCGGAAGGTCTCTTGTTTAGCGGACTCTCCCTGAAGATCATTCTCTTTGCTTTACTAAACAGTATCTTTACCAGTTAGCTGAGTTTAAACAAAAAAAGCCACTTAGTTTCCTAAGCGG
>CAZBAV010000080.1:0-19867 GCA_964489955.1 uncultured Lacihabitans sp. | reverse complement strand
ATCTTATATTAACTTCCAACCTTCTCTATAATTCCGACTCACAAATTGATTAGCCTCATCATAGTTTGTAATCTTCATATTCTGTCCATCCCAAAGAAGCTTCTTACGGCCATCAAACTGTAACCATCCCTTCTCATTCTTCTTACCTAAAGCATAGCTTCTAATGGCCAAATTACCCATCAATACCGTTTCTGTAAGCGGACCAGAGTAGTCAAAAGAAGAAGTAAGTGCCTTATGTTCCTTACTGTTAAAACCTGCCTTTATAGCATCTGTCCAAGCAGTATGGTGTCCATATTCATCCATTTTTTCATACTTGCTACCTGTACTATAGTCTTTTGGCATTTTTAAAACCTCTCCATTATTCTTGTACAATTTAGGAGTACGTCCATAGGTCCCACAGGTCATAATACCTTTAGAGCCAATCATCATTACGCCATTTTTACTATCCTCTTCTCCTATAGGGTCACTGGCAGGAATCAAATCCGGATGGAAAGGACGTATACCTCCGTCTGTCCAAATCATCTTTATATCCTTCTTATTCTTCTTTGTAGCAGGAAACTTCACTTGTACATGCGAAGAAGGAGGACATCCTTCCGGAATATACTCTGCACTCCAATCTTTAATAAATACTTGCCCCACACTACACTCAACTTCCGTAGGATAACCCAGTTCTAGAACCCTAAAAGGTGGATCTATCAAATGGCATCCCATATCTCCTAAAGCACCGGTTCCGAAATTCCACCAACCTCTCCATTTAAATGGATGGTATAGCGGATGATAGTCTACATAGTCTCCTGGCCCCACAAATAGATTCCAGTTCTCCAGACTCATTGCCTCTGGCAAAGCAGGATTACCACTTGGAACAGGAATTCCTTGTGGCCAAAGAGGGCGGTCTGTCCACACATAAACTGTATCCACTGTACCAATTAAGCCTTTATTATACCACTCAATCATCTGCTGTTGACCCGGGTTAGAAGCTCCTTGGTTACCCATTTGGGATACAATCTTATTATTTTTAGCGTATTCTGTAAGTTTTCTAGCTTCGTAAATATTATGAGTAAGAGGCTTTTGTACATATACATGACTACCATTTTGCATGGCTACCATAGCAGCTACACCATGTATGTGGTCTGGAGTAGAAATTGTAACAGCATCGATGGACTTGCCCATCTCATCAAACATTTTTCGAAAATCAGCATACTTCTTAGCATTAGGCCACTTCTCCACAGACTTCTGGGCTTGACTAAAATCTACATCACACAGTGCCACTACATTATGTGCCCCATTATTATAGGCCAAACTTATATCAGAAGACCCTTTTCCTCCTGCACCAATGGCAGCAATGTTAAGCTTATCACTAGGTGCGGTAAAGCCCCGACCTAATACGTGTCTAGGTACAATAAAAAATGAACCTGCTGCCAATAATCCAGTTTTTACAAAATCGCGTCTTTTTGTAGTGCTAATCTTTTTATCCATAATTATTCAAGATGGGTTTTTTATGCCTAAATATAATATATACAATTCCCTGGAAGTTATTTTCCAGTAAATTTTTCTCTTGTATTACTTATAAGCCACACAAAAGGACTATCCCCCCCTTTAAAACTCTCTTATTCCTGCTACAAACTACAACATCCAATTATCCTTGTTTTATTCCTCTTGCAATTTTTCTCCTATTATTTATAAACTAAGTCCATAAATTTATACCATATCCAAAAGGAAACTTAGGGTTTTTACGTATCATTGTACGAAAAAAGAAGAAGCTTATGTCTAAGAAGAAAAAAGAACAAGTGGAACTTCCAAAAGTGCATAAAGAACTGGATGGTTTTGACGTGAACGTCAATTCTTTTGGGGAGATACAAATGTCTTATGACATTGAAAAACTCAATGACTTCCTCAATGGTAAAATTGATGACAAAAAGTTAAAACATTTAAAAGATGAGAAGCCACGAGATTGATTACCAAATTCTTGGAGAAGACATACAAGTAGTAGAGGTTGAGTTAGACCCCAACGAAACCGTCATAGCAGAGGCCGGAGCCATGCTTTATATGGAAGACGGCGTTTTTTTTGAACCCAAATTAGGCGATGGTTCTCAACCACAGCAAGGTTTTCTGGGTAAAATTTTCCAAGCCGGTTCCAGGGTACTCACAGGAGAGTCTCTCTTTATGACCCATTTCACCAACCGTTCACACACCAAAAGAAAAGTTGCGTTTGCAGCTCCCTATCCGGGTACAATTCGTCCTGTAAATTTAAAGGAGATTTACGGGAATACACTAATAGTACAAAAAGACTCGTTCTTATGTGCTGCTTTAGGAACTAGGATAAGCATACATTTTAACCGCAAATTTGGGGCTGGTCTTTTTGGTGGTGAAGGCTTTATACTCCAGAAAATAGAGGGTGATGGCATGGCCTTTATCCATTCAGGCGGAGTAGTTATGGAAAAACAACTTAACAACGAAGTTTTAAGAGTTGATACAGGTTGCATTGTGGCTTTTGAGCCTCAGATAAATTTCGATATACAAATGGCCGGAAATTTAAAATCTATGGTTTTCGGTGGAGAGGGTATGTTTTTAGCCACGCTCAGTGGCACTGGTAAAGTTTGGATACAGTCTATGCCTATATCTAAACTCATTCACCGTTTATCTCCTTCTGGTGGTAATGCTAGTAAAGAGAGCGGTTCTATTATTGGCGGATTAGGAAACCTATTTGAACAAAGATAAAAAATGGACAGAAGAAAGTTTATCCAGACTGGATCACTATTAACCTTGGCTGCTTTAGGGAGCCAAGAGATTTTTGCAAATGCAGCAAAGCTAAAAACCTTTGGTTGCCAACTATACAGTGTACGTGACTATATGGCCAAAGACCCAATTGGTACAATGAGAAAATTGGCAGCAATGGGTTACAGACAATTCGAATCCTATTCCGGTGATCCACTATGGGGAATGAGTGTAGCCGATGCAAAAAGCTTCCTTAAGGAAATTAATGTAGATATGGTGAGTGCTCACTCTGGCCTGAAAGATATTACTGATCAAAATGCCGAGAAAGCTAAAGCAGCCGGAATAAAATACTTGATATGTCCGCATATTGGGGGACAAAAATCTGCTGATGAATGGCTAAAAAGAGCCGAGGAGTTCAATAAAGCAGGCGAAATTTGCAAAAAACATGGTTTGAAATTTGGTTATCATAACCATGCCTATTCTTTCGAAACCAAAGAGGGCGTGGTAGGTCAAGATATACTACTACAAAACACAGACCCTAAACTTGTTGTGTTTGAGTTGGATATCTACTGGACGGAAGCAGCTAAAGTAAATGCGGCAGACCATCTTACTAAGTACAAAGGACGGTACGAACTATGCCACATTAAGCAGCTAAAGTCTAGAGAGGGCAAACCTCAGCAAGCAGATCTAGCTGAAGGTATCCTGGACTTCAATGCTATCTTAAAATCTGGAAAAAAAGCGGGTCTAAAATACTACTTCGTAGAGCAAGAAGAATATCCTAAGGACTCTTTGCTGTCCATGGAAAACAATGTGACATTTATGAAAACATTGTCATTCTAAATATAAAATACCTGAACAGAAAACATAAACCCCTTTACTTTTGTGGAGGGGTTTCATTTTCCTAATTACCCGAATTTCTTCTTATATTTGCATTATGGAAAACTTTGTGGTTTCAGCTAGAAAATATCGGCCTATTACCTTCGACTCTGTTGTAGGGCAGTCACACATTACTACCACGCTTCGGAATGCTATTTCATCCAATCAACTAGCCCAGGCTTTTTTATTTACCGGTCCACGTGGTGTAGGTAAAACTACCTGTGCAAGGATATTAGCCAAAACCATAAACTGTAAGAATGTAAGTCCAGAGATAGAACCTTGCAATGAGTGTTCTTCATGTAAAAACTTTGACCAAAATGCGTCTTTTAATATACATGAATTAGATGCAGCATCCAATAACTCTGTAGAGGATATCCGTAACCTTATAGACCAGGTAAGGTTCCCGCCCCAAGATGGAAAATACAAAGTGTACATCATAGATGAGGTTCACATGTTATCCACTGCGGCTTTCAATGCTTTTTTGAAAACTTTAGAGGAACCTCCATCGTATGCTATTTTTATTCTTGCTACCACAGAAAAGCATAAGATTTTACCGACTATATTAAGCCGTTGCCAGATTTTTGATTTCAATAGGATACAAATCAAAGACATGGCTAGTCATTTGGCCAATATTGCCCAAAAAGAAAGCATAACTTACGAGGATGAAGCCCTAGAGCTTATTGCCCTAAAGGCAGACGGAGGTTTACGGGACGCACTCTCAATGTTTGACCTGAATGTTACTTTTTCAAAAGACAGGTCTCTCCATTATAAAAATGTATTAGAGAACCTACATGTCTTAGATTACGATTATTACCTAGACATGGCCGATGCTTTGCATGAGGCTAATTTGAGCAAAGTAATCCTTAATCTAAACGAAATCATTATTAAGGGCTTTGACCTACACCAGTTTATAGTTGGCTTAAATGAACACTTCAGAAATATCCTTGTGTGCAAAAGCCCGGAAACTATACATATTCTGGAGCTATCAGACAATACCAAAAAGAAGTTTTTAGCCCAAGCACAAAAGCTAAGCACTTCCTTTCTTATGTCTGCCCTGAGTGTGGGTTCTCAACTAGATATAAACTTTAAAGCTGCCAAAAATCAGCGTTTGCATATTGAGATAGGGTTACTTAAGCTATCCCAAATAACAGCAGTTTTAAATCTAAATACACTAGAAAAAAAAACGACTAGCGGAGAAAACGGGCAACTTACGCCTACCATTACTACGTCCGTTTCTCAGCCGATCGTAGTCTCCCCTAGTAGTCCACAGAGAACTGCTAAAATTGGAGGGTTCAAGTCTTTAAAAAGTTTGGCGGTAACCCAAGCCCAGCCCGAAGAGAAAGAAGACACTAAGGTCATAACAGAAACAGCTAGCTTCACAGATGCAATGGCTATTGGAATCTTAGGTGAGTTTTTCAATGCTCGTACTTCGCCAAACGAAAAGCTAATTTTCAATACAGAGTTTGATATAAAAGACACCCATATACTATTTAAACTACCTAATACTGTTCTTTTAGATTTGTTTACAGACCTTAAGTCAGAACTTACGGAATTCCTGAAAAGGAAACTAAGAAATGGAAATATAATGGTGGAAGCAGTGGTTGTGGCAGAACAAAAAGCTGCCAAACCTAGAACTGAACAACAAAAGTTTGAAGCCATGGCAGAAAAGAATCCAGCTTTATGGAACCTCAAAACAGCCTTGGATTTAGACCTATTATTCTAATTAATACATAAAAATAGAACACATGAAAATAGCAATTGCCAGTGACCATGCAGGTTTTGAGTATAAGCAACAGATAATAAAATGGTTACAGGAGGAAAACTACCAAGTAACAGACTTTGGACCTTATACAGACGCCTCTATGGATTATGCTGACACGGTACACCCCCTTGCTACTGCCATAGAAAAAGGAGAACATACTTTTGGTATACTATTATGTGGAAGTGCAAATGGCGTAAACATGACTGCTAATAAGCACCAAGGAGTGAGAGCTGGTTTAGCATGGAATCTAGAGGTCGTAAAACTTATACGTCAACATAACGATGCTAACATCCTTTGTTTACCAGCCCGATTTATTTCTGCCTCCCAAGCTGTAGAATATACCAAGGTATTCTTAGGCACGGAATTTGAGGGTGGAAGGCATGCAACCAGAATAGGAAAAATACCAATTTGTTAATTTTTTTTCGAAGTGGATGCAACCTTTTCATGTTATTTAACGTCTAATAGTTGTGAGGATAAAAAAACGAAGTCCTTTTTATAATATTTTAATTGAATATATAGAATAAAAAACTTTACAATACGGTGAAAATCTTGAGCAAAATAAACCTGTTATTCGTTGTAGCTATGCTAGTTACAGGTGTGACTGTTGCACAAGAACAATCCCGCCTTAATCACGGTAAAGGTGTAGAGAAAAAAGTACTTCCCTCTTCGTTGGTCCACCCTATATTTGGTAAAATGCCAACGAAAATCAATTTATCTTCCAAAGCAGAGTATACTACTTTTTATAGAGAGTTATTATTGGGTGTCAAAAAGGAAGGACAGACCGATATAGACATAAAACCTGTTACTGCTAAGGCCAAAACAAATACCACTGAAAAGGTGAAGTTTGGTAGTATTTATCCAAACCCAGCTACCACTCATGCAGATGTAAATTACGAGGTTCTTTCCTCATTTGGCGAAGCTAAACTTACAGTAATGAATCTTGTGGGTACATCTTTATTTGAGAACACTATTTCTTCTAATAGTAAAAAAGTACGTATTAATACATCTGGGCTGGACTCTGGTGTTTATATGGTACAGTTTATTGTGGATGGAAAAAAGGTTGACACTAAAAAATTATTAGTAGAGAAAAACTAATTTTCTTCCCCTTCCACCGTTTTAGTAATTAGACAATTCCGTACATTTGTAAGATGAAATACAAAATTTTGCTGGCAGTGGCTTTGCCAATACTTATTTTCGGCTGTAATAGTAAATTTACTAAACTTCAAAAGAAGGGAACAACCGAAGAAAAATATAATGCCGCAATGAACTACTACCAAAGTGGTGACTATTATAAAGCAACCGTTTTCTTTGATGAAATAACTCCTTTGCTTAGGGGTGACAGTACAGCTGAAAAAACGCAGTTTTATAATGCGTACTCTAATTATTACCAAGGTAATTATCAGATGAGTGCATACCTCTTCAATAGCTTTTATGCCACATACAATAATAGTAACCTAGCAGAGGAAGCTTATTATATGTATGCGTATTCTATGTTTAAGGACACTCCTCCTTATAACCTGGATCAAACCAATACACTTACAGCCATAGATGTGTTGCAGAACTTCTTAAACACGTACCCTGATAGCAAATACGCCGCAAAATGTACGCAAGATTTGCTGGACTTACGATACAGATTAGAAAAGAAGTCTTATGAAAAAGCTAAATTGTATTTTAAGACAAGAGATCCTTCATGGAGTGGTCTAAGTAATTACAAAGCGTCAGTAGTAACAATAGATAACTTTCGTAAAGATTTTCCCGATTCTAAATTTAACGAGGAATTGGCATCGATGCAGATTTTGGCACAATATGAGCTTGCCGATTTAAGTTTGTTTACAAAACAGCGTGAGAGGTATAATGAAACCCTTGACTTTTATAACAAGTTTATTGATAAATATCCCACTAGTAAATACATAAAAGATTTGGAGAAAATCCATGACAAAGCAGTAAAAGGTCTTGAAAAAGTTGCTAGTGATGAGAAAAAGATTGAGGAATATAAACAAAAGTTAAAAGCGGAGCAAGAAACAGGTGACACAAAGTAATTTTGGCATTTGTTATTTTTAATCGTATTTTTGCATCTTGAATTATAAAACTGTAGTGAAATGGCAATTAATCCGTCAATCGTAACACGTGATACAGATGTTTTAGCTTCTAAAACAACTAACATATATGAGTCTGTTTTTGTGGTTTCTAAAAGAGCCCAACAAATAGCTATAAAATCTAAAGAAGAGCTTACACATAAGTTGAGCGAGTTTGCTTCAAGTGTAGATAATCTGGAAGAAATCTTTGAAAACAGGGAACAAATTGAAATCTCTAAATATTATGAGAGACAACCTAAGCCTACAAGTGTGGCTTTAGATGAGTTCTTAAATGATAACCTTGTGGCTAAATACAGAGAAGAGGATATCTAAAAAATATTGACCTAATAAAGAGACCATCTCCATAAGAGATGGTTTTTTTTATTTTGTGGTAAGTGAAAATTTGTAAAATTGGCTAGCTTTATAATTGTATCTTCCCTTCACAACTATGAAGCAGTTAATACGAACCCTTAAAAACAACCTAGACTTATCCTACCGTGAAGCCAAAAGTGCTTTGGTTTTCTCGATTGTAACGGTGTTATGCTTGATCTCTTACCTCGTCATAAATCATTATACAAAAAAAAGAAAAGTACAGCTGAGCATTAAAACTTACCACAATACCCAACCTATTTTAAAACCGGCAACAACGCATTATCCAAAACAAAAACCAGAGGTTAATATCAAACTTACTTCCTTTGACCCTAACACTGCCAGCCAAGAACTATTAACCACTTTGGGGCTACCAAAATATGTCATAAACAATATACTTAAATACCGGTCAAAAGGAGGAACTTTCAAAACAAAAGCCGACTTTCAGAAGATTTATGGGCTACATCCTGAGCTATATACAAAGCTAGAAGAATGGATTGCTCTTCCTTCAAAAACCAACAAGTCAGAATATTCCATCAGGCCACAATATACTGAAAATACCTTACCAAAAGCAACAACTCATTTGCCTGCAGTAAAGCCTAAAAACATAGATATAAATATAGCCGATACAACACAGTTAATATCCTTCAGAGGAATAGGTTCAGTTTATGCATCCAGAATTGTTAAGTTCCGTGATGCTTTAGGAGGGTTCCATGACCTAAGCCAGCTGCATGAAACTTATGGTGTGAAACCAGAAGCATTATCAGAAGTTTTACTCTATGCCAAAATCATAACGCCGCACAGCAAAATTGCAATAAACGAAGTCCAAACCTTAAAACACCCCTACCTAAAAGCCTTTCAAGCCAAAGCTATAATATCCTATCGTAACCAGCATGGGGCAATTGAAACTATAGATGATTTAAGAAAAATAAAGGTTTTGGATGAGGAAACCTTACAAAAAATTATGCCTTATATAAGGTTTTAGAATATCTTTGAAGTAGGATTAGAAAAAGAATCATGGAAATAAAAAAAATGTCTTCTGGTTTAGGTTGGGAGGAGCAAGTAGGTTATTCTAGAGCTGTACAATACGGCAATGTTATAGAAGTAAGCGGTACTGTGGCATCCGACCATAGCGGAGAAGTCATTGGTGATGGAGATGAATACTTGCAAACCAAGTTTATATTCATGAAAGTAGAAAATACCCTTAAACAACTAGGTAGCTCATTAGAAAACGTGGTAAGAACACGTATTTTCTGCACCAATATAAAAAATTGGGAAATGATAGGAAAAGCCCATGGAGAGTTTTTTAATACAATAAAACCAGCTTGCACTATGGTAGAGGTTTCGGGATTAATTGATAGTAAATTCCTTGTAGAAATAGAAGTAACAGCTGTTTTAAACGCCCAATAATGGAGAAAATAGAAGGGAACATAGTAGACATTTTTGATAAAAACATTTTTTTTGGAACAATCACTATATTTGGTGATCGTATATTTGATATAAAAAAAACAGGAGTAGAAAACCCGGAGTATTCTTACTTTATGCCGGGTTTTGTAGACTCGCATGTACATATAGAAAGTTCTCTTCTCTGTCCTAGTCAGTTTGGTAGATTAGCTGTGACACATGGCACAGTAGCCACGATTTCAGACCCCCATGAAATAGCAAATGTACTGGGAGTAAAGGGTGTAGAGTACATGATAGAAGATGGCGATAGAATTCCATTTAAATTTTTCTTTGGGGCTCCTTCATGCGTACCTGCTACGACTTTTGAAACAGCGGGGGCAGAAATAACTGCCGATGACATCAGAACTCTTCTGCAAAATGAGAAGATTCCGTATTTAGCCGAAATGATGAACTTCCCTGGTGTAATACATGAAAACCCGGAGGTAATAGAAAAGCTCAAAATAGCAAAAGAACTCGGTAAGCCTATTGATGGCCATGCACCAGGCTTAAGAGGACAAGAAGCCGAAAAATACTTTGCGGAAGGAATAAGTACCGACCATGAGTGTTTTACAAAGGAAGAAGCAGAGGAGAAGATAAAACTGGGCGTAAAAATTTTAATCCGTGAGGGAAGTGCAGCACGAAACTTTGACGAGCTAATTCCTTTGGCACATGAGCATTGGTACCAAATGATGCTCTGCTCGGATGATAAACACCCAGATAGCTTACTGGATGGCCATATAAACCAACTCGTAAAAAGAGCAATTGCTTTTGGTATTGATAAGTTTAAGGTGTTTAGGATGGCTTCTTTAAACCCGGTCCGACACTACAAATTACCTGTAGGATTACTGAAGGAAGGCGATTTAGCTGACTTTATAGAGGTAGACAACCCAGAAAGCCTAAATATAAAAGCTACCTATATTAATGGTAAAAAGGTGGCAGAAAACGGTAAAAGTCTTATTTCTGCAACTCTCCCTACTGTCCTTAATAACTTTAATACAGAACCTTTAAAAGTAGAACAACTGGCCGTTAAATATGCTGCTGGTAGTACACAATTAAGGGTAATTCAGGCTATAGACGGACAAATTGTAACAGGAAGCTCAATAGAACAGATTGAAGATATAGAAGCAAAAGACATACAAAAGATAGTAGTTTATAACCGCTATACCCAACAAGAGCCAGCCATAGCATATATACAAGGTTTCGGACTAAAAGAAGGTGCTTTGGCCTCCTCCGTAGCTCACGATTCCCATAATATAGTAGCTGTAGGAAAGGATGACGCAGCTATAGTAGATGCCATTAACCTTATAGTTAGAGAGAAGGGAGGTTTATCTGTTGTATCAGAAACAATGAAAGGAATACTCCCATTGCAAATAGCCGGTTTAATGAGCCCCAAAGATGGCTATGAAGTAGCTAATGATTATATAAAAATTGACCAGTTTGCTAAAGAAAACTTAGGATGTAAGCTACAGTCACCCTTTATGTGTTTGTCTTTTATGGCTTTATTGGTGATACCATCTCTTAAACTAAGCGACAAAGGCCTTTTTGATGGTAACAAGTTTGAGTTTGTCCCACTAAGTTTTTAACCTCTGGGACCGTAGTAAATAATACAAACTCCGAGAAGAGCTACTAAGCCTCCAATTATATCGTATTTATCAGGTACAAACTTATCGAACTTCATTGCCCAGAGAATGGACAAAACTATGAAAAAGCCACCGTATGTAGCATATACTCTGGCAAAATTAGCTGTTTGTAAAGTTGCAACTACTCCATACGCTGCTAGGATTACTCCTCCTAAAACTCCATACCAAAGGGGTTTATCTTCCTTAAGCCACAGCCACACCAGATACCCTCCGCCTATCTCGCATAATCCGGCAAGAAGAAAAATAGAAATCGATTTTACTAAGACCATAATTGCAAAAATACCTTTCCGATTAACCCTAATTATATAATAAAAGGCCTCCGAAGACAATTACATATAATAACTAATCTCCCGAGACCTCAACAAAATTCTTTTTAGAATTCGTCTTACTTAGCTTTTGTAAACTTCTCGTTCACTTTATCCCAGTTAACCACACTCCAAAAGGCATCAATAAAATCAGCTCTTTTGTTTTGATATTTTAGATAATATGCATGCTCCCACACATCAAGACCAAGAATAGGTGCTCCTTTATCATCAACCACATCCATAAGTGGATTATCTTGGTTCGCTGTTGAAGTAATCTTCAACTTGCCGTTTTGAACTACCAACCATGCCCAACCTGAACCAAATCTGCTTGTAGCTGCTTTCTTAAATTCAGCTTTAAGGTTATCTAGACTTCCAAAATCTTGGTTAATCTTAGCCAATAAAGCTGCAGAAGGGGCTGTTTTTCCAGAACCTAGTATTTCCCAAAAAAAGCTATGATTCCAGTGACCGCCGCCATTGTTTCTTACGGCTACAGAGTATTTAGAAATATTTTTTACTATCTCATCTAAACTAGCTTTCTTCTGCCCTTCCAAAGCTTTGTTTAAATTGGTCACATAAGCTTGGTGGTGGCGTGTATGGTGAATTTCCATCGTGGCTGCATCAAAATAAGGCTCCAATGCATCGTAACTATAAGCAAGTTTAGGTAATGCAAAGTCACCCTGTGTAGCTGAAGTTTGGGCTACTGCACATGAAAACTGGGTAACGGCCATCCCTAATGCCAAAAAACTAATAAACTTGTTCCTTTTCATGATGTTTGTATGTTAAAATTCTATCCTACTCAAAATACTCCTTCCTAAAGTAATCTCATCCGTATATTCTAAATCTCCACCTACAGGTATTCCTCTGGCAATAGTACTTACTTTTAGGTTTAAACCCTGTAGTTTTTTCTTTATATAAAACGCCGTGGTGTCTCCTTCCATTGTGGGACTGAGAGCCAAAATAACTTCCTTAATTTCAGTGTTATTCTGTATTCTCTCTACCAGAGCATCAATTTTCAAATGATTTGGTCCAATCCCATGAATGGGAGAAATGACCCCACCCAATACATGGTATTTGCCCGTGTATTGAGCTGTATTTTCTATTGCAAGCACGTCTTTGGTATCTTGTACAACTGCCAAAATATTACTATCCCGCCTGTTAGATGAACAGATTTGACACAAAGGCCCATCAGAAATGTTAAAACATTCTGTACAAAAGGTTGTTTTTTCTACCAGATTAACAAGAGAGTTGCTTAAAGTATATGCTTGGGATTTATCGCTTTTAAGCAGGTGTAAAGCCAAACGAAGTGCCGATTTTTTACCTATGCCCGGCAACTTAGAAATTTCGGTAACGGCTTCTTCTATTGTTTTGGAAGGGAAATTCACTTTATCTCAATATGATTTCGGCAGATAGTCCTCTATCACAAACAGCCTGCCTCACCGGCACCAACTCCTCAAAATCGCCATTCTTTACTCCGCATTTACCTTTGAAGTGGATAATTAAAGAACACTGCTGGGCTTGCTCAATAGTATGTCCACAATAATCCATTAAGGTGTCTATCACGTGGTCAAAAGTATTGACATCATCATTAAAGATTACAAGGGAATAGAGCTTTAAATCCTCTACTACTGTCTCTTCTATTTCCTTAAAATCTACTTCTGTTGCAAAATTCATTTTTAAAATGCTTCTCTGTACACCCCAAAATTAATAAAACCTAAGCAAAAAAATAAACAATTCATGAGAAGATTTGCATTATTATGCCCAATCTCTTCTGCCATAAAACAGCTTCTCGACAAAATCATCTAATATCCCCCAAAAATATAAGTTTACGTCTACTCCTTTATGGCTTAACCATCCATTTTACTTAATTTGGGTAAAAAACTTAACCTAATGAAGAACATTTCCTTTCTTTGGGTTTGCTTGACCTTATTTTGTTACCAAGCAAATGCCCAGTATGATTACAGTTCCCATTCACAATTGAGCCAACGTCTGAAAACAGCAGTGGCAAAAAACAAACTGGCTAACATAAGCTCTATTGGTAAGAGCAGTGGCGGTAAGGATATTTGGATGGTGAGCTTTTCCGGCAGTCAACCCGAAAACAACAAAGCCGTCCTGTTGGTAGCTGGTACCGACGGTAAACATCCTGCTGGTACCGAAATGGCCGCAAAACTAATAGAGAAATACAGCTCGGCAGATGTTTCGAAACTATTAGCCAACACTACTCTGTACATCATACCCAACTTAAATCCCGATGCTTCTGAGCAGCTTACTAGCAAACTTGTATACGAAAGAAGCCTGAATGCTACCCCTAGGGATAATGACCGTGATGGACTAATAGGCGAAGACGGTTTTGAAGATTTAAACAAAGATGGCCTTATTACCCAAATGAGGATTGAAGACCCTACAGGCTTATTTCTTGTAGACTCGAAAGACTCGCGATTGTTGGTAAAAGCTAACGCCACTAAAGGCGAAGTTGGAAAGTATCTTCTGCTTTCGGAAGGCATAGATAACGATAAAGATGGCAAATTTAACGAAGACGGAGAAGGCGGAGTAAATATAGACAATAACTTCACTTTCGATTATCCCATTTTCACTCCGGAGTCTGGCGAACACCAGGCATCTGAGCCCGAAACACAGGCGTTCTTAGAGCTTTTATATAAAAAGTTTAACATACACACCGTTATACATTTTGGATTGGGAAATAACCTGGTAGAACCAACGAAATATGACCGCCAGAAAGCTGCAAAGAGAATTATTTCCGGTCTATTAGAAAAAGATGCGGCAGTATCCGAAACCGTATCCAAACTTTATGGGAAAGCTGGTTTGGGTTCAGCTCCTGCCCTAGCCCAATCTTCTGGAAATCTTACCCAAACTGCTTATTACCACGGTGGCAGATTTAGCTATATTACCCCAGTTTGGTGGACACCAAAAGTCCCTGATTCTACTCAAAAAGGACCTAAGAAGGGGGAAACTTCTGCAGAGGCCGATTTCTTGAAATGGGCAGATAAAGAGGGAATAAGTGCGTTTGTACCTTGGTCTTCTGTACAGCATCCAGATTTTCCGAACCAAAAAGTGGAAGTGGGTGGCCTTAAACCTTATGTTTTGAACAACCCACCCGTACGATTCTTAGACTCTAACCTCGTGCAGCACCAAGCGTTCTTAGAGTCTTACATTAACTCTATGCCCGAAATTCAAGTTGTAAATACCAAAGTAGAGTCTTTGGGAGATAACCTAAACAGGATAACCGTTATCGTACATAATAAAGGCCTGTTACCTACCTACGCTGAAATTGGCGACCGTGTACGCTTTATCTACAAGGTACGTACAGACTTAACCCTGGCAAAAGGGCAAACTATTGTATCCGGTAAGAAAACCAATTATAGGAACAGCTTAAATGCTGGTGAAAGTGAGCAGTACACTTGGTTAGTAAATGGAAAAGGAAAAGTGACTATATCAGCAGGCTGCCCTACTGCAGGAGTAAGCTCTGTAGAACTTACATTACCTTAAGTAAAACCCATAAAAACGATTATTATCATGAGAAAAATATTAACTTTTATATTGGGTATAAGCTTTTTTGCCCTACAAGCACAGGTCTCTCCAGAGGATCTAAATGGAATCAGAGCTATTGGCTCTCCGGCAAATCCGAAGGTAAAGGTGTACTGGAACAAGTACAGTGACCAAGCAGAGATTACAAGGATATGTCATGAGTTGGCAAAAGCTTATCCAGATTTGGTAAAGGTACAATCTATCGGCAAGTCTGTGGAAGGAAGAGATATCTGGTTAATGACTGTTACAGATTTTAAAACAGGCTCGGATAAAAATAAGCCGGGCTTCTATATTGATGGAAACATACATGCCAATGAATTGCAAGGCACAGAGGTATCTTTATATACGGCTTGGTATCTGGCAGAAAGTTTTCATTCAGTAGACTTCATCCGTGAACTATTAAGAGACAAAGTTTTTTACATTGCTCCAACCATAAGCCCGGACTCACGTGAGTACTTCATAACCAAAGCCAATAACCCTAACTCTTCACGTACAGGCCGTATGCCATTTGATGACGACGGTGACGGCTTAATAGACGAAGACCTTTTGGATGACCTAGATGGCGACGGAAACATTGTAATGATGCGTAGGAAGTCCCCTACTGGCCGTTATAAGGTAGATTGTGATAACCCGCAACGTATGGTTTTAGCTAAAGCAGATGAGCTGGGAGAATACGAGATGTTGGGATACGAAGGAATAGATAATGATGGTGATGGAAGAGTTAACGAAGATGCTACCGGTACCTATGATCCTAACCGTGACTGGGGATGGGGATGGCAACCAGATTATATCCAGCGTGGAGCATTATACTACCCTGGAACTTTGCCCGAAACAAAAGCGGTAAAGAAATTTATTCTAGACCATCCAAATATTGCTGGTGCACAGAGTTACCACAATTACGGAGGAATGTTCCTCCGCGGGCCTGGAGCCGCAGAAGATGAGCAATATTACACACGTGCAGATGCTCAAGTGTATGATTTTATTGGTAAACTGGGCGAGAGAATGGTTCCTGGTTATAAATATCTGGTTATACATAAAGATTTATATACAGTTTACGGTGGAGAAATTGATTGGCTGGCATTAGGTAGAGGTATATTTACTTTCAGTAATGAACTTATGACATCTTATAAGCTTTTCAATGAAAACAGTACGGCCAACAGAAACAGTAATCCAGAGTTTGAAGATTTTGATAAGTACCTTTTGTTTGGTGATGGATACGTAAAATGGAAACCTTTTAACCATCCGCAATTTGGAGAGATAGAAATTGGCGGACCTAAGAAAAACTATATCCGGAACCACCCAGGCTTTCTATTAATGGAAGACTCACACCGCAATATGGCCTTTACAATTTTACATGCGTATCAAATGCCAAAATTAGAAGTGGTAGATGTAAAAAAGAAAGACTTAGGAGGCGGATTAACCGAAGTTACGGCCACTGTGATGAACAAGAGGATCATCCCCACACATTCATCGCATGATGTTAAATACAAAATTGAAAGACCAGATTACCTCACCTTGAAGGACGTTAAAGTTGTGGCAGGTATGACGGTAGAAAATGAAGACTTCAACCTTACTACAGAAAAAAAGATATCACCAGAGAAGCTAGAATTTGCCAATATAAACGGCATGGGATTTGTGAAAGCCCGCTGGATTGTAAAAGGTAGTCTCACAAATGCGAAGATTGAAATCAATAGTGCAAAAGGTGGCTTATACACCCATACAGTAAAATAAAAAAAACGGGAGGCTCAAAATTTAGCCTCCCGTTTTTTTATCTCTCCATTACTTCCCTAGTGCATATCCCAAAGACCATTCTACGTAATCGGCCTTCCCCATATGAGCCTTTATACTCACGCCTGTAAAAAGCTCTTTATATATTTTTGACCTTACTCCTATTCTTAAAAAAACAGGATTGATTTCGCCGTTGAAACTATTGCGATGCAAATAATATCCAATACTACCGTTTACATATAGCCTGCGAAGAAGAATATGATCTACATAAAAAGCAGGTCCCCCAGAAAACAAAGACGCCAACTTACCACTTTTTTCTCCAGCCACTTCCTCAGCACTACCAGAGTCTGAGTAAAACAAATCTCCCCCAAAACCCAAACGCCATTTATATCCCGCAGCCCGACTCCAATATACGGAGATCGTATTTTTTGAATATTGCTTAGGAGATTCTTTATCTACTTGTTTTAATCCTCCCGCCACAGAAATATGAAGCATATCTCTTTTGATTTTGGGCTTCGTAAGGCTATCACCTTTCATTACCGGAGTATTGGACGGCTTGTATGTCACTGTCAAACCAAGAGGTAGAAGGTTTATACCTTTATTGGGTAAGCGATATGCCCCATTTGAAAAATGGTGAAAGGACAGTCCGGCTCCAACTTCGAAGTTCTTGCCTATACGATATGCTGCTTGTAAACCCAAGTCTATGTAGACATTCCGAGAAGTACCCAGCATGGTATTTAAAGGATTATCCACTGCATCATATGGCTGAAAATTGAAAGCTAGACCCAAGCCAATTCTATAACTAAAAGCCCATCTGCTAAGCTCTTTAGGCTTGATTGGAGACATAAAGAAACCATACAATGCGTAAGGCGTGCCAATTTCAGGTTTACGGAAAGTACTACTATAAAGACCCAAACCGTACACTGGATAGTTATAAAGTTTGTTATATGGATCCCCTCCAGGCTTTGTTTGCCACCCTACTCTTAAATTAACTCCGCTGTAATATACATCAGCAAAATCTCGCCTCACATCTTGGTTATTGGATATCATCCCGCCATTTTCCCATTCTACTTGAACAAAAAGAGAACTTTTTGCCGTTGTATCTTTTTGGCCATACACACTTTTCCCTAAAAATAACAGCAAAACAACTGCTCTCCTCATCCGACACTTTTTCCTTTATAATTACAGCTCAGCTACAGCACGCTGTATTCTTTGTATGGTTTTTCCTTTTCCTAGAATCTCAATAATTAACATCAAGTCTGGACCTTTCCCCTCTCCTGTTACAGCTAATCTTAATGCCTGCATTATTTTGCCCGGCTTAATTCCTGCTTCTTCCAGAGCGGTAAAAATGCTATCGTGTATATGGGTGGTCGTAAAATTATCAATTCCCTCTAGTGCATTAATAATCACAGGCATAGCAGATTTTGCCAAATCGTCCCATTTTTTTGAAGCAACCTCTGTATCATAAACTGTAGGCTCATTAAACAAGAACGGAACTTCCATCTCATGAACAAAGTCTACCCGATCTTTCATCAAAACCACAATTTTCTCGGATAAACCCAAGTCATGTATATCGTGATTTAACTGCTCTGCAAGAACAAGATTATCGGTTTTACGTAAATATTGTTGATTAAACCACTTTGCTTTGTTTACATCAAACCTCGCTCCACCTTTTTGGATATTGTTTATATCAAACAAACGTATGAGGTCATCCATACTTAAAATCTCTTGGTCATCTCCCGGATTCCAGCCTAGTAGAGCCAAGAAGTTTATTACTGCTTCCGGGAAATATCCATCTTCGCGAAACCCACGAGAAACCTCTCCGGTAGCAGGATCATTCCATAAGAGAGGAAAAACCGGAAAGTCTCCTAACACGCCATCCCTTTTGCTCAACTTACCATTTCCTTCCGGTTTTAGAAGTAAAGGCAAATGGGCAAATGTAGGAGCGTCCCAACCAAATGCTTTGTATAAAAGTATATGTAAAGGAGCAGAAGGCAACCATTCTTCGCCACGGATTACGTGCGTAATGCCCATCAGGTGGTCATCCACAATATTAGCAAGGTGATAGGTTGGCATCCCATCCGACTTCATCAAAATCTTATCATCCACAGTTGATGAATGCACTGCTACCCATCCACGGACAAGATCATTAAACCGCACCTCATCTTTCAAAGGCACTTTTAAACGGATAACATGTGGCTCTCCATCTTCTATTTTCTTCTGAACCTCTTGGGCCGAAAGTGTAATAGAATTGGTCATTTTCATTCGAGTAAAAGCATTGTATGATATATTATCTACTTTAGCTTCTTCCAACTCTTTACGCATTTGATCTAGCTCCTCTGGCGTATCAAATGCGTAATATGCTTGCCCTTTATCTACTAGTTCTTGAGCGTATTTTTTGTAAATCTCTTTTCTTTCAGACTGCACATAAGGTCCAAAGTCTCCTCCTGCTCCTACGCCCTCGTCAATACCTATTCCCAACCAAGCCAAGGCCTCTAAAATATAGTCTTGGGCACCGGGCACAAAACGTGTTTGGTCTGTATCTTCAATACGGAGCAACATCTTGCCACCCATTTTTTTTGCAAACAAGTAATTATAAAGGGCTGTTCTTACCCCACCAATATGTAAGGGCCCGGTAGGGCTAGGTGCAAATCTTACTCTAACGCTCATTTTTTATTATTTGAAATAGCCCGCAAAATTACGGCTTTGTAAAGAAGAAAACATGACAAATCTCATTTTTTTAGGCCAAACAGACAACAAACTTACATCCAAAGTCAACTCTTACTCTTTACTAATAACCAAAAAAAGAGAACTCCCAAACGGGGAAAAAGGAAGAAATGTACGCTCGGCAGTTGTAAGTTTATATAACAAGCTATTTACACCACTAGATGGCATGGATACGTCTGATTTTATCTTGGTCACATCCACCATATTTAATCTTAGCTGGAGTTTTTGCCACAATCTTACCCCTAAAATAAGCGGTGACAACAATAAAGACCAGTAAGTGTATTTCTTTATATGTAAACCCTCCGCTTTGGCTACGAAGGTCTCAAAATCGGACTTCACAAAACGCCTTTTACTACCTACCGCAATGTCATGTATTCCTCCAAAAATGTCAAATGCATTATTGTTAGTAATAAATAATCCACCGGGCTTTAGTACATTTTTAATACTTTGAAGTGCATCCAGAAGCTGCCTGTCATCTAGCTGGTATAGTACATCATTAGAAACTACTACATCAAAACTATTGGCTGGGTAATTGGCTGCAAAAATGCTAATATCATCCTTCCGCACATCTAAGCCTCTTTCCGAAGAGAAAGCAACAGCATGCTCATTAAAATCAAACCCTTGAATATCATTTATTCCCTCCCTAATTAATTTACCCATAAGACCACCTGTTCCGCATCCGGC
>CAZBAV010000079.1:0-20088 GCA_964489955.1 uncultured Lacihabitans sp. | reverse complement strand
TTTTAGCCAGTAAGCCCACGAGCATGATGAGTGAAATCTGTACGTAAATATTGTGGTTCAATCCGGCTAAGCCTGTAGCAATAAATACGCCCAAAATACCGGTAGGTAAAGACAATATCACTGCTAATGGCAAGAAGTAACTTTCATACTGACCTGCCAAAAGGAAGTAAATAAAGAGAATACTTAATGCAAAGATGAACACCATCTGTGAACCCGATTTACGTTCCTGTAAAGCCAAGCCACTATATTCATAACTATACCCTTTTGGTAATTCCTCTTTCAGCACTTCATCTATGGCACTCATCACTTTTCCTGTACTGGCATCGCCTGCGGCATTTACATTCACCCGAATACTATTGTACAAATTGTAACGGCTGATATCCTGCGGACCAAACACTTTTTTAAGCGTAACCAAGGTAGAAATAGGTACCATTTGATTCAGATTATTACGTACCATAATTCCTTCCAAAGAAGCTTCATTTTTTCTGAATTCTGCTTCGGAACGCACATTTACCCGATACAACCTACCGAAACGGATAAAGTCGGTCGTTTGCGAACCTGTCAAATACAATTGCAAAGCACCCATCACTTCTCTTGGGGTCAATCCCAGTTGCTGTGCTTTATCTTCGTTTACTTCTACTTCATATTGTGGATAATCGCTACGGAAAGTTGTAAATGCCATACCGATTTCCGGACGTGCATTAATGGCTTCGATTAGTTTTTTACTCACTGCTTCAAAAGCTGTAATGCTGCCTGAGGCTCTGTCTTGCAATACAAACTCCACACCTCCGGCATTACCAAAACCTTCTACCGCAGGGTTACGAAAAATCAAGAATTCTCCTTTTATCTTCCCTCTCAACTCGTCTTCTATTTTGTGCATCACCTCATTGATGTCCTGAATTTCGCCACGCTCTTTCGGTTTTTTCAGTGTTATAAAACCCATCGCTCCATTCGGAGCAGCACCAGATGTGAAGAGGTTAAAACCTGATACGGTACTGATACTTTTTACCGCGGGCATGGCTGAAACCATCTTTGTAGCTTTTTCCATTTCTTCGGTAATAAACTGCAAATTTGCTCCTGCCTGTAAACTCACTACAAAGGTGAGGTTATTGTCATCTTCCTCAGGCACAAACCCTTTTGGAGCAGTATTCATCAAGTAGAACGCTCCAAAAGAAATAAGCAATAGTGCTGCTATACCCACAACTTTCCTCTTTCCTAAAAACTTAACCGCCCCTACATATTTGTCTGTTAATCTTTCAAAACTCGTATTAAAAGCAGCTGCAAAACGTTGGGTAAACTTTTTCTTTCTTCCGTGCTCTTCTGCATGATGATTTTTCAATAACAGGGCACACAAAGCCGGACTTAAGGTCAAGGCATTTACCGCAGAAATCAAAATGGCAATGGCTAAAGTATAGGAGAATTGCTTATAGAAAATACCTGCCGGCCCTTCCATAAACCCTACGGGAAGAAATACCGCAGACATCACCAAAGTAATGGAAACAATAGCTCCACTGATTTCGCTCATTGCCGAAGCTGTCGCTTTTTTGGCAGACTCACCTGTAGCCTGCATTTTGGCGTGGACGGCTTCCACCACCACAATGGCATCATCCACCACAATTCCGATGGCCAATACCAGAGCAAACAAAGTCAAAACATTGACCGAAAACCCAATCAGATGAATGAAAAAGAAAGTAGCGATGATGGACACAGGAGCTGCAATGGCAGGGATAATCGTAGAGCGAAAATCCTGCAAGAATACCAGCACCACAATAAACACTAAAAAGAATGCCTCTACCAAAGTGGTTTTCATCTGCGAAACAGAAGTATCCAAACGGTCTTTCATATTCTGGATCATATCATACTTGATGCCGTCAGGAGCATTCTTCTGAAAATTATCCAGGGAATTCAGCACTTCAATAGCTATATCATTGGCATTGGAGCCACTCGCCTGAATGACGGCAAATACCACCGAAGGTTTACCGTCGGTATAGGTATCGTTAGAATAATTGTCCAAGCCAAATTCAATACGGGCAACATCTCCTAATCGTAATATAGAGCCATCGGTTTTGGAACGAAGAATGATTCTTTCAAATTCTTCAGGCTTGTTCAGCTTGCCTTTGTAACGCAGGGTATATTGCAATGTGGCATCACTTTCTTGGCCTAAGGTTCCCGGAGAAGCTTCAAAACTATATTGCTGAATGGCAGCTTCCACATCTGATGGCACCAAACCATAAGATGATAGTTTAGTGGGGTTGACCCATACACGAACCGAATACTCTTTTCCCCCGAACATGGTCACATTTCCTACTCCCGGAATACGTTTCAACTCCGGAAGCAAATTAATGTTGGCATAGTTGCTCAAGAAACCTTCATCGTATTTTTCGGGTTTTTCGCTGTTTACATTCACAATCATCAGGTAACTCGTCTGCTGCTTCGTGGTAGTTAAGCCTAAACGAATAACTTCTTGCGGAAGCTGTGCATTGACCTGAGCCACGCGGTTCTGCACGTTTACAGCCGCCTGATCAGGATCTACACCTTGCTTAAAAATAATCGTGATAGAAAAACTTCCGTCATTAGCCGCACTGGAAGTGATGTATTCCATGTTTTCCACCCCATTGATAGCTTGTTCCAAAGGAGTTACTACGGACCGAATGACGCTCTCAGCGTTCGCACCGGGATAGGTACCTGAAACGAAAACCGTAGGTGGTGCAATTTCCGGAAACTGCGTCATAGGAATGCGTAACAATCCCAAAACGCCTAACATCACCAATATAACGGAGATCACCGTAGCCAGTACGGGTCTTTTTATGATCTTATTCAACATTGTTTAGTGAATTTTACTGTTTAACTTTTGGCGTGATGAAAGCATTCTCCGGAATAGAAGCTAACTCGTTAGCCACAATACGATCTCCCGATTGAAAACCCGATTTTACAATGTAGTAGTCTCCTGATTTTAGATAGTCAACCAAGGCCACACGCTCCATCTTATTCCCGTTTCCAATACGTCCTACAAAGAGTTTATCCTGCACTTCGTAGGTGGCTAGAAGTGGAATTTTAAAGACATTCTGTTCTGTTGATTTCAGAACAATTCTACCTGTATTGCCTGTTCTCAGCAAACTCTCCGGATTGGGAAAGGAAGCACGAACCATGACCGAACCTGTACCTGCATCAAACTGCCCATCCATCATATCGATTTTCCCTGTGTGATTATACGGATTTCCATCTGCCAGTAGGAGGGTAATATCTTTAAAGCTTTTTAGCTTTTCTAATATATTTGCTCCCGGGCGTGAAGCGTTTATTTTGAGAACTTCATTTTCAGGAAGAGAGAAGTAGGCATGAATTTCACTCACTTGTGATAATGTGGTCAAAGCCTGTGCATCACTTGGTCCCACCAAAGCCCCCAAACGATTAGGAATACGGCCGATGTAGCCGCTTATAGGAGCTGTCACTACAGAGAAACCAAGATTTACATCTGCAGAAGCTACCAAAGCTTGTTGTTGCTTTAAAGCAGCAGTAGCATTTTCAAAATTGGCTTTCGCTTTTTGGTGTTGAAAATCAGCCACCACCTTGTTATCAGTCAATACTTTATACTTCTCTAATTCCAGCTGTGCAGACTCCAGCTGTGACTTGGCCATAGCTAAGGAAGCCAGAGCCGTATTTTTTTGCTCCCGATATACACTGGCATTAATGCGAAATAAGGGTTGTCCCGCTTTTACATAAGCACCTTCATCTACATAGATTTTATCAATATACCCACTTATTTGCGGGCGAAGCTGGATATTGTCTTTACCCTGTAAATTAGCAGGAAACGATTGGTTGATTTCAGCATCGCTTGCTTGCAAAGTCATTACTTCTGCACCTACAGTTTCAGCTTGTTGTTCTTGATGATTTTCTGAATTGCCACAACTTTGCAAAGTGTACAACGAACCTAAAAATAAACTTGCTATAATGATTTTCTTACTGATGAAACGTTTCATTCTTTCTTATCCTTTAACTATTTACGATAACAAAAGTAGAAAGTCAAAAAAACTATATTTTATAATACTGACCGAAGTGCGGAAAATGGAAAGTGAAGTGCGGAAATGGGAGGATTGATCGTCTCCAAGCTTTTAATTTTTAATTGACGTCTTTTGATTCTCTGGGATTTTTATGCTTCAGACTATAATATGAACATATTTATAAAAGTTAGCTTTAGGTTTTTTTTGTATCTTTATAAATCAATATTCTTATAATTCTACTGTTTCTCCGATTGATTAACCCGGATGAACTTGATATTTCCCGTCACTAAGTTATGCGTTTATTTTTTGTATTTTTCTTCCTGATTGTAAACAAAAGTTGGGGTCAGGTAGACCATCTCTTAATAAAGTCAAACTCGTCAGAAAGGATACGCATTGTAAATGAATTGCTGGAAGAGAGGTCTTCAGATAATCTGGATACCATAAAGGCTTTCCTGCAGAAAATAGCCGTATTTGCCCGTAAGCACAATGATAAAATACTCTCCAGAGAAGTTGATTTTCTAAAGGATATTGCCCCTATAATTAAAGAGAATGACTGGACTTTAAGTTTAGCTTTTCTGGAAAAGCTTGTAGAGCAGAAATACCATAAAGAAGATTACTATTATGCCCGGTGTTTGCATCAGATTGGGCAGACTCATTTTGTACTGCAAAACTATAGTCATGCTTTTGAGAACATGACCAAGGTAAGAAATATTTTTAAGGAAATAGGGTATAGCAACGTTCCGGTAATTGGTAAGTTTTTTCATGACCTGGCTCTTGATTATTACTATTTTAGGAATTACAATGAGGCCATAGAAGTGATGCTTGAATCTATAAATCTACCCGCTTATAGTAAAGCTCTTGATATTCAGCGATATAATACTCTTGGGATGTGTTATCTGAAAATGAAGGAATTTGACAAATCCCATTTCTATTTTAAAGAAGCGTTAACAAAAGCCATACTTTATAAAAATAAAACCTGGGAAGGGCTAGTATCCGGCAATATCGGGAATTTGCTATTGAGTAAAGGAGATAATATAGCTGCTTTACCCTATTTACAATTAGGCTACAACATTTGCACAAGCGAGAACCACTATCCTGAAATAATACAAAATTCAGTTTCCAGTCTAACAGAAGTTTATATTAAGTTGGACTCTTTAGAGAGAGCAAAGTATTATATACAAAAAACAAAAACGATTTTAGTAAAAAAGAATTCTTTGGAATTTGGAGAACAGCAGCAATACGAGATTGGGAAAAAGAAATACTTTAGTAACCAGTATTTATTGAATCTGAAAGAAAAGAAGTTTGAAGTTGCATTAAAGTATCTGGATACCCTGCGAAAAGTAGAGACTTTGGAGAATGAGATGTACAATTCAACTTTAGCCAAACTGGTAGAGGGAAATGTGGAAATTCAGGAAAATCAAGAGCTAATTGAGTTACAAGAGATAGAAAAGGAAGAACTGAAACTAAGATATAGTATTTATATCTTTCTTCTAGTATTAACGTGTATAGTGGGCTACTTTTTGTTTTACGTGAATATGATGCGAAAAAGAAGTCTCATAAGCGAACATAAAATCACAGAGCTGGAGAATCAGAAAATTAAACTGGACTTAGAATTATCTAAAAATCAAATAGCAAACTTTGTAAAGAAAATAGATGACAAAAATCATCTGATAAAGAAGATTAAAGAAACTATAGAGAATTTAGAAAAGCATCATTCGATTAGAGAAATCGAACTGGAAAATACACTTCAGGAATTGCGAAATACTAAAATTCTGACCGATTCTGACTGGGCAGAGTTTCAGTTGAGTTTTGATAAAAGCTATCCGAATTTTTCCTTAAAAGTGCGGGAACTTTATCCGCAGATTACCATATCCGAGCTTAGGTATATTATGTTATCTAAAATCAAACTGGACCATAAACAAATGGCCCACGCCCTTGGTGTTTCTTCTGATACCATTCGGGTTACCTGGAACCGGGTAAAGAAGAAAACACAAAGTCCTCCAGAGCAAACCCCCGAATCTTTATTGAATGAAATTGAAAGTATGATTTCTTGAATTCTGACTTAGCCAGACCGTACTTACTCACTTAAATCGTTTGTTTTAGGGTACTGTTACGGTTTTGTTACGGCTGTTTTGCCTCACTTTTTTACGTTTTAGCTCATTTTTGTTATCTGAACACCGCTAGGTCTTTTTAGTGATAAGAAGGCGGGAGAGTTCTTTCAATTAGGTGCAAAACCTTTTGGGTCAGAATAAAAAAATATAGCTATGAATACTTTTTTAAGAACGCAGTTGCCGGCTGCGTATAAGACCATTCTGTTAATACATTATGTCCTGCTTTTTACTTTAGGGGTTAATGCCCGGGAGCTTGGTGTATCGCCACCTATCAGTCAGGATACCGTTGCTAATCAGTACACGGTTTCAGTAGATAGTGGTCATGGAGTCACGCCAGACAAAGATCTGGCCTCAGAAGATAAAACAGTAAGATACGATGGAAACCCTCATAGAGTTCCGGTACAGAATACAGGTAACAATACCTCTGCTTATGAAACTACAGAAGGAGATAATCACACTGGAGATACGGCCATAGACTCTGGTATTTATCCGCAGACATTTGATATTCCATCTTATAAAATCAAAGAGAATTCTCAACTTTCACTTAATAATAACAAAGCCACCCTAGTCCCGGCAAATGAGGAACAAAATCATGTTTATGATGGCACCATAAAAAATGTAGTCGCATCGCTTAATCATTCTGAAGCAGCTCAATTAAGTAAACCGCAGCAAGGTTATAAAGTACCAGGAATATATGGAAGCAAAGCAGTAGAAGAGTCAACACAGAATAACAATTCAGGGTCGAAGGAGATAAAGCAGGTAATTGCACAAGATCTTTTTGCAGGTATTTCCTTTTCCAACAAATCAGTAACCTATGACGGACAGCCGCATTCTATTCCTGTTACCGGAGCTCCTCCTTCTGCTATGATATCATATCTAACTAAAGATGGGACTGATGCGGGAACTTATAATGTGATTGCTGAAGTTTTTGTCCTTCGTAGCGATCGGCCTGGTTTTGTGAGTAGGTTTTTTCCCGCTACCCTCACTATCCTGAAAGCCGATGCCGAAATCACAGCAGAAGCAGAGCAAAAACATATGGCAGACGGCACCGTAAAAATTGCAGTTGCATCACTTAATCATTCCGAAACAGAACTTACGTATTCACCTCAGCAAGGTTACACCGAAGCAGGTACCTATGAAATCACGATTTCTGCTCCCGAAACTCAAAACTATAACGCAGCAAGCACGACTGTGAATCTGGTGATTGCAGGGGATGTTTTCGCTGGTATTTCCTTTTCCGACAAAACGGTAACCTATGACGGACAGCCGCATTCTATTCTTGTGACGGGAGCTCCAGCTGATGCTTTCATAAGTTATACAGGAAACGATAAAACGGATGCAGGAACTTATTTTGTTTCCGTTGTAATTATGGTGAGGGACGATAATGACGTCCTTCAACCATCTTATCTCCACGCCGAACTTAAAATACTTAAGGCATTTACCATAATTACGGTGTCTACGGAGCAAAAGCACACAGCAGACGGCACAGTAAAAAATGTGGTAGCCTCGTTTAATCATAATGAAACAGAACTTACCTATTCACCTCAGCAAGGTTACAGTGAAGCAGGTACCCATGAGATAACTGTCTCGTCGGCTGAAACAAAAAATTACAGAGCAGCGACCAGGAAGGTGAATCTGGTGATTGAAAATAAAACCTTTGAGGGTATTCACTTTGCCGATGAAAGTGTAACTTATAACGGGCAGCAGCATTCTATTCTAGTTACTGGAGCTCCGGCTGACGCTACTATAATCTATACCGGAAACGACAAAACCAATGCCGGAACGTATACAGTAACAGCTGTGGTCAGCCAGCCCAATTACGAGGACTTAACGCTCACAGCCACACTCACTATTGAAAAGGCAGAGGGTGTGATCACGGCCCGTTCCATGCAAGACAACCATATAGCAGACGGCAACATAAAATATGTAATAGCATCCCTTAATCATTCTGAAACAGAACTTACCTACTCGCCTCAGCAAGGTTACATTGAAGCAGGTACGTATAAAATCACGATTTCTGCTCCCGAAACTCAAAACTATAAAGCAGCAAGCAAGACCGTGAATCTGGTAATTGCAGAGGATATTTTCGCAGGTATTTACTTTTCCAACAAAACAGTAACCTATGACGGGAAGTCGCATTCTATTTTTGTGACCGGAGCTCCAGCTGGTGCTATTATAACCTATCTTGATACCGGTCAAATCGATGCCGGATTTTATACTTTTACTGTTAGAATTGAGATTTTTGACCCTAAGATGGGATTCACGCGACAAGGTTTTCGTTTTGCTTTGCTCACTATCCGGAAAGCCGATGCCGTAATCACAGCAGATGCAGAACAAAAGCACACAGCAGATGGCACCGTAAAAAATGTAATAGCATCCCTTAATCATTCTGAAACAGAACTTACCTACTCGCCTCAGCAAGGTTACACCGAAGCAGGTGCGTATGAAATCACGATTTCTGCTCCCGAAACTCAAAACTATAAAGCAGCAAGCACGACCGTAAATCTGGTAATTGCACAAGATCTTTTTGCAGGTATTTCTATGTACGACAAATCCGTAACCTATGATGGACAGCCGCATTCTATTCCTGTTACCGGAGCTCCTCCTTCTGCTATGATATCATATCTAACTAAAGATGGGACTGATGCGGGAACTTATAATGTGATTGCTGAAGTTTTTGTCCTTCGTAGCGATCGGCCTGGTTTTGTGAGTAGGTTTTTTTCCGCTACCCTCACTATCCTGAAAGCCGATGCCGTAATCACAGCAGAAGCAGAACAAAAGCACACAGCAGACGGCACCCTTAAAAATGTAATAGCATCCCTTAATCATAGTGAAACAGAACTTACCTATTCACCTCAGCAAGGTTACAGTGAAGCAGGTACCCATGAGATAACTGTCTCGTCGGCTGAAACAAAAAATTACGGAGCAGAGACCAAGAAGGTGAATCTGGTGATTGAGAACAAAACCTTTGAGGGTATTCGGTTTGACAATAAAAGTGTAGCTTACAACGGACAGCCGCATTCTGTTTTTGTGACGGGAGCTCCTCCTGATGCTACCCTAACCTACACAGGAAACGGTAAAACGGATGCCGGAACGTATACAGTAACAGCAGTGGTCAGCCAACCTAATTACGAGGACTTAGTGCTCAATGCCACACTCACTATTCTGAAAGCCAATGCTGTAATCACAGCCGAAGCACAGCAAAAGCACACTGCAGATGGCACCGTAAAAAATGTAGTCGGGTCACTTAATCATAGTGACGCAGAACTTACCTATTCGCCTCAGAAGGGTTACACTGAAGCAGGTAACTATGAGATAGCTATCACGGCAGCTGAAACAAAAAATTACAGAGCAGCGACCAAGAAGGTGAATCTGGTGATTCAGAATAAAACCTTTGAGGGTATTCAATTTGAAAATAAAAGCGTAGCTTATAACGGACAGCCGCATTCTATTTTTGTTACGGGAACTCCTCCTAATGCTACCATAACCTATACAGGAAACGGTAAAACCGCTGCAGGAACCTATACGGTAAGGGCTGTGGTGAGCCAACCTAATTACGAGGACTTAGTGCTCACAGCCACACTTACGATTGGCAAGTTGGTGGGTGTGATTACGGCCAATAGTGTGCAAAGTCATACAGCAGATGGCACCGTAAAAAATGTAATAGCATCACTCAATCACACCGAATCTCAGCTATCTTACTCACCTCAAAAAGGTTTTACAGACCCCGGTACCTATACCATAACTGTTACCGCTCCGGAAAGTGAGAACTACACGAGAGCGTCGAAAACAGTCACTCTGTTTATCGGGAAGGCCAGTTTTTACGGGGTCAGCTTCAATAGTGGAGCATTTACCTATAACGGGCATCCACATTCAGTTTATGTATCAGGAATTCCGGATGGAGCTACCGTTTCTTATACCGGAAACGGACAGACTAACGCAGGTACCTATATCGTTAAAGCTCTTATCCAAAAAACCAATTACCATGATCTTTATCTGGAAACACAAATCACCATCTCTAAAGCTAGCTCAGTAATTTGGGGTGCTGGAGAACAAAAACATATTTATGACGGATCGGTAAAAAATGTGGAGGCCTCACTTAATCATGGAGAGAGTCAATTGTACTTCTCACCACAAAGAGGTTATGTAAACGCGGGAGATTATAAAGTTACTGTTACTGCTCCTGAAAGTCATAATTATCTCGGCTCTTCTATGGATGTTCTCCTTCATATAGACAAAGCCACTTTTACCAATGCTGTTTTTCCGGGTAAGGAAGTGATTTATAATGGTGAACCGCACCATGTTAGTGTTTCGGGGATTCCGGATGGTACAAATGTGAGTTATTCCGGAAACGGGCAGACCAATGCAGGAGCCTACACTGTATCCGCACTACTACAGAGAGAGAACTATTACGATTTGTGGTTAGAAACCCAGCTTGTAATTCACAAAGCTCCGCAAGAGATTGCTTTTGATGAGATTGCTCCAAAACATCTGGAAAATGACGATGATTTTGCATTGAATGCTGTTGCCTCATCCCATCTTCCTGTTGAATATACCTACACTTTTGACGCTGAAGAAGCTCCTGCATTGGTATCCGCAGCAGGCTGGGTTAGTCTTAAGACTTCAGGGAAAGTGCTCATTATGGCTCATCAAAAGGGCAATGAAAATTACCTTCCCGCTGAATCTCAGACCCGGGTTTTAGAAATAAGCAGCTCTGATGCTACCATACACCGCATAACTGTTGGCGGACAGATCTTTGAAACACCCGAAGAGGAAATTTATTATGTAATAGCTTGTGACGGTAATTCCGATTCGGTTTCTGTAGTGATGAAAACAGAAGTAGGGGCGAAGGTAAATCCGGCACGTTCATTCGTACTGTCTACGCCTAAACCGGGCATTTACATGGAAACTGTAACCATACGGTCACAGGACTCTACCAATACATTGACTTATGTGATAAGGGTAGAAAAGAAATTCAGACCGGAAGAGATCGTAGTGCAGAAGTTCAATAATCTTTTACTCGTAAATAACAATCCGGATACAAACGGGGGCTATAGCTTTATAGATTATGAGTGGTTTAGAGACGGTATTTCTGTGGGAAGTGGCCAGTATTATTCAGCGGAAGATCAGGTTTCAGATAATCTGGGGAATGGCAGGTATTATGTGAAAATGCAAATCGAAGACGAAACCTGGCTTTCTACCTGCGATTTTCAGGCAAATACGACGACCAATTTTGAATCAACAGCTTTGAAAATCTTTCCTAATCCTATAGTAAATGGAAACACTTTTAAAGTAGAAATAGACCTGCCTGAAGAAGAACTTCAAAGTATGAAAATCCAGGTTCTTACTACATCAGGTGAATGGATTATGGAAAAACAGTCTGATCAAATTATTACAGAAATCAGCCTTCCGGTTGGTTTGGCGGCGGGAGCGTACATCATTAAATGTACCAGTAATAATTTTACTAAGAGTACACGATTTAACATCTATTAAAAGCCAACCCAAAAAGTAAGGTCATGAATAAGTATCTGATATATGTTTTTTTGTTTAGCTGCAGCACTTTGTTTGGGCAAAGTCCACGCCACGAATTTACGCCTTATGTTTCGGGCGTATACGCCAAGCTAAATTATGGCGAAGCCGTTTGGGACAGTAAAATACGCCCTCAGGTTAACTTTGGAATAGATTATAGATATTATTTATCCACCAAGTGGTCACTTGGCACGGGTGTAGGCATACAATTCTATTCTTCTGATTTGAAGTTAAGTAGCTTAAAAAGCAGCTATGGGGCAACAGACACAGAAGGGGATGATTTTGAATTTCGCTATCAGGGAACGGGCTATGTGGAAAAACAAACCCTCAGATATGTAGAAGTTCCCTTAAATTTGCAATACGAAAACGGAGGAGATAAAGGAAAGTGGTTTGTCAATTTGGGCGGCAAAGCCGCATTTAATCTGTCCTCATTCTATACCGTAGACATTTCATCTTTAGAGACAAAAGGATATTATCAGCAGTGGAACGTAGAGCTCTTACAACCCGCTTTCGCTGGTTTTGGAGAGTGGAGGAATGTATCTCAATCAAGAAAAGAACTGGATAGGAAAATGGTGTTGTTTCTGTCGGCAGAAACTGGCCTTAAAAGCACAGTTCTGGGTTTACCTTTACGTATTTCGGTCTTTGCCGATTACGGATTGAACAACGCCATGGGCACAACCGTGTTGGGAAATCCCGTAGAATATCATGTTAGTAATCCGTCAGATTTTTCCTATACAGGAATCACAGGAGACACCGGCAAACAGATGGGTACGTTTGACGGAAGTCTGAAGTTATTTAATGTAGGTGTAAAACTTGGATTTGTAATTAGAGGTAAAGCTGAAAACAGCGAAATAGTGCTTTAAACTTACTAAGAAGAAAGTGGTTGTAGTTTGCTTCAGCGAGTAAAAGTGTATTGTAAATATTTAATATTAAACCACATAGAGGTAATATGTTAAGGTGACATGCAAGCATGCTTCACATAGCTATCGTGTTAAAAATCAATTGTCCTTTTTTTAAATTTTCATCTATGTGGTTTAAAAAAATATTGCTGAAGTTACAGCTAAGAAAATTTATAATGTGCAAATAATTAACTATATATAATGAAAACTAACTATCAAAAAATGACGGTAATTGCTTTTGCTGCAGCATTTACTTTTTTAGCCGGATGTTCTGAAGACGTCAAAGCTCCTGAAGTTGCTCACTATGAATTGGGCAGTAGTTCTGTTGCAGAATGGAAAGGATACCATGGAGACGATACCTTTAATAATGGTACCATTGCAGTTAAAAGTACTGAATTGTACAGTGAAGATGGCATAGTTACAGGTGGGAATTTTGAATTACCCTTGATTTCGCTGGTTAATTTTAATTTACCTACAGATGAACTCAAAACCATGTTAATTACGCATCTTCAGTCTACTGATTTTTTTAACATGGTAGTAAATCCTAATGTATTGTTTAAAATAAACAAGGTTACTGCAGGAACGGGAAGCTTAGAAAAGCAATTAGGCACAGAAAACTATACTGTAAAAGGAGATTTGACTATTCTGGGGAATACGCATGAAATAGAGTTCCCTGCATTTATAGAGGTAGCCAATCAGGTTTTAAAAACCGAAGCCATGATAAATATAGATCGGATGAAATGGGGATTAAGTTACGCATCAGATCCGGCGTTACCTGCACCTAACAGAATTAAACCCATATTGGATATCCATCTTAAGCTGGAGGGGAGCAAAAAATGATTATGTAACTAAGTTATATGGGGTGTCCGGTAAGTTGGACGCCCCTTTTTATAATTTACTTCTGCTTAAGATTTGATATAAATCCAGCACCTTGGCTGGGCCCTATTATAGCTATATAGCTTACTGATTTGAAACCAATTAAGGTAATGGGAATAGACCATCACTGAATTAAAGTTGACCTGTTTCAGCATTCAGAAGCAGCCCTGCGTAACTTAAAACAGATGATGCAATAAGACACCGCCAGCCTGTCTCCTGAATTATGCCTTAGCTATCCAGCCGCCCTTTAAGAGCAAGCTATGCATTGGAGAGAAGCAAAATAAAGTACGGTTTTGAATGTTATGTGAAGTGGCATTTGGGTGTATACGAACACATAATTCGGTTTAAGAACATTCTTAAATAAAGAATTCTTCATCTATAACTATTTTTATTACATCTGTTAATACATATATTTGGTTCGACATATTTTTATTCTATAAGTCAAGAACCCTCATAAACAATACTATTGAAGACACTCACTTTTTTTGTTCTTTTACAACTACTACCTACTGAATTTCCTATTTGGGAGAATTGTAAAAAATGGATTGAAACTAAGTATGAAGCTTATTTTGGCAATAAACCTAAAACCGCACAGGAACGTATAGATTGGGCAAGAACCGTTTATAAAAAGGCCGTACTAAATAATGATTCTTTGTTGTTGGCCGAAGCGTATTACCTTTTTGGGAAAGCTGAATTGGTTGTAAAAAAAGACTACCTTAAAACCAAATACTGGTTTCTTAAATCTTTAGCCATACAAGAAAAAAAAGGCTTAAGTCCTGAACTTAGTAGGCTACATACATGGCTAGGTAGGAATGAGGAATCATCCAGAAACTATGAACAAGCCTTAACTTATTTTAAGAAAGCTGCCCTTGTAGCGGAAAGTATAGATAATGAAGACACCAAAGCTAGCATATATCCTGTGCTTGCCAGTTTCTATTATCCGCATGCATTTTCTAACACAACTCATACCAACCTCGATAGTGTGCTAAACTATACTTAGTAAAAGCTAAAAACAGTGCTTTAAAGTCAAATCACATTGGAACTATAACTCTACTAAATGTTCAGGAAAGTGCATTAGATTCTGCTAATAATGTGGCGATGCTGGAGGAAACTATCAAAAACATAGATCCTAGTACAGAAAAAGGCTATTATAAACTAAGTGCTCTGTTACTGCTAACTGAACTTTATATACATAAAAATGAGCCTGCTCTTGCCGAGTTAAAACTCAAAGACGCAAAAAAGGCTTTTGCAAAAGTGGCTCAAGATTATGCCGTACGGAAAAACATTGAAACTACAGAAATAAACTTATTGGCTAAGAACAAAAACTTTGAAGAGGCCTTTCTTCTTCTTCAAAAAATGAGGGCTGAAGAAATTGAAAACTGGAATAATGAAAAGCTTAAAGTCATTCATAACATGGATGATCAGCTGAACATACTCATTGCAGAAAATCAGGAAACAGAACTAAGCCTCTATCGGGAAAATATCTTGTTACAACGCAAGTTTTTATGGGCATCTGCTCTCCTCATCTTTATAACAGCCATTACAGCTGCTCTTTTCTTTCTTCTTAACCGAAAGAACAAACAAATAAGTAAACAAAACGCCCTTTTAGTAAAAGAACAGAATCACAGATTTAATAATAACCTCCAAACCATTTCCAGTTTACTTACTTTAAAATCCGCAGAACTGTCAAATACTAATCCTCAAGAAGTTTTTAACGAAAGTAAACTTCTTATTCAGTCTATTTCTTCGCTTCAGCGAAAACTATATAGCTCTGACAAACTTACGAGCGTAGAGCTTCACAAGTTACTTCCCGAACTGGTTGATGAAGTTTTAGCAGCTTTTAATATGAGTCATGTAAAAACCGAATATGACATAGTACCTCTGGAAGTATACGCGGATGATGCCCTTAATCTTAACTTGATCTTTACAGAATTAACCATAAATGCATGTAAACATGCGTTCAGCACTACTGCTAACCCTGCGTTGCAGATTTCTGTTGGAAAGAAAGGAGAATCTATTCATTTTACTTTTAAAGATAATGGCACAAAGGAGCTTAACTTATCTAAAGAAAGCTTTGGCATCTTTCTGATTAAACAGCTGGTGAAACAAATGCAAGGCTCTCATAGTTTTCAAGGCTCCATGTTTGAAATGATTTGTAAACTTAAGCTAGTAAGCTGACTTCGATTAAAATCACATAGATAGTCGGTGTATTTCCATTCTTTGAATAATCTGCTTTTACCAATGCTGGAATTTTCTTAAACTACGAATAGAAGTAAATATACTTATTTAGATGAACAATTGAATGGGCTATGGCATTGTGGCTTTACCCGGATTTTTGAAGCCTTAAATAAAGATTTAAGATATCAGCTGACAGTGATAGGTACATTTGCTCAGGCCATCATCAAAGAAAAAGTTAAAGATAATCGGTTTGTTATTCAAACGAATAGTCCGAATGTGGAAGTAAGCTGGCAGGTGACCGGTATCCGAAAAGATAAATATGCCGAGGCTAACAGAATAGTTCCGGAAGTTGACAAGGCTGCTTCAGAGAAAGGGATGTATCTGCATCCTGAAGTGTACTGCCAAACAAAGGTCTTAATTACGAATACGTGAAAGAGAAAAGCACATCCAATAATATCCGTGACTGACGGATTTTTTATTGACTGACAAAAGCGTGATTGTAAGTGGTTACTCTTCACTTCATCTAAATCAGTGATAAACTATGTTTTCTGCCCTTTTAGAAGGGTTACTGGCTTAAATCTTACTTACCTTAATGGTCAGGATACTACTTTTTACTCTCATAAGAACCTGTAAGGGAGGAGCAAAATATTGCTTATTTTTTCTTATAATTGTGTTCTGTTTTTAAAACCATTTTAACTCTATGAATCTAATCCACCCGGAAACTCCTGTCGGGCATCCCTATTTAAGGTTTATCAATCAGCCGGAAATTCAAAAATTTCTAAATCATGGCGGCAGGGTCTTTGCCGCTACAGAAGGAAGGACACCAGAAGACATTTTGAAGCTCATCCACTTTGGTCAATTGCACTTTTCCGAAAAGTATCTGCAAGAGGCTGAAGCTAAATTCTCCGCCATAAAAGTTCTTCATCCACACCTGCACCTAAATTTTTTTGGGAAGTTGCAAACGAATAAAATAGCCCGGATTCTGCAATTTTTTGATACCGTAGAATCTGTCTCCAGACCAAAAGAAGTAGATTACATTGAGAGAGAAATGAACGCCAGAGATATTAAGACTAAGGAGTTTTTCGTACAGTTAAACATCGGAAATGAACCTCAGAAAAATGGTACGAAGGAGGAACAATTAGAAGAGTTATTAAATTACTGTTCCCTTAAAAAACTGAAAATTTCCGGCCTAATGGTTATTCCTCCTAAAAGCAGCGAACCTCACCGGTACTTTGAAAAAGCAAGGAATTTAGCGAATTACCTGGGGCTTATTAAATGCCAAATGGGCTTTTCTGAGGACTATCCTATAGCTATAGCTTCGGGAGCAAATCAGCTTAGAATAGCACGTCTTTTTTTTAACAATAAATAAACCAATCCTCATGAAAAAACTATTGGTTTATACGGTACCCAAAATTTTAGAAATTCTATATATATATCATTTGCGTTTCATAATCTATTGGAGCATGCACTTAGATGCTTTGACCATTAATAGTCCTTACGGTAGATTTGCAGGCAGGTTTTTATTGGAGAAAGGTGATTTAGAAATAGAAACTATTTTTGAAAAGTGGATTCTAAAAATGCTGGAAAAACAAGGCAGTGAGACGGCTGAAAACGGTTTCAAGCAGACCTTCCAAGAATCCTGCTTTGTGGAAGCAATGGGTACATTTTTTTCCATCACGGAAGAACAGGGATTCAAGCCTTTTTTATGCTTCGGATCCCTTTTGGGATACGTTAGAGAAGGCAAATTCATCTCCTGGGATAGGGACCTGGACATCTGTTTCTTACTGGAGGATACCGATATTCCCTTCCTTAAGAAAACCCTAGTGGCCTCCGGTTTTAAAATCATACTAGATAATAGTAAGGATGTCCCCTACAAAATGAAATGTCAATTATCTGAGAAACATCCTCCTATTGACATGGCATTTTTTAAAAAAGAAGGTGAAAAATTACTCACATACGCCTCCTATACCGGAACTTACCTGGTAAGATATCGTACACCATTTGTATTGGAGAAAAAGGAATATTACGGAGTCAAAATTAATATACCTCAGAATCCGGAAGTATTCTTAACTGAAAACTACGGGGACTGGGAAACACCCAAATGTCTTTACCACTACATCCTGGATTCTAAGCTGACCGATTTTACCTTGCCAGCAGTCAGGGTGGTTGCCAAAGAATATTTTCTGCAATGCTTAATTAAAAAAGATAGGGTAAAAGCACTTCATTACCTGAAAATGTTTAATAAAAAGATTCAGTATGACCCCTTCTGGCAAAAAGTTACAACCTATTATGAAAAAAATAATTTATACTAAAATTGTAGGGGATATATTTCATCCCGGGCATATAAAATTCCTTAAAAAGGCCAGAGAACAGGGGGATAAATTAGTAGTCCATGTGGTATCTGACGAAAGAGTAATGGCCTACAAAAGGAAGCCTATTTTGTCCCAATCTGAACGTGCGGAGGTGGTGGCCTCCTGCCGTTACGTGGATGAAGTAATTTTGGACGGCCCTAAGGAAATAACTATTGCTTATATGACCTCAAAGGGCTACACGCACTATGCTTATGGTTTTTCAGATGAAGTAGAGGCCAAGGTAAAAAGGCAAGATTGCAGCGAACTTTCTGATGACCAAATATTTATAATTCCCTATAGCAAGGGCATTTCTACTACTGAGTTAATCCATAGAATAAAAAGTAGCTTATAACAGTTTAGCTTTGAGATACGGTATAATATTTACGGGTGTTAAATGGACCGCTGCCCAAATAGTAATATCTACGACCTTTGCGGTTGGGAAAATGTACATTCTAGCCCATTATCTTAACCCGAAAGAGTTGGGAATATTGGCCATAATCACCTTGTCCTTTTCCTTTCTGGAACTTGCCAGCTTTTGGGGCTTAGATTCTTCCATTTATCATGCCTCTAAGCTCTCTAAGGAACAAATTTCAACCATTTTTTGGCTATACATATTTTTTGGACTGATACTTGGTCTCTTAACGATAGGCATTGCTCCATACCTGGCTGAGTTTTATAAGGAAGAGTCACTGTCCCACTACATCCGCTTCCTTGGACTGTTACTCTGTATTTCTTCCGTAGGAAAATTGAATTTTTCACTCAAATCCAGAGAACTAAACTATAAGCTCATCTCCAAAAATAGTTTTATAGCAGAGAGCTCAGGCGTATTGCTTAGCGTGTATTTAGTGGTTAATAATTACGGTATCTGGGGGGCAATCTGCGGAATCGGGCTGACCACCATTTTCAAATATGGATATTTTTTTATTTTGGGAGTTTTGCAAGGTTTTTCCGCCATGCATTTTAGCCTCAAGGAAGCCCTCCATTTCCTAAAGATAGGGACGTATACCTTAAGTGCGAGTCTGGTCTCTCAACTATCCTCGTCCTTTGATTTGATTCTGATAGAAAGACTTGCAGGTTTGGATGATTTAGGAAAATATAGTCTTGCGAAACAACTTGCTAATCAGCCTTTCAGATTTTCCGGACCTATTATCCAAAAGGTCTTTACTCCCTACCTTGCTACTATGCGAGAAAAGAAAAATAAGCTTAAGGAAAAGTATTTAATGTTAATCAAAATAAATACCCTCTTTAATTTTTGTGCACTTATGGCATTCTTAAGTGTTTCAGGCTATTTGGTCACACGAGTATACGGGGAAACCTTCCGGGAGATTACAGGACTAACTATGCTTTTATGTGTTTACTTGTTTCTTCGAACAGTAAATAGCCCGGTAATGATTCTATCGGTAGTACAAGGAAAAACCCAGTTTAATCTTCAATGGAGTCTATTACAAGTTATAGTCATCCCACCTTTTGTTCTGGCGGGCAGTTACTACGGAATGGAGGGTATTGCTATTGCATTAATTGTCATGCGTATAGCCCTTTATTATCCCAGTTGGTTCTTCTTTGGAAGAAGATTGGCAGATGTCACATTTAAGGAACAATTCAAGGCTAATATTCCTTTTCGTAAATTAAAGCAGTTTTAGTGAACAAGTCCCGCCCTTGACAAGATTTCGCTCCACTATCTAGGTCGGGAATCTTCGAACTCCCGTTCTCAATTGTGTAAGGGATATGAAGCAAAGTGGGGGAGTATCTGGCTATGTCTTTATTTTGGCATCCGTTGTTTTGGGAGACTCTACCTATTTCTATTAGAGAGGCCTATTGCTTTACAAAGGTCATAACTTGTCAGAAAGCGGGGTTAAGTAACTTGATCATCTTTGGAAAGAATAGAATACCCGAGATTATCTCTATATTTTTCGCCAGTTTTCGTATCTTAATTCAAAAATGGTAAGTTCAGAGATAAAACAATTTTGAACTCCCTTCTCCTTCATCAAGGTTGGGTTTACCACGCAGAAAGAATATGCAGATACTTGTATCAATTAAATATTGCATACTTTTTAAAGCTTTAAATCTTTGCCTCTGAATTTCCTGCTTTCTTTAATTTCCTTTGCAATTTCTTCAGCTGTCTTTTCAGATGAAAATGCTCCAAATG
>CAZBAV010000078.1:0-20217 GCA_964489955.1 uncultured Lacihabitans sp. | reverse complement strand
AGGGTATCTTTGGTTACTAATTACAGCTATACTTATGTCTGCAGTTTCTTTGTACTACTATCTAAAACCAGTTGTGGCTTCTTTCAGGGAAAGCGACCAAGCAAGCATTGAGCTTAAGCCTTTGCATAAGGTAGTTCTGTATCTATGTACTGCATTAACGGTATTATTGGGTCTTGTACCTTCTATTTGGCGAGATCTATTTTGAGGTGAAACTTAAAGCCTTTTAAGTTAAAAATACTTAAAAATTATCAAATAATTAGACTTTTTCAATATTAAGTGAAACAAAAAAAAGAATATCATATTTTTCTTTAAGAAAATTTTAAGAAAATTTGGCTATATTCTTAAAGCCCGCTTAAATTTGACCCAGTAATTTAACAATTAACAATCAAGAAGATGAAAAAAGTATTAGGACTAATGATCGTAGCTTCAATGGTAGCATTTACTGCTTGTACTAAAGCTGCAGAAACAACTGAAGAGGCTACAGAAACAGCACTAGAAGAAGCTACTGAAACTCTAGAAGCTACTGCTGACACTCTTGCTGCTACTGCTGATACATTAGCTAGCGAAATCAAAGAAGAAGTTAAGTAATTAACTCTTTGTTTTCAACAGAAAAGCCTTATCTTCGGATAAGGCTTTTTTCATTTATATACAATTTTATGTTAGACCGCAGTATAGCACCCTCTTTCTCAACTGATTTTAAAGTGGCTCTACAGCCACTAAAACTACAGACCCTCTCAAATGGCGTTAAGGTTCATTCTCTATTATCAAATACAGTAGAGGTCTTTAGATTAGAGATTGTAATTCCTTTTGGCATTATTCATAGCAAAGATTTACAAACAGGTCATTTTTTAGCCCGTTTGTGGGCACTAGGAACAAAGGATAAAAGTGCATTGCAGGTAAGTGAAGCCTTTGAGAAACTAGGCGGCTTTTTAGATGTTTCTATGGCTTACCAAAGAACGGTGCTTACACTACACGGGATGTCGATTTATTTTGACCAATATCTCCCTCTAATGCAGGAGTTGCTAGACGCTCCCGCTTTTTTAGAAAGTGAGTTAGACATTCTTAAGCACCAATCTTTACAAAACTATAAGGTAAACAAGAAGAAAACCACCTTTCTGGCTAACAATGCCTTTAAGACCCTAATGTACGGTAGTACAAACATCTTGGGGCAAACACTTACTCCCGATAGGATAGAGGAGACCAATAGAAACAATATTTTGGGTCTTTATCATGAAGAAATAAGACCGATAGGTTTTGACATCTATTTGTGTGGCCTTTTCCCTCAAGACGCCACTAGCCAACTAAATCGGATATTTGGCAATAAGAAACTAAACCCTACGCCCACTCAGTCTTTTACAATGCCACCTATATCGGAAGCTAGTTATGAGAATATTTCCTTAGAAAATTCCGTACAAAGCACCTTAATTATTGGCAAAAGACTCTTTAACCGCTCGGAACCTAAATTTATGAATTACCTAGTTACTAATACCATTTTTGGAGGGTATTTTGGCAGCAGACTAATGAAGAATATCCGAGAAGAAAAAGGCCTTACTTATGGCATTTCCTCTAACCTTACATCTATCCTAGACGATGGAATGTGGGCTATAAAAGCCGAGCTAAACAAAGACAGGCTAGACGAAGCTCAAACCGAGATATTCAAAGAACTAGAAATACTAAAAACAATACAAACCCCCGAGGAAGAATTGCAAACGGTTAAGAGCTACATAAAAGGCTCTATCTTGAGCGGCACCAACACCATTTTTGACATTATGGACAAACACAAGGCCATTGCTTTCGAGAGCCTTCCTTCTGACTTTTACGAAACCATGAGCAGCAAAATAGACGCTGTGACAGCAGATGACGTACAAGGGATAGCAAATACCTATCTTAAAGATTTTTCAACAGTAATAGCAGGATAAAATATGGGACGGATACTTGCAATAGACTACGGAAGAGTACGTACAGGCTTAGCGGTCACAGACCCCATGAAAATTATAGCCACCGCTCTGGAAACCGTAAAGACTGCGGAGCTTATGGCGTATCTAAAAAACTACTTGGAAAAAGAACAAGTAGATGAAATAGTACTAGGTTTACCCTTAAACTTAAAAAGTGAAGATACCCCAACCACAGAAATGGTGAGAGCCTTTGGCGAAAAGCTTAATCAAAACTTCCCCTCCACACCCTTAAGATATGTAGACGAACGATTTACATCCAAAATGGCACTGGATAGCATGATAGCTTTCGGTACGAAGAAAAAAGACCGACAAGTAAAGGGAAATTTAGATAAAGTTAGTGCAGTGATAATTTTGCAATCATATATGCAGAGTTTATAAAAAAGGGCATTGTCTGGTCAGGCGAAATCGAGACTCCTATTAGTATAGATCTACAATATCTATTAGCCAAAATAGCTTATACCCTTTCATCCGTTACAGATAAAAAATACGTCTGTTTTTCTTTTTTGTAATACCAGAAACCGTATTTTCGGGAAAATTTTTGCGGTATGCTAGTCTACAATCCCAAGAAGTGGTTTGTGTGGAAATTCCTCTTCTCCAAATCAGATACACTTTCCAAGCTTTGGCCATTTCTTGTAGGCATTTTCATTTTTTCTATTGGCGTAGCATATTGGGAATTAGAGATTTTACACCTACGTGCCAATAGCTGGGTAAAGAACATTCCTATCCTGCATACTATGCTAGGCTTTGTAATATCCCTACTCTTGGTTTTTAGAACAAATACAGCTTACGACCGCTGGTGGGAGGGACGAAAACTTTGGGGTAGCCTTATCAATACCAGCCGTAACTTAGCAATAAAAATAGCAGGGATTTTACCAGAAAATGATGCAGAAAATAAATCCTTTTTTGCTATAACTATTCCGCTTTATGCCCATACACTGCGGGACCACTTACAACTAGAAAAAACACGTTTAGCACTAGACACCTTCCCTCACCCGGAACTGGAAACCCTAGATGAGCAAAGGCATCTACCGAACCAAATTGCGGCTGTAATGGTGCAGAGGTTATATGACCTTAAACGACAGGGAAAGATTACAGAAACAGAACTGTGGTCCTTAAACCAGGAGATATCCGACTTTACCAACATCTGTGGCGGCTGCGAGCGGATAAAAAACACACCAATACCCTACGCTTATAGCTCATTTATTAAGCGGTTCATTACGCTTTATATTCTTACACTGCCTTTTGGCTATGTTTTTCAATTGGGATATTACGTAGCTCCGGTAATTACGCTTATACTTTACGTTCTAGGGAGTTTAGAGTTGATAGCCGAAGAAATAGAAGACCCTTTTGGCTTTGATGAAAACGACTTACCTACTGACAAAATAGCTAGCAATATAGATAAGCATGTGAACGAGATATTGAGGTAGAACCCCACTATCTTATTCACAACTTAACCAAATTCCACCAAAGTTAGCGGCTAATTTTATGCTTTACTTTTCTTACGAAAAACAGGAATATTAGCTCCTAAAACTACATTGTCTTGTAAGAACCAAATACTTTGGGTTGCTCTATCCTCCTTAAATTGAGTAGTCCTTATATCTCCCATTCTTATATAGCCTCCCTTAAGCTCAGTCTGTAAGAAAAACCACTTCCAGAAAGTAACATTTATACCAGTAACCGCAGAAACACCATAGCCAGAAAGGTGGAATTGGTCATACCTATCTTGACCTAATAAACGGGTATTGGTTCTTGGATATAAAAGCCCACCTCCGGCACCACCAATAAGGTTTATGGCTATTGCCTTCCTATTCTTTTTGACAGGAATATTCCAAAGATTTTCTAACCTTCTTAATTCTAAATTTGCATAATTGAGTCCATCAGTGTGCTCAAAGCTCAGAAAATCAACATCTAAGACACGATCGTCTTTAGAGAAAACACCATCAAAGTCAGACCCTCTATTTATGAAACCATCCATTTTTACGATCTGGTCCTGGTCCATCACGTACTTCATGTGGTCAATACCGAAGGAAACATTCCATTTGTCATGGAAATAATATCCAACTCTAAAATTGTATTGCGGTATGGTTATATCTCCTAGATTAAAGTAGGTTTTGCCAAAGGCAGTTTGGCGGTCATGTGCCTTAACACTGTTAAGCTTAAAATTGTAGTCATTTCCTAAAAACCTTATATCCGAATCGGCAAAATAGCCTCTATTCCAACCCCAGTATAAATAAAAATCTCCTTTTTGCTGTCCAAAAACCAACTCCTGTGCTCCTACCAAAAGGAGAACTAATACGAAAAACCTTTTCAATGTATATTAAATGTTTTGTTTACAAAGTCCCCCAACTACCTGCCTTGTTAAAACCCAAATAGATTTTGTTTATCTAAGTTAACTGCACTCGTTGTGATTGACGCACAATGACATGGCTTTTAAAGACCCCGCCTTGTACTTATTTAAAAGTATTACTCCACCACATGCCCGCAAAACTGGGCGGTATTGTCTATAATTTCTCCACCTCGCCTGTATCCTAAGCCGCAAGCCTCCCCTGCAAAGAAAACCCCAGCCTGGTAAAACCGTCCAATAGAATCCTTTGCAAACTCGGCATACTCTTGGTAAATCACTTTTTGTCCCGAGTAATTACCTCCACGCCCTTGTTCATGTGACCCATCTGCAGCCAGAATAGTTACATTAGCCCCTTCACGACCCAAAATCACTTTCTCTACACTTTTACGCATGAAAAGCGGCTTGTCTGATGTATTTAACAACAAGGGATGATATGGGTAAATCTCCCAAAGAGTTTTTAATAGTGCCTTTGACTGGAATAATAACGTATACGCAGGATTAATTACCACTAACTTCTCTGCTAAAACCAGCTTGGTTAGCGTTTGGGTTAGTTCAGGCTCATCCCAAGCTATATACTCCCAAGGCACAAGCTTAAACCAAAAATCATATCGGGTGTATGTCCCGTCTTCTGCTGCTTTAAAAACACCTTCATCAGTTGAAAAATGCAGGTTCTCAATATATTCAAAAGCGGTTTCAAATCCCGCTGCTTTCGCGGCTTCCATAAGTACTTCCACGTTGGCATCGTCTTCCGGATAGCCACTCATTGCCGAAAATAAAAGCGAAGGAAACTTACCCGAGTTTTTGGCTTTCAATTCGATAAAACCATTTACCAAAGACTCAAACAGGTTATTAAACTGGGAACTGTCATCCAGTCCATTAGCTTTAAGAGATGCCCACTGCACAATGGCCGTTTCGGGAATACATGTGGCGGTGTCCGCATTAAACTCAATCAACTTTATAGGAATGCGATCTACCCCTCCACTAAGATCAAACCGCCCATATAAATGCCAATGGTTTTCATTCTCCCAGGAATATTCTATAAGCGGAATAAGGTTTTCTGGTATTCCCAGCTCTTTATAACGCTTAAAGTCTATAATTTTCTGAGCGGCTTCGCAATACATTTCGTACAGTGAGTTCCCTGCTTCGTAATATTGTTCTGCTTCATTCGGACTTATCGAAACCAAGTCATTTACGATATACGGAAGCGTGTCTTCACCCAACATCCATCTCCAACCTTCTAGATTCAGGACATCATTCGGCGACTTGCTAAGAGTTTTGAATTTCATTTTGATTACTTGCGTAATGTTATGTTCTGATCGTACTTATCTTAATACTTTAGATTACCAACTAGTCATTACTTGTTTTTTCTCTTTTAGAAAAAGCATACTGAGCACAGCTCGTATACCTATCAACTCCATAAGAGTATTAGGCTCAAACGGATTCTTAAGACAGACGAGGGTCAACAATTAAATCTAGTCCTTTAAAGATAAATTATGGAAAATCTTAGGCAGCTCCGCCAGAGTTTCTACCTGAAGCTTTAAAGTGTCCGCTGCTGGCACCTACCGGACGCGTAACAGAAGTTCTTGAGTTGCCAATATTTTGCTGGATTCCAGCAGATTTCTGTGCCGTATTTGGTGAGTTATATACCCCTGATGCAGGCGGCTGTTGACGGATGTTTCCATAGTTCGGGCTCATCGTTCTAGCCAAAAGATATCCCATGGCTCCGTAAAGAAGGACATTGCTCAATCCATTATTTTGGCCTACAGCGTGTGGGCTATTACGTACTTCATCATCAATAAGCGACTTCACTAAAGCTGGAGAAAGTGTATCCTTACGGCCATCCATATACGTAACAATAGCCATTGACGAGTCCACCGACACTTCTTCTTCGTCCATGATTTTAAACTTGCCACCTTCTGTTTCAGCTATATAGGTTTTCACTCCTTTTGTGTAAACTTCTTCAGTTACGGTATCACTTGAGCCGCTTCCGCAACTTTGAAAAACAACCGACGAACCCAAAAGGGCAACCGCCAATGCTCCGCTTACTGATATGTCTTTAGCTTTTTTGATGAATGAATTACTTCTCCTTGGTGTCATTATCTAAGATTTATGTTCTCTTCTCTAACGGTTTTTTTGGACCAAAGGTTTAATTTTCACGGTATAATTAGCGTAAATTTGCTTAATGGCTTCGTTTTTCGATAGTAAAATAGATTTTCTCAAAGGCGTAGGTACGCAAAGAGCCGCACTGCTAAACAAAGAGCTGGGCATTTTTACCTATGGTGATTTGCTGGAGCATTATCCCTTCCGCTACGAAGACCGTACCCAATTCCATCGTATTTCAGACATAAATGAAAATCTTCCAAGTGTACAGATAATTGGGCAGGTAGTTTCTGTAGATATAATAGAAGGTAAAGGAAAACCTCGCCTAACAGCCAAGTTTATAGATCAGTCGGGAACCATGGAGCTAGTGTGGTTTCAGGGTGTAGCATATTTTAAGAAATTCTTACAGGTACGAACCAATTATATCATTTATGGCAAACCCACTTTTTTCGGCGGAACGTACTCCATACAACATCCCGAGGTAGAGATTTACAATTCCGATAAACCTATTCCACGATATTACCAGCCCATTTATCCGCTTACAGAAAGACTTCGGAAAGGTTTTGTAGAAAGTAAAACTGTTTCAGGATGGATACGAACTCTTTTGCCTTTGGCAGATCCGTATATACATGAAACTTTACCCCAAAATATCATCCAGAAATATAAGCTCATTTCTAAGAAACAAGCTTTGTACTTTTTGCATTTACCTGCAAACCCTACAGAACAACTTCATGCTCAACGCAGACTGAAGTTCGAGGAGCTTTTTTATAACCAACTGAAACTCATTTCGCTTTCTTTGGTCCGTAAAAATGAATATTCAGGGCAAATTTTCAATAAAACCGCATTACTTACTGACTTCTACAAGGAGCATCTCCCTTTTGATCTTACAGGTGCACAGAAAAGGGTAGTTCGCGAGATTTTTGACGACATGAAGTCGGGAAAGCAAATGAACCGCTTGGTACAGGGCGATGTAGGTAGCGGAAAAACCATTGTAGCCTTTATTTGTATGCTTATGGCCATTGACGGGGGAGCTCAGGGATGCATGATGGCTCCTACCGAGATTTTGGCTCAACAGCACTTTACCAACCTACAGAAATATTGTAACCTTTTAGATGTAAATATCCGTTTACTTACGGGATCTAGCAAAAAGAAAGAACGTACAGAAATTCACGAAGGACTATTAAACGGCAGCATAAACATTTTGGTTGGAACCCATGCTGTGTTAGAAGACATAGTTCAGTTCCATAATTTGGGCATTTGCATCATAGATGAACAGCACCGCTTTGGGGTAGCTCAAAGAGCCAAGTTGTGGGAGAAAAACAAAAATACCTATCCCCACATGTTGGTTATGACCGCTACGCCTATTCCTAGAACTTTGGCAATGACACTTTTTGGGGATTTAGACATTTCTGAGATTGACGAGCTCCCCCCAGGCAGAAAACCTATAAAAACCGTACACCGTTACGAAGCAAACCGCCTTGCCGTTTGGGGTTTTATGAAAGAAGAATTACGACTGGGCAGACAAATTTACATTGTATATCCGCTCATAGAAGAGTCTGAAAAGTTGGATTTAAAAAACCTTTTTGATGGCTACGAAAACATCATAAGGGCTTTCCCAGACTATGCGGTAAGTGTAGTCCATGGTAAAATGAAGCCCAAAGATAAGGAATACGAAATGCAACGCTTCAAGAAAGGCGAAACGCAGATTATGGTAGCCACAACCGTGATAGAAGTGGGGGTAGATGTACCAAATGCCTCCGTAATGGTAATAGAAAGTGCCCAAAGGTTTGGACTATCACAATTGCACCAGCTACGCGGCCGTGTAGGCCGTGGAGCAGAGCAGTCATACTGTATTCTTATGACTGAATACAACATATCTAAAGACACACGCACTCGTTTAGAAACCATGGTGGAGTCAGAGAATGGATTTCATATCTCCAAGGTTGACCTTGAACTCCGTGGGCCAGGCGACATGGCGGGCACACAACAAAGCGGAATAGTTGACCTTAAGATTGCCAATCTCGCCAAAGACGAGAGCATACTGAAAATAGCTCGGGAAGAGGCTTTTGAAACCCTTAAGCAGGATCCAAACTTAGAGTTTGCAGAACACTTACCTATAAAAATACACCTAGACAAAGTAAAGGACAAAAGCCTAAGCTGGAGTAGGATTTCTTAGTTTGGCAGAGATATATTTCACAAGTAGAAATTCAAAAACATTAAACTTCCCCATTTAAAAAATAGTAAGCAGCTTCAATAACCCTCCCTAAAAATATGTCCAAATTAATAAAAACACTACTAGTTAGTTTTTGCACGTCTTTAGCACTCGGCCAGAATTTCACCATGAACCAAGGCATCATTGAACAGAAAAAATACTTCGAAAAAATCTCATACGAAGGAAAACCAGGGTCTTTCAAGGTCAAGGTAGCCATAGCTGGTAAAACATATAATTTCTTGTTTGATACTGGAGCTCCTTTTGCTATTACAGAAAGCTTACAAAAAGAGCTCAATCTGGAAGTAGTAAACAGAATCGACATAAGGGACTCAAACGGATCCTCCACAGAGCAGCTTGCAGTCAGAGCTCCGAAAATAAATCTTGGAGAGCTCTCCTTTTTAAATACAGTAGGTATTGTTCTCCCGTCCACTGTAGACGTAGTTTACGATTGTCAAGAGCTACACGGCATAATTGGAAGCAACATGCTTAGAAACTCTATAGTACAGTTTGACCATTTTAATAAAACAATAACTATAACAGACAATGCTAAGAATCTACCTTTGAAAAAAGAAACAGGCCAACACATGAAACTGGATAAGTTTCAAAGCAATCCACTTATAAAAGTTCAGTTAGGAAAAGACCTGGTAGATTGGCCAAATTTCGATTCTGGCTTTTCTGGTTTTTATGAAATACAGCATTATGGCTTTACCACACTCAAAAACAAGGAGAACGCATTTAAAGAAGTTGGCAGAACAATCGGTAACAATGTATGGGGAGTTAATGGTGCAGGTGCAGCAAGCGAGCAATTTCTTCTCCAAACCCCGAGTCTTTCGGTCAATAAAACCATCTTTAAAGATGTTACAGTAGGAACCTCTAATAGCTCCTTCTCTTTAATGGGTGCAAAACTATTTGAACAAGGTATAGTAACATTAGACTATAAAAAAAGAATCTTTTACTTTGAGCCTCGCTCCGTTTTGGACATTGAGAAACTAACGGAATTACCGTGGACGGTTCAATTCACGCTTAATAAGAATCACGAGTTTATAGTAGGGATAATTTGGGATGAAAAGCTAAAAAAGGACATAAATCTCGGGGATGAAATTGTTAGCTTTGACGGGGTTGACTACAAATCAAAAACCTTCTGTGAATTGTTTAAAATGAACCGCAATCCAAGTAAAGAAAGGGCCATTCTGGCACTTAGAGATAAAGATACAGGAGAAAACAAGTCATTTGAAATTTCAAGAATCCAAAAGTCAAACTGACACATCAATATATTATCTAATTACAATAGAATTTTACCCTCTTTTCAAAGAGAGTTAGAAATATCCTATCTTGCATTGTTCAATAATTAACCTATATAATGAAAAAAATATTTCATATACTGCTTGTACTACTTAGTTTCCAAGCCGTAGCCCAAGTAAAATGGACAGACGATAGCAAAGGCTATTACACCACAGAAAAAAACGCTTTAGTAAAAACTGACTTTCTTACGGGAAATAAAACTACCGTTTTAGAGTCTTCATGGCTTATTCCAAAGGGAAAAACCGAACCGCTTAACTTAAGAAGTTATGCTTTTAGTAAGGATAACTCCCAAGTTCTTATCTACACCAATACCAAAAGGGTTTGGCGGTATGACACCCGTGGTGACTACTGGATTTTAGATTTAAATACCAAAAATCTGAGGCAGCTTGGCAAAGGAAGGCCCGAGTCCTCACTTATGTTTGCCAAATTATCACCTGATGGCAAAAAAGTGGCTTATGTCAGCCAAAACAATATTTATGTAGAAGATATAAAAACAGGAGCTATAAAAGCCCTAACTACCAGTAAAGGCAAACTCATTAACGGTACTTTCGACTGGGTATACGAAGAAGAATTTGGTTGCAGAGACGGCTTTAGCTGGAGTGACGACAGCAAAAACATCGCCTATTGGCAAGTTGACGCTAACACTATCCGTGATTTCTACATGATTAATACTACGGACTCCATCTATTCTTTCACCATTCCTGTAGAATATCCAAAAGTAGGTGAGACTCCTTCTGCTACCAGAATAGGAGTAGTAAACGTGCAAACAGCCAAAACTGTCTGGATGAAAATACCCGGCGACAGTCGTAACAACTATATCCCTAGGATGGACTGGGTTCCTGGCACCAACCAAGTAATGATACAGCAGCTAAACCGTAAACATAGCCACAGTAAGTGGTTTTATGCCGATGCCGTGACAGGGAATGCCAACCCATTTTTCGAAGAAAAAGATGATACCTGGGTAGAAGTACACGACTACTGGGGACAAGGCTGGAAGTGGCTAAAAGGAAACCAAGAATTTCTTCTTGTAAGTGAAAAAGATGGTTGGAGACAGCTATACCGTATCTCTAAAGATGGCAAGAAAGAAACTAAAGTAACTACTGGCGGCTTTGATTTGATAAACCCATTGTCTATAAATGAAGAAACAGGAGTGGTCTACTTTACGGCTTCGCCAAATAATGCTACACAAGCCTACTTATATAAAACAAAACTTGACGGCTCTACCGCTCCAGAGCTAGTTACGCCGGCAAATCAAGAAGGAACACATAGTTACCAGGTATCTCCAAACGGAGCATTTGCGGTGCACAGTTTCTCTAACTATTTCACGGTTCCTATGCGTGAAGATATCACCTTACCTGACCACAAAGCCATTAAAGAAGAAAATTCCATTGCAAAGAAGTACGATCCAAGTAAAAAAGCATCTTCAAACATGGAGTTCTTTAAAGTAAAAACCGCCGAAGGTGTAGAAATGGACGCTTGGATGGTAAAACCCAATAATTTTGATCCCTCTAAAAAGTATCCAACCGTATTTTACGTCTATGGCGAGCCCGCAGCTCAAACGGTAACAGACCGTTTCGGAGCGGGAAGAAATGGCCTTTATGCAGGAGATATGGCTGCAGACGGATACATCTATATGTCTGTAGATAACCGTGGAACTCCTGGACCTAAAGGACGTGCCTGGAGAAAATCTATTTACCGTAATATTGGTTTGATAAATATAGATGACCAGGCCAATGCCTGTAAGAAAATCATAGAAACATACCCGTTTGTAGATGCAAGTAGAATAGCTGTACACGGTTGGAGCGGCGGCGGATCCTCTACACTTAACTTACTTTTTAAATATCCTGATTTGTATCAAACAGGAATAGCGGGAGCTGCAGTGGCTAACCAGCTTACCTACGATAACATTTATCAAGAAAGATATATGGGACTGCCTCAAGAGAATATGGAAGATTTTGTACAAGGCTCACCTGTTACTCATGCCAAAAACCTGAAAGGAAACTTGCTGTACATACATGGTACGGGCGATGACAACGTCCACTACCAAAATGCCGAAATGCTCATTAACGAATTGATAAAACATAATCGTCAGTTTCAGATAATGCCATACCCTAATCGCAACCACGGGATAAGAGAGGCTCATCTGGTAACTTTATTTACCAATTATTTAAAAACACATTGTCCTCCCGGTGCGAGATAAAAAAACAAAGAAAGCCCAATCTTTTCGATTGGGCTTTTTACATTATCATAAAACCTTCTTCTCACAAAAAATAGAGATAGCTACCATCCAGAGGCTCTAACCAAAACAAGCAGACCTTACTCTATTAGTAAATCATATAAGAAAGTACTAGTATCAAAAACCTCTTTTAGGAGAAGTACATCCTCTTTGTAGGTATTCTTATATCAATGAGATGAGGAAAAAACAGACTTGAGAAATCTGTTTATAGTTAAGAGTGTCTACCTCCCGTCTAAGATATTTTTAACGATTTTTATGTCATGCACACGGGAGTTTTCAATAAAAAGTCGTCGTGTATCCATCCCTCCACAAATTACTCCAGCGAGATACAGATTAGGCACGTTGCTTTCCATTGTTTCTTCATTATAAAATGGTTTCCTTACAGGGTCATCGACAAGATTAACCCCTAGCTTTTCCAGAAAATCAAGATTAGGTTTATATCCCGTCATAGCCAGTACCCAGTCGTTTTCCTCTACCATCACACCATCTGGAGTAGTTATTTCTACGTGATGTTCGGTAACTTTACTCAAGGTTGAGCTAAAGTATGCTTTAATAGAGCCTTCAGCTATCCGATTTTCTATATCTGGCCGCACCCAATATTTTACCGTAGGACCTATTTCTGGCTCCCGCACTACCATAGTCACCTCCGCCCCCTTACGATACGTTTCTAAAGCCACGTCTACAGCAGAGTTATTTGCCCCCACCACTAACACTTTTTGGAATGCATAATAGTGCGGGTCCTTGTAATAATGTTTTACTTTAGGCAGATTTTCTCCCACAATCCCTATTAAATTGGGCATATCATAAAATCCAGTGGCAAGAATAAGATGGCTAGCCTTGTAGATTTGCTTTGTACTTTGCACGTCAAATGCTCCAGCCACCTGGTTTACACTAAGCACTTCCTCAAAAAGCCTTATATTTAAATCTTGATTTTGAGCTACCCTTCGGTAATATTCTAGTGCTTCGGCTCGGCTAGGTTTAGCAGAGATAGATACAAAAGGGACATCCCCTATTTCTAACCGTTCGGATGTGCTAAAAAAAGTCATAGTAGAAGGATAATGGTATAGGCTATTAACCAGACATCCTTTCTCTAGGATAACATAGTCAAGACCTGCATCTTTACAGGCAAGTCCACACGCCAAACCTATTGGCCCTCCTCCTACTATGACTACCATAATTACTCTGTTGGCTCTGAGGCCGGCTCAAACACCTCTGGCATATATGCACTTAGGATATTGTACCAATTAATAATCTTTTTGACATCTGTAGCATAAACCCTGTCTGCATCAAAATCAGGCATAACTTTACCAAAAAAACCGAAAAGGTCTGCATCCGTGGCTTTCTTTACTTCTAGCTCCACTTTTTCTCCATGTTCTGCCCTAATAGCCAAGAAAACATCTCCCAAAGGTTTAGCATCATTGGAGTCATTGGTATAAATAGAGATTTCTTTAAGAACGGAAACCTTTGCATTGGCATTTACCATTTCCCTCTTTTTCTGCGAATCCAAAGACTCTACAATTACCCCTGCCCTACCGGGCTTCACAATTCTGTACAAACCGGGCTTCCCCGAAATATTAGCTACTTCCTGTAGTAGATCCATATAACTTTTACGTTTTATTAACGCTGCAATTTAATCAAAAAATAAAGCTTACATAAACACTAGTCTATCTTTTAGACATTGCCTGAAAAGACACAAGATTTCAAAACCTAATATTCGGGAGAAAAAAAGGGCACTATAAGCAATTGTAATATGTGAATGTATACCATATACATGAATTTAGTAAATTTATAAAAAAAAAGAAAGTGGTGGAATTGTATATGAAAAGGGCTCTTGAACTTGCTGCATTAGGAAGAGAGTGGGTGAGTCCAAACCCGATGGTGGGATGTGTGATTGTACATAACGATACAATAATTGGAGAGGGTTTCCATCAAAAATTTGGAGGTCCTCATGCAGAAATAAATGCTTTAGCACAAGTTAAAGACCTTTCTCTGCTACCCGAAGCTACGCTATATGTTTCCTTAGAACCTTGTTCTCACTACGGGAAAACGCCTCCATGCACCGAAGCTTTGATAAAAGCAGGTGTAAAAAAAGTGGTAGTTTGTAACACAGACCCTAACCCACTGGTATCGGGCAAGGGGATCTCCCTTCTCCAAGAGAATGGCATTGAGGTGATAAAAGATGTTTTAGCAAATGACGGCGAAGAACTAAACCGACGTTTTTTTAAGGCTCAAAGAACCAATATACCTTATGTGGTTTTAAAATGGGCTGAAACCGCAGATGGCTTTATATCTAAAATTGATCAGCAACCAATAAAAATATCTAACAAAGCTACGGATATAAAAGTACACCAGTGGCGGGCAGAAGAGGATGCCATCCTAGTAGGCAAAAATACGGTGATATCAGATAATCCCCGCCTGAATGTGAGACTTTGGAGTACAGAAAAACAGCCTACAAGAATAGTTTTAGATTCCAGTTTAGAAATAAGTAGGGTTAAGAATGTATTTGACAACTCACAAAAAACCTTAATATTTAACCAAAAGAAGGAAGCTATTGAAGGTGAAACCCAATTTATTAAGACCACAGGATTAGAAAACACATTACAGCTTTTAAAGCAAAAAGGGATAAATAGTATTTTAGTGGAAGGCGGACGACAAGTCCTAGAAAGTTTTATAAATGAAGGGTTATTTGATGAGATCAGGTTAATCAAAAACACTTCCATTGTACTAGGTGAAGGTATCCCGGCTCCAAGCGTTCCGGCTGGCACTATCCTAAGCAAAAAAGAAGATTTACTAGACGACTTAATATTTTTTTATCGACGTTTCCAACCCTTTACCGGTATCCATAGTCTAGAGTAGTAACCCTGCCTTTTTTATATGTCCGATGAAAAGGAATTAATACATAGATGTCTAAAGGGCGAACGAATGGCCCAAAAGCAGCTTTATGACAAGTTTGCAGGGAGACTCTATGCCGTTTCTTTCCGGTATATGAAAAGTAAGGAGGATGCTGGAGATGTGCTGCAAGACTCTTTTATAAAGATTTTTAACAACATAGCTTCTTTTCGGTATGACTGCCCTTTAGAAGCTTGGTTAAAAAGAGTTGTTATTAATACCTCACTTACAGCCTTAAAAAACAGAAAAATAACCGTAGAAATAGAAGATAGCTATATGGTTCCCGACACCGAAAACATAGGCAACCATTCTTTTGATTACGAAACACTTGTTGCGGTAGTGAATAGTTTACCAGATGGGTGCAGAACCGTTTTTAACTTATACGTGGTAGAAGGATACAAACATTCTGAGATAGCAGAAATGCTAGAAATCAGCGAAGGGACTTCCAAGTCTCAATTATCGAGGGCGAGATTGATGTTAAGTGAAAAGATTAGAACAGAAGATTTTATAGATAATGCATAAACGGATTGAGAACCAATGGAAAGAGGCGTCTGAAGATGCCATGCTTAATCCTCCCCCTGAAATATGGGACAGGATTGAAGCCCAATTGGATAAAGACAAAAAAAAGGCTATTGTCTGGTGGAAGAATCCTCTACTTATGTCGGGGATAGCGGCGTCTATTGTGTTGGTTTTAGGGTTTATCTTCTTAAATCAAAAAAGTGCACAACTACTACAGAAGGATTTGGCACATACTAACGTAAAAAAGCAGGAAGCCCAAAGTAAGGAATTAAGTAGCGGTACAGCAGAGAAACTATACATTAGTAGCAGTACAGGAACTTTAGAAGAGTCTGTAGCTAACAGTCCTATTATCGAAAAACAGAAAACTGCGGTTCATGTAAACAACAGACTACTCTCAGGCAATACTAATAACATAGTAGACAGAATATTGGAGACAACTAGTTACGCCAAATTAGACCAGACTCAAATCCAAATTAAACAATCACCGGATAATGACAACTTTGTTGAGACAGCAACGAAAACCCTCGAGAAGCTCTTTTTGGACGTCAAGTCTCTCCCTTCAATAACGTGGCAGGAAGGAAATAAACTTGCTTTTAATGACCGTCTGGATTTTGACCGCCCTGAAGCTAGCAAAGGGAAAAGAAAAAGAAACTGGCATGTAGGTTTGTTAACAGCAAATGCCCCGTTTAATGCCAATTTCAATACGCCTACATTCCAAAGTCAGGCACTGGGGGCTGCAAAGAACTCAGATGCTGCATTTATCTCCTATCTAAGTTTATCTAATGGAGAACCTGGACCAGCTCAGTATTCGAACTCCATCAGATCAGACGCAAGAAACGAGTTTAAAACTGGTTCATCTATGAGCTTTGGAGTATCTTTTGGAGTTGATATAACGAGAAAACTTAGTGTAGAAAGTGGTCTAAGGATTACCAACGCTTCTGTAACGAATATATCAAATGTCTATGCTGTGAACCAGAATACAGGAGCTTCTGAAGATTTCTCTACTGCCAATTATATTAGAACAGAACAAGATAAACCAGACGTAATAATATCGGTAAACAATAGCAACAGACACACTTATCGGTTTATCTCCGTTCCTTTGCTATTAAACTACACCCTTGTAGAGCTAGGTAAGTTTAACCTAAGTGCAGTAGCAGGAGTAAGTGGTGACATTATGCTCTCTAGCTCAGTAGAGAACAGTAAAAATGTAGTAACGGAGTTTCAGCCAAAAAACTCTAACTACAATGCCCTAAACGTTTCTGGCGTGGGTGGTTTACGTATAAACTATGACCTTACAAATCACTTAGGAATAAATTTAGGCACAACTTACCAGAAGTTCCTAAACTCGGGTATAAGCAGTTCTGACAATGCCAGTTTTAAACCAAGTATGTTTGGTGTTAATCTGGGTATAGTATTGAAGAAATAACGATCCCACTTACAGTGAATCATACTTTTAATGGGACGAAAACATCTCTTGTAGCGTGTTTAGGTATGAGGAGGCTACAGTCGTAGGCTAAACCCAATAATGCTTTCTGCAATTTAGACCTTAAATATATAGCCAACCCCTTTGAGGGTCATTATCTCTATGTTAGGATCTTCTTTGAAATAATCCCTTAATTTGGTAATGTATACGTCCAAATTACGGGAGTTAAAATAGGAATCGTCATTCCAGACACTGAGAAGAATATCTTTCCGTAATACCTTTTGGTTAGTATTTTCAGCAAAAATATTTAGTAATTCCATTTCACGGAACGACAGTTTCTGCACTTTACCAGAAGGCAGACTAAGCTCCAATTTTCCAGGGTAAAAAACAAAAGAACCTAGGGTTAATTGCTCCTTTGTACTAACCCCACCCACCATTATACTCTTAAGGTTTTGTATCCTTGCTATTAGCTCTTCCATACTGAATGGCTTGCGGAGATAATCATTTCCTCCCACTTGGAATCCCTTAAGTACATCTTCTGTTTGTGTCTTAGCGGTCAGGAATATGATGGGCATTTTAGGCGAAAAACCTCTTATCTTTTCGGCAATCTCAAAGCCACTGAGATTAGGAAGCATGATATCCAGAATGCATAGTTCAGGGTTAAATTCATGAAACGCACCTACTGCTTCCGCACCATCAGAAATCATCAGCATCTCAAACCCCCTGCTTTCAAGGGTTTCCTTCACAATTTTTCCCAGAAATATTTCGTCTTCTACGTATAAGATTTTCATTGCACTGGTATTAATAAGCCTCTAAAAATTAAGCCTTCTTAAACGCTAAGATAAACTCTGTACCGTTATAGTCACTTCTTAGGTCTATAGTCCCTCCATGTAAATCCATGATGTCTTTCACAAAGCTTAAGCCTAAGCCATATCCTTTTACATTATGCCGATCACCTGTTGGTACTCTAAAAAACTTATCAAACACCATATTTTGGTATTCTTTTGGTATACCTACCCCTTGATCTCTTACCAATATTCTAACGGTGTTTTTGTCTTCCTTCAATACTATGTCTACTTTAGGAGCACCCTGCGTATACTTAACAGCATTGTCTACAAGGTTATTTAAAACACTCATAAGGTAAGTCCTATCAGCATTAACGATAAAAGCTTCACCTTCTGCTCTTAAAACTATACTTCCGTCCAGAGAACTTATACGTGGCCCCCAACTTCTTACTAACTCTTGCAACTGCAAATGTAGATCCGTAGCTTCAAGAGTTAGGCTTATGCCTTTCTTTTCTAGCTGCGATGTTTTCAAAATGTTATCTACCATAGATGCAAGTCTCTTGGCTTCTCCGCTAGATATTTCTAAATACTCTTTAGTGGTTTCGGGGTTTGCTGCTGCTCCAAACTGCTGCAAAGCTTCCAATGCCACGCTTATAGTTGCCAAAGGAGTTTTAAGTTCGTGAGAAATGTTATTTATAAGGTCATCTTTCATGACATTAAGACGAGACTGCTTCTGCAAATTTCTATAAATAAGCACAAATGTCACACCTGTAAAAAGCAACAAAAGCGACGAAAAAAGTACGTTATTCTTTATTTTGGAGTATAGGTAACTATCAAGATTCTTTGGTACGGCTTCAAACTCTACCCCTCTTTCATAGGAGTGTGAAGTGATTTTCTCCATATTCTTAATTGGAATGCCATTGGCAGTCACCGAGTCTACATCCATTCTCCTTCTTCCTCCAAATTGGTTTCTAAAGTTATGGCTCGTATCCACGGGAAATACTTCCCTTCTTATGTCGAAAGATACCGGTATCCCTATTTCAACATTTTTCTTTGTAAAGTTAGCAGTTAAAGTATCTAACGGTGCCGACCGGAACCGATACTTCCATCTGTTAAACTCCAATTTCCCTTTTGGAGGCTCTTCCTTTCTTTCTAATCTTTCTAGTGGCCGACCCTCAACAATACGCAATGGATTTCTATTTAGAGCCCTAAAAACTATGAGTAAGCTGTCTCTTATTTCTTCTGGAGCTCTTCCCGACAAATTAACATTCCCTTGAAGCGAATCCATCTTAAACCCACTCACCATTATTATACCTTTTTCTTTACCGGCATTCACAAGAGCGGTGTCATTATCCGGATTGAAAGTTATCTTGCTTATTCTGAATCTGTCAGGTCTTTTTACAATCGGCTTAGGTTTTTCCATAAGAGCATTTATGGAATCTATCCTTTGCCTATCTTTCATCATTTTGTCTACAGTCTTGCCTGCTAGACTATCTTCTATAGAACGTACCGTTTCCCTAAATAAAAGCTCTGAATTCGTATAAAAAGAAGTTTTTTGGTCTTTATATTCGCTCTTTAGCCAAAACCACTGCGAGGCAGCCAGTAATAGCATACTGGCCACCATCATACAGAGTGTTATTGTGTTTTGGCTCTTCATCTTCTATTAATTGCCGCCAATTACTATACCTTGTCTAAAACCTCCAGTTCTCATACCGCCATTGTTCTTCATCATTTCGGCCATGTAATCTTCTCTGATCTTTGCAAACTCCTTCTCACTTACTTTTTTCCCTTTTGAGGTTATCTTAAGCTCGTCAGGTTTTACTTCTCTTTTATCAATTGCAGTAGCAGTATAAGTAGTTATGCCCTCATTGGTCTCCACTTCTAACACCAATCCTGGTAAGCCTGTAAATTTCTCTGGACCGGCCGAAGAAGGGAGTGCATCTGTAAACCATACAGTTATATTGTTAGTAACGACAGTGTCCACCATAGTAGTTTTCCCACTTTCATCCCTCCTTGGCATTTTGGTTTGGTTAGACTCTGATACGGTTGCTTTCATGCATTCATAACCTAAAATTTCTTTCACACTTGTAGGGTCCAATTTCCATTTTTTAGGAGAAATTTCGCCTGATATTTGAAAAAACTGAGTAGCAAATTCCTGATAAGAATTAAGAGTATTAGTACTATGGTTAATCTTTATCTCATCCTTTGGAATTGGCATCCTGAAACTCATTCTTTGCCCCCCCATTTCTACATTCGTTTCTTGCACTTCGTTGTTTCCTGCTTTGTAAACGGACTCGTTTCCTTTTACTGCCAAGGTAAAATATACAGGCCTCCTCACCCTATTCATAAACTCTTGATTTCCTTGCTGTCCAAACATGCGGTTCGCATCGCTATTGCTACTAGTAGACACTCTCTTAGATGGATCTGTCACACGTGAATAGGTAACCACTCC
>CAZBAV010000077.1:0-20572 GCA_964489955.1 uncultured Lacihabitans sp. | reverse complement strand
CATTAAGAAGGTTATTGGCGTCAATAGTAAATGTAAATTGTTTCCAAACATATGCCAATCGCACATCTACCAAACTGAAGGCATCATAATTCACTGGCGGGGTGTCATTATCCCAGGAGTATTGTCCTGCTCTATGCTTGTAGGTATACCAAACGCTTGCAGTAAGGTTCTTTATAGGCTCAAAAAATGCTCCAACAGATGCTTTTTGCTTAAGATAATTGAGTGTATAAAAAGACTGAAAACCTTCTTCTTTTCTATTAGCCCAAATTGCCGCCAAATTAAACGAGACCTGCTTTAATCTCACCGGATTAGCATCAAACTGTAGATTCTGCGAAACCTCTATACCGTAGAGATTAATATCATCAATATTTTCCATTGCTGGAATTGGGCCATCAGGTCTTTTTATTTTGTCTATAGCGTCCTTTGTTTGGGTATAAAACACAGAATAAGATGCTGCATATTTCCTTTTTTGAACTTTAAAACCCAATTCGTTCGTCAGGGCTTTTTCCGGAAGAAGATTTGGATCTCCTACTACCGTATTGTTATTAAGATACAGCTCCGTAAAAGTAGGATATCTTAAAGACCTGTTTATGGAGTAATATAGCCGCGAAGAAGAACTAAGGGCATAACCCAAATCTAATCCAGGATACAGAGATGTTCCGAACTGGGAATTATGGTTAAGTAAAGCCCCCAAACTTACATTAAACTTATTCCAAGTCTTATTATGCTCCAGAAAGAAACTTACATTCTCTCTACTTTTACCATTTGTATAGAAACTTTCTGACCAGCCTTTTATTTCTTCTTTCTCGCTTAGTAACTCTCCCAGTCTATTAGAAACCACCTTTTCGTTACGATATTCTACACCAAAAGCACTTTTCCCAAATACATTATCGTACACAAACTTCCATTCTAGATCCCACACTCCTGTTTTATGAAAGTTAATAAAGCCTACTCTATTTGTAGTCCTGTAATTATCAAAATCAAACATATCGGTATGTATTCTATAGTTAGCAAGTAAAGTACCTGTAAGTTTTGGCGAAAAACGGTGTTTCCATGCCGAACTAAACAACTGAGCAGAGACCTCTTCATATTGGTTTACGAACTTCGGATGGTAAAAATTAGAAGCTCCAAAGTCATTATTCATATACCCATAACCCAAATTAAAACTTCCTTTCCTGTAGTCTCTTTCATACCTAACAGAACCTACATTTTTCTTATAAAACGTGGAAGGGAAAAAACCATCGCTCTGGGCTCTTTCAAGAGAAGCAGTAAGCAAGTTCTTTCCTTTGAGAAGTGTACCTGATGCTCCTACGTTATACGTCCCGTATTCTCCTCCAGATACTTGAAGTTCCAAACTAGAACGACCCTCTTTCTTTGTAATAATATTTATTACTCCAGAAAAAGCACTTGGTCCAAACACCCTTGAAGCACCTCCCTGCAGCACTTCTATTTTTTCAATCATAGAAAATGGAACCGGAATATTAAGAGCGTGATGTCCAGTTTGAGGGTCGTTTACCTTTACGCCATCTACTAATATAAGTGTCTGATCATAGTGTCCACCTCGTATGCTAATATCTGCCTGTACGCCAAAAGCCGACCTAGAACGTACGTCCACATTTAAAGCATACTGCAAAACCCCGTCTAAGGTCTTTACGGGCGAAGCTTCAATCGTTTTTTTATCTATCACAGATATATTTCTGGATACGTTTTTGATTTCTGTACGGATAATGTTAGCCGTTACAGTTACCTCACTTAAATCATGAATGGCGGTATCGGCTTGAGAAAAAGCATTTATAGAAAATAAAAAAAAGAATAAAAATCTCATTAATGTATATAGTTATCTTGATGGAAACCTCTGCTGGATTTCCATAAGAATTGATTAAAATAAAAAAAAGTTTTGACCTGTTGCTGACTAGCTACAAGTTTCCATTTTTAGCTAAAGCTTTCTTCTTCTACAGGTCTTTTGGAGAGTACCTTAAAATCTATTTTACCGGAAGGGTTACGTGGAATACTTTCTGTAAAAACTACACGATTAGGGAGTTTTTCTTTAGGTAGATTTCTCAATAGAAAGTTCTTTAGCTCAACTTGGCTAATTGGCCTCTCACACACGATAAGAAGGTCTAAATGTGCTGATTTTCGAGAACTCTCTATTAACACTGCTTCCAAAACCAGGGGATGGTTTTTGGCTGCATTTTCAATCTCTTCAGCAAAGATATTAAGTCCCCTACGATTATACATGCGGCCTTCGCGTCCTAAAACGCAGAGATATCCATCGGAGTCTATAAACCCAATATCCAAGACAGTAGGTTTACTACGATATTCGGGAGAAACATATGGGCTGGAAACCCAAATTTTTTCATCTTTTATATTGATACTTACTCCCGGGAAGACCGTACCCACTGAAGTCGGCCTAGAAATGATATCTTGGTTTTGAATATAGGAGATATGCCCTAACTCTGCCGCACCGTAATACTCCGTTAAGTTAGCATTAGGAAACAACCGCATAAGCTTGAGGGCCAATTGCGTATCAAGCTTTTCACCTGCACTCACCAAAGACTTTACATGTGAAAACTTACTCGTAGACGGCAATAACCTGTAGTGCGATGGCACAAGGAAAACAGAGCTTACGGTTTCATTTTCTATAAGTTCCGGCCAATGCCGTGCATCCTGTAAAGAGGTAAACACTATAGTGGCTCCTATCCAGAGTGTATGTAGAACTGTGTTAAGGTTTGCAGAATACCCTAAGGCATCCACCACCATCACCTTATCTTTTTCTTTTATACCAAAAACTTCACTTTGGTGCTCAAATGCACTAAACCAGGCTTGATAATCTTTCCAAATGATTTTCGGAATTCCTGTACTTCCAGAAGTTAAAACCCCTAAAAACAAATCTTCTTCTTTCGCTGGATAAAAATTCTGGGTAGAGACTGTAAACTCAGGAATAAAGTCTACCACCAGAAGGTTATGTTTTTCAGCGTAAGCAATTTTTTGCTCAAGTGTAATATTTTTACCTGCAAACACAGCCTTTTTGCCTACGGCAATAACAGCGAGGAAATTGAGAAGGTTATTAATCTCAGAAGAACTACAAAGCAAAAAGTTTGCGTTATGGGCAGAAAAGTAAGCCATCCTACCTCGCACCTCTGCGAGTAGCTCCCCGTAGGAAACCTCATGACCCAATCCCTTTATAGCTATCTTATCTTGGGAAAACTGCTGAAGTCTATTAAATAACATTCTCTATAATCATTGCCGTTGCCAAACCTCCCGCTGCCGGAAGTACAACTAATCCTCTCTTCGCTCCTTTATCTTTCAACGCGGCTATTAAGTGTATTAAATTTATGGTTCCGCTTGCCCCAAAAGGATGCCCGTAAGCTAAATTTCCACCCAATACGTTAATTCTCTTCTTATCCATTCCGAAATGCTGGGCAAAAATAAGAGGTATAAGGGCAAATGATTCGTTTATTTCGAAGAAATCTATATCAGATATTTGTAATGCCGTCTTAGAGAGCACTTTTTCGGTGGCAGCAATAACTCCTTCGGGAGCAAAGCTGGGATTCCAACCTACAGAAGCTGAATGTAGAATTTTGGCAAGAGGTAAACCCAAACCCTCACTCCCTAGCAAAACGGCAGCCGCTCCATCATTATAATGAGCTGAAACTGTCCGATCTATCAAATCTGATGTAACAAAACGCGTGAGATTGGTGTCTGTGCGTATACTTTGATCATAAAAAAGATCGCTACTCTGTAAAAGAAATGGGCCTAAAACCGTTTTTGCTGTAAGAGCTTTTTTGTGGGAATTCTCTGCCCATTCCAGCATATCAGCCTTAGAAACATGATATTTATGGGCCACATTCTTTGCTGCATCCAGTAAAGTTACTTTAGGACCCGGGGCAAATGTAGCAGTAGAGTAAAAGGGCTCCGTTTCGTTAAATCTGGCATCATGTTTTTTATACGACCTATAGGGAGCTAGGCTAGAACTTTCCATACCGCCAGCGGCTACCACCTTACATTGCTGACTAAGGATAGCATTCATAGACATTTCTACAGCTTTTAGCCCTCCAGAACACTGGGAATCAATAGTTGTGACGGAAATATCCTGTAATTCTCCTGCTAAAAGTGCCGCATACCTTCCCATATTGCCACCTGTACCGAAAGCATTTGCTACGATGATTTCTTCTGGAAAAAGAGAAGGATTCCGCAAAATAAATGCTTGAAGAATATCAGCAAAGAGCCTTTCTGGAAGTATATTTTTATAGATGCCATTAGCTTTTCCTATTGGGACACGGAGAGCATCATAAATAAAAACCATGGGATTTAGGATTTAGTAATTTGCTCCAAATAAGCAAATCCCGCTTGAAACCGCTTCTTTTCTTGGACAATTGTATCACAAAAAGCCGTGTTCCTAATCTTATAAAGCTCATTGAAACCTTTATCTTTAAAACTGTTCTTCTTGAGCAAGTAAACCAGTTTTTTTCCCACATAATTAAACAGCCAGCTCATTCGCAGCGAATTCAGCAAACCTCCCTGCCCGCTAGTCTTTTTATATTGAACTTCATAAATAAGCGTAAAAACATCAGCAGCACCGAAACCATGGGTCATACCTTTTAGACGTTCCCAAGTAACTTTCTCTGCCAGCATGAAATGCCCAATTTCTATCTCATTGGTATAGAAAATTTTATATCCTAACATCCGTGCTGCCAAACAGAGCTCCGAATCCTCTCCTCCTGATTGCTTAGCTCCAATACGGCCACTGAGCATAGGCTCCCAGCCTCTTTGTTCTAATGCAGTATATATCTCTTTCTTTACGCACATTCCCGCTCCATAGACCGTACCTATATCGGTTATATCTACCAAATCACCTTCATAAAGCCTGCCTGTAGCAAAGGCAAAACGGTTATCATGAAACCATTCTGGTTCTAATTTTTCAAAAACAGGATTCGCGGTGCAGCCTAAAATCCCTATATCTCTTTGGGTAAAAATGCGGGACACATATGCTATCCAGTTTCTTGGAGCCAAGTTGTCGTCATCTATAAAAGAAATGATTGGGAACTGCGACTCAGACACCCCCCTTGTGCGGGCATTACTTAAGCCAGATTTTTTCTCCATCACCACCCTAAACTGTACATTCGGTAGTGGGCTTTCCTTCCATGTCTGAGAAGCTATTTGGGCCGTTCCGTCAGTAGAGTTGTTATCTACTAAAATAACTTCCCATTCTACATTGGCCGTATCTTGAGCCAAGAGATGCTGGATAGTATTTCCTATCACCTTGGCACTGTTGTAACAACATATTACCACCGAAACAGAAACCATACTTATCTTTTCTTTTTATCTAACCCCCGAAAGATTTTTACATACGTTCTTAACTCCAGTGGAAGAGTTTTTAACACCGCATCAGGCGACTTAAGTTTTGTAAAAAAGAATCTACGAGCCCAGTAGAGCATAGTTTTTCTACGCTTCCAGAAACCGATGCCTTTGTTTTTAAAAATCCAAGAAACTATCTTCAGACCCTCCACAAACTGCAGTCCTTCTTTCTCCGATTTGAAAGAAACGTTTTCATCATGCCTACGGAAGAAATTCAAACGCCGCTCGGTTCTAACCGCCTTAGAGTCGCCCAAAAGTTGTACCCAAAAAAGCCAATCACCCGCATATTTAAAAGTGCTTAGCTCTGCAAAACTTACTTTAGAAACCAAACTTTTCCTAAAAACAGCCGAACTGGCATTGTATATCACATTGCCAATCAGAAACTCATTGGCTATCAATATATTACCACTCCATTTTTCCGGTTCTTCCTCATGTCCCGGAATATGAATATTATTTCCCTTCTCATCAATCCAGATCGAAGGACAAAAGGCCACTCCAACAAGAGGATCATTGTCCAGGTAATCTACCAATATAGACAAGAAAGAAGAGGAGGCCACATCGTCGCTTTCCGCAATCCAAATGTACTCTCCTTTTGCTAGTTCAATTCCCTTTTGCCATTGCCTAAATGGAGACCCAGAATTAACATCATTTATCTCGAACACCGAAATCTTGGGTTCGTCATGATATGACTCCACAATACTGACACTGGAATCTGTAGAAGCATCATCCAAGACAATTAGCTCGTAATCCTGAAAATCCTGACTTAGGATACTATCTATCCTTTGCTGAAGATACTTGTGATGGTTATAATTGGGCAGTATGACAGATACTTTCGGCATTATTCTTATTTTCGCGGCTTTTCCCTTCGCTGCCTTTTACTTTATAATTTTTTTAACCAGATCAAACAAAAATGGAGGTGTCACCTGTCTCACAAATCTCTTTACAGGATTCTTCTCATACCCAATATAGTTTTCCTTAGCTTGGGCATTTTTCGGAGTATAGTCTGTAGGACGATCAGTAAATTTCACATGAAGTTTTTTGTTATGGTCTACTTCATGTTCAGGACGTCCGTTTGTAAAGTAAAAAAAAGCCAAGGATTTTCGGCTCATCTCCTCCGGGCAGTTCAATGGCTCAGGCACACCATGCATATTAAAATCTGTCACAGCAAAAACCAACAAACGGTTAAACAATGGCAATACTTTCTTTTCACATTTGGTTACTTCTGTATCCCATAGTTCAAGATGCCCGTTATATTCTTCTTTCCAGTCTTTGTTCAGATACAGAATAGCATTTATCCTTCTATCCAAAGGCCATTTTACATGCTTAGAGTAGTCCGCATGTACTGCCAGTTTACCACCACGGTTTAGTTGGTGCACTCCACCTCCATAAAAATAGGGATCAGGTATTAGGTGCTCAATGCCTGTAAGATCTTCCAAGAACTTAAGAAAAGGGGCAGAATTAAACTGGTAAAGCAAATGTTGCGTAAAGCTTCCCATTTTGCCTTCCCCATTTAGCTCCTGTTTTTGCTCGTAATGGTTCTGATAATCGTGCCATACCTTGGTATTCTTATCAGGAAACTCTGCCAGCACCTTCTCTAGGGCCTCGGGATCCAAAAAATTATCTATTACTATATGTTCATATGGTTTGCCAGACTTAAACTCCTCAGCATGCTTTTTAGCAAGCTCGGTTAATCTTTCTGGTTCAAAATACAGTTTCATATGTATATTTATTTTGGGTAAAACTATCTTTAGGCAGTCTCTTTATTTGTATGAATCTAATACTTCTTTCGTTTTTTCCAGATATTGTACTCCCCACTTTCTGTCTGGTTCCAAATGGTTGCCTTCTGCCCACTCGTTCCAAGCGTTAATGAATACAAAATTCTCCTCTGCTGAGTACACAGTAGTATTTTGGCACACAAACTCAAACCACGCTTTGTACTTTTCTGGTGTAGAATCGTGGATAATAAAAGCATTATTTTTCCTTCTGGCTGTATTATCCCAACCTGGCACGATACATTTAAAATTCTTATTGGCAGGCTCTGGTAAGGCTTTCATTTTGCCCACCACTTCATCATACGTTATCTTTCGGTACGTCTCACCCAAACCAACTTTATTCTTTAACCTGTTATAAAAATTAGGCGGAAATGCCAATGTCTTCCAGTCGGGCTGCCACTCTATGGTAGCATCAAACCCCACTTCTACAGCGTTAGGAACGGCATCTGAAGCAGTACGTACTCCTGCCAGGTAGATATCTGTAAATCCATGCTTTTTTACCTCTTCACGCCAGATTTCTATCGTTTCTTTTAAATCCGGAATAATGTGGCTATTAAAAAATAGAAAAAAGGGTTTCCCATCTATCTTAATATATCTTTCGTCTTTAAACGCATTTTGGCATAACCATGCTGCATGTTCTCTATGATCGTGGGCCGAATAATCTTGTTTTATTAAAATTTCTTGATCTTGCCCATCCCACCTACGAGTCCAGTTTTCATTGGCCCAACATAACATAAACGGAAAATCAGGTTTACCACTTTCAAGCATTTCTGTAACTGGCCTTTCCATGAGTTGCTTGCCATTAAACCAATAGTGATGTATACAAAAACCGTGTATGCCATATTCCTTAGCAAGGGTAGCCATATCTTCCCTGGTCTGGGGTAACCTTAAATCATAAAAACCCAAATCTGCTGGTAAATGTGGCTGGTAATGTCCCCTATAACGTGGCTTCGCCTTTGTAACATTAGTCCATTCGGTAAAACCCTTACCCCACCACGCATCATTTTCAGGAAAAGGATGAAACTGCGGTAAAACCACAGCCAATGCCCTTAGAATCTTTCTTTCTTGCACAAAAAATATTTCTTGGTTTGAAAGGTGCGAATTTACGACAATTTCGCTTATAAAATTCGATAGGCTAACTTTATCTGTATAAAAATCAGCACCGATTGCATAAAAGCAACAAATAACTATATACAAGATTACTAATACTTTTAAAGACAAAGAAAACCAGGCAGTAAAGTAACTCGTTCTTAATTCTAAGCAAAATTCACTATTTTTGGAGTTTCAACAACGCAAAGAGAATGGCCAAAACTGCCGAACCAAAAGAAACACCACTAAATAAACAGTACAACCAAATAAAAGCCAAATATCCCGGAGCTATGTTGCTATTTAGGGTGGGTGACTTTTATGAAACTTTTGGAGAAGATGCTATAAAAGCATCCAAGATACTTGGAATAGTACTCACCAGAAGGAATAACGGTGGAACAAACGACGAATTGGCTGGTTTTCCGCACCACTCTCTAGATAACTACTTGCCGAAGTTAGTCCGAGCCGGGCAGCGTGTGGCTATTTGTGACCAACTAGAAGACCCGAAAACAGTAAAAGGTATCGTAAAAAGAGGTGTTACAGAGTTGGTTACTCCCGGAGTTTCTTTCAATGATAACGTGCTGGATGTCCGTCAAAACAACTATTTGGCTTCGATACACTTTGCGGCGGAAGACTTGCTCGGTGTGGCTTTTTTGGACATTAGTACAGGAGAGTTTTTCACTACAGAGGGTACGCTTTCGTATGTAGATAAATTAATCCAAGGTTTTGGCCCTTCAGAAATCTTGTATTGCAAAAAACACAAAACTCGTTTTGAAAGCACCTTTGGCGACAAGTACAATACGTATACTTTTGACGACTGGGCTTTTACCTACGACTTTGCCAATGAACTCCTTACCAACCATTTCAAAACCAATTCACTAAAAGGTTTTGGGGTGGAAAACCTAAAGCAAGGTATCACCGCTTCTGGAGTAATCTTGCAGTATCTGAATGACACCGAACACAAAGACGTAAGCCACATAAGCCGCCTAAACCGTCTGGATAAAGAAAGTCATGTCTGGCTAGACCGCTTCACCATACGTAATTTGGAGCTTATTTTTGCACAGTTTGAGGGCGGTGTTCCGCTTATTGATGTACTAGACCAAACCATTACACCTATGGGAGCCCGGCTTCTGAGAAAATGGATGGTACTTCCTTTAAAAGACAAAACCCAAATAGATGAACGCCTTAATACCGTTCAGTTTCTGAAAGATGGCGAGGACACTCTCCTGTCTTTGACCCAAATCCTTAAACCGATTGGCGACCTAGAACGTCTGGTTTCTAAAGTAGCAGTAAGACGGATTACACCAAGGGAAATGGTACAACTCAAAAAAGCCCTGGGACAGATAGACCCTCTAAAAGCACTTTTGGCCGACAAAGGAAGTGGAAATGCGACCCTGGAAAAGTTTATACACCAACTACAAGACTGTAAATATCTGGTAGATAAAATAAGTACAGAACTCCGTGATGATGCCCCAACCTTGAGCAACCAAGGCAATATGATACAAACTGGAGTAGATGAAGCTTTAGATGAACTCCATAAAATAGCTTTTTCGGGAAAAGATTACCTGGTAGAAATACAAACACGAGAGTCTGCCAGAACGTCCATCCCATCACTTAAAATAGCTTACAATAAGGTTTTTGGCTACTACCTGGAGGTTTCTAATGCACATAAAGACAAGGTACCGGTAGAATGGATACGTAAACAAACCCTTGTAAATGCAGAACGATACATTACCGAGGAGTTAAAGATATACGAAGAGAAAATCCTTACGGCGGAGAGTAAAATTCATGAGATCGAGTTTAGGATTTTTAATAATTTGGTAGCTGCAGCAGCAGAATTTGTGGCACAAATACAGGAAAACTCACGGGTGATTTCTTCTCTAGATGCCCTACTTTCTTTTGCCATAACTGCAAAAAAGAACAATTATTCTAAGCCTGAAATAACCGAAACCAAAGTTTTGGACATAAAAGATGGCCGCCATCCTGTTATAGAACAGCAGTTACCATTAGGCGAAAGCTATGTACCAAATGACCTTTTTCTTGATAATGAAACCCAGCAAATCATTATTATAACAGGGCCAAACATGGCGGGTAAGTCGGCACTATTAAGACAAACGGCTCTCATCGTACTTATGGCTCAAATTGGCTGCTACGTACCAGCCACCTCTGCACAAATAGGTATTGTAGACAAGATTTTTACTCGCGTGGGTGCAAATGACAACCTCTCTCGTGGAGAAAGTACCTTTATGGTAGAAATGACAGAAACAGCCTCAATCCTCAATAACCTGAGCGACAGAAGCTTGGTAATAATGGACGAGATTGGTCGCGGAACCAGCACATATGACGGCGTAAGTATAGCCTGGAGTATAGCAGAACACCTGCACAACCACAAAACCGACCGCCCACGTACGCTTTTTGCTACGCACTATCATGAGCTCAATATCCTCACACAGGATTTTCCGAGGATAAAGAACTTTAATGTGTCTGTAAGGGAGTTAAACGGCAAAATTGTTTTCCTACGCAAACTGAAAGAAGGCGGGAGTGAGCATAGTTTTGGTATCCATGTGGCTCAGTTGGCAGGAATGCCCCAAGCCGTAGTTTTACGAGCCAATGAGATTTTGCACAGCCTAGAAAAGAGCGAGATTAAGGAAAAGAATAAGCAAAAACTTAACGATGCCCCTAAGAACAATTACCAACTCAACTTCTTTGACCCCGTAGACCCTGCCGGCGAAGAAGTGAAAGAAAGCATAAGAAACCTGGATCTGAACACAATATCACCAATAGAAGCCCTACTAAAATTAAATGAGCTGAAGAGTAAGTTGAAGTAGGTTTTTATTGGCAGGGTCTCTTACCTAAAAAGACCCAGGCGTTTTGGTAATGCAATTGAGTCTTCTTGTAAATGACCTACAAAGAGTTTTTTTGAAGTAACTCTATAGTGTCTTGAATAGTATTCTTATTTTAAAATAAAAAAGACTGGCGTCTATTTGTCGTCCAGTCTATCCTGTTCTACTTCCTCGTAATCTTGGAAGTCGAAGTCATCCGGATGTAGGATGTAATCTTCCATAATTTTAGTTGTTTAATTTGTTCGAAATTACACACTTAACCTATTCTTACAAAATCCTGACTGTTAAGAAATCTTAAACTATCATCCATTCATCGGTAAAAAGCTTCTACTTATCGAAATCAACTGTATGGGCATGGTACAACTAAGCAACTTTGTATCGTAAACAAACCCAAAAAGATGAAAAAGTTAAGTCCGTTCTTAATCGCCTTTGCTTCTATTGCAGCCGTATTTACGCTAATTTTTCGCTACAATCTGAGCTTTGCATTAGATTCCCAATCTCAGGAAAAAATAATCCTTTCTGCCCTTATTTATGGTATAAGCATGTTTATAGCAGGTTCATACTTTGGTCAAATAGACCGTAAAAGTCAAACTGGCCGGGACTTTGGCTTACGATTCCACCTAAGCACATACCTGGTTTATAACATCTTATCCGTATTGTGGTTTAACTTGGGTTTAAACTCCCGCTTTGAAACAGTGGACTCCGTGTACAGCACCATAATTATCTGGGGACTTTTTCTTTCCATTCATTTTATAATGGTATTACTATTTAAGAACAAATCCATTGCCTAACAGGAAAGCATAATTAAGATTTTATATAAGCCTGAAAGGCTATTAGAAACTGACATAAAATTACTTAAAATAAAAACTACTTAGAGCAAATAAAAAAAGCTCTCAAAAACACCAATCTATGAAAAAGCTTTTACTATTACTTTTAATGCCGTTTTTTGGGGTCGCTCAAACCAAAATTTCAGGGAAAGTTACTGACCCGAAAGGTACACCACTGCCATTTGTTAACATAGCCTTAATTGGCACCTATGACGGAGCCACTACGGACGAGGCCGGCAATTACTCTTTCGAAACTGAAGAAAAAGGACCACAAAAATTACAGGCTTCTATGGTAGGTCACCATACATTAAGTCAAGATATAACCATCCAAAATACAGATTTAAGCCTAAACTTAATATTAAAAGAAACCATAAACCAGCTTAATGCAGTAGTGGTTACTGCCGGTATGTTTGAGGCATCAGACAGTAAACGCATGGTTATGCTTAAACCTCTGGACATTGTAACCACAGCCGGCGGCGGGGCAGACATAGTATCTGTAATGCAGCTCCTACCCGGGGCTTCACGAGTAGGTGAGCAAGAGGGGCTTTTTGTGCGGGGTGGCTCTGCCAATGAAACCAAAACTGTCATAGATGGCATGATAGTGCAGAATCCATTCTTTAGCAGTACACCAGATATTCCACAAAGGGGCCGTTTCCAACCATTCATGTTTAAAGGAACAGCTTTTAGTACAGGCGGATACTCCGCCCAATATGGGCAGGCATTGTCATCCGTACTGCTATTACAGACCCAAGACCAGATAAGTGACCATACATCTACCACTACTAACCTTAACCTAGGCGGAGTAGGTGTATCCCACACGCACAAAGGTTGGATCACAGGCTCAGTAAACTATTCCAACATTAGTCCCTTACTAAAACTGGTAAAGAACGATCTAGATTTTGCTAAAAAACCACAAGCTGTAGGAACATCACTTACAATAAATAGAAACCTTAAAAGGGGTAGTGCTTTAAAAATGTATGGTACCTATACAGATAGTCATTCTATCATAAATCTACCCTCTTATGATGAGCAAAACACCAAATATGCCTTTGATAACAGAAACATAAACCTCTTTGCCAATGCCAGCTACAAGTATGTATTTACCGACGAAACCTGGTCCATGCATTCCGGGTTTTCTTATTCTTACAACAAAGACAAACTACTTATTCAAAATACCCACTCAGACCGCCTAGATGAGCGTACCCAAGGTAGAGCAGTTTTCACAAAACTATATGGAAACTCCCTGTCTAGTTCACTTAATATGGGTGTGGAGGGCCATTACATTAAAGTCGGAAACCAATATGGCGATTTAAACCTGGGTTTCTCAGACTCCTATTCGGCTATGTTTATAGAAACAGAAACCTATATCACACCAAAACTTGCTGTGAGACCCGGCTTAAGGTATGAGCATACATCTATTCTTGACCGCTCAAACATAGCACCACGCCTTTCTCTCGCCTACAAAACTGGCATGTACTCGCAGGTTTCTTTCGCCGGTGGCAGGTTTTACCAAAACCCCGAGAAAGACTACCTATACCTAAACAAAAAACTAAACTTCGAAATTGCGGACCATGCCATACTCAACTACCAGATTATGAAAAACAAAAGAACTTTCCGTACGGAGGTCTTTTATAAGAAATATAGTAACCTAGTTAAAGAACAAGTGGATTTCTTTGACCCTAATCCATACCGTTTTCCAACAGGACAAACCAGTAATACGGGCAAAGGTTATGCCCAGGGAATTGATGTATTCTATCGCGACCAGAAACTTATTAAAAATGGAGATATGTGGATTTCCTATTCTTTCCTGGATACCAAAAGAGATTTCAGAAACTACCCGAGCGAAATAATGCCATCTTTTGCTACAAAACACAATCTTAACATAGTAACAAAACGGTTTTTTACGAAAATAGCTACCAACATAGGCCTTACTTACTCGTATTCATCAGGCAGAGTGGCGTATAAGCTAAATGATAACTTTAAAAACCCTGACTACACTCCAAACTACCACAATGTCAGTTTTATGGCAAGTAAGATTTTTCAACCCAAAGGACAATTTGTGGTTATATATTGCTCTGTAGACAATGTACTTAATCGCAGAAACATATTCGGTTACCGATACTCAGAAGATGGAAACCAAAGATACGAAGTGGTACCTCCGATGTTAACAACGATATTTTTTGGAGCTAGCTGGACCTTCGGTAAACTAAACGGCCGCTCAAAAGAAGCAGACTTGAATTTTTAAAACCAAAACCCAATTTCAAATATGAAAAAAATCTCATTTTCTTTCTTTGTATTACTTGTATCCTTTTTTGCCAAGGGGCAAAATGAAAAGTATGTAACAAGTATGACTGAACTCTCACAAATTATCCAAAACCAAAGAGAAGGTTCGCTAGTACCTACACTAAACAAAATGGAACGTATAGCTACCGCTGAACCCAAAGAATGGCTACCTAACTACTGGATGGTGTATGGACTTATACAAGAAACGTATCGAATCCAAAACAACGATGAAAAAGACATCTTACTGGACAAAGCGAGTAAGTTTCTTTCAAAAGCAGAAGAGATAAGTCCAAAAAATTCTGAGCTGGCTGTTCTAAGTGCCTATCATAATTCTGCCCGGATGAGTATTGACCCTATGTCAAGATGGGAAAAGTATGGAGCTTTGTATGAGAAAAACCTGGCCGAAGCCCAAAGTTTGGATGCCGGAAATCCTAGAGCAGACTACCTACGTGCAGTAAATACGTTTTACACACCCGAAAGCTTCGGCGGAGGTAAAGCCAAGGCAAAGCCGCTCTTTGAAAATGCAGTAAAAAAAGCCGGGACCTTCAAAAATCCTACGAGCTACTCCCCCACTTGGGGCGATATGGAATCAAAGTACTTCTTGGGACAGTATTAAGACCATAGGTTTCTAAACAAAAAAGCAGGAAATCCTGCTTTTTTGTTTAATATATTCCTCCTTATAGGAAACAATTACTTGCAATTCTTTTCAAACAAGCTTTCCGCCTTCTTTTGATCTAAAAGAATTAAATAACTTAAGCTCTCACAGCCTTCCTCCTTTCTTCTTAGTGCAAAAGAAACCTCTGCATGCTTATAGTAAGCATTAATATTTAAAGGGTTAAAATCTATAGATTTCTTAAGATAGTTTGCAGCATTTTTATATGCCCCTGTAGAAATAAACTCCAAACCGTAATCATAATACATTTTAGAATAAGAACTAGAATCCACATCTGATGTAAGCTTACGGTCTACATAGCCCAGATTATAGTCATATTCTACCTCCGAATTCACAGGTTCGCCCTTAAAGATGGCGGGTTTCCACATTCCCTTTGTACTATTTACGGCCGCTATCAGTTGATCATTGTACCGGTCATTTGAAGAAGCCACCAACCTTGTTCCAGCAATTTCTCCCTTATCTGTAATAATAAACCTTACTACAAACCCTCCTTTTCTGTGCTCCGGAAATCCAAATTTTTCAAAGATGTAATCCATGGGACTCATATTTTTACTTATAAACATGGGTTCCAACCTACCTGGATTAGACTCAAACACTATAGTGCCATTCTTAGCACGATATGCCTCTGGAGTATAAGTTAAATCATATAAATCTTTGGGCATGAAAGTAAACTTCAGGTCATAGCCTTCGTTACCTACCACTTCCATTTCCATTTTTATATCCGTAATTTCTGTAATCTTAAGCCTTAAGCCAGATACTACTAAAATACTATCGTTTCCTAAGCGGTAACGAACATAATTTAGACGTCCGGAGTTGAACATACCCAGGGAGTCACTGGAAAGGACATCCAAATCCAAGTCCATTTGTTGTACTTCCGGATCGTAATATTTACTACCATCCAAAGCCGTGACATCGGTTTTTTTCCAATTGTTAACAAACAGCTTCTTCATTTTGGACTGTGCATTAACAGAAAAAACACCAAACGATAAAAATAAAAAAAGGAGAAAACGCATTCCTGAAAAGTTATGAATTCTTACAAATTTACTAAAACGCTTCATGCTTCACACTATTGTTGTTAGACATTATTTTTGTCTAAAGGTTGGCTCCTCGCCCTACTTTTTTCAAAAAAAGTCGTCATCAATACTTAAACAAAACATAAAGAGGCCTTTTAAAATTCATTTTCCTGAATACATCCGTAAATTTGCCCAAAAAGAAATACTAAGCCAATGTACTATCAAAGCCGCAGGCCACGTCGCAATAGAAAATCAGACGGATTAAGAGATTTAGTGGCAGAAACAAGCCTATCTGTAAATGACTTCATCTTCCCGATGTTTGTTCAAGAGGGCTCAGGAGACAAAATAGAGATAAAGTCAATGCCGGGCATTTACCGATTTAGCCTAGATCAATTACTTATAGAATTAAGCGATGTAGTAGCTCATGGAATTAGGTCCATTTGCCTTTTCCCGAACTATTCCGATAGCAAAAAAGATAAGTATGGTTCTGAAAGTCACAAGGCAGGCACTTTGTATCTAAAGGCATTATCAGAGATAAAAAATAAGTTCCCTGAGCTGGTAGTAATGACAGATGTGGCCTTAGATCCCTACAGCTCTGATGGCCATGATGGAATCGTAGAAAATGGTAAAATCCTTAATGATGAGACCGTAGAGGTTTTGGTAAAAATGTCTATTGCACAAGCCAAAGCTGGAGCAGATATTATCGGACCTTCAGACATGATGGACGGCCGTGTTGGTGCAATCCGCGGTGGATTGGATTCTGAGGGTTTTCAAGATATAAGTATCATGTCTTACACGGCTAAATATGCCTCGGCTTTTTATGGCCCGTTTCGTGATGCTTTGGAGTCAGCACCAAAGTTTGGCGACAAAAAAACATATCAAATGAATCCCGCTAATATAACTGAAGCTTTAATAGAAGCCGATTTAGATTTTAATGAGGGTGCGGATATTTTGATGGTAAAACCAGCTCTATCTTACTTAGATGTAATAAAAACTCTTAAAGATAATTATGCTTTGCCCATATCGGCATATAATGTTTCAGGCGAATATGCCATGATAAAAGCGGCTGCTCAAAACGGATGGATAGACGGAGACAAAGCTATGATGGAACTGCTATTAAGCATAAAAAGGGCTGGAGCCGATATTATCCTTACGTACTTTGCTAAAGAGGCTGCCGAATTATTGCAGAAATAAGAACCTATTACTATAACATACCGCAGGGACACGCATTAAAACGTGTCCCTGCGGACTTTAATGGCGAAATTGAACTTACAAGGTCGCTTTTCTAGCTATTCCTCGTATATCATCTGAAGCAGGTGATTCAAAAACTTCCAGATTAAAATATTGAATGGAGGCCAAAAGGTGGTCGAAAATATCAGACATTATACCTTCATACACTGCCCAGCGGGTATCAGATGTAAACATATATAGTTCTAAAGGCAAGCCGTGCTCTGTAGGCTGTAACTGCCTTACTAACAAAGTCATGTCCTTTCTTATTTGTGGATGACTTTGTATATATGTATTTGCATATTGTCTAAAAAGTCCCACATTGGTAAGCCTTCGTCCATTTACAGGCACAGATAGATCCAGGTTGTGTCCAGTATTAAACTCCGTAAGTTCGGCTTCTTTTTCTCCGATATATTGGGTAAGAAAATGCACTTTCCTGAAGTTATTTATCTCCTCTTCAGACACAAAATGAATAGAAGACATCTTGATAAAAATAGAACGCTTTATCCTACGGCCTCCCGTAGCTTGCATGCCACGCCAGTTTTTAAAGGAATCTGTAATGAGAAAATATGTTGGAACAGTCGTTATGGTTTTATCCCAATTTTGGATTTTTACCGTATTAAGGTTTATCTCCACCACATCGCCATCAGCACCATATTTTGGCATTTCAATCCAATCTCCTACCCGCACCATATCATTAGAAGAGACTTGGATGCTTGCCACAAAACCTAATATCGTATCTTTGAAAACCAACATTAAAATAGCCGAAGCTGCTCCCATACCTGCTAATAAACCTCCAGGTGACTTACCTGTTAACTGGGCTACTATTAAAACCAGCCCTATTATATAAAGAATAATAACTAAGACTTGCAAATAGCTATCTATAGGCTTGTCTTGAACCGCCTTCTTGGTACCTAAATAGTCTCTCCCTGACCGTAACACAGCTCTTACTACCAATATCCAGCCTAGTAAGAGTAGAATCTCAAAGATCATAGTAAATGCCGCAATCCAACCCTGGAAACCGTTAAAAACAACAGATACAAAATTTAAGGATAACAAGATTGGCCCTATACGGATGAGATATTCAAACGTTTTGTTCCTAAACAAAAACCGTACAAAGCTCGAAGATGATTTTTTCTCCAATCGGCCAAGTATTTTCATCATCACATTGCGAATGAGCCAGTCTAAAGCTATCTGCACAATGACAAAAATTATAACTAAAACAAATGAAGAAAAAAACTGAAGGTAGGCGTCCGCCACGCCCCATAAACTCAACTTTTCTGAAATGAAATTATAAATAGTATTGGACGAAACATCCATCATTTTGTACCTTTTTAATAAGGTTTTGGTGATTTACAAAGATAGAAAACTAATCTAGTGTAACCTTCTGGATTAGATTAAAAAGCCCTTAGAATAAAAAAAGGAGGGGGCTCAAGCCCCCTCCTTCTCTGCTCTCAGCATGAGATTATTTTCTTTTATTCCAGTAAATACTTACCGCTATGAATTACAATGTTTCTTTCAACCATCTAAAAAATTCTCTCTGGAACGCCATCCCGTTTTGAGGTTTTGCAATCCAGTGATTCTCATCCGGAAAGTATACAAAACGACTCTTAATTCCTTTTTGCTGTAAAACCTGAAAAGCCTCCTGCCCTTGTCCTATTGGCACCCTATAATCTTTCTCTCCGTGTGTGATAAGCATTGGTGTTTTCCACTTATTTACATTCGTGATCGGATTAAAATCTGCAAAAGTCTTTTGGGCTGCCGCATTATTTTTATCCCAATATGGTCCGCCAATATCCCAATTCACAAAGAATAATTCTTCGGTGGTGCCGTACATGCTTTCTAAGTTAAAAACCCCTGCATGTGCTATAAATGTCTTAAAACGACCTTCGTGGATTCCTGCAAGATAGTATGCAGAGTACCCCCCGTAGCTTGCCCCTACAGCTCCCAAGCGGCTTTTATCTACATAGCTTTCTTTAGTAACATCGTCTATTGCAGATAGGTAATCACGCATTACCTGCCCGCCCCAATCTTTGCTTATTTCTTCGTTCCAGTTTACGCCATGACCCGGCATTCCCCTACGGTTAGGAGCCACCACAATATAGCCCTGTGCCGCCATTAATTGAAAATTCCAACGGAAAGAGTAATACTGACTCAATGCACTCTGCGGGCCACCCTGTAAATAAAGAAGGGTTGGATATTTCTTGGCTGGGTCAAAATTAGGCGGATAAACCACCCAAACTAGCATTTTTTCCCCGTCTGTAGTAGTCACCCAACGTTTCTCAGACTTACTAAGTCCTATACTTTTATAGTAATCCGTGTTGGCATTACTAAGTTGTTTCCACGACTTATCTACTAAGTCATACGTGAAAATTTCTGCAGCATGATTATGATCTGTGCGAGTTACAACAACCTTATTTCCTGAAAAGCCGACAATACCCGTTACATCGAAATTACCAGAAGTAAGTTGTCTCACACTTATGGCTATCTTGGTTAGACCCGGGTAATTAACCTCAAAAAGTTGAATAGTCCCTTCTACTGGTGCCGTAAAAAATATTTTCTTACCATCTACACTCCATTTAAAATCATTTACTGTACCATCCCAGCCACCTGTAAGGTTTATAGGAAGTCCATTTACACTTACAATAATATCGTTCTTATCCGCCTCAAATCCATCACGTTTCATTTGTAACCAGGCTAGCACTCCCTGAGCCGAAACTACGGGATGTGTGTCGTATCCAGGATTGGAAGCAGTAAGATTTTTGGTTTGTTTTGTAGCCAGATCGTATTCATAAAGATCAGTATTGGTACTATTTGCGTAAGCTGTGCCTCCTAGCTTTTTACTTACATAAACAATTTTTTGTCCGTACCAAGTATAATCTTCACTACCGCCAAAAGGCATCGTTGGTGAGGTAAAAGGCTCTCCTTTCATAATATCAATACCGGCGGCTCCCTCTTTGTTCTCCTTATAAAAAACATGGTTAACATTACCGTCATTATACGTATCCCAATGTCTGTAATCCAAGCCATCATACACCTGCACTGTGGCTTTGTCTAAGTCTGGGTAATAATCCTTAGCAAAAACCTTATTGGCCTTCACCGTTTCATGGTAAAGTATGTGCTTACCGTCAGGTGAAATTTTACTATCGTTCAGTAATCCTTTGTACTCTGTAATTTCCTTAGCTGCTCCACCAGCGAGAGGAACAGAGTACACTTTAGAAGACATATTGTTATCCGCCACGGAAGGCGTACTTACCCTAAATAGGACAGAAGAACCATCTTTTGTGATTCCTAATGGTGACACCCTCCCTAATTTCCATAGAGCTTCAGGCGTTAAGACATTCTGCGTAAAAGCTACCGAAGAGCATAGTAGCAAGGCAAAAAAGAAAACCGATTTCCTCATAATTATAAAATATAATGAAATTGAAAGATACTGCCAATTTCCGTGAAAGCTGTAAAAAGTATTACTTATTAACAAAAAAACAGGCCT
>CAZBAV010000076.1:7230-20588 GCA_964489955.1 uncultured Lacihabitans sp. | reverse complement strand
TACTTTTTCAACGGTCCGTCGATACGGAAAGTAGGAAAAGAAAAATAGTTATCTTGAATTAAAGAGATAAAACGCTTACTATTAGTAGGTTGTAAATTATTAGATAATGCACTACATTTATATATCTATGTGGTTATAATCGAGCTCAGATTAATACATCATTCCAGATCAAAAAATACCATAAAGGCCTCTATCTATTATTCCGACTTCTTGTGTAAAGAAATCGTCTCTCTTACAATGAATCTATCCCAGCTAATAAGTGTATTATTTATAAATTTCAAACGGAACTCATCTTGCTCACTCAGAGGATAAGCAATAGTCTGCTCAGATTCTCCCTTTTCATTTAGAGAATTGGCATTCAAAATATAGTGTTTACCCATTACACCTATCACCTCATCTTTCGTCATGCCCAGCTCTACACTTTGTATGTTTTTAATGACATTAACAGGCAAGAAACTCGATGTACAGGAAATTGATAAAAACACAAGGGCTACTATAAACAGCTTTTTCATACTTACTTTTTTCAATAGACTTTCTTCTTAGACACTTTTAGCCTATAAAAGTTTAGAAGATTTCAGGAAATCAAAACAGAGAATCTTGATAACCTTAACATGTCACTAAATACCTCTGGTATTAACAAAACCGAAACAAAAGACCTCTTATATGAAGTAGAATCTTGGTGTGCTTAATAGTACGAATACGTAATTCGGCTTTAAACATAAAAGTTCCGCCATAGATGTTACTAAATGACTATTTAACCTCAAAAAAAATCTTTTTTCTTTACAAGTATCATTTTTTTTATTTGTTTTACGGACAGAATAAATCACACACTTAAAACCCTATCTATTGAAACACACTATACTTATCTTTTTTTCAGCGTTATTTTTTATCTCCTGTAAAGACTCATTTGACAAAGACACACCCGATGGTTATGTTCTGAAATTTGAGTTGAATGGCTTAGCCGGTACTATTGATACAGAATCTAAAGTCATCAGGCTTAAACTGCCTTACCAGACCAATCTGAAAGGACTTACACCTGACATTCAGTTTTCGCAGGGTTTCGAAATCATTCCGGGATCAGGGGTAGAACAGGACTTCAGCAGGCCCGTATATTACACATTGGTGGCAGAAGATGGCAGGAAAATTATCTATAAAGTAGAAATAAGTACAGAAGACCAACCGGTTCCCTACATTCACGAGATTACAGCAGACAGTGTGGAAGCAGGATATTCTTTTTTGGTGAAAGGTGAATATTTTGGTAATTTCCCTTTGGATGTTACGGCCTCTCTTCATGATTTAAAGACCACTATTCCCCTTAGTTTCGTCTACCAAAATGAAAATGAACTTATTCTTCAAACAAAAGAGGACATCCCCACGGGGAGTTACTATGTAGATATTAAGGTTAAAAACTTAGTAACCACCAGTAAGAAAGAGATCAGAATAACACAGCCCGCACCCAAAATCATATCTCTTAATTCAAGCAATTTTTTCCCGCCAGATACTTTGAAGATTTTAACAAAGTACCTTAATCCTGAAAAGTTTAGATATGGAATAAAGCTGAAGAATACAAACGACTCCAGCATTGTTATTCCCGCTATCATTCAGAAAGACACCTTAAAGTATTTTGTAAAGAAAGACTTTAAACCCGGTACTTATACAGTCTCACTGCTTAACCTTACCGATGGTAAACAGAGTAGAGAAATCCACACCTCTTTAACTATGCTATCAGGCTACATGCCTTATGCCCACCTGTCCGGTTCAAATGAATTTGCCAAAGAGGAAAATCTGGAGTTTAAAACTATAAATTTCAGTGTCGAAAACTATCGGTTTTATCAGGTTACCTTGTCTTCTGCTTCCGGTACAAGTTATACGCAGAATGGTGTCTACGATAAATCGAAAGAGTCGTTGACCATTACTTTACCCACACATATAAAAAGCGGCAATTACTCTATTTCTTTTAGCCTTTCTAACCCTGATATGGGCTTGAGATACAATTTCCTGTCAGACCAGCAACTTATTGTAAAATAGAAATCTATGAAAAAAAATCTACTGCTTTTATTCTTACTTATCTCACTCGGGAGCTATGGGCAATTAGAAGTACAGTCGCAAAGATATACAAGTACCTCATTTACGGTTTTTAACATAAATCAGGAGTGCTATGGCCCAGGACTGAAAATGTATATTAACGACACGCTGTTCACCGATTATTACTATGATCTTTGTGACTATGGAATATGCCAGTTTCGCTTTCCCTTTGGTTACCTTAAAGTGGGAGATGTAATCACCATAATAGACTATTGTGGCAACAGCTCCAAGCCAATTCCGGTATTAGATGATTACGTATATGTGGAGGTTCCCAATGGTAACTCCTATTCAGGAAATGGCATAGGCCCAGAAGAAGACAGGTTTATGTTCGATAAGTTAAATACTCCACTTTCGGTGGGCAAGTGTGAAGACATTGACATTAACGCTCATACATTGTATAGAATACAAATATTGGTGGGGTCTACATCCCCAACGTATACTACTGGTGTCTATAAAATTAATGGGGCTCCCATAACACCCAGTACTTTTGAAGGCACCAACCCACAGAATACAAATGTACCTGTTGTTATGAATGTTAATCCCAACGGTAGCATCACAGCAAAAGGAAATGCTGACCTTTATTCCAATGGTAGTTGGTCTGGAAGAACACCTTTTTCTCTGGAATACACGCATAATGGTCAATCCAATGGAAGTGAGTTTTTTGTAGGGCCCCTTTCCGTTCAGTTTCATAACAATAATAGTCTTTCTATTAAAAATTTCATGTACGATGGTAGCGTCACTTGGGAAACTATCTCTGGAAATTTTACCAATAGTAAATTTCTTTTCACATTTGACCTAGGTACGTTTAAACTATTTATCGATGACGTAGAACGAAAAAGTATTAACCGTACAGTGATTTACTCAGCCAGTAGTGGGACTATTTCTAACGGAGGATTACTTCCTTACACCACAGGAGTGGCCTGGCAGCCGTCCGCTTCTGGAAACCAATGGGTACAAGCTACCATAGATGGAATAAGGTCAGTACGCCAAAACTTTTTTGTGGCAGAAGACATGGTGATAAACGAAACCGTGACCAATGTAGGCTGTAACGGTGGAGACAACGGTTCTATCACACTTAATGTAAGTGGCGGGCATGGAAATAAGCAATATTCTAAAGACAATATATCTTTCAGTACCACTAATATAATCTCTGGCTTAACCGCAGGAAACCATACCATTTACGTCAGAGATGCTTCTGGTTGTACCGCTCAGAAAACCATTAATGTAGCGGAAAACTCCGTAATGAATGTCTCCGGTAGCATTATCCAGAATCTGAGTTGTTTTGACGGTGCTAACGGTATAGTTGAACTAAGTGCTTCAGGAGGTGCGGGTTTTTATCAATATTCTGCGGATGATGTTAATTACAGTAACAACAATATTATAAGCGGATTAGCTTCTGGTGCCAGGACTTTCTACATCAGGGACGCCGCCGGTTGCAAAAAAACGGTGCAGCTAACCATTAGTGCTCAAAGCAGTTTGTCGGCCACAGCACAGATTACGCCGGTCTTGTGCTACGGTGGAGCCACTGGAAGTATTACCATCGATGCGTCTGCATCTGCTCCTAACGGCGGGATTCAGTATGCACTGGGCAGCGGAGCTTTTCAGAGTTCCAGTTCATTTACAGGTCTTACAGCCGGAACCTATACAGCTACGGTAAAAGATGATCTTTGTGAGATTGCCCTATATAACCAGGTAATAGGTCAACCTTCCGTTCTAAGTGCTTCGGCAGCAATAAATAACCATGTATTGTGTTATAACGGAGCCACGGGCAGTGTAAACGTAAACGTCTCGGGTGGAGTGGCAGGTTACTCCTACTCTACCAATGCCGTAAACTATACTTCTGCGGCAGCAAACATCACCATAGACACCCTGCAAATGGGTAACTTTAAGATATGGGTAAAAGACGCCAATAGCTGTATTGCAGAGTCTAATATCCTGACTATAAATCAGCCTGCACTGCTGCAGATAGCTATAGATACCTCCGTCAATATCAAGTGTTTTGCAGAAAATACAGGCTCAGTTACACTGAGAGCTACCGGCGGAACTACAGCCTATCAGTACCAGCTTGGAACTGGCACACTGCAAACCTCATCTACTTTTTCGGGTTTAAACGCAGGAGCCAAAAACTTTACTGTGCGTGATGCCAACGGCTGTACAGCCACCACAGGGGCTACGCTTCTGCAGCCGGGTGCGGCACTCAATGTCACTCTGGCAGCCAGCAATAATCTGGCGTGCAATACCGACAGCTCAGGCAGAATGGAGTTCGCAGTGACAGGCGGCACACTACCTTACCAATACCGCCTGCAGAACACGCCCTATCAAACATCTGTAGTATTTGCAGGATTACATGCAGGAAGCTATACACTCAGTGTACTCGACGGTAACAGCTGTCCGTTTACTCTACCCGGACTTACCCTCACCCAGCCTACTCCTATTCAAATAAGTATGCTGAAAAAAGAAGACGTCAACTGTCTGGAATACAGCCGGGGTGAAGCCCTAGTGCAGGCGAGCGGTTCTAACGGAGGTTTCGGGTACAGACTTTGGGGCAGAGACTTTCAGTTTAACCCCATTGCGGATGTTTCTACTACCAGCGGGCATTTTACCAATCTGAAAGCAGGAGATTATCAAGTTACAGCCACAGATCAGCGGGGCTGTCAGAAAGACTTTACGATAGCTATTATCTCCAAGAGTACCAATATAGACTTTGACATCACTAAAAACCTGCCTTCTGCCTGTGACCAGAATAACGGCAGCATTGGTATCATAAACACAAGAGGCGGAAGGCAGCCATACAGTTACAGTATATCTACCCTGCAAAGTGTACAATACAGCCCGGACTTTGGAAATCTGTACAACGGAAACTACATTGTGACTGTGAGTGACAGTCTCTGTTCCTATAAAAAGGAAGTTGATTTAAGTTTACCCAATAGCCTTAAGGCAAGTCATACCATTCATCCCATCTCCTGTAATGTGGCCGATGCCAACCTAGAAGTAAACCCCATTACCAGCGGCAACGGCAATTACCAGCTCTCGCTAAACGGCGGAGCCTACAGCCCGGCACGGATGTTTACTAACCTTTCGCCCAATGTGTACGCCATTCAAATCAAAGACCGGCCTCAAAGCTGTATTACAGTACTGAGCGTAGAAATCAAAGAGCAGAACAGGGCAGACATTCAAGTGACCAATACAAAGAACATTGACTGCTTCGCTAATTCTACAGGAAGCATAAGCGTGACAGGAAGCAACAACATGGCTCCCTTTACTTATGCCATTAATAATAGCGGTTTTAATAGCGAAAATACCTTCAGTGGTCTTATAGCAGGCACCTATATAATGCGGACCATGAACCGCATGGGCTGTGAGGACAGTATTCGGGTGACCCTCACACAACCTACCTTACTGGAAAGCGAAGTAACCAAAAAAGACAACCTGTGTTTCGATGACAAAACCGGTGAGCTGGACGTAAGAGCCTGGGGCGGCGTGGCTCCGTACCAATACACACTAAACAAATCAGACTATCAGGACGATACCCACTTTGGAGAACTCAAAGCCGGAAAATATGAACTGACCGTACGCGATGATAACGAGTGTCTGGTATCTAAGTCGTTAGAGCTTATCCAGCCAGATAAACTGGAGCTGAGACCTATGTATACCGATACCGTACGGTGCTACGGTGAAAAGAACGGGATAGTTACCATTGAGGCCTGGGGCGGTACGCCGGAATACAACTTCTCTAAAGACAGCATTTCCTTTTTTGGCAGTCCGGTCTTTGACCAGCTGACAGCCGGAGACTATACATTTTATATCCGCGATAAAAACCAGTGTACCAATAAAGCGGACTTCACCCTTAGCCAGCCGGAGCTTCTGGTACTCAGCCTGGCACAGAAGAGTGACCCGCTATGCATCGGAGAATCCAGCGGTACTATCCACCTGAACAGTACCGGTGGAAACGGCGGCAATACCTATTCCCGGGATAATGCTTTTAACCAAAAGGACCTGCTTTTTACCGGCCTTAGTCAGGGCGATTACAGCTTTAAAGTTACCGACCGCAGAGGCTGTGAAGACACCGTTACGCTGGTAAAACTACTCTGGCCCAAGGCTCTGGCAGCACAGCTGGCCGTTACGCAGCCGATATGTTTTGGTGATGCCAATGCAGCCATTGCCCTGGAAGTAAGCGGCGGTGTGGGCGTTTATAGTGTTCGTCTGGCAGACAGCACGCTGGCTCAATTCGATAACCTTTCCTACCGTTTCAGCAATCTTACGGCCGGAGCCTACGAAGTCCTCATTAGCGATGCCAATGGATGTCATCTCGGTATTCCGGCTCGGATTGCGGATGCAGATCCGCTTTACCCAATTGCTTTTCCTGAGCAAAACGAATTCTGCCAGGGACAGGAAGTGGAGCTGGAATCCGGCAACCCTAATCGAAATACCCTCTGGACACTGAACAATACCGCCATACCTCAAAGCGAAAACAAGCATATAATTATTGCAAAAGAGGCCGGAACCTACACTCTTACTGTATCCAATAAAACAGGCTGTAGAATCACTGAAAGCTACACACTAAGACATAACAGTACCCTCATGGAAGCTGACTTCCTGATGACGGTACAGGCCTTTGCCGGGGATACCGTTTACGCACTGGACATCTCAAAACCTACTCCAGATCAGATTATCTGGAAAAGGCCGGCAAAAGCCATGCTAATTAATCAGACCAACATGGACCTGACCTTCCGCATTGATCAACCGGGAGTATATACCATTGAAATGCTAGCCATTAAAGGCGACTGTGAAAACCGGAAAATCAGGGATATCCAAATATTTGACAAAGAGGATATCGGAGAAACAGATGACGATTTATTCTATGAAGATTACAACATTCTGCAATCCATTAATGTAGCTCCTAATCCCAATTTCGGGAAGTTTACACTTAATGTGAAGCTATCCAGAATACAGGACATTAAAGTGCGGTTCACCCGGGCGTCCAATGCGGCACTGATGTACGAAAAAACCTTTACGGGACAGCAGAACTATGCAGAGCATATAGAAATCACCAATTTCATACAAGACACTTATATTCTGACTGTCCAGTCCGGAAACGCCGTGCTCACCGCCAAAGTACTTTTAATAAACTAGACTATGAACAGAATAGTAGTTACATGTGTGCTTTTGTTTCTGGTTCATTCCGTAAGCGGGCAGGTAAAGGAGGAAATTGATAACCTGAAAAAGGCAGGAATCAAAGTAAACGGTATGGTCGGAGCTAACTTTACCTACTATAATACCACCGGACTGGAAAACCGGAATATCCCTTTCAATACCCTTTTTACAGGCAGTCTGACCACGGACCTGTTCGGGAAGGTAAAGATGCCGGTGGCCTTTAGCTTGTCGAATCAAAACATCAACTTCTCGCACCCCTTTAACCGGAGTTACCGCTTTGCCCAGCCGTTAAATCGGCTGATCCTGAGGCCTACCTACAAAGGCCTAACTCTGCATCTGGGTACGGCTTCTATGAATTTCTCGCCTTACACCCTGGCGGGTCATCGCTTTGACGGAGTGGGCCTGGAATACAAACCAGCCCAAAAGCCATTTTATATAGCTGCTATGGTCGGAAACCTGATGCGGGCCGTACAAATTGATGAACACAATACTGTCAGAAATAACATGCCTTCTTACAAGCGTACCGGCTGGGGAGTTATGACTGGCTATCGTAAAAAGCAGGACAAGGCCGAAATCATTTTCTTTACGGCAAAAGATAAACTAAACTCTCTACCTCATAATCTAGATTCACTGAACATTAACCCCATGGAGAATTCGGTGGTATCCCTAAAACTGGAGAAAGGGCTGTTTGACAAAGTGACACTGGGCGGAGAAGCCGCTTATTCGGGTCTGACGACGGATCTGCGGGCAGATCGTCGAACCAGTGGACGGGACTTTCTGGGAACATTAGATCCCAAAACAACTACACAGTATCTGGCTTCCTACAGAGGCTTCATCAATTATAATGGCAAAACCTTTAATGCAGGTGCGGAGTATACCAGGGTACCACCGGGGTACCGCACGCTGGGGGCCTACTTTTTTACCAACGACCTGGAGACCATCTCCGGGCGGTACTCTTCGGTATTTATGCAGGGAAAAGTAACATTAAGTGCTAATCTGGGTGTGCAGCGGGATAATGTGGACAAACAAAAGTTAAAAACTATGAGCCGCTGGGTGGGCAGTGCTAATCTGGTAGTAGTACCCAGTGAAAACATCAATGTTAATGTGTCCTACTCTAATTTTACCAGCTTCTCTAACGTACAATCAAATTTTGCTTACCTCACGCAAGCTACTCCTTACAACTACCTGGATACACTTACATTCCGGCAGATAAACAGTAACCTCCAGACAGCCCTGTCCTGCCAGCTCCCTTCCGATAACGAAAACCTGAGTCAAAATTTTAGTATCATGGGACTCTTTCAGCGGGGAGAAGACCGGAACGGAAGTGAGAAAGCAGCCAATAACATGACCAATTCTAATCTGGACTACAGCATGGAGCTCCAGAAGCAAAAGATGAACATCTCCGCCGCCTTCTTTTACAGCTACAGCTACTTTGGGAACATGCCCAATAAACAGATGGGGCCTTCTCTTACGATAGGTAAAACCCTGGGAAAAGTCAATAATCAGCTCAGCATGATGTATACACTGGGGCGGATGCCAGAGGTAAAGGAAAAAATCAGTAACCTGCGGTACGGACTAACCTATACGCTACCGGATAACCACCGGATAAGGTTAGACGCCGTATTACTGGACAGAAAAGCCAACAGCACCGAGCGGTTCATCCCTCAGTTTACAGAGTATACCATCACACTGGGTTACGTGTACAACTTCAGTAAAAAGCTAAAAACTAAAAGTGAATAGCTAAAAATATGAAGGTAGATTTTCACCCGTAAAAGTAATAAAATTAGACAGTTCTGTATGTCACCCTGAGCCCGGCTGCGGTCAGCCTGTCACAGGGAAAAACAAACAGAAGATTAAAGATAGAAATCTGAATTATGAAACGCATCTTTACACTACTTACCTTTTTTATCAGTACTCTGAGCATATGTACCCTGAGCGTAGCCGAAGGGTACGCCCAGCTTACAGGCGATAACTATCCGGTGCAGGCTCATGTTTATGTACAGCAGCCAAGTCTTAAAATGCCGGAATACTTTACCAGCAGCCGCATGCTGAGTGTAGACCTGATCCTCAAAGACCTTACTAAAACCACGCTGGATGTATATCTGGGATGGCAGATTACCGGGCTTGGGCTGGGCTTGGAAGCCGGCACATTGCCTGGCTTTGTTCCGCCCAATTACCTCTCCCTCACCAAAGGCTCTAAACGTAACCTGAAAGGCATTGACCTGCGGGAGTATTTTCAGCCGGGCATGCTGGCGGTATCAGGTGTAGGTGAAAATGTCATTTTTAACGGAAAACTGCCCGAGGGTTTTTATACGCTGAAAATTACTGCTTATGAGGCAGGTACAGGTAGACAGGTCTCTAATACAGCTGAAACCTATTTCTCGGTAGCTTATGCCTTGCCTCCGGTAATTAATCTTCCGCTGGTGGGCAGCGAACAGCCTGTTACCCGGCCACAAAGCGTACTGCTGCAGTGGATGCCCCGCCACACCGCCACCAGCAGTAACCGCATTACCTATAGCGGAAAAGTCTGCGAAATAGCCGAAGATGAAGATCCCAATGTAGCTATTAACGGCAGCCAGAATTGCTTTACTATACCGGCTCAGCAGGGCACAAGTTACCTACTAAAAGCCTCAGACCTGCCGCTGAAAGTAGGCAAACGCTACGCCTTTCAGGTACAGGTGACTGACAATAACGAGCAGCTGGAGTTTCAGAACCAGGGGTATAGCGAAGTCAGCTGGTTCCGGTTTGGAGAGGCGTGTAAGCCTCCTGCGGGGATACGCATATCCCAGCTTTCGCCAGGAAGAATTCACCTTAGCTGGAATCTTAAAACGGAGGCTTTAGGATACAAAATTTTTTACAAGGCCTCTGATGAGTCGGTTTGGAGTGAGACTACCACCATCATGCAGGGAATTACTTTCCCGAATCTGGATGTTACTAAATCGTATGTATTTAAGGTAGCTACTCTCTGTGATATAGAGGATGAAAGCGAGCCTTCGGTCGAAGTACCGTGGGAATTCGAAGAACAGAAAGATGCTATTCCAGAGGATCTAATCACTAAAGTACTTAATCCAGAGTGGGAGATAACAGGTGATTCTTTGACTAGAGCAAATGACCCACTTCCCAAAACACTGGAAGACCTGATAGACCCTGCAAAAATACCGTGTGCAGGTCAGGTCAATACCTATGAACAATGCTCGGATGATCATCCCGCTGTAGTGACAACTCCGGGAACGGAACCTCAAACCGCACTTGCTCCCGGTGATCTCATCACCATTTACGATTATGTGGTAGTGGTAACTGCTGCCAGCTGTAACGGCAATGGTATCTGCAGCGGTAAAGGGCTGGCCAGAGTGGAATTTATGCGAGGCAGTATGATGCCGGTGGAGTTTAGTAACGTAACTGTGATGAAAGACCCCAATCAGCCGCGGGGAGGGTGTGTAACCACAGTGCCTGAAAGCGGATATTTCAGGGTGCGATCAGGAATGTCATATGGAGATATCAAAAAAGAAGAACTGGAAATCATTAATCAGGAAAGGTGCAAGATACAACCTGAAGATTGTGAGCTGGTGACTTTTGAGGTTACGCTAGATGACTACCGTGATCAATCAAAGGACATAAAAGAGGATTTGTGTGAGGGTACAGCCATTTCGCAACAGAAAATAGACAGTTATATTTCCTCTACCCGGGAGGCTATCGCCAGTTTAAATAAATGGCTGAGTGATATAGTAGAACTGGATTCGGCAAGTAGCAAATTAAATTTAGAGGTGCAAACAACAGGACTGAAACGAGTGATTGCATCTCTTGAGACTAATATAGCGTGCTTACAAAGCGGAAGCTGCAAATGCGAAGAATTTGATCCTATAGATATAGGTCATTATATCTCTTTTATAAAAACTTTAATATCGAGAGGGATAGAGATTGCTAATGAATCTGACGAAAGTCCGAAGATATCTGGATTGGAAGTAATTGATATAGATACAGAAACTGCGGCTGTGAAATGGAACCATGACGCTCGGTTTAAGCAATACAAACTTATAGTGGAATCTGCCGATGGTCAAACACAAACCCACTATATTCAGGCTGGGGATGATGAAGACTTCAATTCTATTTTTGACCTGGAAGGGCTAGATGAAGATACCCCGTATTATGTAACACTGGAAGCCTATACCCAGGACGGTCTGGCGGATGTGGCTTACACCACCTTTACCACCAAAGCCGTAGAGATACCTAAACCATACAATGTTAAAATTGGTGAACTTTCAGATAATAAGGTAAAGATTACATGGGACAAGGACCCATTGCACGAGAGCTATATTGTAGAATACACGGGGCCGGACGGTATAACCCACAGAATCACGACTACTGATCCTGAAGCATTTATAGAAATAGGAGAAGATGGACGCTATGATTTCACTATTATAGCCATAGGTAAAAAAGGAAAAGAGAGTGAGCCGTATATCGGAACTTTCAATATGGAAAAACGGTGTTTCAATTTCTCTGGAGCCGTAAGAGTAGAGTCAGAAGAGTTTGGGAAGGAAAAAACCGTCAGTCCTGGTACCGAGGTTACACTTTCCTTCCCTCAAATTCAAGTTAAACTTTGTCGAAACGAAATAGAGTGGTATAAAGACGGAGAGAAAATAGGTGAAGGTGCTACAATTACTGTTAAGGTTTCAACTTCCAGAGAGACCTACTCAGGTATTTGTACAAGTGTTTTTAATGGACCCAATGCAGACGTCACTCGGTGCGAAAAGGAAGTGACTCTATCTGCCATACCTTTCTGTGCAACTACTGAAATAACCACAAGTAAAACACAGGTATCTGATGGAGAAAAGCTATTACTTAGCCGCGTAGCAGGCTGTGAAGCTGCTACTGAAAGCTACTGGACAAACACGCAAGGCGAGGTAATCGGGAACTCCGAGAATGTTTTTGTAACGGCGAAACACGGTGAACGGAACATATGGTACCTGAATTGTAAAAACGGCACTGAGATTTGCCGAACAGCGTCACCTGCTGTTGAAGTAAAAGACCCGTGTGATGAAATGCTTCTGTGGATACCTCGCGTATCGCTGGATTTCCTTTTGGTGAATATGGCTGGCTGTGAAAACGACTATGAAATAAAATTCAGTAGTAGTGATGTAAAGAAACATAAAAGGTACTATAGCAGCGATAGAGGATATTACAAGAGCTGGGTTGAGTCTCTTGGAGGGAAGAGTTCATTAATTGATTTTAGGAAGTTTAAGGGTGATAAGTTTACTATTTCAATGCGATGTGGCAAAGAATGCGACTGGAAAGAGATAGAGTTTGATAAATCAAAAAGTTGTGAAAGAAATTGGTGTGAGACTATTGCAGATACCAGAACAATAAAAAATACAAATTTGGTAGAAGTAAGCTTGGTTGCTTCTAGCACCTTTAATGAACTTGCTATTAATCAGCATTTTGAACAACTTGGAGAAGAGTGGGAAGAAGGAATCAACAATATACCCTTTGCAGGGCCCTATTTTACAGTTGTTAATTTTTTAATAGATCGTTTTAAACCAGAATGGTCACCAGATGGTTGGGTGACGAAACAACACATTGAAAGAGACAAAAATAGGTCTTGTGGCGGTAAATCATTTGTTTATTACTGGAGGGAGTTAGAGAAATATGGTGAAAGATTTGTTTTTGAGAAAAAGGAATTTCGCCAGTTTTATAACATCGAAAAGCGGGAGGTAATTGGGGGAGACACAGTAGAACTGGAATGTAATACGCTCCAAGTTCTTATTCCGTCGCTTTATGACAATGAAATCCTGCTGGAAGTAGATCCTGGACAACTCTTGATTACCCAACTAAACAATGGCAAAGATTATATTAGTTTAAGGGGGTGTGAGAATGATTTCGAGGAAGGGCTTTGGCTTATAACCACAAGGGATGTTGGCACAGACATAGTGTTAGCATCCGAAACAGCGAACATTAGGGTTGGATATGATCCGTGGGCATTAGATGTTCAATGCCTATTAAGTGGTAATTTATATGCAAACTCTCACAAAGGCGGTAAAAATTTCTGGTTTACGTATAACCATTGGAATACAATACTATTGAAAGGCTTCGGAGTTTACAGAATGCTGACAGCAGGTACTAAT
>CAZBAV010000076.1:3107-7220 GCA_964489955.1 uncultured Lacihabitans sp. | reverse complement strand
GATGGAACAAATACAGTAGGCAGTTCTTCAAGAAAAGTACCCATTTTAAGAGGTGCTACACAAGCTGCAGATTTATTGCTTGGTGCAGTTTGTGGAGTTCAATGTTTTTCTGGTAGCGGTTTGGGGATGTTATTTGATGTCTCTCAAGATTATTTTCTGGCAGGGAAAGGCCCCAACTATATAGATACTGCTACAGAAATGCTAAATCAGCATAACGTTCAAGGTTTAACGATTTCCGACTTAGATTGCGGTTGCAAGACAACCACAGAATGGACACGATTTTTCGGAAATGCAACAAAGGTTGTCAATGTAGCAGCCTCGGTTATCGATATCGTTAACCTGTTCAAGGGAAAGAAATCAACCTCATATGCGGTAAATGAAATAGATGCTTCTGCTTTAACGGAAGAAGTAGAAGCGTCTTTACAAACCTATTTTCCTTTAGAAAATTTTGATTTTGGAAGTGCCCAGTCTACCAGCAATATAAGTGAAACCTATTTAGGTGAGAATGTAGCAAAAAAGGTATTAAATGACTTATGTAACCAATTATCCTCAAGTAAGTTAGGCAAAGAACAGCGAGAAGAGGCTTTGTGTAAAGTGTATAATAACTTGAAGAATGCCGGTATTACTCTATTACCAAATCCTGTAGAAGACCCTCAGGCCTTGGAAGAATTTAGGAATGGTAACTGCGATAAGATGATAGACCTATGGAGTAATAATGGGCAGAGAATTCCAGAATCAGCCGCTAAACAGGCACTGAACGCTAATACAAACGCTATAGAATCAGCCGGAAACGGTGAGTGTGCAAATGAGTCAAAGAAGACCCTTACCGTATCTATTGAAATTATAAAACACCCCACCTGCAAAAACGATGACGGAGAAATCAGGATAATGGCCTCCGGGGGGGATGGTAAATACCAATATTCTTTGAGTCCTACATCTGGCTGGCAGGTAAAAGAAACTTATAATACCTTATCAGCCCAACAGTATAATATCAGGGTGAGAGATGGACAGAATAATTACGGGGACGCCTCTATAACTCTTAGTGGTGCAGCCATTATGGATATTGAGCTTCACTGGCTACTAAGCTCATGTGATGAGCCTTACGGCAATCAGCTGATTCCTACTGTTAATGGCGGAACTCCTCCTTATCTGTACGCTCACGGAGACGGAGACTTTAAACCTACCCCCGAGATTAATAAAACAACACGGGGAGGCTCACGGGGCCCTCTTAAAGTAAAAGATGACACCGGATGCATCCAGGAAAAAGAAATACCGTCTAAAAACAGGCAACTGACAATCTCTACTGAGGTAAATAATGCATCATGCGGAGAAGAAGACGGCAGAATTACGGTAAATGCAAGCTGCGGAGATGATGACTATGAATATGCCTTAACCGGTCAAACGGAAGTAGCTTCTCAGCCCGGAAGACAGAATCCCCCTGCATCTGTTTGGAAGAAAACCAATATTTTTGAAAACTTGAAGCCTGATACGTACACCATCAGAGTTAGAGACGGTGACGGTAACCGAGGCGAAGTGATGGTGGAGCTGACTGCTGGTGAACAGCCAATGCAGCTAACTGTAGAGACTGAGCCTGCTAGATGTTCGGTAGAAGGGGGATCTATTACGCTTCATGCTAAGGGAGGTTGCGGAAACTATCAATACAGCATAAATGGAGGAAAAACATATCAGCAAGATAGTGTTTTTAGCGGTTTAGAACCTGATACATATCAGATATATGTAAAAGATGCCACAAACACTACTGTAACAGATAAAGTTAGCTTTGAAACAATAAATGCAGAATATGCGATAAGTGAAGGAAAGCAAGTAACTATGGCCATGGCCAGAACAACTTCTGATGGTAAACCAGGTGGAAAAATTATTTGCGAACTACAGTTTGATGCCGGTACCAAAATCACTAAAGTATGTTTAGACAGTTGGATTATGGGAAGCTTTGACCCCAATACTAATCTCCTTACCATTACTGGATTTAAAGATTCTCATCCTGAACTTGAAAAGTATATCGGCACATATTATTCTGCCTTTAACGTTGACAATAAAGATATATTCAAAAACTTTTATCGCAAAGACTTTTATGATAATCCCGGAGGCATAAATCCTTGCACACCCTCCACGAGTCTATCCAAGGGCAACGATACTACCACTGTCTGCAGGAGCTGTGCGGAAGGCTGGCTGCCTGAGAGTTTCTTTAATAGAGAATGTGATATACGGCCTAAAGAATTGGTACCTCATGACTTGAAGCAGTTAATAGCTGAAATGGTAGAAACTGCGGGCTACTCTAAAAGCTATTCTAATCAAAATAGTGTTTTATACAACCTAAAGATTTTCAAATCAGACCCGAATACCACTGTTTTACGACGTATTGAAATAGTTGACAGTCTGACTACCTTACAGCCTCGTGATATAGCTCTGTGGATAGATGTACACGAAGACGGTAGTGTAAAATATGAGTTTTTTACAGGTAGTGATATTATACTTACACAAAAAGAGAAAGCCCTATTTAATAAATGGTTAGAAGCTCTTGACCCCTACATAATGGATATGCCATTTAACCCCTTTGTGGCTATACTGGAGGGGGTGGCAGATTTGGCAAAAGAGTACCTCAAAGTTCCAGCTAAATATTGGGATTGTAACAGTACTGATTACTACAAGTTACCATGGATAGCGGAATGTCTTGAGTGTATTACCCCAAAAGACTGGGCACTGCTGTGCGGTGTATGGGATGGTGTAGTAGATGAAGTGACCGGGCTGGTAGAGTTTGTGGCCATACTGGCAGACAGTCAGAAAAGAAACGAGCTATTAAATAGCTTGAATAGCTTATTAGAAGCTGAAACCTGGTCTGCCATGTGGAATGAACTGGAGAAGAAGCACACCGATAAAGCCGGTAAACCCTGCCAGCTGGCACATCAGGTAGGGCTGGATATTACGGCAGTAGGCTCTTTGGTATTGCCTATCACTAAGGTAAGCAAAGCACAAGTGGTAGCCACTGTAAGCAATCTGGCGGATAATGTGGTGCTTACTCTGACGAAATTTAAAAATGTAGCCAATGAAGCATATAAAGTAGCTACAGGTACAATTACTATTGTCAAAGAAGGAACTGGTTTTCTTATAAATCGAATAGGGGCTACAACTATGTGGACTTTAGGCGAAAGTATGGAGTTATTTGAGAATGGAACAAGATTCTCTTTGGCTATGGCAACTAACGGGTACGAGGCTATTGGGCCAAATGGATTAAAAATAGCAGGCGAATTATTGTTAGAAGATGCTAATCAAGCCATAGTACGAATGAAGCAGGCTAGTAACGAAGTATTGGTGGTAATATCAAATGACCTTACACCACTTTTATTAAGAAGTGGAGAGGATTTTACATTACTTAGTAATGCACGTAGATTACCTGGTTCAGTTACAGGGAATGGAATTAATATTAAAGGAACATGGTTAAAAGGAAGTGATGGTAATGCTGGATTATTTCCGAAGTCAGTTGCAGATAAACTAAGAGGAAAAAGCTTTAATAGTTTTGACGAATTTAGAGAAGCATTTTGGAAAGAAGTTGCCAATGATCCACATCTTGCTACTCAGTTCAAACCTCAAAATATTTCCTTAATGAAGCAAGGTAAAGCACCTATTCCAGTAGAAGAACAATGGTTAGGGGGGCAAAAAACATATATTTTGCATCATAAGACTCCTATAAATCAAGGTGGTGGTGTTTATGATGTTGATAATTTGTATATTGTCACACCAAAATATCATAAAGAAATATTGACTCCGGAATATCATTACGGATATGGGTATTAATATAATTAAAAATATACACTATGACAAGAGCAGAATTATTAGAACTGGTTGAAGAAATTATGTCGTGGGAAGGAACGGAAGAGGAATTGGTTGAAAAATTAGAATTATTAAAAATCAATGTTCCTCACCCGAGTCCAAGTAATTTGATTTATTGGGAAGATTTAACACCAGAGGAAGTTGTTGATAGAGCATTAAGTTATAAACCCATACAAATCTAATAGTAATGTCTAGTCCTAAATAAGCGTTACAGTTTTGAAAAATCAAAATACTAATTTATGGAATCCGATTGAGACTTTTCAA
>CAZBAV010000076.1:0-3097 GCA_964489955.1 uncultured Lacihabitans sp. | reverse complement strand
ATACGCTGCAAAATTACTATCGAAATTTATTACCAGATGATAGGTATCAAAAGCTTTTAGATACAGTAAAATACTATAAGAGTGAACAACATCTTGGATTACTTTTTTTTAGGTAATCCCTCAGATGTGTTGTTATCTCTTCAAAACTCAAGAAAACGCCTATCTTAGTATAAAAACAAGATAAACACAGGTAGCCTAAGGGGTACCTGTTTTCTTTTTAGCGTCTTAAATCAAACAAAATGCGGGTTTATGGGTTCTATGTGCTTCAAATATGTTGATGGGCAATTGTATTGTTCAAAATGTGATACCCGGCTGATAAAATACGGCTTTACTCAAGGTAATAATCAACGATATCGGTGTAAAGAATGCAAAACTACAGCAGTGGGTACTTACAAATACAACGCTTATCAAAAACACATCAACGAAAGAATAATAGCCTTTACCCGTGAAGGGGTAGGGATAAGAAGCATCGCACGGCTTCTGAGAATTGCAGTAAATACCGTATTAAACAGAATTAAAAAGATAGCCAAAAGTATTAAGCCCCCTCCCATAATCCTAAACCAAACGTATGAAATAGATGAACTCTGTACTTTTGTAAAAAATAAAGAAAATCGGATATGGGTAGTATATGCACTCTGTCGTGAAAACAGACGAGTGGTAAGTTTTAATGTAGGCAAACGCAGCAATAAAACACTAAATTGTGTAATCCAAACGGTTCAGGATGCCAATCCCCAACAAATCATTACCGATAAACTAAAAAACTACCTTTATTTGGTCAATAAAGAACTACACAGCACTAAGTACCGTGGAATCAATCACATAGAACGTATGAATCTTACACTTCGCACCCATCTGAAACGGCTTGGTAGAAGAAGTCTGAACTATAGTAAAAGCGTTGTAATGCTCGATTCTGTATTGAAAATTTACTTTTTTGGCTAACAAACTGTATTTTATGTAATTCCGGACGGAAAAGTTTTTCAAATTAGCAGAAAATCGTTATTTTTAACACTTTAATTGCACACACTTGAGAAACCACTATTTACTACTACTGCTTTTATTCCCAATCAGCGTTTTTTCACAAATCCATTTTCAGAAAGGAGATCTGGCATCGGCTTTTGGTCAGGCTAAAACCGAAGGCAAGCCGCTTTTTATTATGATTCATGCAGACGGATGCCCGCACTGTGAAAACTTTTTCCAAACTTTTAAAAGGAGCAAGAGAGTATCTGATTACTATAATGAAACCTTCATAAATTATAAGATTGAAGTAAACTCTGATGAAGGTAAAGCCTTCAGAAAGCAGTTTGGATTGAATGTAATGTCTACACCTCTTTTAACTTTCTGGAAAACAGACAGTACCTTATTAGCCCTTTATCCTTCAGGTGAAGAACAAAACAATGAGAATGAAATAGTAGAGATGGGTAAAAAGTCACTGGATACGCATGTAAACTGGCCTGCTCAGTTAAAAGCGTTTAAAAGAGGACTGACACAGCCCGGCTTTTTGGTAAATCTGGCATTTACAGCCCGCTTTGTTTCGGATACGTTGCTTAATATTTCTGCAATGAACAAATACGCAGATTATTTGCAATCTTCCGGTTATCAGGATGATGGATTTATGGTTTTAAATCGTGTAATAATGGATGATGAGAACCCGGTTTTTATGCATGCATTAAATAACAGGCAAAGATATTATGAAAAATATGGCGAGGATGAGGTCAACAGGGTTTTGGAACGGATAGTGATGATTAGTCTGTATTCTTCCAGATCTGCCGACTATAATCTGTCAAGGCTTAAGTATATGCAAGCGGCCCTTAAATCAGCAGGAATAGACGAATTGTCTATATCAGGCCGCTTTTTTCTGGCAGAGACCCGATATTACTTTAAGAATGGGATGAGTAATGAAGCCATAGGGCTATTAAAGGAATATTGCAAAAAAAGAAAAACACTGGAGGGAAAGGAGGCTGAATATCTTCAAAGCTATTTTTCTAAAAATCTAACCGAAAACGACTTAATAAACCAAGTCTCTCAAATACTAAAGAACACCACTAAAATCAATACTAAAGGATGAAACACATTTTTACGTTATTATTTTGTATCCCATTTGTTTTGAGTGCACAAAAATCTCTAACGGGAGAAGCAATTGAAGGAGCTATACAGGAAGCAAATGCCAAGGGTAGAATTATTAAAGTAAATGCTGGAACTCCCTCTCAGGATAATCTCTCTTCACTTCCTGTAGTTTTCAGAACCAGAATAGAAGACTTTGACTACGACATTGTGGTTACCTCTATGTCTTTTAAATCAGACATAGCCTATCTTGAAGTAGGTGCACGATTTGTACCAAATCCCTCAAGGCCGAATCAGGTTCTTTACTTTTCAGGGTCTGACATTCAGTTTTCACAGCGTAATGGCTTTAAAGGAGACCTGAAGATATTGCCTGAAATCTTAAAATCAGACAGGAATTTTCAGCTTACCGCTGAAGCTATGAGTATGCTTAACGGTAAAATTGCTTTTGCCGAAATCATTATGCCGGGTGTAAGCAATAAGCTAATACTAGGGTTGGATGAAGACACTAAAATTACCTTTAATTGCGGGACTTTTGAAAAGTTTCATCTTTCGGGATATCTTAAAGTGTTTAATGATGTAGAGTTGGAAGAAGATAACGGAAGTACCCGTGCAGGAAGTCAGCCCCTTAGCCTGACTTTTGAGAGTCAGATAGCCCATGACTGGAATGATGTCTTTTTACAGGCCAAAGTAGCAAACCATTTTCACTCTCATAAGCTAAAAGAGTTTGGTTTTCATTTTACGGATGATAATAGGGCATATATAGATTTTAGTATACGCCAAAACCCTCCCGGGTTGCCCGCCTGTACTTCGGGTCAGGGGTCTCGCTGGAAAGGAGTAAGCCTGAACAGTTTTAGCTTAAGATTACCTCAGATTGTAAAGTTGAAATCCGGCGAACAGCTAACGTTGGTGCCGTCCGGCGGCCTGTTTATCGATTCCAATGCCGGACTGATTGGCCAGGCAGGGGCAAACAATGTTATTAGTCTGGCGGAAGGCACTACAGGCGGTTCTCACCCCTTAGATGCTTCCCTCGAAAAAG
>CAZBAV010000075.1:14302-21236 GCA_964489955.1 uncultured Lacihabitans sp. | reverse complement strand
CGGCACAAATAATAGTATCCTTGAGATTAGTGGTAAGTGTAGGTTTTGCCTTAAAGGTTACTGGTATTGAATGCGATGTATAAGTATTACAGGAGGAAGTTTCACAGTCTATTCTGGCCCGGAAGTGGTAGGTTGAATCCCGTCCGGCATGGGTAGGTGTATATGTGTTTTGAGGTATTGCTACCCAATTTGCATTAGATGCCGCACCTGAAACCTTGTTCATTTGCCACTGGATAGTACATACGCCCGTACCACCTATTGTTTCTTGTGAGAGGATTAGCGATTCTCCAGAACAGATAGTGGAATTATTGGCAGATACAGAAACTAGAGGGTCAGGTATAATGGTAAAAGTAGCAATGTTAGAATAAACCGTATCACAAGTGTTCCCGGTTTTACGGCGGAAACAAGTAGTGATTTGCAGGGCATCTGGATTATAATTCTGGCTAGTTGCTCCAGAAATGTCCTGCCAAGTAATACAATCCTGGCTACTTTGCCATTGGTAGTTTGGAGAAGCTGAACCTGTTATGTTTGGTGGGTTATAACCCGCACAGAATGTTCCGTCTGCACTATTTATAGTGTTTGCTGAAAGAGGAGGACTTATGACTATATTTATAGGTTCTGACTCCGGACTGACACAGCCTTCTGAGATACATTTCGCAGATATTGCAAAACTATTTTCAGCAATAAGTGTAAGTGGATTTGCGGTACTAGAATCTGACCAGAGGACTATACCCGTACAACCAATAAGCTCCAATATTACTTCTTCGTCTTTACAGTATTGGGTTTTCTTACTTGAGATTGTAGGTTTTGGTAGGCCAGTACTTACTGTTATTAAAGCCGTATGGGTAAGTGTATCACAAGTATTCCGACAAGTTACACTAAGGGTTGTATTTTCTGTTGGAGTAATATTTATGCTAGGAGAAGTAGCGTCATTAGACCAAAGTAATTCTCCATTACATTCGGATGCTGTAAAGATTAAAGGATTCCCGGCACAAATAATAGTATCCTTGAGATTAGTGGTAAGTGTAGGTTTTGTCTTAAAAGTTAGTGGTATTGAAGGCGATGTATAAGTATTACATGAAGATGTTTCACAATCTATTCTGGCCCGGAAGTAGTAGGTGGAATCCCGTCCGGTATGAGTAGGTAGATAAGTATTTTGAGCTAAAGCTGTCCAATTTGCATTAGATACCGCACCCGAAACCTTGTTCATTTGCCACCGGATAGTACATACTCCTGTACCACCTATTGTTTCTTGTGAGAGGATTAGCGATTCTCCGAAACAAATGCTGTTATTGTTTGCAGATATTGAAATGGTAGGATCGGGTACAATGGTGTATGTGGCTACATTAGAGTAAACGGTATCACAAGAGTTCCAGGTTTTCCTGCGGAAACAAGTGGTGATCTGCAGGGCATCTGGATTGTAATTCTGGCTGTTTGCTCCAGGAATATCCTGCCAAGTAACACAATTTTGGCTATTTTGCCATTGATAGTTAGGAATACTTAAAGCTGAGCCTGTGATGTTTGGCGGATTATAACCCGCACAATACGTAGTATTATTGGTTGTAATTGTTCCAGGAGATAAGGGAGTTGTGACATTTAACATAAGGATGTCAGAAGAGACTGATTCACAATTGTCTTCAATACACTTAACTGAAATTGAGAACCCGTTCGTTACATCTACTTCTATCTGGTTACCTGTGAAGTTGTTTGACCACTCGAGAATACCGTTACAATTACCAGCTGATAGTAAAGCTTTCTCTCCAATACAAAACACAGTTTTTTCACTTGTAATGTAGGGTTTTGGCAAAGATGTAAATGTGGGGATAGTGATACTTTTTTCCAAGGTACAACCATTATTTCCAATCACTTTTAGTGAATAATTTCCAGCCTTGACATTTTCGAAAGTTCCAGTAGTGTTCCAAATGGCTTCTCCTAGGAAGAATGTAAAAGGCCCTGCCCCAGCGGTAATGGTTGTTGTAATTTCTCCTAAACAATTATTCTCACTAATAACGGTATGGAAAGAAATAGCTTCCTGAGTTTCTATTTGGACATGGGATCTTGGGGACTCGCAAAATAAACCAGATTCCACAGAGCCGTAAGAAACAAAGAAGGAAGTATCTCTGGAAACGCTTGATATGGCCAAAGTGTCTCCTACATATATGCCGCTAAGATCATCTGCTGTAGCCCACCAATAAAAATTCCCGTTTGAAGAAGAAAGCGTAGCTGCTAATCGGGCCGGGGCGTTTTCACAAACCGAAATATCTCCTATTTGGGGTGGTGTAGAGAGCTCGCCACCTAAAGATTCTATTTCCAGGGTATCTATAGCAGAACAGTTGCCCCTTGTGGCTTTTATTAGATATAGGCCGGGTAAATCTATGTGGAAAATTCCAGAATTATTGTTTTGTATTTCGGTACCATCTTTTACTAGACTATAACTAATCAATAGGGGACTAGAGCCCGATGTTTGTACCACAACATCCACATTTTTATTATATAAGCCATATTGGCAAATCCCCTTATTGTTGGTTACAGTATTTATAGAAAAGGAAGACTCGGAATCTAGAATAAAGGCTGTTTTGGGGCTTTCACAACCTATATCGTCTATTTGCGACACATAGAATTTTTTCCCAGTGGCTTCACCTATATTCACTTGAGGAGAAGTGAGGAGTGTTCCGATAGAATTATACCATCTTGCTGGAAATGTACTATTGGCTTCAAGTGTCAATATTGGGTTAACCGTACAGTAAACCAAGGTGTCTGGCATGGGTGGTGCAGATGGAAGTTCCCTAATATGCAACACAGCTTCTTCTGACCAAACAGGGTTTTGGCATTCAGAAATTATCTCGCATTTTATTCTTGTATTTTCCATTTCTAGGCCTACGCTGGATAAGATTAAGGTGTCGGAAGTTCCAATTTCGGGCACATCATTTACATACCATTTATATGTTAAATCTCCGGCACCTTGTGCCGACACAGTAAATGTAGCGGAAGAGCCTTGGCAAACGGTTTGGCTTGCTGGTTGTTGCGTAACTATAGTCTCTTCTGCAATTTTTACTTCTATTGTCGAAGAAGTTTGTGCACCACAAACTCCGGTCACTTGCCACGTGTAAGTACCTGCATCATTCATTCCTACTGCGGAGATATACAAGGAATCTGCTTCTGCACCTGTCATAGGTATATCATTTTTTATCCATTGGAAAGAAACTGGACTTTCTGCCTCATATTTTCCTTTTAGTATCAGGGTTTCGTTTTCGCACAATTGTTGGTCGGCAATATTTTGTTGAATTACGGTAGGTTTTAGTATTTGTAGTTGTATTTCACTTGTGTCAGAAGAACAATGCTCGTTTTTTGTGTAAACAGAAATAGTGTATAAGCCTGCTTCTTTTACTGCAGGAAGAGACAAGTTAAAATCTAGTTCTAAGTTTTCTCCTAGTACATTCTCAAAATCGGGGAGGTGGTTGCTTACAATGAATATTTTTTCTGGTTTGTTTAGGGTGTCTGATATAGTAAGCGTTAAATCGTTTTGCTGTGGGCAGACAGCATTTAAGGTTGCCACATTTTGCTGAGGTACTTTATGTATCAGAGCCCATGATGTCTGTTTATAGCTCTCACACCCCTTGTTATCTTTGGTAGAATAATGGATGGCGGTGTTTTGGGTTAAGGTTTTAGTGGTATAGTTAGTAGAATTGCTTTTTACAGGTAGGTTTAATGTATCTAAATACCAATATAGTGGATTAGTGCCATCAAATAGAAAATTGGTGGGACCGCAATGTTCTTGTTTATTTAGAATTTCAGGTGGACTTGGTCTTGGGTTGACAGTATAGTTGGCACTAGTACTATTCACAAAACAAACGCCCTCTAGTAAGCTACCATCTGTGCTTTGGCTGTAATTAGTAAAATTTATCCTAGCTCTAAAGCTGTTCTCATTGAGTAAGATTCCTTTTACAGTTAAGGTATCTACCTCTGTGCCTGAGTAGATAGCGGAGGCGTGCAAAATGTTGTAATTGGCCTCCGTATTTCTTCGTAAATACCATTGGTAAGATAAGACCTCGCCTACAATGTTGGTTGGGAAGAACTTAGCTGTTTGCCCTTCGCAGAATTGGGTTGACTCACCAGGCGACACTCGGCCGCTTACTTGGTTTACATATAAAGTAGCTATCTCGCTACTGTTTTCGCATCCATAAACGTCTTTTATTACGCAACGAAACTGATTTTCATGAAGGCTATTTATAAGATTTTCAACACTTAGGTTCGCGGTATTTTTATTTTTGAAACGGGTATTGGCCATGGATGCCGCAAAAGATGCACCCTGGTCAGTACTCATTTGCCATTCGTAACTGACCGCGTCAGCTGATGAAACCCTGAAAATGGCATTGCCACTAGAACATTGGGTAATGTTAGTCGGTTGGAACAAGAAAGCAGGTTGCTTAACTTGTACCGTATGACTGTGGCTATAAACTGTATCACTGCCATTTACAAGCATAATACGTAGTGTGGGCGAGTAATTGGGGCTAAACGTATGTGTAATTTCTTGTGCGGTTGTTGTTGTTTGGACAGAATTGACTTCTTCCCAATCTCCAGATTCCTCATTTTTAAGTTGGAAGGAGTAAAGCGTAGCATTATAAATAGATGCATAATAAGTAACATTCTCCCCCTTACAAACTGACCCATGAGAACTAGAAAGGTTTTGTGTAAATGAGGGTACTTGTCCGTAGCTACAGACAGTTGGAAGAAGAATAGAGAGTGGTAATATTAGTATTAAGTTCTTCATATATAGTGGATTGGTATACTAAATATGAAGAAATGCGGCCAAAAAACAAAAGAATGGCTTATTATTTTATTTTGCGGTAGCTATAGGATTACATTTGTCGTAAAACAAGAAATGCTACCATTTGGTAGCATTTCTAAGGTTTTAAAGTTTTACTATTTTTTTGGAGAAGGAGTCTTTCCCGTTAGAAATAACAAGATTGTAAATCCCTGGAGGAAGAGAATGTACAGGCAGGTTAGCGTCTTTCCCATCTACAAGTTCAATATTGTCTGTCCGTATTTGTCGGTTACTCTGGTCTAACCATTGTACTTTAAACTTACCATTAATAGATTCTGATTTCAACCTAATTTCGTCGACAGTAGGATTTGGGTACACGTTTATGATAAGTCCAGAACCACCTGTTGGGATAAAAATCTCTTTTACATCCGTATATCCGGATGAACCTCGCGTGTTAGTAGCTTTTACTCTATACATGTATGTTTTCCCAGCATCTATATTGTTATCTTTGAAAAAAGTAACTTCTTTATCTGTTTCCGCAATTTGCACAAATGTAGTCCCGCCGTCGGTAGATTTTTCTACCACATACTTTTGTTCTTGTATACTATTATCCCTCCAGGTTATATCCACAGATGAGCCATTTATTTTTAGAACTAGACCAAAAGGATCATTAGGAACTTTCGTATAGCCTAGGTTAAATGGTCCTATAGCATTTGAATAAGCAGAGTAACCCACCCAGTTGCCAGACCTTACCCGGTACCAATAGCTGTAACCCTCTTTTACATTATAGTCGTTGAAGTTTACATATTCTTTAAGAATTGTTCCTATTTTATAATAGTTCTCGCCATCCTCAGATTTTTCAATTTCGTAATGTTCCGCCACCGTCGAATTGTTTGTCCAACTAATTCCGATAGCTGTATTTCCCAGAGGATTAGTGAAGACTACTCCAAAGAGGTTAGTGGGTGCAGAAGCAGGGCCAGGAGTACTATCTTTAATTATTTTCCAGTCAGAAATATGGTCTTTATCACTAATGGTACGGATATATACTTCTACTTCATCATTGGGCTGTAAGTCTTCAATGTTAGCTGTAGTAATCCAGTTTGGATAGGTGCCAAGTCCCTTTAATCCTTGGCCATTTATGTTTATGGCCAATTCAGTTGCTGCCAGAATGTTTGTTTTACATTTAGTATCCTCTTCGCCATGAGTCCATTGCACCTGTAAACGGTATGGCGTTTTGTAGCTTCCTACGAAGGCAAAAGTGGCAGGTTGTCTAGGTGCGGTATAACTTGCTACATGTACTGTGGCGGTATTAGAGTTTGTACTGCCAGAAACATTTTTTGTTAAAATCCTGTAGTAATAAGTAAGACCTGGGAGTGCGTTAGGATCTGTAAACTCCCGTAACCCACCTGTGGAGTAATGCAACAAGCTAAACGAAACGTTATCTGACGACCGAAGCACCTGAATCTCATCAATTTCATCAATACGGGTACTTATAGTCCAAGCAAATTTTGTTTCAAAAGGACAGTTTTGCACTTCCCTCAATGTCGCTTGAGCTGGAAGATCAACTAGTGTCGTGCCATAGAAATATTCAGACCAAGGGCCTTTAACACCATTTCTAGTAGCACAAACTCTTACTCTGTAAGTAGTTTTAGGTTTCAAATTACCTACTGTTCTTAAGATAACCGTTCCCGAATCCGAAAATGTCTCGGTGCGAGTAAACCCATTTTCATCTATTTCTGCTACAAACCCATTTTCCTTCTTATTCGTATCGCTAATATAAATCATAAAGGAATTACGCGTAATAGAAGATGTTTCTACATAGGCAGTTGGCTTTACAAGCTTAACCACCAGAGCATTTGCTACATTAGAATAAGCGGCCGAGTAAATGGTGTCTCCAGCTGTTACCCTATAACTTCTCATTCTTAAGTTATAAGTAGTATCTGTTAACAAAACAGTAATGTTGTGGGTAATTACTTTTCCTAATTTAATAGAATCGGCATTGGTCCATGTAGCCCCTTGGGGTTTGTAGTATAATTTATATCCCGCAAAAGTGCTGTCGGGCACAGTGGCCTTCCAATCTATTTTTAAACGTGTTTCCAATCCAATCTGGGCTGCTTTCAGCTCAGAAGGGGCAGCGGGAGGTAGTAAGGTTTGGGAAAACCCAAAAAA
>CAZBAV010000075.1:0-14292 GCA_964489955.1 uncultured Lacihabitans sp. | reverse complement strand
GCTAGGGTATAAAGTCTTTCCATAATAATAATGTAGGAGGTTCATATTTAATACAAATCTAATGATTTAATCAGAAAATGGGTATAGATTTTTTATGAGATTTATCAGTTCTATAAAAAAAAGATATGATTTTGTGTTATTTTTGGAAGAAATTTTTGTAGTATTTATGGAATCCTACGCTAAGATATTGCTTATAGCCTCACCCATTTTTTTGGTAATGGTGCTTTCAGAAAAAATGTATGGATATTTGAAATTCAAACATGAGTTCCGTTTGATGGATACGGTGTCAAGTCTCAGTTCTGGTTTCACAAATGTTTTGAAAGATGTCTTAGGTTTAAGCATTACCATTTTGGCTTACGATTGGTTCTATAGGCATGTCGCCATTTTTGAAATTAAGTCCACTTTCTGGATTTACTTCGCCGCTTTTATTGCTCTTGATTTTGCAGGATATTGGGTGCATAGACTTTCGCACGGTATTAACTTTCTTTGGAACAGGCACGTAATCCATCACAGTAGTGAGGAGTTTAATCTAGCTTGTGCTTTGCGTCAGAGTATCTCAGTTTTTATCAATATTTTTTCCTTTTTCCTTATTCCTGCTGCCATTTTAGGGATTAAGCCCGAGGTTATAGCTGTGGTGGCTCCCCTGCATCTGTTTGCTCAATTTTGGTACCACACCATTTATATTGGTAAAATGGGGTTTTTAGAAAAAATCATTGTAACGCCTTCGCACCATAGGGTTCATCACGCTATAAATCCTGAGTACTTGGATAAAAACCATGGACAAATCTTTATTTTTTGGGACAAGATGTTCGGTACGTACAAAGAGGAGCTTCCTGATGTTCCGCCGGTTTATGGCGTAACCCGGCCAATGAAGACCTGGAACCCAATGAAAATTAATTTCAAGCATTTGGCTCTACTTGTACAAGATGCATGGCGTGCCGATATAATTTCTGACAAATTCAAAATATGGTTTATGCCTACTGGATGGAGGCCTGAGGGATTTGAAGAGAAATATCCGGTAGAGAAGATAGATGATCCATATAATTTTGAGAAATATGCTACGAAGTTTACTGTCCCCGGTCGAGTTTATGTATGGTTTCAGTTTTTGAGTACTCTTGGTCTTTTATCCTTATTCTTCTTCTTTATAGCAGGTTTTTCTTGGATAGGAATGCTCACTTACGGATTTTTTATTTTTGTTACCGTCTATGCATACACCGATTTTATGGATAAAAATGCCTCGTTTCTTTTGTTCGAGTTACTTAAGATAGCATTTGGTGTAACCATGATTTTGGCTACCGATTTGTGGAACCCTCTTTTCCAAAGTTTTCCCTTGATAGAAGTTGTACTTTATACGTACTTTATTGCTTCAGGTATTTTAGCAATATACTTTTACTTTAAAGAAATAGCTATCCAAAAGGATTTGGTTTTATCTGCGAAATGATATCTTACAAGTCTTTGTTGCTAGACCGCTTTATTGGTGCTAATCGCAATTCTATTCCAAGCGTTAATAGTTACTATAGCCATAATAATTTGGGCAATGTAATTTTTACTAAACAGCTTTTCGGCTTCTTGGTATGTTTTATCCGATAGACCATTTTGCTGAATAAGTGTAATTTCTTCTGTCATAGCCAAAACCGTACGTTCTTCTTCTGTGAAGAGACTAGTTTCTTTCCATGCGTTCAGTAAGAAAATTCTTTGATTGGTTTCTCCCAGTTTCAATGCGTCTTTGGTATGTAAATCAAGACAAAAAGCACAGCCATTGATTTGAGAAGCCCGTATCTTTATTAGTTCCAAATGAGTTTTAGAAAGCTCGGAGTTGTTCAAGTACTTTTCCAATCCAAACATTTGCTCATAGGCTTTTGGCTCGGTTTCCAGTATGTCAATTCGTTTCTGCATGGTTGGTATTTCTGACTGATTAAAGGCTAAAGCTACCTCTTTATAAGTAGGTTCTAAATGAAAATACTAAACATTAAGTTTAGTATGTATCCTGAAACCGTCTGTCACTACAACGTATCGTACTTAATACCTCATTCTCCAACTCGTAATTAATCCGTCTTTAACAGTGAACAGAAAATTGGCTTTGTTCGTGTATCCACGACTCGAATATTGGCCTTTAACTACAACCTCATTTTCGTTGAGAACAGTATATTCAGGTTTGGAAACCTTACCCTCACGACTAATTATGTCACTTTCTAGCCATTTAGCAGTTTCCTGAGCAGTTTTCATTGTTCCATCAGAACCATAAGCCTGGGTGGCTGTTTTGGAAAACTGAGCCCTTATAAGTTCAGCATTTTCGGCTTCCATTGCTTCTATAAGTGTTCTTACGGGTTTTAATAGTGCTTCTTCTTGCATTTTATTTTCTTGTTTGGTAGAATGTGTGTTTTTTGTTTGCTGTCCGCAAGCGGTGAGAGAAAGCAGACAAGCTGAAATAAAAAGTATTTTGTTCATTGTTTCTCTAAAGTTGTTGTAAGGAATAATTGCCAAAACTAACGATAAAAAAATAAAAATTCTAACGCTACATTTTTTAGATATTTTCTCAATTGTCGTTGATAGACAGTCAATAGTAATCCTTTTGCCTTTATGAGAATTTTCTAGATATATTTTAGTGTCGTAATTTGTTGATATTCACTTTTTAATTTAAAATTATTCTTCTAGAAAATCCAAATCTCGATTGTGTGTTTCGGAGATGGTGGCAGTGGAGTAAAAGCCCAGTAAGTAACATATAGATGCTACAATGGCTCCGGCAATGATGACGCCTTCTGATGGCTTGAAATAGGCATAAATCACTAACATTATAGATACTGCTCCACGTACCATATTTGGGATGGTGGTAGCAGCAGTGGCTCGTAGATTGGTCCCAAACTGTTCGGCACCTACGGTTACAAACATAGCCCAGTAGCCTGTCCAAAATCCCAGCCAAACACACGTTACGTAGAGAGCATTGGCTGATTTTATACCTCCAAAAAGATAGTAAATTACACCCAATAGAGACATAAACATCATAAAGCCGATTGCTTTTTTGCGTGATTTTAACCAGTCACTTATAAAACCGCTGGAGAAATCTCCTACAGATATTCCCACATAAGCCCACATGATAGCCATGCCTGGAACCACTTTTTCCGGAATACCTAATGCTTCTCCGAATTGGTTACTCAAATACACCAAGATACCAATACAAAACCAAGTTGGTAAACCTATGCCTATACATTTAATATATCGGGTAAAACGGTCCCAGTTAGTGAAAAACGCAAAGAAATTCCCCTTTTGCACATCGGCGTGTTTCATCGTCTTGAACATGCCAGACTCCAGTACACCTACACGGAGGAAAAGTAACAAAACACCCATGGCTCCACCTATAAAGTAGGCTGTAGTCCAGTTTCCTGAAAGCTGCACCGTGAAATTTGCCACCACTGCACCTAATAAACCCACTCCTGCCACAAGCGAAGTGCCCTTTGCTCTAAGGCGTGGGGGTAAAACTTCCGAAACGAGGGTAATTCCAGCACCAAGCTCTCCGGCTAAACCAATCCCAGCTATAAACCTGAGCCATTTATAGGCTTCTATTTGGTCCATAAATGTGATTTGCGGAATGAAACCGCACGCTATATTGGCAAAAGAATACATAATAATAGAGCCAAAAAGCACAGAAAGTCTTCCTTTTTTATCTCCCAAAGAACCCCAAAAGATTCCGCCCAGCATCAAGCCTATCATTTGGTAATTGATTATCTTTTCGCCAACAGAATCAACTTCTGCAGGAGAAAGACCAAGTGCTTCCAGGGATGGAATCCTTACAATACCAAATAGTTGCAAATCATAAATATCAACAAAATAGCCCAAGGCCGCTATAATTACCGGCATACTGAACAAGTGCTGGAGGTCTGACTTTTCTTCTTTCATTACTGTTTAAAGTTTAGAGCCAAAAGCTAGGTCTCCGGCATCTCCTAAACCAGGTACTATGTAATAATTACTGTTGAGCTCAGTGTCTATGTCGCCTGTCCACAGAGTACATTCCGGAAGTGTTTTCCGGATGTAGTTCCATCCTTCTAGGCTAGAAATCACCGATACAATATGGGTATTCTTAGGTTTTCCATATTGCAGTAAACTTCTGTACGCTTTTTCTAAAGATTTCCCTGTGGCTAGAATAGGGTCACAGAGAATTAAAGTCCTGCCTTCTAACGATGGACTGGTTATATAGTCCAGTTGGATTTCCAGATCCTCGTCCGGAGTATGACTACTCCTGAAAGCACCAATAAAGGCACTGTCAGCTTTATCAAAGAAGTTTATAACGCCTTGAAAAAGAGGAAGAGAGGCTCTTAGGACAGTGGCCACTACGGGTTCTTGGGTAGTTTTTTTTGTCTTTTTTGTACCTAAGACGGTCTCAATCTCCACGGATTTATATTCCATAGTTTTGGAGATTTCGTACGCAAAAATCTCTCCCATCCGCTCTAAGTTACGTCTAAAACGCATAGAGTCGCGTTGGATGCTTTTATCCCGAATTTCGGCTAAGAAATTTTTTGCAATAGAATTGTTTTCAGAAAGTATCAAAGTGACTTATAGTTTTGACAAATGTAACAATGCTGTTAGAAAATATTTTAAAATCGTGAAAATAAATAATTTTAGTCATTTGTTTGGTTTTTGTTTTATTATATTCGCTTTTTGCCAAACAATATTTCTTTGGGACTATAAAAACAACTTAAAGTATGCTATCGAGGGTTGCTAACTCTATTTACTGGATGAGCCGGTATGTAGAAAGGATTGAAAATTATGCCCGGCTTATTAGTGTGAACATCCACCTGTCTTTTGATCTACCCGAGGTGATATCAGACCATTGGAATGTATTGCTGGAAGCCACGTTAGACAAGCCTATGTACGATAGTATGTATGGTGACCAGTCAGAGGAAAAAATTATTGATTTTATCACTTTTGACCCGCGTAATCCTAACTCAATCTACAGTATGCTAAATAACGCACGTGAAAATGTACGTACAGTAAAAGAGGTAATGCCTAAAGAATACTGGGAGTCTATAAACCGTTTTTACCTGAGATTTAAGAATTATTCTAGCAGCCCGCACCATGACATGGAGAGTATGTTAGAGTTTTATGAAGGCATTAAACAGCAATGCCAGTTACTTACCGGTATGCTAGACTCCTGTTTAACACGTAACGAGGCTTATTACTTTGTTATCTTAGGTAAGTTTTTGGAGAGAGCCGACAAAACTTCCAGGTTTTTGGATATCGGCTACTTTAACTTTAAGGGTGTATCAGAGTCTAAGAACACCAATCCACAAGAATTAATTGTCTGGTCCACGGTATTAAAGTCTGTAAGTGCATTTAATATGTATAGGCAGCAATACAAGAGCCTGAACCAAGACCACATCATAGAGTTTTTGATTAAAGACCGCAAGTTTCCACGTGCTATATGCCATTCGGTAAAAAAAGCGGAGTATGCTCTGTATAGAATTTCGGGGTCTCGTGCACAAAATGGATATAGTAATTATGCAGAAAAGGAACTTTCTGAGCTAAATCACCGTATAGATTTTACGGAAACAGAAGATATTAAAAAGCACGGCTTACATAAATTTCTCAATGATTTCCAAGTGAAAAACAATAAAGTAGACGCCGAAATTTTTAAAGTTTACTTTGATTTATCTAGAAATTCGTAAAAGCCTAACGAGCTTTTGTACATTAAATCCCTAATTTTGGGCAATAAATTTAAGTAAATGACTTTTTGTCTTGGCGTGAAAACGGCCACTGGTTTGGTAGCATTTGCAGATAGAAGAATAACTTCTGGGAGTGAGGTGTCTAGTGCCAAAAAAGTAACAATACACCAGATTCCTAACCACTCAATGTTTATTATGACGGCTGGTTTGAGGTCTGTGAGAGATAAGGCAATCACTTATTTTCAAGAGGTTTTGGAACAAGAAGATGCTGGGTTTGATAAACTTTACCAAGCTGTAAACTCTTTTGGAAATAAGCTAAAAAAGGTGAGGGCAGAGGATGCTGCTATTTTGCAAGAGTCTGGTTTGAAGTTCAACTTATCGGCTATTGTAGGTGGGCAGTTCCAGAAAGATGAAGAACATAAGTTGTTCTTAATTTATCCCGAAGGGAACTGGATAGAGGTATCAGAGGGTTCGCCATTTATAATAATAGGTAACTCAGGTTATGGTAAACCCATTTTGTATAGGAATATTAAGTATACTACTCCTTTAGACGAGGTTTTAAAATTAGGCTTTTTGGCTTTTGATTCCACCCGAGTAAGTGCAAACGACGTAGATTTTCCTCTAGATGTTTTGTACTACGAAAAGGATAGTTTCAATATTGTGGACCATACCTACGAAAAGCAAGACCTTGAGCATATTTCTTACCAGTGGAACGCTCTTTTGAAAAACTCGGTCCAGAAGTTGCCAGTGGATTGGATAGACCCATTATTGAGGAAAAACCAAATATGATTCTAAAAATAGAACATACTCTCTCTTACACATATGCTGATACTGTCAGTTTAAATCCGCATTATTTTTATCTGTCGCCCGTACCTAATCCTTACCAACAAGTTTCTGGTTTTTGTTTGGATGTAACACCAGGGGCAGATAAGCTCACAAGGAATATAGACCAGGAAGGAAATATTCAACATGTGTGCTTTGTGAACACCCCCACAGAGAAGTTTGAGGTAAAAACTAGTTTTGTCCTTCACAGTGAGGAGTTTAATAGTTTGGATTTTATAATTTTCCCCTTTGCTGCCTCCAAAATACCATTAGTTTACCCTAGTAAGCACGCCACATATTTTGAGCTTTTGCTAAAAGTAAATCCCGTTTGTAGCGAAGTACAGCGTTTGGGTGATGACTTGGCGGCAGAGAATGGGTACGATACCATAGGATTTCTTTTGGCGGTGATAACATATATCAGTAGTAATTTTCGTTATATATCCCGGGAAAGAGGTGATGCCCTCGCTCCAGAAGAGACTTTACGTACACAAAGTGGCTCTTGCAGGGATTTTTCGGTACTTATGCTGGGTCTTTGTGCTTCCCAAGGTTTAATGGCTCGTTTTGTCAGCGGTTACCTATTCGGGAGTGAAAGGCACCAGCATGATTTACATGCGTGGGTGGAAGTTTTCCTTCCAGGTGGTGGTTGGAGGGGTTTTGATCCTACAGAAGGGCAGGTAGTAGATAAAAATTATATAGCTTTGGCAGCTTCTTTAGAGTCAGGAGGCATTAGTCCTGTAAGAGGAAGCTATAGGGCAAATGGAAGTGTAGAGTCGGGTTTAGAAACCCATGTGGATATAAAGGAAATAGGATAAAAGCTTGTTTACTTGCACATTGCAAATAAGCTATGAATCTTAGCAAAGTATAAAGGTTATTATTTCAGTATTTTTCCTAATTTTGAACCCTTAATTTTTTATTCGTGACCTTAATTAAGTCTATTTCAGGTATTAGAGGTACCATTGGTGGAAAAAGTGGCGAAGCCCTTACTCCTATAGATGTGGTAAAATACGCAGCAGCTTTTGCCAAAATGGTATTAGAAAAGAACCCCAGTTCTAAGAAAATTCTTATTGGTAGGGATGCTCGTTTGTCGGGTAGAATGGTTTCCGATTTAGTAAGTGCTACTCTTATGGGCATGGGTGTAGATGTGGTAGATTTAGGTCTTTCCACAACACCTACAGTAGAAGTGGCTGTACCAATGGAGAATGCCGCTGGTGGTATTATACTTACTGCAAGTCATAATCCTATTCAATGGAATGCACTTAAGCTGTTGAATGAAAAAGGAGAGTTTATTTCGGCAGAAGAAGGAGAAAGACTACTTACTTTAGCGGAGGAAGAAGACTTTGTTTTTGCTGAAGTAAAGCAGCTAGGAAAATATAGTCAGGACGACAGCTATATAGACAAACATATAGAAGCTATCTTGGCTCTTCCTCTGGTGAATGTGGAGGCTATAAAGGAGGCTAATTTTAGGGTTGTGGTAGATGCTGTAAACTCTAGTGGAGGTATTGCTGTACCAAAACTGTTAAAGGCACTTGGGGTAAATACAGTAAAAGAACTGCATTGTGAACCCACAGGTAATTTTGCCCATAACCCAGAGCCGTTACCTGAAAACCTACGGGAGATATCCTCAGAAATGGCAAAAGGTGACTTTGATCTAGGTATTGTGGTAGACCCGGATGTGGATCGTCTGGCTTTAATATGCGAAGATGGAGAGCCATTCGGCGAAGAATATACGCTTGTTGCGGTGGCTGACTATATTTTAAGCCAAAACAAAAAGCAAAAAAACACAACCGTATCAAATCTTTCGTCTTCATTAGCCTTAAAAGACATTACTGTACACCATGGTGGAGAGTATTTCTCCGCTGAAGTGGGCGAGGTTAATGTGGTTACCAAAATGAAAGAGGTTAAAGCTATTATTGGTGGAGAAGGTAATGGCGGAATAATTTATCCGGAGCTGCATTACGGCAGGGACGCTTTGGTAGGTATTGCCCTTTTCTTGTCACATCTGGCTAAATTCGGGAAGCCAGTAGGATTTTTAAGAAAAAAATATCCAGCTTACTTCATAGCCAAAAAGAAGATTGAGCTGGAGGCCGGCATAAATGTGGATGAAATCTTAGAGAAGGTAAAAAAGAAATATAGTAAATACGAAACGGATACCCGTGATGGCGTAAAAGTATATTTTGATAAGGAGTGGGTGCATTTAAGGAGGTCTAATACAGAACCAATTATTCGTATTTACGCCGAAAGTGATTTTGAGACCACTGCAGCTAATCTTGCAGATAAAATCATAAAAGACATTCGTGAGCTAATGAACTAGATATAGTTTATAAGGTGAATTTTAACGGGGTAGGACTATCTGATGTAGTTCTACCTCATTTTTTTAACATTATGGAGAAGCCACTTGTAAGTGTTCATTTATTAACGTACAACCACGCAAATTTTATAGCCCAATCTATAGAAAGTGTGGTAGCACAAGTAACCGATTTTCCTTTCGAGATAGTCATTGGTGATGACTGTTCTACAGACGGAACCTCGGCCATAGTAGATGCCTATGCTGCAAAGTATCCCGAACTAATAAAGGTGGTACGTGGTGATAAAAATGGAGGGCCGCAGCCCAATTCTATACGAATTTTAGAGAATAGTAAGGGCAAGTATATGGCTGCCTTAGAAGGGGACGACTATTGGATAGACCCATTGAAATTGCAAAAACAAGCAGATTTCATGGAAGCTAATCCAGATTTCTCCATTTGTTTTACCAACACCCGGGTAGAGTTTTTTGCTGGAGATGAAGAACCATATATCCTAAATCAAAATCTTGAAAAAGATGTTTTTGTCTTAGATGATTTAATAGGAGAGCAAGAAATTTGGTTTATGGGAACAGCAACTCTTTTTTATACAATGAGTTCCATTTTTCCTGTGCAGCCGTGGTTTTATAAGACTAAAAGTGGGGATATTCCTATGATTATGCTTGCAGCCCGCCATGGCAAAATCAAATTCTTACCAGATGTTACAGCAGCATATCGTAGGCATGCGGCAGGTGCTAGTAATACAGACCATAAAGATGATGCTGTTTTTCTTGGAAACAGAATAATGATGTACACCAACCTTAACCGAGATACCGATTTTAAATATAACCATCTTTTTAAAAGGAACTTAGGAGGTTGGTACTATTTGTTGCTTAACTCTAAGCAGCTTAAGAATAATTATTTTAAGAGGGTAGCGGTTGCTCTAAAGTACATTTCTTTAATGTTTCCTAATATACCGAATCTAAAATTGGTGGTTCGGGATCACTTGGTTCCGAAATGGATTATGGATATTTCTCGTTGGCTAAGATGGAAATTGGGCTTGATAAAATAGTGCTATTTCAGTTGCAAGTTATATTTTGAGTTTGTGTGAGTGGGCTACAAAAAAAGCCTCTAGACTAAGAAGTTTAGAGGCTTTTTTCATATTGTTGTCTTACAAAATCCCGAGCTTTTCATGGGTTTCAGATATAGCTCTTTCGTTTTTTTCATCCATCCATTTTTTTCCTTTCGTCTTACGCATAAAGTTGTCGAAATACCTTTGAATAAAGACATTGTAAACAGCCAGAGCCAAGAACTTAGGTTTTCTAGGCAGAGAACGTAAACTCATAGAAAAACTAGGCGTTACATACTTCATATAATGCCAATAACCTTCGGGCATATAGAGCATTTCTCCATGGTTTAAATCACAAATAAAACCCTCAGCATGTTTTAAAGCTGGGAATTTTTCAAAGTCCGGATTGTCAAAATCTATTGCTTGATGAGAAATTAAAGCATGGGGTATCTTGTACAAGAACTTAGATTGTTCAGGACCAAAAATTATACACTGTTTTTTGCCATGGAAATGAAAATGCAAAATATCAGAATAATCAATGTCAAAATGCATGAAAACTTTTGAGTTTTCTCCACCAAAGAAAAGCATGGGCAATTGCTTTACTAAACTTAGGCCAATATCCGGCCATCTGAAGTCGTCCCTAAGTTGGGGCACTTCTTTCATGATATTGTACAAAAATATGCGGTATGAGCTTGGTCCTTTCTCCATGATATCTAGGTATTCTTCCATCTTCATGTGCAGATTAGGCTCATTTACCTTTTGCTCGTGTGTGATAGGCCTGCCGTCAAAAACTGGAACTATTTTGTCCCCTGCTATTTCACGTATATAATTTAGATGCCACTTTTCATAGGCTGGCCAGTCTTCTGTAAGTTTCGAAACTACTACAGGTTTCTGCGGTTTAAAATAGTTCTTAACAAAATCTTCTTTCGATATCGTATCGACTCTGTCAATTGGTTTAAGATTAAGTCTATCCATGATTATCACTTATTATAGATTAGAATAAATTCTCTTAGTTTGAATTATTCTAAATAACCGATTGCAAATTTACTTCCTTATTTGAAAATAACATAATTTTTACCTTGCTTTAATACTGTAGAAGCATAGGCTGCTAGAAGTGCAAGCATTTATGTATAGCTTTTGTACTTTTTTGTCCAGTCTAGTGCTCCAAACAAAGCAATAAAGCAAAAAGCAAAATACAGCAAAGAATAAAGTTTAATATCCTTAGAGTAGTATAAGACCGTACTTATCACATCTATCACCAGCCACATCCACCACGTTTCTACTTTCTTTTTCATCATCAGAAAAGTAGTACCCACACTCATGACTAAAATGAAAGAATCAGCATAGGGAAATGAACTTGGTAAATGGAATAACCTTGGGAAAAGGTGGTGTAAGTTTGCCGCAAACCGTCCGAATAAGAATGTTCCTATTAAACCCAGAACTATAAAAAGGACTAGGTTTGTTGGCTTCATACGTGAGATCTTTAGTTCATTGTTACTGTTGGCATTTGCTTTGGGTGGGAACTTCCAAAGGTAAAAGCCTATGATATTGGTAACAAAGAAAAATATCTGCAGAAACATGTCGGGATACAGCTGCGACTGATAGAAAAGTACAAACGCTAGAGAAACGCTCACTAAGCCTATAACCCAAGACCAAACGTTTTCTTTGGCGGATAACCAAACTGCTAAGCCTCCCGTGAGGGTTGCCCAAAATTCTAAATGACTAAGTTCATAGCCGAAAAACGTAAAAAAAGTATTCTCTAGGCTAAAAAAATCAAGCACGGGCAAGTGTTTTTTGTTTATAAAGAGGGACAGTGCTGCAAGGCTCGCCAAACATAAGACTTTTCACTATTGGCTTTAAGCGGCGGCTTACTTCGGTGTAAACATAAGTAGGAATAGAGTTGTCGCTACATCCCTTTACTACTACACGTGCATCTTGGAACTGCGACACATCTAAATCTTTGAGAGCCTCATCATATAGTTTTTTTTCTAAATCTTCCAAAGAGCCAAACACCACCATATTGGCATAAGGTTCTAATTGTAGTGTAAGAAGCATATAGGCCCATGTAGGCACAATAGCATCTTCGCTACAGGTAATGGCCACGTTTTTTTCACTGTATTGCTGCCAGTCATGTTCTTTTAAAAAAGCCCTAAAGTCTTTTTCCTTGAGTATCATACCCATAAAAAGGTTGTCTTTTATATCATAAACTATACGCTCACCGGGGTGACGTAAATCCTCTAAGTCTAACGATAACAAACCACTTAAGGCTACTTTATTTACAATAGTTTCTTCCATACATTTTACCTTTTAAAGAAAACAAAAAAGAACTAAGAATGGTTTGTGGTGGAGTTATGTGTAAAGCTGGCTATGAATCTGAAATGATAGGTCTTAAGAAAACAGCGGAACAAAACCAGTAGCTGTTGTAAGATGAAAGCTGCTATTAGACCCACTATTGTGGCTGTTCGCATACTGTCAGAAATGTAGAAATATACTATTCCCCCCACTATTCCTATACTAACCAAACCTGCGTAGACAAGCCAGGGTTTTATGTTGGTTAAAATGTGCCTTGATGCAGAGAAGAAAGCTCTTAATGGCTTGATTTCATTATGCAAGATAACTTTAGAGTAATTGCTGGCTAGCATAAAATAGGTTTGACCTAAGACAAATAGAATTACTGCAGGTAAGAATTTTAAGATTAATCCTCTGTAGGTCTCCGATTTAATACTTTCTTCTAAAAAATATATCAATAGGGTAATTCCCGATATAAACCCTAGCCAGAAAATCCAGACAAGTAGGCTAATAAGAAGATTTTTCCAGAAATAACGCTTAGAGAAAATGAGAAACCTTAAGAGTTTTAGGTGGCCATTTTTGGTAGCGTCTATTATTCCGCCCAGAAAAAAATTATAAAATAATCCATATAGTAGAAGTGATAAGGCTACCATAGGGATAAGTTTAAGCAATTTGTCACTATAAAATCGTATAAAATCTGAAAAAGCCATGTAATCAAAATCAGAAAGCAAGGTATTGATAGAAAGTGTGCCGTCTATTTCGTAAGAAAGAATTTTAAATAACGGCACAGAGACTATTAGGCTAAATCCCAAACTTAACAGGTATAATATGACTGCAACTCCTTTATTCTTTATCATTTCAGTTTTGGGTTTTCCTTATGCCGATTTGCGTCTCTGTTGGTTTTCTTTTCTAAGTTTTTCTCTAGAGCACTGGTAAGGTTAATATCGGTTTGGTTTGCAATACAAATCAATACAAAAAGCACATCCGCAAGTTCATCCCCTAGGTCTTTGCCTTTATCTGACTCTTTTTCGGACTGCTCGCCATATCTCCTTGCCATTATCCGGGCTACTTCTCCCACTTCTTCCATCAGCATGGCGGTATTGGTAAGTTCATCAAAATACCTTACCCCCACAGTTTTTATCCAATTGTGTACTAGCTCTTGTGCTTTTGATATTTCCATGTTTATTTAAGGTACCCAGACCAGTAAGTATATTGTTTAAAAATGCTCTTTAGATCTACCTCTTTGTCCCAAATACCATATAGTGTAGATCCGCTTCCGGTCATAGAGGCATACAAAGCTCCATTTTCATAAAGCTCCTTTTTTATGTTTCCTATTGTTATATGGTTTTTTGATATAGTCTGTTCAAAATCATTAGACAAAGTATTCCGCCATTCACTTATGGGCAATTTGGTGATTTCAGATATTCTCAGCTTGGGTACGTACGGCTTAACACCAGCATATGCTTCTTGTGTAGTAATATGTATGCCCGGGTTTACCATTACTATAAATTTACCTGAAAGATCAACTGTAGTCTCTGAGAACTCTATTCCTTTTCCATAACAAAACCTGGGTTTATTTTGGATAAAAAATGGGCAGTCACTTCCCAGTTCACTGGCCAGAACCTCTAGCTTTTTTGTTCCTATTTGTAGGTCCAGTACTTCATTAATTAAACTAAGTGCAAATGCTCCATTAGAGGAGCCGCCACCTATGCCTGCTCCCATAGGGAGTACTTTGTGCAAGTGTATTTTTAGAGGCTTTATCGGATAATTCTCTTGTAGTAACTTATAGGCTTTTAGTATTAGGTTTTGTTCTTTAGTGCCCGGTATATCTAAGCCTGAGGTTGTAAAGCTAAATGTATCAGAGGGTAATACTTCCAATACATCGGTCCATGGAACGGGATAAAAAACAGACTCGATGTTATGGTAGCCATCGGGTCTCTTTTCTAAAATATTGAGGCCAAGGTTGATCTTTGCGTTAGAAAATGAGAGCATAAAGGATATATTTACCCCAAAAATCCTGATTTTTTTCGGTAGGAACAAAAAAAGTAATAACTTTGCAGGCCTTTCGGAGTTTATGGTTCTTTCGGAAGGAATATTTTTAACTAAAAATTATAAGGACCGCATGTCACAAAAAATCAGAATTAAGCTTAAGTCGTTTGACCACAGCTTAGTAGAC
>CAZBAV010000074.1:0-21329 GCA_964489955.1 uncultured Lacihabitans sp. | reverse complement strand
CCATGGCTGCTTAATTTCGGAGTAAATTACGCTTAAGCCACATCTCTCCCAGGCCAACCTCTGCCGCTAGGGATTAAGGGGTGTCAAACATGCAGAGGCGTTTAGAAACGGGCTTCTGATTTCTTAATAGTAAACGAGAAGATAAGGTTTAGACTAGGTACGTCGGACGGCTTTCTAATCTCGAAAATTAAGACCGACTAAACATGTAGAAGGCTTGACGATAGCCGTATTCGGACCAGGGTTCGAATCCCTGCGTCTCCACAAAGAAAAAACCACCTAAAAAAGGTGGTTTTTTTGTTTAAAGGTCTGTATGTCTCTTAAAGATTAATCTATTTATTGATATCATTAAGACTTACTGCATCTTTTGTAGGGAAGTTTGCTGGAATAGGGTAGGTGACTTTTCCTGTAGCTAGCCATTCTACAGTTCTTATCAAAGTTGTTTGTAAGCCTACACATTGGAAATTGGGAGGGTTTATCTGTCCTGCCCAAATATGTCCAAAAGAGGTATTATATACATTCCCTTTACCATACTTTATAATCCATTCCACTGGCCAGTTCATTTTAGTAGCTGGAGTATCAAATGCGTAAGATAGTACAGTCACATTTTCAGCAAGTCCTCTCGGATAATTATACAACTCCATATCTGCGGTTTTCCATGAATTCGGGTAGCCAGCATTTATGGGATGCTCGGTGAATTTCTCGATTACTGCATCGAATCTAGCCCCATGGCTGGTGTTTTTTCCTTCTCCTGGAGCGATCTTATTTATTCTCTTGTCTTCTGTTATTTCCAGGGCATATCCAAAAGTAGCAGGACGCCAGCCCATACCCATCATTTTTTCATACTCTAGCCAATGATCAAAAGAGTTATTAGCAGCATGTAGGATGTATAATCCTCCGCCATTTTTTACATATTTCTCAAGCGACTTTTCAACCTTCGTAGACCAGCGTACATTACGGTCATTAGAGTTATTTGTGTTCTGGATAATTACATCGTAGTTTTTGAATATTGGATCCCATTTAAGCCTTTCCCTACTGTCTTTAGGTACAGTAGAAACGGTTACATTAAAAAGATTACTGTTATCTAAAATACGTTTCGTTAATTCTGTGGTTTGTTTCCAATCGTGATTGTTGAAACCGTCTACAATTAGGACTTTGGTTTTACTTTGGGCAAAAAGCATAAAGGGTAGGACTGTTAGAATAGCTATGAATCTAAATTTGGTCATTGGCTTAAGGTTTTATTGAATCTGTATAAAGATACATCTGATTGTCTAATAACTCAATGGTTTTGTATTAAAATCGATTTTAGACTTTTTATAAGGCATTTGCACAAAAAAAGAGGCCAGTTATTAATACTGGCCTCTCTATTGTCTTAACTAAAGAAGTCTCGCATTTTATTGAAGAACCCTTTTCCCTCCGATCCAGCTTTTGGTACAAAATTGGTAGAAGTTCGTAACTTTTCTAAGATTTCTCTTTCTTCGTTACTTAGGCTTTTTGGTGTATAAACATTTATGTAAATCAATTGATCACCAGTTTCATAGCCATTAATATCTTTAATTCCTTTTCCTTTCAGACGTAGCACATCACCAGCTTGCGTACCGGCTTTGATGTTGATTTTTACTTTTCCGCCAATAGAAGGAATCTCGACATCTGTACCTAAAGCAACATCTGCAAAATTTATAGGTAAATCAAATACCACATTATTGCCGTCGCGTTTCAATGACGGATGTTCTTCTTCTTCTATCTGTATCAAAAGGTCTCCTGCTACACCGCCACGGGCAGGTACATTTCCTTTTCCTGTCATAGAAAGCTGCATGCCTTCTGCTACACCGCCAGGAATCTTAATTGATAGCAAATCTTCTTCAAGAACTCTGCCTTCTCCATAACAAGCTTCGCAACGGTCCAAAACCACTTTTCCTTCTCCATTACAAGTATGGCAAGTGTTTGTGGTGACCATTTGACCCAGCATGGTCTGTTGCACACGTTTTATTTGGCCAGAACCGTTACAAGTACCGCAAGTTTGTAAAGATGTACCGTGTTTAGAGCCGTTTCCGCTACATGACTTACATGATACGTAGCGTTTAACTTTTATCTTTTTCTCAACCCCATTGGCTATTTCCTCTAGGTTAAGTTTAAGCTTAATTCTTAGGTCAGAACCTTTGCGTACAGCTCTGCGACCACCGCCTCCGCCGCCAAAGAAACTACCAAAAGGACTGCTATCTCCAAAGATATCACCAAATTGGCTAAAGATATCCTCCATGTTGAAACCACCGGCTCCGCCGCCAAACCCACCGGCTCCACCTACGCCTTCGTGGCCGAATCTGTCATATCTTGCCTTTTTGTCAGGGTCTGACAAAACGCTATAGGCCTCTGCTATTTCCTTAAACTTATCTTCAGCTTCTTTGTCGCCAGGGTTTTTGTCAGGGTGGTATTTTATTGCCAGTTTCCGATACGCTTTTTTCAAGTCATCTGCGGACGCATTTTTGTCTACACCTAAGAGTTCGTAATAATCTTTTTTTGCCATCTTAATATTGTCTGTGCCTAGGCTATTAATTGCCTACTACTACTTTTGAGTATCTTATTACTTTGTCGTTTAGATAGTATCCTTTTTCTAGCTCATCTACGACCAGGCCTTTCTTATCATCCCCAGCAGCAAACTGCGTAACACATTCGTGTACTTCTACATCAAAAGGTTGCTCCTTAGCCTCAATAATCTTTAAGCCCTTGTTCTCCAGAGTTTTATAGATTTTATTGTAAATTAAATCTATTCCTTCTTTTAATGCGGTAACATCGTCAGATTTATCCATTGCCTCTTTAGCTCTTTGGAAATCGTCAATAACAGGCAAAAGGTCTTTTACCAAGCCTTCTGTTGCATTCATGATGGTATCAATCTTTTCTTTGGCTGTGCGTTTTCTATAGTTATCAAACTCAGAATATAGCCTGATGTATTTATCTTTAGACTCGGCAAGTTCTGCCGCAAGTTTATCTAATTCAGAAACCTCTTCTACGGTCTCGGATACCTCTTGAGCAGGAGATTCCTGCATATCTTTTTCTTCCTCTTGCATAGTAATAAAAATGATTTCAATAAGAGGATAAACAATATTTAGACCATTGGCCTAATTACTGTCAAAGTGGCATAGAAAAACTACCACCACCTAGAGAAAACCTGCGTACTGTCACTAAGGTTTACTATTTCTCCAATTTTTGGCGTAATAATTTTTTGATTGGCCTCTTTGGCATGTACATAGGCCAGTTCTTGTGGGTCACTCCAGGCATGATCTGCCAAAGTAAATTTGGAGTTATGTACAGGAAAAATAACACGAGCGTTTAAGTCCTTTTGGACTTGCATAAGTTCATCTGGTAAAGTATGTATGTGTTTCCAAGACTTATTATATTGTCCGTTTTCTAAAATGGCTAAATCAAATGGGCCAAACTTCTCTCCAATTTCTTTAAAATGGGTGTCATAACCGCTGTCTCCGCCTATAAAAAATGATTTATACGGAGTTTTTAGAACATAAGAAGACCATAGTGTTTGGTTACTATTTAAGCTTCTTCCAGAAAAGTGGCGTGCAGGTGTGCTGGTAATGGTTATACCACCTGGAACAATTGTGTTTTCATACCAATCCAGTTCTGTAATTTGGTTAGGTCTAAAGCCCCAGTGTTCTAAGTGTGCACCTACTCCTAAACCACAGATGACATGAGACACTCTCGGGATTATTTCTTTAATGGTTTTGTAATCAAGGTGGTCGAAATGGTCGTGGCTTATTATTAAATAATCTATTTTCGGGATGTCTTTTGCTTTATAAATATCTGCTCCATTGTAAGCTTTTACCGGGCCTGGAATTGGCGAAGCACTTCCACTTAATACGGGATCTACTAAGAATACTATATTTTCTAACTTGAAAATATAAGATGAATGGCCAAACCACACCAAACTATTATTATGAATAGAAGTTAGGTCCGTTTTTATAGAAGGGATAAGAGCTTTTGGACTAAGGTTAGGAGCTTTTTTTCCAAACAGCATTTTCCAAATTAGTCCTCCCATGGTGGCACCTTCGGTTAACTGAGGTGTCTCACTCAAGTTTTTGAACGAGCCATTTCTGTAATTTTTTGATTTTTTAATTCTTTCTAGCCTTTTGCCTGATGCACTTTTACCTAAGATGGGATGTTGGAGAATAAGAAAGCTAGCTAATGCAAGAATAATAATTACAGCTATGAAGATTTTCATTTTTTTGTTTTTTGAGCTAGACGGTAGGATGCGGTGAAAAAGAAACCAGGATACCAATACCCTTTGGATGTGGTCATCCCTAATGATACTTCATGTCCTAAACTGAAGTTGTTGGTTATCGCAAATGAAGATCCTATTCCAGTATTGAGTTTTAAACTTTCATAATTGGGTTGTCTTCTTCTCCGATGATCACGATCTCCAAAGTTCCAACGGTCTTCAAATTTTGAATAAGCTAATCCTCCTTGTAAATAGAGAGCTAAACGATTACCTGTGATTTTCTTGCGTGCAAATACACCTAGCTCGTCTCTTCGTACGAAAATTTCCTGGGTTTCAAACGCCAGACCCATTAGAAAACCATCATTAAGGCCTACAGCCACTTTGCTATTAAAGCTAAAGGGAGGCAAGGTTCCTACTTCAAAAAGAATATCTCCTTTCTTTATACCATATTTGTTTTGTGCTATGGCGGCAAACTGTAAGAGTAAAAGTAGTGGAAAAAGTAAGCGATTCATGCTACTACACTATATTAGATATTATTTTTTCTGTAGTTACTCCTTCAGCCTCTGCTTTAAAGTTCCTTACAATACGATGCCTTAAAATAGGGAAGGCCACAGCTTTCACATCTTCAATGTCTGGCGAGTATTTTCCGTTAAAAAGAGCATGGCATTTAGCCGCCAGAACCAAATTCTGAGAAGCCCTTGGACCAGCACCCCATTCTAAGAATAGTTTAGCTTGCTCAGACGGATTTTCTATATTAGGCCGAGTTTTGTGGACTAATGACACAGCATACTCAATCACATTGTCTGCAACAGGTACTTTGCGGACTAACTCCTGGAAGGCAATAATCTCCTCTCCACTTAATACTTTATTTACTTGTACTTTGGTATTAGTGGTAGTACTTTTTACTATCTGTAGTTCTTGTTCAAAACTAGGATAATCTAAGCTTACCATAAACATAAAACGGTCTAATTGAGCTTCCGGAAGAGGGTATGTGCCTTCTTGCTCAATAGGGTTTTGTGTGGCCAAAACAAAGAAAGGTCTTTCAAGATTATGTTTCTCTCCAGCTACAGTTACCGAGTACTCTTGCATGGCTTCTAATAAAGCCGATTGCGTTTTTGGAGGAGTCCTGTTTATTTCATCTGCAAGGATAATATTAGCAAAAACCGGCCCTTTTATAAATTTAAAGTTACGATTATTATCAAGCGTCTCGGAACCTACAATGTCCGAAGGCATAAGGTCAGGTGTAAACTGTATCCTATTAAAATCTAAATCTAAAGCAGACGCAATGGTGTGAACCAAAAGAGTCTTTGCCAAACCTGGCACACCAACCAAAAGACAATGTCCCTGGCAGAATACAGCTGTTAATAGTAGTTTCACTGTTTCTTCTTGGCCTACTATTACTTTGCCTATTTCCTTTGATAGTTCTTGATATTTTTGTTTAAGAGCATCAGCTGCTTCTACGTCTGTTTGGTATGTTTGCACGTCTAAATAGGGTTATTTTATATCAAAAAGTTTACAGCTTTCGTATTCCGGGTCAATCTTTACATAGATTTCAGCAATGGCATCAGCGTACCATTTTTCCATGGTTTCTGTTTGCTTATTTTTTAAAGTATACATTTTAAGTATTTCAAAGTCATCGGCTAGATTTGCTTTATGAGCTTCTTTTTTTGCCATTACTCGTATGATACGCATGCCATTTTTTTCGTCTAGTGTTCTGTGTTCTGATGGTTTGCTGATATCACCTACTTTCATGTTATTTACAATAAAATATAAGCTTGCGTCCATGCTTTGATCGATTGGATGCCAGTCGTTACCGGATTGAGGGTCTACAATTACACCACCTGCGTCCTTTGTCATTTCATCTTCAGAGTTGGCCTTAACCATTTTGTTCCAATCCAAGGTGTCTTTTACGATCGCATCTTTAAGGCTATCCAAGTAAAGTCTAGGTTTTTCAGTACTCAAAATCATATAATCTGGTCTTAGAAGTATATGACGAGACTTATACTCTTGTCCACGTTTTTCTAGCGTTTGTATGAGGTGGAAACCAAAATCAGATTCTACTATCTCAGATAGTTTCATTGTATCTAGATTCATAGCCGCTGCTTCAAACTCAGGTACCATTTTTCCTCTTTTTGTCCAACCGAGTTCACCCCCTCTTTCTTTGCTGCCTAGGTCTTCTGAATATTCTTTTGCCAAAGCTCCGAAATCTGCACCATTTTCTATCCTTTTCTTGATATCATTTAATTTTGATACGAGTTCTGCACGTAACTCTGGCGTAATAGGAGAAAGCCTTACAATCTGTGATAACCGGACTTGTACTGGAATTTCTGGTATTTGATCTTTAGGAAAACTATTAAAGAAGGTTTTAACTTCATTGGGAGTTACGGTTACCTTTTCGGTAATGGTTTCTTCCATTTTTTGCGAAGTGAGCATCTCTTTTAGCTCTTTCCGCATTTCAGACTTTAACGTTTCTAAAGACTTACCAAATTGTTCAACAATATTTCTTTCGTTTCCATACTGCTGTACCATAGACTCCATACGAGCATCTAGTTGGTCCTTGATAATGCCGTCGTCTACAATAACAGAATCAATTTCCGCTTTGGCTACAAGTAGTTTTTGCAAAGCCAAATACTGAAGAGCTTCGCAAGGATTTACTGTACGTCCTTGTTTTTTATTATTTTCTACTATTGATTCTATTTCTGATCTAAGTATAAAATAATTGTCAATTTTAGTGACAATCCTATCTACATTTTGGCTTTTTGCTAGGGCTGGAGCAAGGAGCAATAAAGCCAATGCAAGTTTTCTAAACATTTAATTATCCTTTTTTATTTCGTTTATAATGCTGTTAATTTCTGCGATATTGTATTGTGTACTATATTTCGCTTTTAACCTCTTTTCTATATCGTTTAAGAGTTGTTTTTGGTACATATCAACCAGGTCACTGGTGTAATCTTTGTATGTAACGTTTTTACGTAATACTCTTAAAGTATATTTTTCTATTCTACCACCAGTATTTACTACAGCGGTTTTATTTGCCCAGTTAGACTTCATCTTTGATTCGTAGTCATTACGGGTTATCTTAAAATTCTCCACCACCATTGCATCTTCTTTTTTTGCATTGAGTGTCTGGGCAAAATCTGCTTCGTCATTACTGAAAAAATGTAAGGAAATAGCCTGATTTTTAGACCAATCAAACCTATCCTGCACAGAAGAACTCTTATAGTTTACTTCAAGAATTTGTTTCAAAGGTACTTGATTTTTTAATAAATATTGAACTACTTCCCTAATTCTTAGTTCAGAAATTTCCTCATTTTCTTTTACGTCTACGTGTCCTCCAATTTCTACCACGTAATTATTGTTCTTTTGTAAAACATGAACTAAACCCTGTAGCTTTCTTTCTGTAGCTTCATCCAGTTTATATTCGTTGCTATTAAACAGTATTGGATGCATCTTTCTGTACAAGTTATATGGCTTTGGACCACCTGTGAGCTGTAAAAATTGGTCATACGTTTCTTGGCTATCAAAGCTCAAAACCTTCATTTGACCAATTTCTTTTGGTGCAAATTTGCTTCTGTTCTCTTCATACAGCTTCTTAAGTGCCAATGTATCATTTAAAGACTTGCTGGTTACAAAATCATCTATGTATATAGTGTAGAGTTGGTTTTCTACATGTGCATCTAACCATTGCTTAATTTCCTGGTTAGTGTTTACAAGTTCGTTCTCTTGATAATTGATTAAGGATTTCTGTACAAATTTATCAAGAAGAAACTTGAAAATTTCAGCGGGGCTTTGTGTTGTCCACTTCTCAAAAGGTTGTCTTTCTAACACATAATCATAAAAAGAAGCAAGCGTGTATTTTTTATCCTTGATAGAGAATAAGGTTTCGTTAATTTGGGGCACAGTAGGCTTTTGCCAATTGCGGTCTAGTATTTTTACATTAGAATACTTCAGTGCGTTATTTTGAATATCCTCCGTAATTTCTAGATTGTAAGCTTTCTTTAACTTGTTAAGACGCTGTTGCATCAGATACTCTGCACGAGAGTCTGTGATGAAGCGGTTCTTATTTAATTCTAAGAATTTAGCTTTAGTTTCTGGTTTATACTTGTCTACTAATTGTATAAGATGCAAACCGCTGCTTGTTTGTATTGGAGAGCTTATTTCGTTCTGTTTAAGTGCAAAAGCAGCTTCTTCAAATGCGGGTTCTACTCTAGTAGATATGCCAAAAGGTAATAGTTCCCCTCCTTTGTCCCTTGAGTTGAAATCGTCTGAAAAGCGGAGCACCATCTCCTCGAATTTAGCACCATTTTGTATTAGAGTCTTTATGGAGTCGAGTCTGGCATACTGCGTATTCGTTTCGTTGGCATTAGCAGTAGTGGGTAAGTGTTTAAAAATATGTCTAACTTTCACTGTACCACTATTTTTACGTGTATCGTTTACTTTTACCAGATGGTATCCAATATCCGTACGTATAGGTTTAGAGATAGAGTCCTTTGGTAGAGCGTATGCTGCAGATTCTAAAGGATATATAAGAGTAAATACAGAAATCCATCCTAGTTTACCACCATTCGGTGCTGTTTTTGGGTCTTTTGACCATCGTTTCGCTTGTGTTTCAAAATCCTTGTTCTTTATAGCTAGATCCCTAATATTTAGTAATTCATTGTATATTTTCAATGTGTCCGCTCCACTTGCATAGGCAGATAAGGGGACAAAGATGCTAGATACATTTATCTCTTTTTGGTAACGATCATATGCCTCATTACTAATTTTAGTAATAAGTGCCTGGTCTTCTATGAAATTGTTGGTAACCAATTTTAAGTTTCCCTCAATCTCCTCCCTAAAGTATATATTAGTATCCCTACCCAGACTTCTGGCTTCTTGAACAATTAGTTTTTTTCTTAGCCAATCGCTTAGTATTTCGTCATTAGAAGAGGAGTCTATAAGTGGACTCATGGCTAAGGATGTTTTAAGGCCTGCCCGATTTAGCTTCTCATTACCTATAGTAGCAATAACAGGAACATCTTCCTGTGTTGGTGCGGCTGGAGGGGAAAATGAACGTGGACTTTTTTGGTTTGACGGCAGTTTAGCACATGAAAAAACAGAAAGTGACAGGGCTATATATATGTATTTTTTTAAGAACATCATAAACTAAAGGGTGTATCTAGATCAGAGTTAGTTTGGTACAAAACTATTCTCTATAGGTATCATAACATTATTTTTTGTCTTTTATTATAATTAAGATATAGTATTTGCGGCGGGTTCCTGTTGTGATAAACAGTGGAAACTCCCAAGACCCCAAATGATTTCTGTAGAATCTATTCCTACTACTTCGCGGCTTTTAAAACAATCTTGGATAATGGACAATGCTTTATCATCATGTTTGGAACGGTAAGTTGGCACAATCACGTGTTGATTGGTAATCAAGAAATTGGCGTAAGAACCAGGCAAACGTACTCCATCTGAGTAAACTGGGTCTGGCATTTGTATTTCTACGATATCCAGCTGTTTTCCATTTAGTAAACGCATTCCCTTTAACATTTTTAAGTTTTCTTCTAAAATAGAATGGTTTTCGTCGTTTTTGTTTGCTTCTATAACTGTAACCACAGTATGTTCATTTACAAACCTTACAGTGTCATCTATATGACCATCTGTATCGTCACCAACTACGCCATCTTCTACCCATAGCACTTGGTCAACTCCATAATAATCCGAAAGGAATTGTTCTATCTGTCCTTGGGATAAATGCGGATTGCGATTTTTATTTAACAGGCAAGATTTACTGGTTAGAACTGTACCCATGTTATTAAATTCTACCGAGCCGCCTTCCATAACTATGCCCGGGCTAACAACATTTAATCCTAAGGCAGTAGCTATTTTCTTTGGTATGGCATTGTCACTATCATATGGGGGGTATTTGCCTCCCCAGGCATTGTACTCCCAGTCTACAACTAATCTGCTCTCATTTTTCTTGTTAACCAAGATGGCAGGACCATGGTCACGGCACCATGAGTCATTGGTAGCAAAAGGATGTAACTCAATTTGGTTTGAGTCAATACCCAATTTATCTATCCAAGAATGAATAAGATTAATTTTCTCTTCTCCTACGATATTGATTTTTACCTTTTGGCTAAGTGAGATAGTCTTTATAAGCTCAAAATAAGCAGGATATATGAGTTCAAAACGCTCTTCCCATGTGTCTGTATTTACGGGAAAGCTCAACCATGTTGCATTTTGAGGATGCCACTCAGCTGGAAAATAATATCCTTGTTCTTTAGGTGTTGCCATTGGTGTAAACGAAAAATGTTTGCAAAAGTACGGCTTTATTGTTTAGCAGCCAAAATGACACACTACTCGGGTGCTAAAACTGGATAAATCTAATTTAGCTAAGTGATTTATTATTAATTATTTGAGTTTGAGTTGGTGGTCTTTCTTGGAGAATAACAAAGTATTAACATAAAATATATTTAAAATACTTTCTAAATATACTTTCTAAGGTTTTATATTTGTACCGCAAATGAGAAATTTAAATCTCCCCATATCGCCATTCCGACGACTTAGGTCCGCAAGGACCCAAGCATGAGACACTATACTTTAGGGCAGGGTGTCTCCCAATCTTCCATAATATTTTAAGTAAACAAAAAACGGATACACCGTCTCCTTCGGGGCTAAGTCCCTCACAAATGACGATGAACATAGTAAAATCACAGACTATTGGTAGTTTTGTAGTGCAAGTAGCTACGGAAAAACATCATTCTTATGCTGAGCAGATTTGCTTGGAAATGGAGTTAAGTGCTAAAGCACGGGGTACTGGTATTGCTAAAAGGCAGCCCGAGTACATTAGATTAAAAATGACTGAAGGAAAAGCGGTAATCTGTACCACTACCGAAGGTTTATGGGTTGGTTTTTGTTATATAGAAACATGGGAACATGGGAAGTTTGTAGCAAATAGTGGTCTGATTGTGAACCCCGATTATAGAAAAAGTGGTATTGCAACAAATATCAAGGCTATGGCTTTTAAGCTCTCGCGTACAAAGTACCCAGAGGCTAAAATCATAGGTTTGACTACGAGCTTGGCGGTTATGAAGATAAATTCGGAGTTAGGCTACATTCCGGTTCCTTTCTCTGAGCTTCCTAAAGACGATGATTTCTGGAAGGGTTGTTCTAGTTGTGTGAACTTCGATATCCTAAATCGTACAAACCGTGCACACTGTCTTTGTACAGGAATGAAGTACGAAGTGCATGAGGAAAAAAAGAGTGAGTTTTGGGATTTCTTATCACAGTCTTCTTTATATGAGACCTTTATGAAGCTTAAACAGAAGGTATTATTGAATAGAGAAGATAAATCTAAAAAAAAAACTACAACTCCGGTAGTACCCAAGAAGGTAGTAGAGGTGTAGAGACGATTCCGGGAAAGATTGAGTAAGTAGCGGAATCTATGCTGTTTTGTAGCGTGTTATATAAAAAGAGGGTGTCCGATTGATAGGACGCCCTCTTTTCATATAAAGAGTACTTCAAGCTAGTTTGATATGTTATTTAATTCACGGAATAGAGAACTAATGGAATAAGAGACAATAACAGTACATTGGTTCTAGTATCGGATAATACTTGGTTGATTGTTTTGTTTATGAGTTATAAATCAATTTTAGTTTCCCATTTGTCATATTGTGGTGTAGAGTAGTAACCATATTTTACATAGTAAGGAGTGTATTCTAATTGGATAAACTTCACGTTATATCCAGTGTAATTTATGTGATCCCAGCCATCTTTTTCAATGTTAACTACTTCATTATATTCAGTATTGCTGAAGTTATTTATAACTCTAAAGTGTAGATAATAGTTTTTAGAGGGGGTATTAGTGACCTTCTGAACAAAGGCGTATCTGTTTAGTTTTTTCGATATGGGAATAACTGTAACGTTGTTGTTTAAATTATTTAATGTGTCCAGTTTTAATTCAGCTAATCGTTTATCATTTCCGGAGTTTATAGCGGCTATGTCGTAAACCTTAAAACTCTCTAAATTCTTAGTGTTTTGTATCGGAAGATACTCCTCAATATAGTTTTTTAGGAACGGTGAGTTTGTTACTAGCCTTTTGCCGGAACTAAGATTTACTTGATTAGGGTTCTGTAATTTGGAGTCCTTCCCAAGTATTTTAGAATAAAACACATAGTGAGGACTGTAATGAATATAATCTAAAATGATATGTTCTCCTTCTAGTTTAATTCCTTTTTTGATAAGAGGCTTGAAGTCGTACGCCATTTTTGAGAAAGCCATTTCAAATTCTACTGGTTGGAAACGGTCTTTTAACACAGTTTTGATATTCTTGCCGAAGAATATAAGGATAGCTATTACAAAAAATAAAGACTTAAAAACTAGAGAAGATGTATAACGTGAACAAATTCTATATAGAAGAAAGAGAGAAATACCTGCAAGTAGACTTAAAAGAGGGTAAGTAGGTGCTACATACCAGTAAAGTTTGGTTGCAGAAGAGGAGATAATAAGCAAAAAGGTTAATGCTAGAATTGATATGAACAATACTTCCTTTCTCAATACTTTAAGATATAATGATAGTGGAATACTAAGTATAGCTAGCGAAAGAGGAACAAGTCCAAAGAAAGTGCCTGTTAAAAAATTGAAATAGTAGTAAATGCTCTGTTGCTCGGTATTGTCGGTGTCTTTGGTGTAGCGGCCGAACAACTCATTAATCCAGACAGATTTTAGGTAGCCTGGTGTTACACTTTCACGTATGAGATAGTAGCCTCCTGCAAAAACAATTGGTATAAGCATATAGATCCAAACGGAAGGAGATAATATAATCTTCTTTAGTTTTTTTTCGATAATTGTATATATAAAAAGTCCCGGTAAAAAGAAAAGTGCGGCGACGCCTTTGGTTAAAATAGCGAATGAAATGGCTATATAGAAGTAAATTATATACTTTCGTGAAAAGGTTTGTAGATACAAGTAATAACTTAAAATATAACTAAGTTGAAAAAAAATAAGTAGTATGTCATAATCACCTGTTCTTAAAGTGTGCGTAGTGGTGAAGCCGACGAGAGAAAAGAGACATATTAACGATACTACTTTAACTTCCCAAGAAGGTAGTTTAAATATTTTTTCCGTAAATATGGATAAAAGTAGTGCTATTCCTACACCACTAATAGCTATAGGTAGTCTAAGAGCCCACTCACCGGGTCCTATCAAATTCATTAATCCGACCTGCAGCCAAATTAGAAAAGGAGGTTTTGTGTTCCACGTATCCAGCTCATCTAAATAGGTTGTATATAAGAAATGTTTATTTAAATACATTTCAATAGCGTTTACAGCAATACGTCCTTCGTCAAATATTCGGATACTATAATAGTCGAGATTATAGAAGCATACTATCAAAATAAAGATGAAGGTAATTGAAGTGAATAGTCTATTTAGAAGAGTATCGGATAATTTCATATCTAATGGATAATTTTAGTTATAGGCCAGTTTTGAGTGTGATTGTGTGTATTCTACACGCATACTGAAATTTCATGCACAAAGGTAGGTCTAAAATTATTATTCTAAAAATAGCTCATTAAATGGGGTGTTGAGTGCTAGTTTAGCAGGGAATCTACTTTTGTGTAAGACGTGATGTTTAATGGTGTTTTTATACGAAGAGTTTATGTCGGTCTCTTTGCAAATTAGGATTTATAGAATAACAAAAAAAGCTTCATCACTGATGAAGCTTCCCCTTTTAATATCGATACAATTATTTCTTGGCGTATCTTTTGTTGAATTTCTCAACACGTCCAGTAGTATCAAGAAGAACATTTTTACCAGTGTAAAAAGGGTGCGACTTAGAGCTAACCTCAACTTTACATACTGGATATTCTTTTCCGTCTTCGTATACTATTGTTTCTTTAGTTTCTACACATGAACGGCTAAGGAATTTATCATCAGAAGTTAAATCCCAAAACACTACTTCTCTATAATTGGGATGAATATCTTTTTTCATTGCCTAATTTTAAATTAAATTACATTATTCTTTTCGGAGTGCAAAGATAGTCTTTTTTTTGTTTAAAGACAATATTTCTTAAATCTTTTCGATTTCGTGCAAAAGTGACTCAATATCTTCTGTACTATTAGAAATGAAATTGGAAATACGTATCTGTTGATCTTTCATTTTTCCGTATCCCGAACCTATTTCAAAACCTCGCTTTTCCAAAGCGTCTATTAGATTTTTTGAATTACTTTTCGTGTCAATAACCGCTACAGTTTTTGATCGGTGGCTTGGTTCTTCTACAGAGATTTTAAAATCTTCGTGTTTTTGGAAGAAGTCATAGAGCAGCTTAGCATTCTTTTGGTTTGTTTTCCGTATTTGACTTATTCCGGTTTTGTTCATGTCTTCAGCTATTTTTCCCAGGATGTAGATAGACATTACATTAGGGGTGGCCGGATTTTGATAGTTAATGGCGTTATCCCAAAGTGTAGGGAGATCATGATGAGCTACAACGCTTTTGTCTTTTAAATCTAAAGCCCTTTGATAACATTTTTCATTTGCAATCCATAGACCTAAACCTGCAGGCATACCAAAATTCTTTTGAACGGAAAAGAACGCTGTATCTATCAGGCCGAAATCTAAAGCAGGTATAGGGGCGGATGAAACAATATCTACAGAAAATAGCTTGTTCTGATTACTACGTTTGAGTTTGTGTATGTCTGTTTCCGGGATTTGTACGCCTGTAGATGTCTCGTTTTGGGTTATACATACCAGTTCGGCATATTCAGGTACATTAATTTCAGAGTAAGAAAAGCCCATCCCCACTGGCTTTTTATAGCTTGTGGCTTTTTTATGAAGAGCCTGTGCATATTGGAAGTACTTGTCAGAAAAAGAGCCATTGACAAGGTGAAAGGATTCAAATTCTACAAGACTTTGGATACTTTTTTCCCAGATTTCTGATGCTGAACCAGTAAACATGATTGCATTCTCATTTGGGATGTCCATAAGTTCACGCAGTTGCTCGACAGTAAACTGGTATATTTTCTTAAACTGCGTACTTCTGTGAGAAAGCGAGCCGAGCTGCAGTTCTAGGAAAGTGTTTACAAATTCAGTATATCTTGGATAGAGTTCTGCTGGGCCAGCAGTAAAGAACTTCTTTTTCATCTTACATTTTTTGAAATGCGAAATTACGTTTATTCGACAGCGTTCTGAAATATTTGCCAGAATTTTAATCTGTAAACTCTTTATTATGTTTGGTGTTAACTACAATTTCTGTAGTAATTTTGTAGAAAAAACTATAACTGATGTTGATCAATATCTTTAAATCTAAGATTCATAGGGTTAAAGTGACCCAAGCAGAGCTAAATTATGTTGGAAGTATTACCATTGACGAAGATCTGCTTGATGCTGCGGGGATTAAGGAAAACGAGAGGGTGCAAATAGTAAATAATAATAATGGAGAAAGGTTAGAAACCTATGCAATAAAAGGTAAAAGAGGAACCGGCATTATCTGTCTTAATGGTGCTGCAGCTCGCAAAGCACAACCTGGCGATATTGTGATAATAATATCTTATGCTTGGATGACTCCCGAAGAGGCTGATACACATAAACCAGTGGTGGTTTTTCCTGACGAAAATAACAGGGTAGTTAAATGAAGAAGACATTAGGATATGTATTACCCATAGGTTTAGGTGCGGTGCTTTTATGGTGGGTCTTTAAAGAGGTAGATTTCAAGCAAACTTTAGGTGATTTTAAAAGTGCAAATTACTTTTTGGTTTTTCTTGCCGGTCTGGTGGCATTGTTATCTCATATATTGCGTGCTGCTAGATGGAAATTAATGCTAAAACCTCTGGGCTATAAACCCTCTTTGTACAATACTACCTTGGCTGTGCTAATTGGGTATATTACAAATCTAGCGTTTCCGAAAGCGGGTGAAGTTACTAGGGCCGTGACCTTACAAAAGACAGATGGAGTTCCTTTTGACAAGTCGTTTGGAGCGGTCATCGCCGAACGACTCATAGATGTAGTCACTATGTTTATTTTAATGGGTGTTAATCTACTTCTTGAATATGATCGTATTAATGGCCTAGTGGCCGGTTTTTTTCCTAGTATTAATTTGGGCGGTGTAGCCATAGCCGGTATTTTGGGATTAGCAGTTTTGGGTATATTGTTTTTTAAGTACCAGCAGCGTATTTTTAGTTTGCCTATTCTTAGAAAATTTCAGCCTTTCTTTGATGGCTTAAAGGATGGTTTCAGTAGTGTCTTGAAACTTGAGCGGCCTAGTATTTTTATTGCTCAAACTCTTGGCATTTGGATATTATACTATATCGTGTCATTGCTCCTTTGTTGGTCCATAGGAATAGGGGAGAACCTTTCTTTGATAGCTGTACTTACTGTTTTAGTTATGGGTACTATAGCCATGGCTGTACCTACTTTTGGGGGCTTAGGTAGTTATCATGTTTTGGTAGGTAAAATTGTTATTGTGTATGGACTTACTAATCAAGATGGAGTCTCCTTAGCCACTTTTTTACACACTATAAACGGAATTATCTTTGTTGTAATCTTTGGTATAGCAGCCTTATTATTAAGTGCCTTTGTAAAGCAGAAGGGTAATTAAGCTGTTTAGGTTGCGATTTAAATTATCTTAGGATAATTATTTATTTCTTAATTATTTCTACTAAAAGAATGGCAATTAATGTATCTATAAAGTCTTTTGCCGAACTGTCAAATACGGAGTTGTATGATGTATTGCACCTTCGTAACCAAGTTTTTATAGTTGAGCAAAATTGCGTTTATCTCGATTTGGACCACAAAGACCAGGCGAGTTTACATTTATTAATGTATGAGGGTAATAGTTTGGTGGCTTACAGTAGGTTATTGCCGGGTGGTGTGTCGTACAAAGAAGTATCCATAGGTAGAGTAATAGTTAGTCCTAATTTCAGAGATCTGGGCTTAGGTAAGAAGCTTGTAGCTGAATCTATAAAAGCGTGTTATAATTTTTTTGGAGAATCAGATATAAAAATTGGTGCACAAATTTACCTTCAGAAATTCTATAGATCATTTGGTTTTATAGAAGAAGGAGAAGCTTACGATGAGGATGGGATAATGCATGTCACTATGGTGAAACCTTTTATGCGATAAAGTACAGGTATCGGAGCTAGAACCGGATTCTGGTTTAGCTCATTTACTGCACAAAATGCTACTTCATATAAACTGGGATACTTTAGTATGCTAAACTGTTCTCGATATTTTGCTTCTATTTTGTAGCATTTTGTTTCGTTAAAATTACTAATGTATAATTCAGGTTTAAATAAAGCTAAAAATAGGAGAACATCCACATCGAAATTCAGTCCAAATAGGTAGCTTAAATAGATATGGATATAAATCGTATTTGGTGTCTAAGTGAGCTAATACGGATTCTAAATAGGTACTATATGTTAAACTAAAGCAGGTTTTGTAAACTGTACTTCTACCAAGTTGGCGTAAATGCCTTTGGCATCCATAAGGCTTTGGTGATTGCCCTCTTCTTTTATTTCTCCGTGCTCTAGTACAATTATCTTGTCTGCAGTCTGTACGGTACTTAGTCGGTGTGCTATTACTATAGAAGTACGTTCTTTAGTAATTTTACCTATGGCATTTTGGATCAATTCTTCCGATTCGGTGTCAATAGAAGAGGTGGCTTCATCTAACACCAGAATTTGCGGATTATGTACCAAAACCCGCACAAATGATATGAGTTGTCTTTGGCCCATAGAAAGGGTACTGCCACGTTCCATGACCTCGTAGTCATACTGTTTAGGCAGCTTCATAATAAAATCATGTATACCCACCTCTTTGGCGGCGTGTATAATGTTTTCGTGAGGAATGCTTTGGTTTCCCAAACGTAGGTTTTCCATGATTGTGCCACGGAATAAGAAGACATCTTGCAATACCATACCCACTTGCTCTCTTAAAGAATGAAGTGAAAATTGGGTGATATCCTGACCATCTATAGAGATTGTTCCTTTTTGGTGCTGATAAAAGCCACTAATAAGATTAATTACCGAGGTTTTTCCCGCACCTGTAGCCCCTACAAATGCCAGGGATTTTCCTTTTGAGAGTTCGAAGGAAATTCCCTTCAATGTCCATTTAGGAGGATTGTAAGCAAACCAAACATTATCAAATTTTATACTTCCCTTAATTTCTATCTCTTTTTCCGGAGATTTCTCTTCGTCTTCATGGTTATCTAAGATCTCCATGATACGTTCTATACTCACCATACCCATTTGTATAGTGTTTATACGGTCTGCTATCATACGTATGGGCCTGAAAAACTGGTTTATATACATTATGAAGGCTGTAATAAGTCCGAAACTCAGATTTTCGCTAATAAGACCTTTAGCACCATACCAAACAATTAAACCTACCGAAATGGCCGAAATGAGGTCCGCTACAGGGAAGTACACCGAATAGTATAATACGTTTTGAATTTGTGCTTTACGATGTTTTTGGTTTAAGGCGTCAAACTTGCGGTATTGCTCATCTTTTACATCAAAGATCTGGATTAAGTTCATGCCCGTAATTCTTTCCTGCAAAAAAGAGTTAAGATTGGCTACATGTGTACGTACCAAATCGTACGATTTTTTCACAAGCTCCTTAAAGATATACGTACTTAAAATTAAAAATGGAATAGTAGATACACTCACAAGGGTGAGTTTCCAGTTTAGGGCTATTAAAACACCGATAATCACAAATAGTTGAAGTAAATCTCCCACTAAAGCGGCTAGTCCTGAGCTGAACACTTCTGAAAGGGTCTCAACGTCAGAGATAGTACGTGTTACAAGTCTTCCTATAGGAGTGTTATCATAATACTTTAATTTCAGATTTAGTGTTTTCTTATATACTTTTAGCCTTATGTCATGAATTATTTGTTGACTTAGCCAGCCGGACTCCGTAGTACTAAAAAAGGTGATAAGGCTGTTGAGCATGAGTACTCCCACCATTAACATAACATAGAAGAGAAGTCCGTTGGTATCCCCGTTCATTACAGGGCCATCAATAGCTTTTTGTACAACCAGTGGAAGCATGGGCGAAGTTATTGCCCCTAAAACCATAAGTACAACTACAAGGTAGAACCTAAATTTGTAAGGTTTTACAAATTGAAACAGCTTAAAAAACAGATTTTTCTTCAAAGGATATTCTCTTGGACTTATATAAAACAGGCAAAATTAAGCATTTGTTCTAAAAGAATACGTAAAATTGTAGATTCAAAAAGAGGTGTTGTCTTATTTTATTGTAATGGAATTAGATTTGTCTGTAATAGTACCGGTATATAATCGGCCTAATGAAACTAAAGAACTTATAGAGAGCCTTGTTAACCAGACTGATAAGAAGTTTGAATTGGTTATCGTAGAAGACGGATCTACATTAACCAGCAGGGAGGTGGCTACAGACTACCAAGGTGTGATAGATATTTCATATTATTTTAAGGACAATTCAGGACCGGGCGACTCCCGTAATTATGGGATGAGAAAGGCTAAAGGCAATTACTTTATCATATTGGATTCTGATTGTATTTTGCCACCGAACTATATCTATGAAGTTGGAAATTCCTTACGAGTAGATTTTGTACCTTGTTTCGGTGGAGTTGATATGGCTCTAGATTCTTTTTCTGATGTGCAGAAAGCAATAAATTTTACTATGACTTCTGTGCTTACTACCGGAGGAGTACGGGGAGCCTCAGAGAAGCTGGGTAAGTTTCAACCCCGTAGTTTTAATATGGGTATTAGTAAGGAAGCTTTTGACTTAACAGGTGGATTTAAGGAAATCCATCCTGGAGAAGACCCTGATCTATCTATTCGTTTATGGAAATTAGGTTTAGAAACTCGGCTTTTTCAAAATGTTTTTGTTTACCACAAACGCCGAATTGATTGGGAGAAATATCAAAACCAAGTATATAAATTCGGTAAAGTGCGTCCTATACTTGATAGTTGGCATCCGGAATATGCCAAAATTACGTATGCGTTTCCATCTGCTTTTATCTTGGGTATAGTTTTTTGTGCATTAGTACTTCCAGTCCTTTTATACGGATACGCCGCTTATTTTGCAGCGTGTTTCTTGTTGTCTAGTGTGCAAAATAAAAGTCTGAAAGTTGGTATTATGTCTGTTTGGGCTGTATTAGTGCAATTTTACGGTTATGGCATAGGATACTTACAATCTTTTTTCTCAGTAAGGATTTTTAAAAAAAATCCCCGAGAGATTTACCCGGGGTTGTTTTTTAAGAATTTAAGCTAATTTCTTGCAGGCTGGAATGACTGGCCCGAAGTATTTTATTAGCAAGCTTTTTGTCTATTTTCGCAGATAAGAACAAAGATTCATATTGAGATGGTGCCAGATATACTCCTCTCTTTAGCATGGCATGGAAGTATTTGCCAAACTCTAAGGTATCAGAAGTCTTTGCTGTGGCAAAATCCACCACATTTTCTGATGTAAAGAACAGGCTATACATAGAACCTATGTTATTCACTGTATAATTTAGGCCTAATTCCATCAAAGATTTTTTTATTCCTTGACTTATATAATCTCCAATCTCTTCCAATTGCGTGTAAATTTCTGGATGTGCTTTCAAGTGTTTAAGCATAGCTAAACCAGCTGACATAGCTATTGGGTTGCCCGATAAAGTTCCTGCTTGGTACATTGGACCAGACGGAGAAACCATCTTCATAATTTCTCTTTTGCCTCCATAAGCTCCAACAGGCATACCACCACCTATTATTTTACCTAGAGTGGTTAAATCCGGTGTAACTCCGAACCGCTCCTGTGCCCCACCTAATGATAGACGGAATCCGGTCATGACTTCATCAAAAATGTATACAATTCCTTCCCTTGTACAAATGTCTCTTAATCCTTGTAAGTAGCCATCTTTTGGTAAAACGCAGCCCATATTACCTACTACCGGCTCAATTATCAGTGCCGCAATCTGTCCTTTATGGGCTTTTACTAAGGTTTCAATAGCCTCTAAGTTATTATAAGGGGCTATTAAGGTATCTTTTATGGTAGATTCGGTAACACCCGGGCTATCTGGAGTACCAAGACTCAGAGCACCACTTCCGGCCGAAATAAGGAATGAATCTCCATGGCCGTGATAACAACCCTCAAACTTTA
>CAZBAV010000073.1:18760-21349 GCA_964489955.1 uncultured Lacihabitans sp. | reverse complement strand
TAGAAGACGTATTCTCGATCACTGGTCGTGGTACTGTTGCTACTGGTCGTATTGAGACTGGTATCATCAACTCTGGAGATCCTGTGGATATCTTAGGTATGGGAGCTGAAGGTCTTAAATCTACAGTTACTGGTGTGGAAATGTTCCGTAAAATCCTTGATAGAGGTGAAGCTGGTGATAACGTAGGTCTTCTTTTAAGAGGTATTGAGAAAGAAGCTATCCGTAGAGGTATGGTAATCTGTAAGCCAGGTTCTGTTAAGCCTCACACTAAATTCAAAGCTGAAGTTTACGTTCTTTCGAAAGAAGAAGGTGGTCGTCACACGCCATTCTTCAACAAGTACCGTCCTCAGTTCTACTTCAGAACTACTGACGTAACGGGTGAGATCTTCCTTCCTGAAAACGTGGAAATGATCATGCCTGGTGATAACGTAACTATTGAAGTACACTTGATTAACGCTATCGCGATGGACAAAGGTCTTCGTTTTGCGATTAGAGAAGGTGGACGTACAGTAGGTGCTGGCCAGGTAACTGAAATCATAGAGTAATCAATCACTGATTATATATAGAAAGCACGCCGAAAGGTGTGCTTTTTTTGTTTTATAGATTTATGTTGTGAGATAGAGTGTAATAAGTTGGTTGTCATTCGCTTAGTGTTGAATTATAGTAAGCAAGAAAGTTTGGAAGCTTTAATAAAATTACTAAAAGTTGTTAAGTAAAAAATTGTTATTTATATTTGGTCTAAATTAAAATAATAAACTCGTATGATTTATGTAAAAAACCCTTATCGTTGTAATTTGTCTTATAGCTGTTTCGTGTAAGACGGATGATTCTTTTGAAGAAAAGCAGAATTCTTTGGCAATTGAAGAGAGAGCCGGGAAGATTGTTGAAAGTTCAGAATTTGACGGGGTATTAGAAACTATTGGGGAGATCTCACTTACTTTATCTAATAATGACATTAAAGTAGAAGATTTGAAGAGTGAATTGTCTGACTTAAGACAGGCTGATGATTTAACAGGTGTTGATGACAGGGTTAGAAAATTGTTGAGAGACGGGAACGTCGATAAGAATAATATAGAATTGATATTAGGAAAAGCTCATAAAATTCAAGAATTGTCTCTTCAAATAGAAGAGAAATTTTTAGGCTCTTTAAATCAATCAGAAATTAGCTTAGTCTGGGATAATGTTAACAGGTTAAACAAAGGGCGTGTTGCGTTTGGGGGAGATTGTTGTTCACAATATAGTGCGGCTTTGAAGGAGTGTGTCAAACGTGCTGGGATTGGCTTTTGCTAATTTTGGGGGGTGGTCCTCTCGCAATCATTAGTGGAATTTTAGCAGCTCTTGACGGCCATGAATGTATAATGGCGGCGAAAGTTAGATATGAACCTTGTTGTGAAGCTTCTGAAAATTGATTGAAAACTATATGATTATGAATAATAAAATGGGAAAATCGGGGTCGTTAAATACCAAAAACCTAAGAATAGAGTTTCTTCTTCTACTTGTCGTTTTACCACTCTTTTGGGCTAGCTATAAGTTTATTGGCAATGAGATATTAAAAATTATAGCCTTATCGGTACTAGCCATTGTTTTTATATCTACCGATATCTATCTTTTGAGGAGGAATCGTGGGGATTCTCGTAAGTTCTATGGTGTACGTCTTTTGTCAAAGATTTTAGCACTAATCGTTGTGGGCTTGCTTTTCTTTTATCTGTAAGATTTTTGAGCTAGTAATTATTGAAATTGCACGCCAAAAGGCGTGCTTTTTTTGTTTTATCCCATTTCGTATTTTGTATGACGCTCGTTTTCTGTATTCTGTCCCAGGTTTTAGTTTATTCTTTTGGTGTGATTTATGTTTGTATAGAAAATATATAATACACGTATGAAAGACCTTTGGAGAATTTTTAAGACCTACTGGATTTGGTTGGCATTAACTGGAGTGTTGGTTTTTTCTTTTTTGAGTCAGATTTTTTTATCACTAAAAAGGGAGAAGCAGTACACGTACGAAGAGAATGGGGTAGCTATTTTAACCACAATCTTGTTCTTTTACGGAGTGTGGGAAGGACGTAAGGTTTGTAAAAGAACGATGGGCAGTGTTAAGCACTTCTCTAGTACTTTGTTGGTGGTTTTGGGAGTTTGCGTTTTTGTTTTCTTCTCTTTCATCGGAAGTATCATGAAGATTTTGGCTTTTACAACCGAATTTCATTTCCCGGCTATATTTTTATTTACTGTAGTAAGTGGAGGAATCATAGGTTTTACTGTTGAGTTGCTTCTTTTGTTTTGGCGTAGTAAGTTAGTAACTTCTGAATCAAAGTTAGCGAATGTAGAAAGTGAGCTAAAACTGCTTCAGTCCCAGTTGAGTCCGCATTTTTTGTTCAATACGCTTAATAGCATTTATGGGCTTACCCTACAAAAAAGCGACAAAGCTCCCGTGCTTGTTCTAAAGCTGTCAGATTTACTTCGGTATTCGGTTTATGATACGGGTGAGCAGTATGTGCCATTGAGCAAGGAAATAGATTATCTAAAAAACTATATAGATTTTGAAAAGGTAAGATTAGGAGACCGCCTAGAACTTTCTTTGTACCTTGAAGAAGG
>CAZBAV010000073.1:14916-18750 GCA_964489955.1 uncultured Lacihabitans sp. | reverse complement strand
ATCTAAAAATCGCTCCGATGCTATTGATGGTTTTTGTGGAAAATGCCTTTAAACATGCTAGAAACAGTTCAGAAGATAAGATATTTGTGGATATTGTACTGAAATCTTGGGAGAAGAATGTGTTATTTTCGATAGAGAATTCTTTTGAAGTTCAGGAAACTGAAAGCCGAAACCTTAATGCGGGGAGTGGTTTGGGACTTGAGAATGCTAAGAGACGCTTGGAATTAATGTATCCTAAAAAACACACACTTTCTATGCGGGAAGAAGGGGATAGATATAAAGTAAGTTTGCAGATAGAAACAGAATAGCCAATGAATGTATTAATCGTAGATGACGAACCTATAGCAAGAGAAATTGTAGAAAGTTATTGTTTGCAACTGGACTACGTGAAGGTGATTGGTTCTGTAGGAAATGCCTTGGAAGCCAAGAAGCTACTGGAAGTCAGTGAGATAGATTTGCTTTTGTTAGATATAAATATGCCTGTTTTGGATGGGATGTCATTTATGAAAACGCTGAAAGGAAACGGACCTTTGGTGGTTTTTACTACTGCTTATCGGGAGTTCGGTCCTGAGGCTTTTGAGCTCAACGCCTGTGATTATTTACTGAAACCATTTTCCCTGGACCGATTTATAATAGCATTAGACAAAGTACGTGAGAGGAATGGGACAACGTCAAAACAAGAGGACTCCATTTTTGTTAAGAGTGATGGGAAAATTATAAAGGTAGTTTTGGAAGATGTTTTGTATGTGGAAGCAAACGGAAATTTCTGTAAGATTGTGCAAGAAAATGAGGTTATCCAGCCCCGTTTAACCTTTACCGCAGCTATGGAAATGTTTCCAGGACATAGCTTTATACGGAGCCATAGGTCTTTTTGGATAAATAAGAAAAAGATAAAGCAGATAGAAGGAAACCGTGTTTTTGTTGGTGAAACTGAGGTTCCTATTGGACAGAGTTTTAGAGATGAGTTCCTGAAAAGTTTAGGCCTGGCATAGAAAGGTATTTGACATTAAATGGATAATCTTGGGTTAAAAAGATGAAACCTTTAGCTTTAGGTCACTTTTCAATAAACCTAAGGAAAATTTAATAGAATTTCTATAGGTCCGCTTAAGTCCGGAATCCGGGATAAAAATGGCTAAGATATTTGTTCTTAACTGACTTTGAAGTAGATTTATCCGCCCAAAGGTTTACTTATACTTTAAGGGCGGTAAAGAACCATTTGTATGTATAAGATTATAGAAGTTAACTCGGCTAAAGAACTCAAAAAGTTTATTGACTTTCCGCATGAGTTATACAAAAATGACCCAAACTATGTGCCGGCCCTTTATACGGCAGAAAAGGACTTGCTCACTACGCACCCTTTCCATGAGCACTCCGAATTGCAGGCTTTTCTAGCTATTGATTCCGAAGAAAATATAGTTGGCCGTATAGCTGCCATAAATAATAAAAATCACTTTGTTTTTAACAATGCAAAGGACGGTTTCTGGGGTTTCTTCGAGAGTATTAACGAGTTAGAAGTGGCTAAGACTTTATTTGCCTCTGTAGAAAATTGGCTGAAAGAAAGGGGTTTATGTAATATGATTGGACCTGTCAATCCTAGTACCAATGAATCTTGTGGTTTGCTGGTTGATGGCTTTGATAGTCCTCCGGTAGTAATGATGACTTACAATCCGCCATATTACGTAGATTTATTGGCGAAAGTGGGGCTGGTAAAATATACCGACCTAATAGCTTATGACCTCAGAACCAAAGAAGCTAACTTAAGGAGTATGAATCTGCTGGAGTCGCTTAAATTTCGGTTAGAAAGAAACGGTATAACCTTTCGGAATCTCGATATAAAAAACATTGGAAAGGAAATAGACACCCTGATAGATGTGTATAATGGAGCTTGGGACAAGAATCTTGGATTTGTGCCTATGACGGGAAATGAGTTCAAGCATATGGGTAAAGATATGAAGTTGATTGCGGATCCGGACTTCTGTTTAGTAGCAGAACACAAAGGGACGCCAATTGCTTTTGCCCTGGCTATCCCGGACATCAACCAAATACAGAAGAATATCAAGAAAGGGCGGTTGTTTCCTTTCGGCGTGTTTAAGCTCCTTTTTGGCCGTAAAAAAATAAACAGACTAAGAGTTTTGGCACTGGGAGTTCTTGAAGATCACAGAAAACAAGGTATTGAGGCTGTATTGTATGGACACATTATTAAGAAAGCAATAGAGAAGAACATTGTTGGGGCCGAAGCTTCGTGGATCCTGGAGGGGAATACTATGATGAATAAGGCAATATTAGACATTAATGGAGAGCCTTATAAGACGTACCGTTTGCTGGTAAAGGATATTTGAAATAATAGATTTGGGATATTTGTATCCGCAGATTGTACGGAAGACTATAGACTTTTTCTGGAGTGCGGTGTTTACTTAAATGGTTTCCTTGGGGTTATTCCCCAAGGAAACTGCAGTCTTAAAACTTATTCTCAATCTCTGCTGCTTGTAGCATGAGGTAATGGAGGTCGGTGTTTAGACAGTAGGGTTTTAGCAGTTCACTGCCCGGGCCAAAAGCAGCTACTTCCACGTGGTCTGAGGAGTGGCTCATACTAATCCAACCTATGTGGTTATAGGTTTTCTGTATCTCAGAGTAAAGTTTAAACGGTACTTTGCGGTAATTATAAAGGCCGTCTTCGCCACGTACTATTTCATCATAATATGCTTTAATACTTTTTACTTCTTCTTCTGTGGCTGCTATGCCATTGGTGCTGTGCACTAGTTCTTTAATTTGGGAAAGGCTGCTATCTTTTGTTATTTGGTTAAGGAGCCACTCATTGGTTTTCTTGTAGTTCCGGAGACTATCAAAACCGGCACTAGCTTTACTTCCTGAGATTGTGCCAGGATTGGCGTTGCCATGGTCTGTGGTCATGATAACCAATGTGTTTTTGTCTTTCTCGGCAAAATCTATGGCTACTTTTACGGCTTCATCAAAAGCCAGTTGATCATATAGTAAGCCTGCAATGTCGTTGGCGTGAGCTGCCCAGTCTACTTTGCCTCCTTCTATTTGTAGCACAAAACCTTCTTTGTTCTTGCTTAAGATGTCAATCGCTTTTTTAGACATTTCGGCTAAACTAGGCGTGGTGGCTTTGAGGTCTGCGTCATTCTCTCTATCTATGGCGTAAGGAATTCCTCCTTGTGCAAAAATACCTACCATTGGCTGGTTGTCATTGGAAGCCATCAGCTCCTTGCGGGTTTTGGCTATTTGGTAACCTTTAGCCGCAAAAGCAGCATACATATCTTTTTTATCTTCACGGGTTTCTGCAGAAAAGTGGCCATCGCCTCCCCCCATAATTACATCTATACCCAATTGTAGATATTGATCTGCAATCTCTTGCTCAGAACCCCGATTTTTTACATTAACACAGAAGCCAGCAGGAGTTGCATGGGTTACGGTTACAGAAGTTACCACGCCTGCTTTCTTTCCTTTTTTCTTGAACTTCTGCCAAATAGGTAAGTTGGCTTTGCCATCCGGAGCCATGTTTAATGAGCCATTATTTACTCTAAAACCTCCACCAAAAGAGGAGCTTGCGGCAGCAGAGTCGGTCACAATGGAGTTGGCAGATTGTGTGTCCATTAAGGCCCGAGTGGCTCTATTTTCCTTATATAGATTAATCCAATTGCTGCTTTTTCCGAAGGTACGTTCACAATGAAGGTTAGCCATATGCAAGGTGCCGGTACTCATTCCGTCACTCACAAGGAAAATGATGTTTTTTGCTTTTTTGTTAGCATACTGGTTGGCTAATACTTCTTGGCCAGAAAAAAGAGAGGCTCCAGCTACTGCTAAAGATCCTTT
>CAZBAV010000073.1:0-14816 GCA_964489955.1 uncultured Lacihabitans sp. | reverse complement strand
CTAATACTTCTTGGCCAGAAAAAAGAGAGGCTCCAGCTACTGCTAAAGATCCTTTTGTAAAAAAACTTCTTCTTTTCATAAAAATTATTTTGACTACAAATTGACCGCCATTGATGGCGGACTAAACGATTCCTTTTTACTACCCCAAGAGGGCATAGTAGTAGGAAAGATATATAAACTATACGGCAAAAACTAAACAAAGGGCTAGTATTTAACACTTAAATAATAGTGTATATTTACCTCATGTAATTTTCTATAGAATATGAAACGGATATTTTTTACTTTTCTCTTTTTGCCATTGGCAGTTACAGCTCAGGTTACACAAACAGAGCTTGACAAACTCGTGAAACGAACTCTAGAAACATTTGAGGTTCCGGGTATTGCGGTAAGCATTATTAAAGATGGGAAAGTGCTAAGTGCCAAGGGCTATGGAGTAAGGTCATTGGACAGTAAATTGCCAACTGACGAAAACACTCTCTTTGGAATTGCTTCCAATTCTAAGGCCATAACTGCGGCAGCTTTGGGGATATTAAAAGAAGAAGGGAAATTACAATGGGACTCAAAGGTGACAGATTTTATACCAGAGTTTAAAATGTATAACCCTTATGTTACAGCAGAATTTACTATACGGGATTTACTTACCCATCGGAGCGGATTAGGTTTGGGAGCTGGTGACCTCATGTTTTGGCCAGATGTGAATACCTTTACCCGGGAAGACATTATCCACAATTTACGGTATTTAAGGCCAGTGAGCTCTTTCCGTTCGAAATATGATTACGATAATCTCTTGTACATTGTAGCCGGTGAAATCGTGGCAAGGGCAAGTGGTAGAACCTGGGAAGATTTCATTCAGGAGAGGATTTTTGATCCGTTAGAAATAAAGACTGCGGCTCCTTCTTTTAAGAGACTGAAGAATAAAGAAAACGTGATAGACCCGCATGCCATTGTAGAGGGAAAACTAGAAGTGGTAAGGAGAGACTGGAGCGAAAATGCCAATGCCGCCGGAGGTATTTATGCTTCGGTTACAGATATGGGAAAATGGGTACAGTGCCTCTTAAACAAAGGGAAATACGGTAAGAACCAAGAAAAACAACTCATTTCTGAACAAACTCTGCGTGAATTATGGACACCTCAAACCTTAATGTCCTTGGGTGGGCCAGGACCTTATAACAGTAACTTTTTAGCTTACGGTTTAGGCTGGGTTGTCACGGATGTGAAAGGTTACAAACAGGTATCTCATACAGGAGGCTTATTGGGAATTGTAAGCCAAACTACTCTTATACCTGAGCTTAACCTAGGAATTATAGTGTATACTAACCAGCAAACAGGAGCGGCTTTTAATGCGATTACCAATAGTATTAAGGATTCTTATTTGGGTGTAACAGGCAAAGATCGCGTAGCAGAATACCACGCTAATGTACTTAAGAACCGCAAAGAAGCCCAAGAGATCATAGACAAGGTGAATTTGGAGGTAGAGAATGCATTGAAAGGTGCTGCGAAGCCAAATTTTGAGGTAAAAGGCACCTATACAGACCAATGGTTTGGAGATGTGGTGGTTTCAGAGAGAAATGGAGGGCTTTGGTTTGAGTCGAAGAAATCCGGCTTGCTACAAGGACCCATGTCTTATTATAAAGGTAATACTTATGTAGTAAAATGGGTGGACCGGAGTCTTGATGCTGATGCGTATTTGGTCTTTAGTTTGGATAGGGAAGGGCAAGCTAGTGGGATTAAAGTTTCAGCTATTTCTCCACTAACAGATTTTAGTTTTGATTTTCAAGATTTGGACTTTAAGCGAAAAAAGTAAGCAGCCTGTTTTTACTCATTTGACAGTAAAAAAGTAATCTATAATTCGGCCTCATACGTCCCATTTTCAATCAATGCGTCCCAATATCGGACGCATTTCGGTTTATAGAGAAATTGCAAGTACTTGATAGTTATTGACTTATTTTTTTGGCACGAGCTTGGTTATCTATTTTGGCATGGATAAGCAAATAGATAACAGAACCCTTAGGAAGCGTAAAGCTAAACGCTGGACTTACATAGTAGGAGTGGCCGCCGCTTTGGCACTCGGATATTGGCTTTTGAGCCAAGGACTTACTGCATCGGTAAAACGGGCAGATATTTTGGTAGGAGAGGTGCGGGAAGGTGAAATAGATAACACTATTTCGGCAAATGGTATAGTGGAGCCTTCATCTGAGATTGTATTGGTGAGCCCCTTATCGGCAAAAGTGATGAAAGTGGTGAAAGAAAACGGCACAAGGGTAGAGCCAGGCGAAGCCATCCTCATTTTAGACACTGAATATACTCAGATGGAGTTCCAAAGGTTAGTAGATGAGCTGCGGTTGAAAGACAATAACGTGGTAAAACTAAAATTGGAACTAGAAAAAAACATCAGAGATATAGAGCTGGATGATCAAGTAAAGGATTTGCAGTTAAAGAAACTCCGTGCGTCACTTTCCGATGCCCAGCGACTAAAGACTATAGGTGGCGTAACCCAGGAAGAGGTAGATCAAGCGAAGCAAAATCTAGAGATAGCTTTATTGGAAAAAAAGAAGCTGGAAAACGAGTTGAAGTACCGTAAGGAGTCTATTGCCTCTAGCGTGCAAAACGAGCAGATACAGGCTTCTATCCAGAAAAAACGTTTGGATGAGTTGGATAAGAAGCTTAAAAATGCTACAGTTCATTCTACCGAGGAGGGAGTAATCACCTGGCTAGAGAATCGTATAGGAGCCCAAATAAATGAAGGTGAGCCGTTGGTTCGTCTAGCCAACTTATCGTCATACAGTATTGATGCCAGTGTGTCTGATATGCACACTGAGAAGCTTGTATTGGGGATGATGGTACAGGTGGAAGTCTCTAACGGTATAGAAATGGGAGAAATCATTCAGATTTTACCAGCAGTAGAAAATAACACTATCCGTTTTAAAGTAAGGTTACAAAAAGCCGATTCTGATAAGCTCAGACCCAAAATGAAAGTGCCTGTACGGATTGTTACAGACACGAAATCGCACGGTATATACATCCCTAATGGGCAAGGTGTAAGTGGAGGCACATCTATTAAAGTTTTTGTTTTGGAAGACGGGCAAGCTGTGGCTCGCACTATAGAAACGGGTCTTAGAACCTCAGACAAAATAGAAGTAATTAGCGGCTTAAAGGTAGGAGAAAAGGTGGTGCTTTCGGATATGAGTTTGTATAAAAACAAGTCTAAACTGAAGGTGAAATGAAGAACAAAGTATTAGGAGTCAGCTTTCAGCCATCAGGTGGCAGCTGGCAGATATTGAGGTTTATGGATTTTCGGATTGGGGTTTTAAGAAAGGTCTTTTCCTTTATCAGTCGTGTTTCCACTGTTATTTTTTCATTTTTCATTTTTCATTTTTTACTGTTCACTGTTCACTGTTCAGCTCAATCAGATTCCCTCAGCCTTAATCAAGCCATTTTTATTGCTCATGAGAATGCTTTGGGACAGAAGAAGGTACAAACAGATTACCAAGTGGCAAAACTGAAAGAGGATTATCTCATGGCAGGGCTTAAACCACAGTTGAGGGCAGGAGCTAATCTTCCTAACTTTTATAGAACCACATCTGCAATTACCCAGCCAGACGGGACTATTGGATTTATGCCTATTTCGCAAGATAACAGTAGTTTAAACCTAAACTTATCGCAAACGGTGCTTAAAACTAATACCACATTTTTTGCGGAAACGAGGATGCGGAGATACGAAGACTTTACAGGTGATGGTATGCGGAATTTTAACTCCGTGCCTTTCCGTATTGGGATAGAACAAGCCATAAACCGTTTTAATCCATTGAAATGGGATAAAAGGATTTTTGCATTGGAACATGAAATAGCCCGGGCAAACCTGTCAATCAATACAGAGAAGGTTTCTACCGAGGTATCATCGGCCTATTTTGATTTGCTAGCCGCACAAATTAATCAACAAATAGCTGAAACCAATGCCAAGAATAACGAGAAGATTTATGAAATAGCACAAGAGCGGGATAAGCTCGGCAAAATATCTAAGAGTGATTTCCTGCAGCTGGAGCTTAGTCTCAACTCCTCACGTCAGAATACGGTAAATGCCAAGAGGGAGTTAATAAGGGCGAACGCTGCCTTACGGAAAGTTATGGGTTGGGAAATGGGGAACGACAACATTTTTGTATTAAGAGAACCAGATTTTATTAAAGAAATGCACCTGGATGCTCACGCAACTTCGGAAAAAGCGTGGCAAAAAAGACCCGAGGAAAAAACATTGAGAAAGCTGTTGCTAGAGTCTGAACGGGCGTTGGAGCAAGCCCGGAAAGACCACGGATGGGGAGGTACACTCTCGGCCACATTGGGCTGGGTGGGTACCGGACCCGCCTTTTCGGAGTCTTATCGTATACCTCAGCAGGAGAACTTTGTGCAAGTGAGTTTAAGTATCCCTATTTTTGACGGTGGACAAAGACGCATCAGCACTCGCTCTGCTTTGGAGCAGAAGAAATATGTGGAGCAAGAAAATGAGTTTACGGAGCAGGCCTTTAAACAAGACGTTAGACAGTTGGTGAACCAATTTAACGAAGTTCAGGAAGAAGTAAAATTGGGGGGTAAAAGCTTGACATTAGCCAAGGAGCGATATGAAATAGCTAATCAAAGGTATATCTTAAACGACATAAGTATTACTGACTTGGGGATAGCTTACAGTGAGAGGGATAACGCCTGGCGGAACTACATTAATCTGCTTCGTGGCTACTGGGTTACATACTATACCTTGCGTTTATTGACCTTGGAAGATATTTAAGCGTCTTCTCTCTGTCTGTTCGAGCGAAGACGAGAACCAAACGAAGAGAACACAAGAACCATTTGACTAAATTAAAACTTTAAGAAAACAAATTATAAATTATGATAGAGCTAAAAAAACTTGGGAAATCGTATTTTACAGACACCCTGGAAACGGTGGCATTAAATGAGATTTCATTAAAAATCGAAGACGGAGAGTTTGTGTCCATCATGGGACCTTCAGGCTGTGGAAAATCCACACTTTTAAACATGATTGGTTTACTAGATAACCCCACGTCTGGCCATGTAAACATTAATGGGGTTAATCTTGATAACCAGTCGGAAAGCCAGTTGGCTACCTTCCGTAATCAAAATCTGGGGTTCATTTTCCAAAGTTTTCATCTTATTTCTGATTTGTCGGTAATAGACAATGTAGAGTTACCGCTTCTATATAGAGGCTTGGGAGCCAAAGAGCGTAAGCAGATGGCCGAAGAAGCTTTGGAAAGAGTGGGCTTGGTAAACCGTAAGTATCATTATCCCAATCAGCTTTCGGGTGGACAACGCCAGCGTGTGGCTATAGCCCGAGCGGTAGTAGGAAAGCCATCTATAGTTATGGCGGATGAGCCTACAGGAAACCTAGATAGTGTGCTTGGAAATGAAGTAATGCAACTCCTGCTTGATCTTAACGAAAAAGAAAAAGTGACGGTAGTGATGGTAACGCATGACGAAGCTATGGCTCGCAAAACGCATAGGATAATCCGATTGTTTGATGGAAGCCTTGTAAACTAAAAATGAAAAACGAACAGGTAACAGTGAAAAACGGATAGGAGACAATCGATGATTAAAAGGGATAATAGATTCTTTGAAATAGCAATCCTGGATATCTGAAATCTGCTTTCTAACGACTGTTAGCTGAAAGCTAAAAGATTATGTTAAAAAATTATTTCAAAACAGCCATAAAAGTTCTCAAACGGAACAAGCTCTACACGGGAATTAGTTTGTTTGGGATTAGCTTTACGCTTATGGTGTTAATACTGGCCTCGGCAGTTCTGGAGAACGAGCTTGGAGGCAATAAACCCTTGGGCAAGCAGGACAGAATACTTTTCATCCCTTCTGTTGTGGCCGAAGGATATGCCAGAGAAAAGACCACAACCTATGACAGTACCTTAGTAGACGGCGTACTAAAAATAGACACGGTGGTAACTACCAAAATTATCGAAGGAAACGTAAGTTCATCTTCCAGTTCTAGTTTGGGATACAAATTGTATAAAGACAAATTGAGTAAATTAAAAACACCTGAAAAGATTAGTGTTTTCAATGATTATGTGCAGATGACTGTTTTTCCTAACAACAGTAAACTGGCTCTGAGCGGTAATATGACAGATCATATTTATTGGGAAATTTTTGATTTCGATTTTATAGAAGGGGAACCGTATACCAAAGAGGCTGTGGAGTCTCAGGCCAGAGAGGTTGTACTTAAGAAAAGTGCTGCCGAAAGGTATTTTGGTAAACAAGACTCTTACCTTGGAAAAATGGTAGAGTATGGTTTAAAAGGTAAGTTTAAAGTAGTGGGTGTGGTAGATGATATCGGGAGTACCAATCGCTCAGTTAAAAATGATTTCTTTATCCCAATCTCTTGGGCTTTACCTACAGAATTGGACTGGGGCGACAACGGGGTTTTTGGTAGCTGTGTTGTAGCTCTTTTGGCCAAAGACGCCTCTGAAGTATCGCAAATGCAGGAAGAATTAAGAGTTCTGGAAGGAACAATAGAGAAGACTCAAAATTTTGACAGGCATAGACTACTTGAAAAGGACGCATCTGATATTTATGCGTGGAATTTTGTTGGAGACCAAAGAAGTCGTGAAGGGAAGAAACTTTTAACCCTTATCTTCTCTGTTTTGGGGTTATTTTTGGTGATTCCTGTTTTTAATCTAATCAATCTTAATGTTACCAGAATTTTTGAGCGTTCATCAGAAATTGGTGTCCGTAAGGCATTTGGGGCAAAGACGAAAGACCTTTTTCTACAGTTTTTGTTCGAAAACCTCATTATAACCTTCATTGGCGGCCTTATAGGTTTGGTTCTGGCTTATGCCGGAATACAGCTATTGAACAATCTAGAAATTTTTGGAAACTCCAAACTGAACTTCAACCTCTATTTACTCATCATCAGTGTGTTAGTTACATTTGTCTTTGGGCTTCTGTCGGGAGTAATTCCGGCTTGGAAAATCTCAAAAACCGAGGTAGCTCCTGCACTTAAATCAGGAAAACTATGATACGGCACTATTTTAAATTGATATGGAAAAGGAAAAGCAAAAATGCTTTCCTACTTGCAGAGTTGGTGCTGGTGTTTCTTGTGGTTTTTGGGGTGGGAACTTTTACTGCTTCAATCTATAAAAACTATAGCAAACCAAATGGCTTTAACTCAGATGACGTGTACCGCTTATCGCTAAACATAGGTGATATAGAAAGCGATACTACCAGACAAAGGTTTCTATTTGAAGAAATTAAGAACAACATTTTGGCTCTGGATGGAGTAGAGACAGTATCCTACAGTGTTTATATCTCTCCATATTTAGGAAATACCTGGTCTAATGGTACCGACGGGAAAGACGACGGTTCCAATTTTGAGTTTAACACAGATTATCTTCATGGAGATGAGAATTACGATGACGTTTGGAAGGTAAAGATGGCTTCGGGACGGTTCTACCATAAGGGTGATGAAGCAGGGCGATACATACCAGCAGTAGTTAACCAGGTGTTTGTAGATAAGTGGATGAAGGGCAAAGAACCGTTGGGTTTTGTTTTCAAAATGAGCGGAAAAGAAGTCCAGATCATTGGTGTGGCAGAGGCGTTTAAGTATGGAGGAGATTTCAAGGAGGAAGTTCCATTTACCTTTTTCCCGCTTTCTGGCTTAGATCATTATCAGATGATGAGTATCAGGACAAAACCGGGCATGGGAGCCGATGTGCAAAAGAGTATTCATGACACGGTAGAAAAAATAACAAAAAGCTCAGATTTTTCTATTTCAAAATCTTCCGATGAGCGTAAGAGTGTAAATAACCGGACAATGGTGCCTTTGGTGGCGTTACTTTTCTTGGTATTGTTTTTAGTTATCAATATAGCCATGGGGCTCTTTGGGGTGTTGCGTTACAATATATCAAAAAGGATACCCGAAATAGGACTACGTAAAGCTCTTGGAGCTCCATCAGGGAAAATCAGAAGGCAGTTTACAGGCGAAATGCTGGTACTTACTTTTATTTCTTTTGCGGTAGCACTGCTTATAGCCTTAGAAGTGGCGTATTTCACGGTTATACCGTTTACCAAAGAAGCTTTGACCACCGGTATCTTAGGAGGAGCAATCCTTATTTTCCTTATTGTTTATTTATGCACTATTTTACCTAGCCACCAAGCCGCTGGCATTTTACCAGCCAAGGCATTGAGGGAGGAATAGAAACAATTGCCATGCTAAAGAACTATCTGAAAGTTGCTATAAAATCACTTCAAAGAAACAAGTTGTATACTTTGGTGAGTCTGTTCGGTATAAGTTTCACGCTTACAGCCCTTATGCTAGCATTTGCGGTTTATGAAAATGAGCTGGGAGCCCAGCAGCCGTTGGGAAATGCAGATAAAATGCTTTTTTTGACCGAAATCAATGGAGAAAAATATGAAAAGATTACGCATAAGGAGTATGATAGTACTTTAGTAAATGGCAAGTGGAAGAAAGATTCTACCATTTCTACCTCATTAAATAAAGCAAAGAGGGCAGGGATGGCTGCAGGAGGATTTGGAGATGGTTTTAGTCAGAAGCGAATAGCTCCCTTGGGTTCAGTGGAAGAGGTGTCCCAGTTTTGTTGCTCCTATAGTTTAGAAACCGTAGAAAATAATGAGCTTATGGAGTGGCAAGCTTGTCTTACAGATGTGGGGTATTGGAAAGTCTTTAACTTCGCTTTTCTGGAAGGTCAGCCTTTTCCTGTAGAAGCCATTGCCAACAAGGCACAGCAAATTATCCTTACCAAAGACGCTGCAGAGCAGTATTTCGGAAAACGAAAAAGTTATTTGGGAATGAAGGTTCATTGGGGACTTCATGGATTGTTTGAGGTAGTAGGCGTGGTAAAGAACCCGCAGTCTACCAATCCTTACATTCAATCGCACTGTTTCCTGCCTTCAACCTGGAATTTTAAGGGATTCTCTCATGACATATTTGGAGAAAGCAACATTGCGGTTTTGGTATCTGGGCAAGAGCCCTTTAAAGCGGAAGTTGAAAAACTAGCGGAGGTTCTTAGCACGCAAGAAGAGTATGATTGGTATAAGTTTCACATAAAAACTCCGGCTGATTTATATGCAGACAAAGTATTAGGAGAGAGTGAAAAGGGAAACCGTGGGCATCTTCTAGGTCTATTCTTTTATACGGTTGTAGCACTTTTTGTGGTTGTGCCTCTGCTCAATCTCATTAACCTTAATGTTACCCGCGTAAATGAGAGAGCTGGGGAGATTGGAGTAAGGAAGTCTTTTGGAGCAAATTCGAGCCAGATTTTCCAGCAGTTTTTGTTCGAAAATATTTTGCTCACAGCCATCGGAGGGCTGCTGGCTTTGGGGTTTACTTATTTCATTATAAAGTTACTCAATGGTATTTCCTTTTTTGGGGTGGCACGTATAGAGCTTGACCTTGGTTTGTTGGCTATTTATGTTGGCATTTCGTTGGTTTTGGCTTGTTTATCAGGAGCTATTCCTGCTTGGAGGATATCGAAGTTGAAGATTGTAGGAGCACTAAAAAATGGGCAGAAATGATAAAGCACTATTTTAAACTCATCTGGAAACGTAAGGCTAAGAATATTTTTTTGCTTTTGGAATTGGCCATTGCCACACTCATTTTCTTTGGGGTATTTACCTTTGCATATGAGAAATACAAGGTTTTTAGTGTCCCTAGAGGCTTTGATCCAGAGAATGTGTATGTACTGTCCGTTGGGTGGAGGGCTGATTTATCCAAAGTAGATTCACTGACTCAGGAACCTTTAGGAGAAATCTTGATGACAGAATTGAGAAGTCTTCCGGAAGTTGAACATGTGTCATTAAGCACTAATAGTGTTCCATATCAAGGCGGTAGTTACTCTACGGGAAAAGAGAATAACATGGCTTTTGTTTTTGAGGTGGATACCAATTACCACAAAGTGTGGCGTTTGCCACTTATTTCTGGGGAGTATTTTGGTAGAGAGGATATGGCCGAGAGCCGCCTAAAGCCTGTGTTAGTTAATCAAAAATTGGTCATGGATAGGAGACCAGAAGTTGTCTCACCAGGAAAAGAAATTGAAATTAGCGGAGAAAGCCAGGTACGTGGAGTTCTTGGACATTTTAAATTTGAAGGGGACTTTGTGGAGGAGAAATCGGTGGTTTTTTATATGGATAGTAGAGGTTATAAGGCGGGTACATTTTCTATACGTGTAAAAGAAGGAAGTGGAAAGGGTGTGAAAGCCCAGATTTTTTCTATAGCACAAAAGGTAGCAAAGACTGATGATTTTAAGATTGTAGATGCAGAATTGGAGCGAAAGCGAGCCAATATGCCAACTGTGATACCTTTATTGGGACTGTTGTTTGTCGTGGTTTTCTTTGTGGTAAGTATAACTGTGGGTCTGTTTGGATTGTTGAAATTCAACATCAATAACAGGATCCCAGAAGTAGGAGTGAGGAAGTCTATGGGGGCAAGTACAGGAAGTATTAGAAAGATGTTTGTTGGCGAAATGGTCGTATTATGTTCGTTGGCTTATTTTTTGGCACTGTTTTTTGCATTACAAGTACCTATTGTAGGATCCTTTGATGTAGCCACAGATTCTTACGTTTTCGGGTTATTGACTGCTACTATTCTTGTTTTCGGCGTGGTGGTGGTAAGCAGTGTACTTTCTGGGCAGCAAGTAGCAAAAATCTTACCGGCTCAAGCGTTGAGGGAGGAGTGAATTAATCTAAGATGTGTTCAGCTAAACAAATAGATATGAAGGTTCGCCTATCTAAAGACGCCAATGTATAAAGTTGTATTTACAGGAAGTCAAAATCTTAACATAATATGTAATTGCGAGCTTGTCGACGGGGGTACTAATTATTAATTTTATACAGAAAATAGCAAATTCTACATTCCATAGACATTTCAGGGATTTGCCCGAATAAAAGAGAAGTATTTATATATGTTGGATATAAAACCGAAGATATTAATTGTTGACGACGACCGCACGGTTTGTCAATCGCTAAAACTCCTTTTCAGTACCAAAGGGTTTGATGTACAGTATATCATTAATCCCTTAAATGTTATTGAATTTATAGACACTTTTAAGCCAGACATTGTAGTTCTAGACTTAAATTTCACCTTAGAAGCCTCAGGTGATGAAGGCCTCCAAATTCTCCAAAAAGTACATGCAGTTTTTCCAACACTTCCCATAATTTTAATCACGGCTTGGGGCACACTGGAATTAGCGGTAAAAGGCATGAAAAGTGGGGCAGTAGATTTTATTACTAAACCATGGGATAATGCACAGATGGTTTCGGCTGTCAAAACGCAGTTGCAACTGAGGTTAGAAGCTGAACAAAATACAAGTAGTAGGCTAGAAGGTATTATTGGAGTTTCTGATGCTATAACAGAAGTTAAGGCTTTAATTACAAAGGTAGCTCCCACCGATGCTACAGTCTTAGTAACGGGAGGTAGCGGAACAGGGAAAGAACTGGTAGCCGAGGCTGTGCACGAGCTTAGCAGTAGATATGAGCAACCATTTTTGAAAGTAAACCTGGGAGGAATTCCCACTGAGCTTTTTGAGAGCGAATTATTCGGTCATAAGAAGGGTGCTTTTACCGGAGCCGTGGCAGATAGAGAAGGGCGTTTCCAAAAGGTTGGTGGCGGGACACTTTTTTTAGATGAAATAGGAGACCTTTCGGCTCCTTCTCAAGTGAAGTTACTCCGTGTTTTACAAGAGAGGACTTTTGAGCCATTGGGTTCTAGTGAAACTCTAAAATCCCATGCCCGGGTGGTTTCGGCCACACACCGGGATCTGCATAAAATGGTAGAAGAGGAGAAGTTCAGAGAAGATCTTTTTTACAGGATAAATCTACTGCACATTCATTTACCAGACTTGAACCAAAGGGCAGAGGATATCCCCTATTTGACGCAGGCTTTTGTCCAAAAGCTAAACGGCGGAGGCTCTTCTAAGGATATAGAAGATTCTGCTTTAGAATGGTTATCCATCCAAGATTTTCCTGGTAATGTACGACAGCTCAAAAATTGGGTGGAACGTACCTGGTTACTAAGTGACAGGCGTAAATTATCTATCCAGGATTTCAAAGCCCAACAAAACCCGACAGGAAGAAAGACCCGAGCCGGGCAAACTTTGGAGCAGGTAGAAAAGGAGATGATAGAAAAGGCAATCTCGGGGAAAAAAGGAAACATGACGGAAGTAGCAAAATCCCTCGGGATAACGCGTAGTGCTCTTTACCGTAGGATTACTAAATACGGAATCAGCTATGAAGATTAAATGGCAGTTCATTATTTTCTTCGGGGTCCTGTTTGTGTGTCTTGCAGGCTTGATTTTCTTTTTGTTTAAGGACAGTTGGGGTTTGCTTATTGCTGCAGAAATAGGTTTAGGCGTTTTCTTGTTAATCTTTATCTGGCTTATCCGGGACTTCACCCGACCACTTGACCAAATAAAGCTAGGTCTGGATGCTCTAAAAGATCAGGACTTTAGCACTAAACTACGCCCAAGTGCTTCCGGAGAAATTAACTTGTTGGTAGACGTATACAACCAAATGATTGAGAATCTCAGGAAAGAGCGTACGTATCAACAGGAGCAGCACTTTTTTATGCAAAATCTTATGGAAATGCTTCCTGTGGGTCTTGTAATTTTAGATTTTGATGAAAAGATAAGCCAGTTTAATCCTACGGCAAAGCGGATTTTGGACTTAGACAAAACTTCGGTGGGGACTTCGTTTGCAGAGTTGGTGACAAAACTAATGGGGGCAGATATAGCTTTGGAGTCTGGTAAGACCTATAGACTAGGTAGTTCTAAATACATTTTGGTACATCTTAGCCAATTTAAACACCAAGGGTTTTATAGGAAGTTTATTATTTTGGAGGAAAATACAGAAGAGGTCTTAAGGATAGAAAAGAAATCTTACGGAAAAGTAATACGTATGATGGCTCACGAAGTAAAAAACTCGGTGGGGGCTATCAATAGTATACTAGAGACACTGAAAGAGGTTGGCGAATTAGATGAGCAGGAGCGAAACAGCTACTTGGATATTGTGGTACACAGAAATCATGGTTTAAATACTTTCGTAAATAACTTCGGTGCTGTTGTACGTTTGCCCGAGCCACATCTAGAGGTAATAGAGTTAGGCGGCCTACTTAGCTCTGTGTACCATATTATGAAGTTAAAATTGCAGCAAGCCCATGTAAACTTTGTTTTAGACTTACCAGATCACGAAGTGTTTTTAAGGTGTGATCGGGAACAAATGGAACAAGTGCTTATTAATGCCATTATAAATGCCTTTGAGTCGGTAGGTGAAAACGGGCAGGTGAAGCTTAAACTCAGTGCTTCCCATATAGAGATAATAGATAATGGGAAAGGTATAGATCCTGGTATCCAATCAAAACTCTTTACACCTTTCTTTTCTACCAAGCCTACAGGACAAGGAGTAGGACTTACACTTAGCCGGGAGATACTAATTAACCATGGGTTTGGGTTTAGTTTAGCCACGCAAGAGGGAGTGACCCGATTTGTAATAGGAATAGCCTAAGCATCTAGCTTTTTGTGGGGCTTATTATGACACGTCCCAGTTTTTAATCGTATATTGTACCATACTATATAGAGTCTCTATTTAATATGAATCATAATATGAAGCACCTTTCCCTTGTATTACTCCTTATTACTTCAGGTTTTGCCTTTGCTCAAAAGAAAAACTCAGGGAATCCCGTGTTCCCTGGTTGGTACGCAGATCCAGAGGGGACTGTTTTTGAAGGCAAATACTGGATTTATCCAACTTATTCGGCTCCCTATAAGGACCAAGTTTTTTTCGATGCTTTTTCTTCAGATAATTTAGTAGATTGGACTAAGCATGAAAGAATTCTGGACACCTCGTCTGTGAAATGGGTAAATCGGGCTCTATGGGCTCCATCAATAATAAATAAGGATGGGATGTACTATCTTTTCTTCGGAGGAAACGATATCCAGAATAATAATGAATATGGGGGTATAGGTGTAGCTGTTTCTAGCCGTCCGGAAGGTCCATATAAAGACCACTTAGGAAAACCGCTTATAGATAAGTTTCACAATGGAGCCCAGCCCATAGATCAGTTTGTATTTAAGGATGGAGATGATTACTATATATATTATGGTGGATGGAGGCATTGTAATGTAGCCAAACTAAATGCAGACTTCACAGGTTTTGTTCCATTTGAAGACGGAACTATCTTTAAAGAGGTAACACCAGAGAATTATGTGGAGGGGCCCTTTATGTTCAAGAAAGATGGGAAGTATTACTTTATGTGGTCGGAGGGAGGCTGGACAGGCCCAGACTATTCTGTTTCCTATGCAATAGCAGATAGTCCGTTTGGCCCGTTCGTTCGAAAAGCAAAAATCCTACAGCAAGACGGCACTATTGCTACAGGGGCGGGTCACCATTCAGTAATACATAATCAAAGAACTAATAAGTACTATATAGTATATCATAGACGTGCACTTAATGAAACAGACAGAAATGCCCGAATTACCTGTATAGATGAGATGCACTTTGATAAAGAAGGAAACATTAAGCCCGTAAAAATGACATTTGAAGGAATAAGGAAATCCAAAATACAATCTAAGTAGGGTTTTTGGTGGAAAATGGAGAGAGTTTTCAGGTGACAAAACAGCCTTTTTCTGCCTGTTTTGTCAGGAAAATCCTCTTTTTTGTTCTCATTCGAAGGAAGTATTAGATTATTCCATAAAAAGCACTTTTTTTTCGCACAATCCTTTTGTAATCCAATACTCTGCCTTACCTTTGCACTCCCAATCGACGAGGGATATGGAGAGAAGAGGTTGAAAGGGGAG
>CAZBAV010000072.1:0-21714 GCA_964489955.1 uncultured Lacihabitans sp. | reverse complement strand
TCAAAAGCCCAACAAATTCATAATGAATACGTTGGGCTTTTTCTGAATGTGCCTACATATTGAACTGAATGTTTGACAGTACTAATCCTTATATGACATAGCATTTTGGAGCAATTGATAGGTTAACGCATATTTGGGTTTACTCCTCAATAACATTTACCTCAATTCTTCTATTTTGAGCTTTAGTTACTTCACTGTCGTTAGCTGCAATAGGTTCTTTTGATCCCATACCTACTACCGAAATCCTATCTGTTTCAATTCCTTTATTAAATAACCAGTTTGCAATAGTCTTTGCCCTAAACTCTGAAAGTCTTTGATTTTGACGCTCGTCGCCGATTTTGTCTGTATGCCCAATGATCTCAATTTTTACGGTAGGATTTTGGTTCATAAAGGTTAAAAGTTCATTAAGCTTTAGTTCTGAGCCATAAAGCATTTTAGTAGAACTTTGCTCAAAATTTACTCCAGTAAGAAGGTATTTTTTGCCTTTTTTAGCTTCCAATGGAGCTTCTTGTTTTGTCTCTATTTTCGGGGCTTCTTCTACTACTTTTTCTATAACCGGAGGTTGCTCTACTACTTCAGCCACAGTTTCAGGCTCAGGCGTTTCGGGGAGAGGTAAAAGTGTTACTTTTATTTCGTACATAGCCAATTGTTTTCTATTGTTGCTGGCTAGATAAGGGTGAAAACCAGGTACATTTATTTCAACTTGGAGTGGGTCATTTGGATCGGATTCTAAGCGGAATGTTGTTTTTTCAAAGTCTAGCGTAGCTGGAATGTTCTTTCCATTAGGTGTAGAAATCTTAATTTTAGCTTCTTTCTTTTGGTCCTGCGTTAGCTTGTTTTGTATAGCCAGAGCCAAAGGGTAATTTTCTTTCCGCAAATTGATATTAAAGCGGTTGTCGGTAAGTTGATCTAACTGTATTTCTTTTGAGTATTTTTTGTAATCAGGGTTTCCAAAAATAACAGTGTATTTGTATTTAGCGGATAGTTTAGCTAAATATTCCCTATTTCTTTCCGTAAGAGGAATCTCTTTGCCTTCTAGCAGAATACTTAGTTTGCCTTCTAGCATCTGCGTAGAATATTCATCGTATATTGATATTACAACTTCTTGTAAATCGGAAGGTTGCATTAAAATTTTAATTGATTTTGTGTTGTTGTCATGTCCAATTGTTACATCTTGATATCCATTAGCAGAGGCTTGGATAGTGTATTTTTTTGTCGGCGAGATTTTAAAAGTTTGATAGGTGCCCTTCGCTGCATTGAAAAGGGTTTCTACAGATTTTTTATCTTGATCCAGTAATACCAGTTGACCCTTGGTAACAGGTGTATTTGTTAAAGCATCTACCAAAGTGTAATCATGCTCCTGGAATTTCTCCGTAACTATTTTTGTAAGAAGTGCTGTGCTATTTTGCGAATTTCCCAAGTTTTCGGTAAGGCCCAGATATCCCGGAGAGCTTACTTCATAAAAGTATGTATTATCTGGGTTAACTTTAAATGTTGCTTTATTTCTCTCTTTTACACCTTGTATTTCTTTAGAAGTGTCACTGTACAACCGAATAACTACATTGTTTATAGGTTCTTTTGTTTCCTTGTCTAGGGCTATTATTGATTTTTCAATAAGTTTTCTTTGTAGGTTTACAACAGTCTCTAGATCTTTGTCTCCAACTACTACTATTTCAAACTTATCATAGTCAGCAGCTTCTACAACTACTTTATGACTACCCTTTTCTGTAGCCTGATAGTTCTTAGAATTACTTAAAATCGTGCTTTTACCCGTAGGGCTAGTAATAGTAATTTTTCCTTCTATTTCCTTTTTCGAGGTGGCATCTACGGTTTTAAATGTTAATATTCCCAGTTTTACAGGTGTTAAATTTAAAACCACATTATTTTGGCCAGATACGAAGGTCTGATGAAGGGGTTCATAGTCAGGATGTGTAACCTCTGCCTTATAGCTAAGACCAGCTGCGGTTTGAAATGTCAATTGGGCCGATAAGCCAACTGGCTTATTATCTAAAGAGGTAACGACTAGACTGCTTCCAGATACTGGTTTCTGGGTAGCTTTGTCCAGCACTACAATTTTTTGGGTGATTAGCTTTCTTTCTAAGGCAAACTGCAGTACTACCTCCGAATCATTTTCGCTTAATGGGATAGGGTCTGTAAAAGTTTGGGAAATGTAACCATCAGCTTCTACTTCAATCTTCAGACCCTTCTCACTGTATGTACCAATAACAAGTCGGTCTTTGGGCTCATATGGGAGTGTGGTATTGCGACCTATAGAAAGTTTAACTTTTCCTGGTATTTGCTGTTTTGTTTGTACATCTACTATAGTTACTATTGCTTCCCTGTTGGTCGGCTTAGGTGTAAGGCGGATATCAATGGTTTCGGCATCATACATTTTTGCTGTTTCATACCTTTTAGTTTCTGTGTAAAAAGCATTGGCTTCTACCGAAATGTTGATATCTGCTCCCTGTACAATTTCGTAAAAAACATCTTTTTTTTCTTTTTTTGGTGAAATTGCATTATCAGACAGACTATACTTTACAGAAATTTTTGCTTCAGGTAGTTCTGTTCCGTTTATTCCGTTGATGGCTCTTACTTGTATCTTAATCTTTTCTGTATTTTGACCCAGTGCTGTAACAGCTAATAACCAGAAATATAAAAAGTGGAATTTGAATTTTATCACTATCAAATATGTTTCCTTATAATATATAAATAACCGAATTCTGGGTTTGAAATTACTATTATATGATTTATTCTTCAAATTTTTTTCCCTGTTTAGATTATATGGCTTCAGTTTTAAGGGAAGAGGTGATTGAAATAAACATAGGTGAGCAGTTTAGGAAACAATCCTATAGGAATAGGGCTTACATTTTGGGGCCACATAGAGTAGAACCTATTACTGTCCCTGTAAAAAAGCATCCTAATAATACAATTATGAAGGATATTGTTATAGATTATTCAGAAAACTGGAACGTAAAGTATTGGAAGAGCATTTCTAATTCTTACAAGAATAGTCCGTTTTTTGAGTTTTATGAACCTTTTGTTAGAAAGGTATTTACTAATAAGTATGAGAGGTTGGTAGATTTAAATACGGATAGTCTGACAATTTGTCTTAAGTTAATGAAGGTAAATAAGACAATTTGTCAAGAGGAATTTTCGTTTTTTGAATATAAAAACCAATTTATTACATTTAATGCAAAAAATAGGTTGGAAAATCAGATAATTAGTCCGACTAAAGAGTACCATCAAGTTTTTGGTAGCAAATTTGAAAGAAACCTAAGTGTTTTGGATTTGCTATTTTCCAAAGGAGTCTATAGTTTGGATTATCTAATGGAAGTAGAAAGCGTGTAATCATTTAATAATAAAGGAGAAAAGAATGGAACCCAAGTTTTCGCAAAGAGTAAAAGATGTTATCGAGCTAGCGAAGGAAGAAGCACTGCGGTTGGGACACGACTATATCGGTGCTGAGCATCTCATATTAGGGATGATTAGGGACGGAGACGGTTTAGGCTTAGAATTGATTCATAAGGCAGGACTAAATCCTGAAGAGTTAAGAATGTCAATTGAAAACTCCACAAGAGGAACAGCCACCAACACAATTAAGAACTTAGAAAATATCCCTCTTACCCGACAGTCGGATAAGGTTCTGAAAATTACTCATTTAGAAGCTAAGCTTTTTAAGTCTGAAGTAATTGGTACGGAGCATTTGCTCTTAGCAGTGTTAAGGGATGACGATAATCTAGGTTGTCAAATACTTAACAAGTTTAATGTGAACTACAAGCTAATTAAAGACTTACTCGAGTATGAGCTTACCGGTATGTCACCTCGTATGGAAAGTCAGGATACCGATGACGATGATAAGGCGTTTGGTGGTGGAAGCGGTTTTGGACAAAAACAAGATACCAAAATGGGAGAGAAGTCTAGAACTCCTATTTTAGATAATTTTGGCCGTGACTTAACAAAAATGGCTGAAATCGGTAAATTAGATCCTATTGTTGGACGTGAGAAAGAAATTGAGCGTGTAGCACAGATTTTATCGAGACGTAAGAAGAATAACCCCATACTAATAGGTGAGCCGGGAGTTGGTAAAACTGCAATTGCAGAAGGTCTAGCTTTAAGAATAGTTCAAAAGAAAGTATCCAGGGTACTTTTTGGTAAGCGTGTAGTAACGCTTGACTTGGCTTCGCTTGTTGCCGGTACAAAATACCGTGGACAGTTTGAAGAAAGGATGAAAGCTGTTATGCAGGAAATTGAGAAAAACCCGCAGATTATCCTTTTCATAGATGAAATTCATACGATTGTCGGAGCTGGCGGAGCAAGTGGCTCACTAGATGCCTCTAATATGTTTAAGCCTGCATTGGCTCGTGGAGATATTCAATGTGTGGGTGCTACGACTTTAGATGAGTATAGACAATATATTGAAAAGGACGGTGCTTTGGCTCGTCGTTTCCAAATGGTGATGGTAGATGCGACTTCAATTGACGAAACAATTGAGATTTTGCACAATATTAAAGCGAAATACGAAGATCACCATAATGTACAGTATTCTGATGATGCTATTGAAATGGCTGTTAAGTATTCTGAAAGGTATATAACAGATCGATTCTTGCCAGATAAAGCTATAGATGTAATAGACGAAGTTGGAGCCCGTGTGCACATTAAAAATATCAACGTGCCTCAAGAGGTTGTAGACTTAGAGAATGCGGTTGAGGAGATAAAAGTTGAGAAAAATAGAGTAGTTAAAAGTCAAAAATACGAAGAGGCTGCACAGTTGAGAGATACTGAGAAGAAACTCATAGACCAACTGGAGAAAGCTAAAGCTGCCTGGGAAGAAGAGTCTAAGTTACAAAGACATACTGTGACAGAGGAGCATGTGGGTGAAGTCATTGCTATGATGACCGGTATTCCTGTACGTAGGGTAAATATGGATGAAGGCGAAAAAATCCTTGGTATGGGTGGTTCGCTTAAAGATAAAGTTGTTGGTCAAAATCCTGCAGTAGAAAAGCTAGTAAAAGCTATTCAACGTACACGTGTAGGGTTAAAAGATCCTAAAAAGCCTATTGGTTCATTTATTTTCTTAGGACCAACAGGTGTAGGAAAGACTGAACTGGCTAAAAAGCTTGCAGAGTACTTATTCGATAAGGAAGATGCCTTAATCCGAATAGATATGAGTGAGTATATGGAGAAGTTTAGCATTTCTAGATTAGTAGGAGCTCCTCCGGGATATGTAGGTTATGAAGAAGGCGGCCAATTGACTGAGAAAGTTAGGAGAAAACCATATTCTGTTGTTTTGCTAGATGAAATTGAAAAAGCCCATCCGGATATCTTCAACATTTTGTTACAAGTTCTAGATGATGGTATTTTGACTGACTCGCTCGGTAGAAGAGTAGATTTCAGAAATACAATAATAATTATGACCTCTAACATAGGTGTTAGAGATTTGAAGGACTTCGGATCAGGAATTGGGTTTGCAACAAAGTCGAGGGTTGATAATCAGGACGAAATGGTGAAATCTACTATACAAAATGCTCTTAAGAAGACATTTTCTCCAGAGTTTTTGAATAGATTGGATGATGTGATTGTATTTAACTCACTAAGTCAAGATGATATCTTCCAGATTATTGATATCTCTTTAAAGAAACTACTTTCCAGGATTAACAGTTTGGGTTATCAACTTGAGTTATCTCTGGCAGCTAAGAAGTTTTTGGCAGAGAAAGGGTATGACCAACAATACGGAGCAAGACCTTTAAACAGGGCAATACAGAAATTTATAGAAGATCCTTTGGCAGAAGAAATTCTTAAAGGAACTTTAAATGAAGGAGACACTATCTATGTAGATTACATTGAGTCTGCGGATGGCCTGGATTTTCGTAAGAAACAGAACGAAGAAGAGGTAAATCAGTAATTATTAAAAGAAGGTTAAAAAGCACGGGTATATTCTATCCGTGCTTTTTTTATATCTTTACAAAAAATAATCTTTTAATGGTTAAGCACTTTTTTTTGTTCTTATTTTCTTTTGGTGCGTTTTCCCAAAGTTTGTCGCCAGAAGCCAGGGTTTCGTTATTAACCGTATCCCCAGGGGCTGAGTTATACTCTACTTTTGGGCACAGTGCCTTGCGTATAGTAGACCCATCTTTAGGGATAGATCAGAACTATAATTATGGTACTTTTAACTTTAATGCTCCCGGGTTTTACCTTAAATTTTTAAGAGGCCAATTAGACTATCAGATAGCTTCATATCCCTTTTATCTGGAAATAGATTATTGGAATAGAAGTGGGAGACAAGTTACGGAGCAGATATTGAATCTTACACAAGAACAAAAGCAAAAGATTTTTGAATACTTAAATACGAACTTGCTACCTCAGAATAGGGATTACAGGTATTTGTTTTTGTATGATAATTGTAGCACTCGCTTACGTGATGTCTTACAAATTGCTTGTGGCGACAGCTTGGTTTTTAATAAAAGCTTAAACGATGGCCAAACCTACAGGTACTGGATAGACCAATATGCACAACGGAATAACCAGAAATGGGCAGATTTTGGAATGGATTTGGCTATTGGCTTACCGTCGGATCAGAAAGCCGGATGGGACGGAGCTATGTTTATTCCTGATAATCTTATGTTTGCGTTGGATAGTGCTAGCATCAAGACCGACAGTTCCAGTACAGGAATTGTTCTAAGTAAGCAATACCTTAACGAATTGGGTGTGCAAGCTAAAGCAAATCCCTTTACACCTTTTCTCGTTTTCTTATTACTATTTGTGGGCATTGCACTATATACTTATTACCAATATAAGACAAAGTCAATCTCTAAAGTATTTGACGTAGTATTGTTTACTATTTTGGGTTTTGCAGGGTGGATTATACTACTTCTCTGGTTTTTTACAGACCATGGAGTTACAGAGTCTAATCTTAGTATACTTTGGGCTTCTCCCTTACTTTTCCCTGCTATTTTTTACTATAAATCCAAAGCTTGGGCTAGATGGATGCTTCGTATTTTTATCTTAATTTTGGTTATAGGTTTTCCGCTTGTGCAGTTTTTTACCGGACCTAAATTTTCCACAGATGTGGTATTCATTGTGCTTATAATTTTAATACGATTTTTTTACCATTCAAAAGATTTTATCCTTGGATTTACTAGAAGTAAAGAAGGTACTAATTAGTGCCGCTCAAAACGCCGGACAGTTTATAGCCACAGAGGCTCAGAAATTTAATACAGACGCCATTGAATACAAAGATGTTAATAATGTGGTTTCTTATGTAGATAAGGAGGCAGAAGAGAGGATAGTAAAAACTTTAAGAGCTTATTCTCCTACAATTGGCTTTATCACGGAAGAAGAGACAGAAACTACTTCTGATATGGAAGGTTATAATTGGATTATAGACCCACTAGATGGCACTGCAAATTTCGTGCACAGTTTACCTCATTATTCGGTGAGTTTGGCTCTTGCCAAGGGAAAAGAAGTTTTGGTGGGAGTAGTTTATAATATCCCTTTAGATGAGACGTATTGGGCTGTTAAAGCCAACGGAGCATTTAAGGATGGTAAGAGGCTGAGCGTATCTTCAGCTCAGAAGTTGGGGCAGTCATTATTGGCTACGGGTTTTCCTTATTATAAGTTCGAGGAAATGAGCAAATATGTGAAAGTGCTAGAGGAGTTGATGCAGAAAACACATGGTTTACGAAGGTTTGGTTCTGCAGCTCTAGATTTGGCATTTGTGGCAGAAGGACGATATGACGGATTCTTTGAATACAACCTAAATTCGTGGGATATGGCCGCTGGTGTATTGTTGGTACAAGAAGCTGGAGGTCTAGTCACTGATTTTAGAGGTGGAAATGATTATTTATTTAATGGAGATGTTGTAGTCGCTGGAGCTGTTCATGCTGAATTGATATATATAATCAAAAAACACTGGTAAATGGAGCATTTAAAATATCCGATTGGCCGTTTTGATTTTGATAGGGAATATACGGTTGGAGAGCTAGAGGATACTCTGGTTTATCTCAGTCAATTTCCATCTATCCTTAAACAAGAAATTGAGGAACTTCAGGAGAGTGTGCTTAATTTTACATATAGGGAGCAAGGTTGGAATATACGACAGCTTGTACATCATCTGGCAGATTCGCACGCTAATTTCTATATACGAGTTAAACTTGCTTTGACGGAAGATAACCCTGTTATTAAGGGATATGAAGAAGGATTATGGGCTGGACAGACAGATTATGATTTACCTTTAGAAGTACCCTTAGCTATACTCTCTGCTTTACATTTAAAGATTGTAGCATTGTATCGGGTTATGGATAAGGAAACTTTGGAGAGAACATATTACCATCCCGAGTGGAAACGTAAGTTCAGGTTGTTAGACGTGGTACAACAATATGCCTGGCACAGTAAACACCATCTTGCACATATAAGAATTGCACGTAGTAGGTCTCTTTAGTCACATTCATTGTAAAAAAGATACGTAGATTTGTTATTATTAATTAATTGTAATACATTTGCAGTCCAATAAAAAGAGGGACGGGTTCCCATCAAAAAAACAATAAAAAATGGCAGTAAAAATTAGACTTGCAAGAAGAGGACGTAAGAAGATGGCTATTTACGACATCGTTGTTGCAGATGCTCGTGCACCACGTGATGGTAGATTTATCGAGAAACTAGGTCAGTACAATCCAAATTCAACACCAGCTGGTGTTACTTTGAAAACTGACAGGGCATTGTACTGGTTACAAGTAGGAGCCCAGCCAACAGACACTACACGTAAAATTTTAAGTGTAAATGGTGTTATGTTGAAAAAACACCTTCAAATTGGTGTTGACAAAGGAGCTATAACTCAAGAACAAGCAGATTCGAAATTTGATGCTTGGGTTGATGCTAAAGCTGCCGCCAGAGTAGAGAAACTTGCTAAATTAGATTCTAGCAAATCTGCTGCAAAATCTGCGGTACTTGAAGCTGAAAAGAAGAAAAAAGAAGAAAAGTTAGAAGCTAAGCGTCAGGCTGAAGCTGCTGCTATTGCAGAAGCAAGTGCTGCTGCTGAAGAGGTTGCTGAGGTTTCTGAAGAGACAGCAGCTGCTGAGGCTACAGAAGAGGCTTCTACGGAGGAATAATCCTATTTTGAAAGAAAAACTCGAATTATCCCCGCATTATGCGGGGATTTTTTTTTAACTTGTGTATTATGCAGAAATCAGAATGTTTTTCATTAGGGAAAATCACTAAAACTCATGCTCTGAAAGGAGAAGTGATTATATTTTTAGATGTGGATGAGCCCAGCTACTATGCAGACTTAGAAGCTATTTTCTTGGATATCAAAGGGCAATTGGTGCCTTATGTAATAGAAAACTTACAGATGAAGGGGCGTAAGTCAATTCTGAAACTGGAGGAAACTAACAGTATTGAAGAAGCTGAGTTAATTGTAAATGCAGAGGTATTTTTGCCTTTGACTGCATTGCCAAAATTGAAAAAGAACCAGTTCTATTATCATGATGTTATTGGCTATCTAGTTGTAGACGCTGTAAAAGGAGAAGAAATAGGACTATTAAAGGCAATCTACGAAAGCACAGGACAAGACCTTTTTGCTGTAGATGATAAGGAAGGTAAGGAAATACTTATTCCTATTGCTGATGACTTTTTGCAAGGCGTTTCGCATGAAGATAAGAAAATAGAAGTAAGCCTTCCCGATGGTTTATTAGATATATATAAGAACTCATAAACGCCCATGAGAATAGACATTATTTGTTGCCAACCCGGTTTGGTAGAAGGTTTTTTGAGCCAATCAATAGTAAAGAATGCAGTAAATAGCCAAATTGTTTCTATACAACTACATGATTTAAGGCAGTTTGGTACAGGAAATTATAAGCAAATAGATGACTACCAGTATGGCGGAGGAGCTGGTATGGTTCTCATGGTAGAGCCGCTTGCTAAACTTATTCGTAGTTTGCAGGCTGAGCGAAACTATGATGAAGTAATATACATGACTCCCGATGGTCAGCAGTTTAAACAGCGTACGGCCAATAGTTTATCTTTGAAAGATAACATCATGATTATCTGTGGTCACTACAAAGGAGTAGATCAACGGGTACGTGATATTTTTGTAACCATGGAGATTTCTATTGGAGACTATGTGCTTTCGGGTGGAGAGATTGCTGCAGCAGTAGTTACAGATGCTATAGTTAGGCTTATTCCCGGTGTCATTAATGATGAAACCTCTGCTCTAACAGATTCTTTCCAGGATAATCTTCTGGCACCTCCTGTGTACACCCGTCCGGCGGACTTTGAAGGACACCAAGTACCGGAGGTGTTACTATCTGGAAATGAAAAGCTTATTTCCGAATGGAGGATGGAGAAAGCAGTAGAAAACACACAAACCCGCCGGTCTGATTTGTGGGATAATTGATTGTTTTAATGTTATTTTATTACTATTTTTGTATGTTAAAAATAACAGAATTTAAACAGATATTTTTTAGAATTCTTTACTAAAATTTATGGCAGAAGAAAGCGAAAACCAAGAGCTGGAGTCAGGAAACCACGGAACTATAATCCCTATAAATATTGAAGATGAGATGCGTGGAGCATACATCGATTATTCCATGTCTGTTATTGTGTCAAGGGCTTTACCTGACGTAAGAGATGGATTTAAACCCGTACACCGCAGGGTGCTTTTTGGGATGTCAGAATTAGGGGTTTTTCACAATAGACCTTATAAGAAATCGGCAAGGATAGTAGGGGAGGTTTTAGGTAAATACCACCCGCACGGAGATGGATCTGTATACGATACTATGGTGCGTATGGCTCAAGATTGGTCTTTAAGGTATCCGTTGGTAGATGGACAAGGAAACTTTGGTTCTGTAGATGGAGACTCTCCTGCGGCCATGAGGTATACCGAGGCACGTTTGAAACGGATTGCCGAAGAGATGTTGGCCGATATAAACAAGGAAACGGTTGATTTTCAAGGTAACTTCGATGACTCACTTACCGAACCTTCTGTATTACCAGCTAGGATACCAAACCTGTTACTTAACGGTACATCGGGAATTGCTGTAGGTATGGCCACTAACATGGCACCACATAACCTCACGGAGGTAGTTGACGGTATTACGGCTTATATAGCTAATCCAGAGATAAGTATAGAAGAACTAATGGTGCATATAAAAGCACCTGATTTTCCTACAGGTGGGATTATCTATGGCTATAGCGGTGTAAAATCGGCTTTTGAAACAGGTAGAGGAAGGATTGTGTTGAGGTCTGTAGCCAATTTCGAAGTTTCTAAAACGGGGAAAGAGCAGATAGTGGTTACGGAGATTCCATATATGGTTAATAAGGCCAATATGATTGAAAAAACCGCAGCCTTAATCAATGAAAAGAAAATTGAAGGTATTTCTGCTCTAAGGGATGAGTCTGATAGACAAGGTTTACGGATTGTATATGATCTGAAGAGGGATGCTGTACCTAATGTGGTTTTAAATAACTTATATAAGTACACCCAACTACAGTCTTCGTTCAGCATAAATAACGTAGCCTTAGTAGCTGGTCGTCCAGAAACTCTTAATCTTAAGCAGCTTATAGAATACTATATTAAGCACAGGATTGAGGTTATTACCAGAAGGACAGAATATGACCTTAAAGAGGCCGAAAAAAGGGCTCATATTTTAGAGGGTTTACTTATTGCTCTTGACCACTTAGATGAGGTTATTGCTTTGATAAGAAGCTCCAAAGATCCTGATGAAGCTAGGAATGGTTTAATGACAAGATTCAACCTTTCTGAGATTCAAGCAAGGGCTATCCTGGACATGAGACTTCAGAGACTTACCGGACTGGAGAGGGATAAGATTATTGAAGAGTATAAGCAAATCCAAGAATTAATAGAAGAGTTGAAGTCTATTCTTGCTTCGGAAGACAAGAAAAAGGAGCTAATTAAGGCAGATTTGCAGGATATTAAGAGCCGTTATGGCGATACCCGTAGATCTAAAATAGAAATGGCAGGAGGGGAGTTTAATATCGAAGATATGATTCCTGATGACGAAATGCTTGTAACCGTTTCTAACCAGGGGTATATTAAACGTACTAACTTAGCTGAGTATAAAACCCAAAGTAGGGGAGGTACGGGCTCAAGAGCTGTAAAGACAAAGGACGAAGATTATACAGAGCATCTGTTTATGGCCACAAACCATAATTATTTGCTATTCTTTACTGAAAAAGGAAGATTGTATTGGCTGAGAGTGTTTGAAGTGCCAGAAGGCAATAAAACAGCCAAAGGAAGGGCAATACAAAATCTTATCAATATAGAATCGGATGATAAAATTCGTGCGGTTTTAAATGTTAAGACGCTTACGGATGCCGACTATATCAAGAACAATTATATCGTAATGTGTACTAAAAACGGTACTGTTAAGAAGACACTTCTTGAGTTGTATTCGCGTCCAAGACAAAACGGTATCATTGCGATAAATATCAATGAAGGTGACCAACTAATAGATGTGGCATTAACTAATGGGAATGACTACATAATTATTGCAGCTGGACAAGGTAAAGCAGTGCGTTTCCATGAATCTGGAATAAGACCAATGGGTAGGGGAGCTACAGGAGTGCGTGGTATTAACCTTGCAAGCGATGATAATGCCATTGGTATGATTTGCGTAGGTAGAGAAGATGCCCAACTTTTGGTGGTGTCCGAAAATGGATACGGTAAGCGTTCAGATATTGAGGATTATAGGATTACATCCAGGGGGGCTAAAGGAGTTAAAACCTTGAACATAACTGATAAAGTTGGTAACTTAGTGGCTATTAAGGAAGTAACCGACGAAGATGATTTAATGATTATCACCAATAGGGGAATTGCAATACGGATTCACGTATCAGACCTGAGAGTTATGGGAAGGAATACCCAGGGTGTGAGGCTGATTAAACTGAATGATAAAGATGGAATAGCTTCTGTTACCCGGATAGTTAGGGAAGATGATGAGGAGATTGAAGAAGAGGGTTTAGGTAAAAATGAAGAGTAAAAACTAGTAGAAATAAAATTAATGACGTAATTTTCGTCATCTTAAATTAGTAAACTAAAAAATAAAACAAAATGAGAAAAATTGTTTTAACGGTAATAGCCGGGATGGTAGCTGCGGCCTCAGTGGCTCAAGGTGATCCTATGAAGGATTTAGAGTGCAAAGCTTTTAATGATGCGGTTGCAAAGAATTTAAAAAATACAGAGAACGCAAAGAAAAGTACTAAAAGTGCTACATGGTTAGATTTAGGTAATTCGTATATAGATTTAGCAGGAAGGTGTACTGATGATTCTACAGCTGCTGAAAAGGCTGAAAGTGCTTTGAAAAAAGCTTTAGAGTTGGAAAATGCAGCTGGGGGAAAAAAATCGAAAGAGATTGAAGCTATCCTAAAAGGAGCAAACTTAAGCCAGGTATTCTTGTTGCAAGGATATGCATTTTATGGAAACAAGAACTATAAAAAAGCAGGTGCGTATTTTGAAAAAAGTTCTGATATGACTCCTTCAGACACTACCGCTACTTTGTTTAGTGGTATTGTAAGGCAAATTAACGATGATACAGAAGGCAGCTTAAAATACCTGAACTTATTTGTGGAGCATGGAGGAAAAGATCCAAGTGTATTTTTTAGCATTGCACAAGCTCATAAAGTAAAGAAGGACTTCGATAAGGCTATAGCTACTTTAAAGAAGGGAATAGAGGTGAATCCTTCAAATAAGGACTTACAAAGCGATTTAGTATCTACTTATTTACATGCAGGTAAGCCGAATGACGCTACTGCTTATCTACAAGGTTTGGTAGATAAAGATCCTAAAGATGTAACAAATATGACAAATTTGGGAATTCTCTATGATACAAGACATCAGGAGCTAGTGGCGGAGATGAACAAAATCAAAAAGAAGATTAATGACAATAGTACAGAAGCATTAGATAAAAAGCTAATCTTGGAGCAAGATAAATTAGCTGCATATGAATCGGAAATTGTTAGTTTGAACAGTAAATTAAAGAAAGAGCCTAAGACTGTGGCGGCAACTAAGAAGAGAATAGCAGAAGTTACGGAGCAAAAAGTAGAAATTGAGAAAGAAATAACAAATTTGGCGAGCTCAATTGCTGAGAAAAAAGCAACTGGAACTGCTGAGAATGGTAAATTGAATGAGAAGTTGGCTACTATTGGAACTGAGCAAAAAGGGATTAGAGACAAGGCTGTTGCAACCTATGAAAAAGCGTTAGCACTTGATGCGAATAACTCAGAAGCTCTATATAATATGGGAGCATTATACTATAATGAGGCTGTAGAAATCAGAAAACCAGTGGACTTTATGGATATTGCTACATACAGAAAAGAAGGTAAAGCAGTTGAGCAGAAAGCTTGTGCCCAATTTGCGAAAGCCCAACCATATTTTGAGAGAGCAGCTAGTGCAAAGCCGGATGATGAACTTGTAAAAGAAAGTTTGAGTAATATCAGGCAAGTAATTGAGCAATGCAATAAGTAATATAAAGAGCGACTAGGAAATTAGTCGCTTTCTTTTTGAATTACTTATTTAACATAATATAAATTATATAACAAAGTGCAATATCAAAGATTCTAGATCAAATATCGGGATTTCAGTTTGTCATTTAAAATCTCTATTACACACAAAAATACATTTGAAATAGAATAAAGGATTGGGAAAATTGCCCTAAAATAGATGCTTTTGAGAATTGCATATTTGAAACGAATCTTAACTCTTGGTCAGATATTGAATTCTCGGTAACCTCAATTATAATCACCAGAGAGATATTTTATCAAGTGAATTGAAGATATTTCAATGTTTTACGAGATTACAATTTTTCATTTTTGGGAGATGGAGTTATCCAAGTTATTCGCAGTGTCAATTTTGACTTGTCACTTTTAAAAAACACTTTAAAAGTGTCCAATGCTTTTTTGTCTTATATTTCGTATATTTTTAAATTCAGAGATATAACTTTAAGTTTTTTTCTAAATAACAAAGTGACATTTGAATTGTGCTTTCAGTCTTGTTAAAAGTAGTGAGTATGCCAATCAAATTTATAACTTATATCGAAGTCCGCTCGCAATGCTGAGACAAAACTGTTTTTTGGAATTTTCGTTAACCTCAGTATGATTCTGAAAACGTTGAAGATATTTGATGACATTTAATGCCTCCACAATAATTACATTTTCTATTCGCTAAAATTAAGTAACAGCGGTTAATCTAATTTATTGAAGTCCGAATATGCGTAACGCTTAGCCAAAAAGTGGTTTTAAAGTGTCTTTCTGAGAATTAAATATTTGGAAGAAGATTGAAGTCCAGGTCGAATATCTAATTCTGGAGAAATGAGAATAAAGCTCCCGAAAAAACTTAGAAATTCTCTTCATGCATATGGAACCACACCTTTATGCGATAAGAGGATAATATACAGAATGAATTGCTAAAAATATTAACTAAAAATATTAGCAATTAAACTTTTCTCCGGGGCACTTAGAACCTTAAATGAATCATCGTTATAAACTAATATAATCTGTTGTAGTTCCTTTTTTGTGGGCTTAGGTTCGTGTACTTCAGTTATTTCCTTATCTATAGTCTGTAAATCAGAATCTCGGGAGAAATTATTTTCGTTAATAATATACTGGATTACTTCTGAATCAAAGGTGGAGCTGTCGTCAATCCAGTTATATTCTAAGACAGGAAAGCGTGCTACAATCTTCTGTACAATGTCCAGTGAGGGTTTATTCCTTCCAGACAAGATATGGCTCATTACGGACCTGTTTATCTTAACCTCGTCTGCAAATTGCGAGTAAGAAAGGTCTAGTTTGGACCTTAACTCATCTATTTTTTCTCTCAATTTAGACATATACATGATTGACAGATGTGAATCGCAAATATCACAAATGTAAATCAATATTCCAAATGTAAATTTACAATTATATGCTATTTGCAAATGTAAATTACAAATGAAAATTCGTTTAAGTATCTAGTGTTAAATAGTTTGACTACACATTTTTTCGTTTTGTAAGATTATAATAAGAGCAAAAAAAAATGTAATTTCTATTTGGAAATTACATTTATACCTATTTAGTTTGTGTCGTCAAGTCAATTTTAATGCAAAAGATTCTGCTTATGTGCCTTCTTAACTGATTTCTATTTTGTGCTTTCTATAAATAAACACAGATTTGGATTCCGGCTTAATTGTTTGTGCTTTCCTAAAGATATTTTTTACTGATTTAAGAATCCAATTTAAACAAAAAGGCTTAGAAGATTTCTAAAGCCTTTTTTATTTTTTTACACTGTAACATTATTTTCCCTTAGTGCATCATTAAGAGAGGTTTTAAGGTCTGTACTTTCTTTTCTTTTACCAATAATTAAGGCACAAGGAACACCATATTCGCCAGCTGGGAAAGATTTGTTTATAGTACCAGGGATAACCACTGAATTTGCGGGTACATATCCGGTATATTGTATAGGCTCGTTTCCGGTAACATCAATTATCTTGGAACTACCCGTAATTGTAACACCAGCACCTAGTACTGCTTTCTCTCCGATATAAGCTCCTTCTACTACTATACATCTTGAGCCCACAAATGCACCATCTTCTATAATAACTGGAGCTGCTTGTGCTGGTTCTAATACACCACCAATGCCAACACCACCACTTAAATGCACGTTTTTACCTATTTGGGCACAACTTCCTACTGTAGCCCAGGTATCTACCATAGTACCAGAATCTACATATGCACCTATATTTACATAACTAGGCATTAAAATAACTCCCGGAGCTAAATATGAGCCATAGCGTGCTACTGCCGGAGGTACTACACGTACACCAAGCTTCTGGTATCCGTCTTTAAGCTGTATTTTATCGTGGAATTCAAAAATACCAGACTCTAATTTTTCCATTCCTTTTAAAGGGAAGTATAAAATGACGGCCTTTTTAATCCATTCGTTAGTAATCCACTCTCCATTGCTATTTTTATTAGCAATTCTCAATTCACCTTGATCAAGCATTTTAACTACACTTTCTATGGCATTTATTGTCTCTGTCTCTTTTAAGAGCTCCCTATTTTCCCATGCCGCCGAAATCAGTTTTTCCATTTGTACTATTATTATAAATTTAAATTATATTAAAACTATGTTATTACTACTATATCATATTGTTTTGTATTGTAATATAGTTATTTCTTGTACTCTCCTACCCTATTAAATCACTTGTATTATTCTAATCCAAATAATATTTGGTCTTGCCTAGGATTCTGTAAAATTACATATAATTCCTTTTAAATGATAGACTTTTCGTTATGCTAAATATAATAGCGTTTATTTTGATGTTAATTATTAAGGTTATGGGAAGATTTTTTGCAGTAATGTTTTAACTTTGCAGCAGTTTTTTAACGTATAACTATTTACTGAAGATGAAAGAGATAAAAGTGGCTATCAATGGTTTTGGTAGGATTGGTCGTTTGGTTTATCGCCAAATTTATAATATGGAAGGCATAAATATTGTTGCCATAAATGACCTCACAAGTCCTAAAACTCTAGCTCATTTATTAAAATATGATACGGCACAAGGTAGATTTGGCGAAAATGTGGAGTCCACAGCCGATTCTATTATTGTTAACGGCGATACTATAAACATTTATGCTCAGAGAGACCCTTCGCAAATTCCATGGGGTAAACATGATGTAGATGTTGTTTTAGAATGTACTGGTTTCTTTGCAGATGCGGAAAAGGCGAAAGCCCACATTACTGCAGGTGCAAAAAAGGTTGTGATTTCAGCTCCGGCAACTGGTGATCTTAAGACAATTGTATACAATGTAAACCATAGTATTCTTGATGGTTCTGAGACAGTAATTAGCTGTGCTTCTTGTACTACAAACTGTTTGGCTCCTATGGCTCAAGTATTGGAAGAGCAATTTGGTTTAGTTAATGGATTGATGACTACCGTGCATGCCTATACTAATGACCAAAATACCCAAGATGCTCCGCATCCTAAAGACGATTTGAGGAGAGCACGTGCAGCAGCTCAAAATATTGTTCCTAACAGCACTGGTGCAGCTAAAGCCATTGGCTTAGTGTTACCTAGCCTTAAAGGTAAATTGGATGGCTCTGCACAGCGTGTTCCTACGCTTACAGGTTCATTAACTGAGGTTACAGCATTATTATCTAAGAAAGTTACTGTAGAGGAGCTTAATGCAGCTATGAAGGGGGCTTCAAACGAGAGCTTTGGATATACAGAAGACGAGATTGTAAGCAGCGATATCATAGGAATCACTTACGGATCTCTTTTTGACGGTACTCAAACACGTGTACAAACCGTTGGAGATACTCAATTGGTAAGAGTTGTATCTTGGTATGATAATGAGATGTCTTATGTATCACAGTTGGTACGTACAGTTAAGTACTTTGCAGAATTGATTTCTAAATAAGAGAAATTTATAGATAAATAGGAAACGGAAGGCCTAAAGGCCTTCCGTTTTTTTATGGAGTTTTGCTTTTAGGTAGTGGATTGTAGCCCCTTTTTCATTGAAAAGTCTCTCGTAATGCGTCACAATCTCAAAGTGTCCTTCTCTTAGAGGAGAGTTATATAAATCATGAGTGTAGTCTAAAATTTCTAACTCAGGATCATTGCTAATTACCTCTAAAGAATACTCAAAAAGGAAACTGCTATCCGTCTTTAGATGAAAGATTCCTCCGTTCTTTAGGTAGGTTTTATAAAGATCAAGGAATTTTTGATTCGTAAGCCTTCTTTTCTCTTCTTTATCTCGAGGTTGAGGGTCCGGGTGTACTAACCAGATTTCACTTACCTCATCTGGTGTGAAAAATTCGTCTAAATATTGTATTCCTGTGCGTAAGAATGCTACATTCTGTAGGTTTAAATCCAAGGCTTTTTTACTTCCTCTTGAAATCCTATCTCCTTTTATATCAATGCCAATGAAATTCATCTCAGGGATTCTACTTCCCAAGCCAACGGTGTATTCTCCTTTGCCACAGGCTAATTCTAATACAATTGGGTTTTGGTTTTTAAAATATTCTGTATTCCACTTACCTCTAATAGTGGTATAAAGCTCCTTTCCCCTTTCTATCACATTGTGAGCTAAGGTATTGTGGTTAAATCGGTGTAATTTTTTTCTCGTCACGCTATAAATCGTTTATTTCCGCTACTAAATATGTACTCCCTCCAATAAAAATCACGTCATCTTCCTTTGCTAAAGCCTTTGCTGCAATTAAGGCTAAGTTTACAGATTTAAAAATGCTAATATTGTTAGTTTTTTTAAATGTTAGTACGCTCAGCTCTGATGCATTTAAAGCCCTGAATGAGTCGAATTCACAAAGAAATACTGTGGCTCCAGTGGGAATTAAGTCTAAAATGACTTCTAAATTCTTGTCTTTAACAAAACCCAGAATAAAAAATAGGTTTGTAAACCCGGTAGAAAGGATACGATTAATTGTTATTTTAAAGGCGTGCTCATTATGGCCGGTATCGCATAAAATCAAAGGTTTATCTTGTAAAATTTGCCATCGACCTTTTAGGCCGGTATTATGGACAACCTTTTTGAGTCCTTCTTGTATGTTTTGCGGGCTAATTACTATTCCCTTAGAATTAAGTACCTTACAGACGGTAAGTACACCAAGTATATTGTTCTTTTGGTATTGACCCACTAAACCAGATGAAAGGTTTAAGAGTCCTTCCTGACCTTGCACCTGTAAATCTAAGGAAACTATGCTTTCTTCAGAGTTAACAATGTGGTAGTTATCTTTAGCTAAGTGTATGGGAGCTTCTATCTGCTCCGCAGTTTTGTTAAAGACAGGGAGAGTTTCACTATTATATTCTGAAATAACAACAGGCACTCCCGTTTTTATTATCCCCGCTTTTTCGAATGCTATTTCTGCTAATGTATTTCCCAGGATATCTGTATGATCGTAGCCAATATTAGTAATTAAGGATACTAAAATATTGCTAATTATATTAGTAGAGTCTAGTCGACCTCCTAAGCCAACTTCTACTACTGTTAGATCTACCTGCTCATCTGAGAATAACTTAAATGCTAATGCCACTGAGACTTCGAAAAATGAAGGTTTTATGTCAGCAATCTCATTTTTGTGATTCTCAACGAAATCAATTACGTAGTTTTCTGAGACTAACTGCCCGTTTATCCTAAACCTTTCCCTATAATCTTTTAGGTGAGGAGAAGTGTACAAACCAACCTTATATCCAGCCTCTTGTAAGATGGAAGCTAAAAAGTGAGAAGAGCTGCCCTTGCCATTGGTTCCCGCTACATGTACGCTAGGAAAATTATCCTGAGGGTTTCCCAGTAAACTGCACAGCTGTGTTATATTGGTTAATTTAGGTTTAATTGCCTCTCTTCCTATTTTTTGGAAAGCTGGCAATTGTGCGTACAGATACGCAACTGTCTGCTCATACGTCATCCCCGGCTAATCCTGATAGTAATTGTTCCCTTAGATCTTGAAGGAGGAGTTCCTTCAGCTTTTAGGCTTTTCTTTAAATTAGCCGAAACTTGTTGCTTATAAAAAGCTATAACAGAAGGGCTAAAGTTTGTTTTCCTATTTATAATACTTACAACATCTCCATTTTCATTTAGGGTCACATCAAAGATGATGGTTCCCGTTTCGCTTGAGTTGTCTCTTGCTATTTTCAAGGCTCCGGTATTCGTCCAACCAGATATATTAACGGTGTTACCACTGGATGTTCCACCACCAGTCCCTGGACGTCCATATAAGCTATTTCCATCTGGTTTTCCATCTGGACTACCTTTGTCACCCACCTCACCTGGTTTTCCATCACCGTTATTGTTTCCACCAACTCCACTTCTGGTGCCAGTAGTTCCATTTACTCCGCCACCTGTTGTGCTACCACCGCTACTTGCTGGTTTTCCCATCAGTGAACCATTATCTACTGTTCTTGCTGGTGTTGGAGGAGTTTCTACTTTAGGTGTAGGCTTCTCTGCTGGAGCAGCTTTTGGTTGCGGTGTTGATTTTGGTTGTTCTTCCGTTTTCTTTACAGTAACCTTTGTGTTATCATTACTGGTAAGAACCTTAGCAGGTGTGCTTTTTACAGGAGGTGCTTTTGGTTGTGGCTTGGGTGCCGGCGGTGGTACTTCTTCCTTAATCTTTTTTGTAGCTTCCTTAGGAGCTACATCATAAGCGTTTTTAGAATCATTAGCCTTGTTGGTAGTTTGTATATCACCATGGCCAATTAAGTCTGTACCATAATTAAGATCCACCCCGAACAAGAATTCTTCTTTGGGAGGTTGGTATGTTAACTTAAGAAAATATAAACCCAGAATTAATGCAGAATACAACACAATACTCATTGTTGCGGCCTTTGCATCTATTTTTTTGTTTTCCGTACGGTTATCTAGTACTTCCACTTGTTTTTTCTTTTATTCTTCTAACTTTAGCGTATCTGGCAAAATGGGAGTTAACTCCTTAATGAATTGTTCTGCCTTCATTTGAGAATCTGCAACCAAATAGACTTTGAAAAACTTCCCATAAGATCTTTTCCGAACTGGATAGTTATTTTTTTCCAGAAAGAGAGCCATCTCTTCGGCTTCTTTTTCTTTATAATGACCTATTAGAACAATATAGTCCCTATCTGCTGGTAAATACTCTACTTGTTGTTGAAACGATAAGGTGTCCTCTTGTATTTCATCATCCTGATTAAAAATGCTTGTTATTTTACTAACATCAAACTCTGGTTTTCCCTTATTGGG
>CAZBAV010000071.1:11405-21730 GCA_964489955.1 uncultured Lacihabitans sp. | reverse complement strand
AAATAGTGTAAGCAGAAACTTAGTAGATACTGCAGCATATAAAAATAATACAAATCAATTATACACAGCTCTTACTAGTAATGACCTTTTCTTTGTCGATAAAAGCATATCTTATGGTTCTAACAACGACAAACCAAAATTGTATGCCCCAACAACTTACAGCTCTGGTTCTAGTATTTCGCACTTAGACAATGTTCGATATCCAAGTGGCACAGAAAATGCCTTAATGTCTCCTTCCGCCAGAGCCATGGAGGTGAATCACCATCCCGGACCCGTAGCTATGGGTATTTTTAATAAAATGGGATGGAAATCTACATCAATAATCCACACTAGACTAAAGAACTTTTCGCAAAGGGAAAACATTGTATTCAATGCCCGAATCTTGTCGGACACCACATTAATAGACAACTCTGCCAGAATTGTTTACAGGACGACCCAAGGTACCGCTTCTCAGCCCCTGCAGAGAATTGGAAATACGGACGAATACACAGCCACAGTCACTTTTCCTCAGGGTACCACGGAGGTCTTGTACTACATGGAAGTTCAAGACAATTTTGGTGAAACAGTACAAATTCCAGGAACAGATGGGATTTCTACTTCTACATTCGTTTACTCATTTAAAATCGGAGCAGATAATACTCCTCCGGTAATAGACCACCCGAGACTGGCACTGGAAGAAGCTGGGACGGGACATGACTTTTTGGCTTTGGTAGAAGATGACTTCGAAGCGGGACTATCCGAGGTTTACATTAGCTACAAAGTTAATAATGGCAATCTACAGAAGCTTCCCCTCCAGAAATTCAGCATTTCGCAACATGGTACGGATTATGATTTTGGAAATCAAAACGACCAAGTCTATCTGGCAATAAATTCATTATCTGGTCTTCGAGATGGCGATAGAGTCCAGTACCAGGTTATTGCGTTAGACAAATCCGGAAATAAATCGGTTTTTCCAACCGAATACAAATCGAATTCCAGCAGAGATCTTCCTGTTGAGAGCTTTTTAGAGTTTGTAGTGACTTCTGTGATTCCTAACCCACAATCTATCTACGCAAATGGTTTTGAGGCAAATAGCACTGACTTTGCACTTGTAGGGTTTAACATTAAGAGTGAAGAAGGATTTAACAGTCCGGCATTACATTCTAACCATCCATATGGAAACGGGCTGGGCTTTATTGACCCCGCGAATCCGGAAAACTTGATTTCGGATTTTGAGAGAAATGATTTTGCATTACTTAGGTACCCCTTGTTATTATCCCGCACTTCCGGAAATACCATTACTTTTGACGAGGTAGTGCTGGTAGAACCGGGTGAAGCCGGAGCACAATTTGGCAGTAGTGGATTTTATGACTATGTAGTTGTAGAAGGGACAATTGACGGGGTAAACTGGGTGCCATTAGAAGATGGATACGATAGTAGATCTAATACAATTTGGCTGCAACAGTATAATGCTTCCCTTGCAGCTGGTGACCTTGGAAACTCAAATGCGAAAGGGAATGTAGCGATGTTCAAAAAACGCACAATTAGTATTAACTCACATATGTTTGGGGGAGATAGCCAATACAATATGCTTCTCAGGTTTAGGCTGCACGCAGACCAACTTTCTAATGGTTGGGGCTGGGCTATAGACAATCTCCGTTTTAACCAAGACCAGGGAGTTATATTAGCGAATGAACAAGAAAGCTTTGCCTTAAAACTCTTACCAAACCCCACAGTGGATGAGGTAAAAATTGAATTGGCACTTTCTGCTCCTCAAGAAATACATCTTGAAGTTTTTCTAGCTTCGGGAGCAAAAGTTCTGGACGAGAAAATTATATCTTCCGGTAATAATTTCGAGAAAACTCTGGCAGTAAGCAACTTTGCTGCGGGAACGTACATTGTAAAAATCACGGAACAGAAAGGTGCTGTATTTAAAAGGTTTACTAAACTATAATATATGAAGCTCTCAGTTATAGATGCTGGAAATTTTAAGCTTGACGGTGGTAGTATGTTTGGGGTAGTACCAAAGTCTATTTGGCAAAGGTCTATCCCAGCCGATGAAAACAATATGTGTAATTTTAATATGAGGTGCTTACTTGTAGAAGATGGCAGCCGGCTGACACTTATTGATACCGGAATGGGAGAGAAACAACCCGAAAAATGGCAAAACTTTTATTATAGAAATGGGGAAGGAGGATTGGCAAAATCTATTAGTAATGCGGGATATAGCATTGGCGATATTACAGATGTAGTATTATCACATCTTCATTTTGACCACTGCGGTGGAGCCGTAGAGTGGAATAGCACAAAAGAGTACTACCAACCTACATTTCCTAATGCAATATATTGGACGCATTCTGAACATTATGCTTCGGCTATAAAACCCAACCCACGAGAAAAAGCTACTTTTCTAACCGAAAATATCAAGCCATTAGAGGAAGCCGGACAACTCCGGTTTATTGACCAGGAAAACCATGAATACGGCAGTGACTACAATTTTCATTTTGTAGATGGTCATACAGAAAAAATGATAATGGTTTCTATAAACATAAATGGACAAAAGGTAGTCTTTGCAGCTGATACCATACCTACAGCTTCACATATACATGTACCTTACGTGATGGCCTATGATATTGAGCCACTAAAGACCATGTCAGAAAAGCAACTTTTGCTGCAAAACCTGGTTAACGAAAAAGCAATATTGCTATTTGACCATGACGTAGAAAATCAAGCTTGTTTCATAAACCTTACAGAAAAAGGTTACAGGGCCGGCGAAATAGGGAAACTGCACGATTTACTGACTTAAATCAAGTGCTATATAATGAAAGAAAGTATTTTTTCGGTTCTATTTGCTACAAGTTTTAATTTTCGGTGTCAAATTTGTACTTTGCATGTTAAAATACTATTCCCACTAAGGGTACGTTTTTAAATAAACAAATTCTTTTTTGTGAAAAAACTCTTCGCTATAGTACTAGTTGGGTGTTTCTGGTCTTGCTCTCAATACAATACTGGCTTGGTAAGTAGAAGTTGGCATAACCTCAATTCCAAGTTTAATGCTTTGCTTATTTCGAAAGAAAACATAAGTGTGGCACAGGAATATATAGCCAAAGATTACAAAGACAATTTTGAAGAAATCCTTCCTATTTACCAGGTTATAGATTCTACAAGCATGGTAGATACAGCCAAATTGTATCTGGTAGATGCCATAAAAAAGTCTTCTTTAATAGCCGAGAAACACTCAAATAGTAAGTATTTGGACGATGCTTATCTGCTTATCTCCGAAGCTCGCATTTTAAAGGGGGAATTTGAAAATGCCATTGAAACACTAAAGTACCTTAACACCATAACTAAGTCGGAGAGTGTACAAACCGAAGCCATGTCTATGATGATGAGGGCTTATTTAGAGATGAATGATTTCAATAATGCAGACAGGCTAAATAATCTACTGAAAACTAAAACTCTAACCAAAAATAATAAAAAGAACTACCTTACAAATTTAGCCTATTATCACCAAAAAAAGGGTGAACATGCTGTGGTAGCTGTTTTTCTTGAAGAAGCTGTAAAAGGCATGAAAAAAGGTCCAGAAAAAGCCAGATACCATTTTATCCTTGCTCAAATATATGATCGATTAAACCAAACACCTATTGCTCGCCGTAATTACAGTCTTGTCAAGAAAAACAAACCTGAGTACGATATGGTCTTCCAGGCGAATCTGGGTTTACAGATGAGCGAATCCTTAGCCAGAAATACCGACCTTCTCTTTGAAAAAATGCTTAATGATCGCAAAAATCAAGATCTTAAGAATAAAATCTACTTTAAAATGGGAGAAACCGCCATTAAGAAGCGGGATATCAATGGTGCTTTCAAGTACTTTAATTTGTCTGTAAGAGAAGCAAACGATGACCAAATTGGTAAAGCTTTCGCCTACAAAGCTATAGGAGACATTTACCTGGATCATCTTATAGATTATGAAAACGCTGCTTTATATTACGATAGTACCTTAATCACTCTCCCCCAACAATTTGTTGGAAAAAGTGATATCGGAGAACGAGCAACATACTTAAACGAATTTATTCGTTACAAAAAAATATATGATTTGGAAGATAGCCTACAAAGCATGGCTAAACTGAGCCCAGACGTTCTTCAATTCACGTTGGAGGAGATTGTAAAAGGGAAAATAAAAGCTCAAGAAAACGAGGAGAAAAAGCAACTAGAACAAAGCACGCCAAAAGCTCCTGCAGCAACAAATACAGGAAAAAAATGGAGATTGTATGATCCAGCCGTACTTGTTAAAGAAAGGAACGATTTTATGAGTCTTTGGGGAAACCGCCAGTTAGAAGATAATTGGAGGCGGTCTGAAAAGTCATCTGTGTCATCCCAGTTTATAGAAGAAGAACGACGTACAGTGGCGGTAGTGGATAGTACTCCTGCAGCCCAGGCTGTAGCTGTAAAGCCGAGTTTGCTTGAAGACACAAAACACATCGATTCAGAAGTAAAAGAATTAAAAAAACGTATCCCGTTAACCAATATACAGATTCTTGCCTCTAAAAGAAAACAGGAAGAAGCGATGTATAGAATTTCAAAAATTTATAAATTGAAATTCAGAGACGACAAAAAAGCAAATGAAAGTTTTAAGAAGTTCTTAAATGATTTCCCGAAATCAGTTTACGAACCTGAAGTTCTGTACTATTTGGCTTTGGATGAGCCCAACCATACAGATAACCCGTATGCAGCCAAACTTATTGCCCAATACCCCAATACCTCTTTTGGTAGGCAAATAAGGAAGGGTACAATAACCATGACCCAAGATAGGGAAACCGAGGCTCTGCAATTGTACCAAAAAGCTTTTGCATTATACGAACAAGGTAGTTTTGAGCAATCGGTAAATAATTTAGAAGAAATCTTGAATGAATATGTAGGTAGCCAGATAGAAGATAAGATGGCCATGTTACGAATCTATGCCTTATCTAAGTTTGGCAGTAAGGAGCAATACCTCATTTCATTAAATGATTTTGTAAGAGCTTACCCGTCTTCAGACCTGTTGCCTAAGGCCAGGGAGCTCCTAACTGTTGTGAATTAAAGTTTTAGACCTTATATGAAGAATGAAAACAAACCCAATTTTAAAATACTCTATGGCCTCTTAATCGCATTTCTGCTAATACAAATCCTATTTTTCCATTATCTAACCGTACGTTTTTCATGACCCAGTTAGATTGGATTTGTTTAACTATTACACTGGCCATTATAATTCTTTATGGTATATTAAAAAACCGCAAAGACAAAAACATAAAGTCTTACCTACTTGGTGACCAGTCTCTTCCCTGGTATCATGTTGGTTTTTCCCTTATGGCCACCCAAGCTTCGGCTATTACCTTTTTGTCTGCACCGGGAGAGGGGTTTGCCAATGGCATGGCTTTTATCCAGTTCTATCTCGGATTACCCTTAGCCATGATTGTGCTTTCTATCACTTTTGTCCCTATTTTTCACAGATTAAAAGTCTACACGGCCTATGAATATCTGGAAAACCGGTTCGACGGACGCGTCCGTATTTTCACAGCTATTCTGTTTCTATTGAGTAGGGGATTGGCAACAGGAATGGCCATTTACGCACCGGCTATAATAGTGGCAACTCTATTTTCCTGGGATTTGGCTTTAACTATCATGGTACTTGGTGTTATAGTAATGATCTTTACAGTAGTAGGAGGTACAAAAGCCATTTCGCATACCCACTTTCAGCAGATGATTTTTATGATGGCCGCACTTCTTGTAGCCTTCTATTTCATTCTGTCGCTTTTACCAAAAGATCTTAGCATTTCAAACGCCTTAGAAATAGCCGGAAGCTCCGGTAAAATGAATGTTTTGAGCTTAGATCCCCAGAAGAAATACAATTTATGGTCAGGCCTTATTGGTGGCTTCTTTTTGCAATTATCCTATTTTGGTACAGATCAGTCCCAAGTAGGACGTTTCCTTACAGCAAAAACGGTATCAGAGAGTCGTATAGGGTTGCTAATGAACGGATTGGTAAAAATACCTATGCAATTTTTCATTATCCTCATTGGCGTATTTGTTTTTGTATTTTACCTATTTAATGAAACACCTGTTTTTCATAATACTGTAGAAACCCAGAAACTCCAAAATAGTACTTACTCAGAACAGTACAGCCTTTTAGAAGAAAAAAGTAAAATACTATTTGCAGAAAAAAAAGAGACTGCTACTGCTTTGGGCCATGCATTGGCTACTGATGATAACAGTGGAGTACTCATACTCAAAGAGAAGCTAAACACCATATTAGACCAAGAAAAGGAAATAAAAGCGGATGTTGCACAACTTATCACCAAAAATGACCCGAAAGGAAACGACAAGGACATAAATTATGTATTCCTGACATTTGTCATGAAACACCTTCCAAAAGGTTTTGTGGGTATACTTATAGCAGTAATAATTTGTGCGTCTTTTGGTGCCATTGCATCTGCATTAAGCTCACTGGCTGCTACTTCTAAAACAGATGTACTAAAAAGCGTTAAATATGGTTCCGATAGCCTGGAACTCAAAGCCACCAAAAGACTTACAGTACTTTGGGGACTTCTTATCACACTTTTTGCCCTTCTTGTGCAAAAGACAGGAAGCAGTATGATAGAGTTGGTAAACATATTGGGTTCCTGGTTTTACGGCGTTATTCTCGGAATTTTTCTGGTAGCCTTTTATTTTAAAAGGATTGGTGGGGCAGCAGTCTTTAAAGCCGCTGTTTTATCACAAATTTTAGTAATTTTGTTTTGGTATTTCTTTACCTACAAAACAGGGTCACTGGCCTTTCTTTGGTTAAACCCCATAGGAGTAGCCTTGGTTATAGGTTTTTCCTTTATTTTCAACATACACAATGACCAAACAAAAGAAAATATTAATAATTGAGGACGACCTGCGGATAGCCCAAAATATAAGTAAAGGTCTTGTAGAAAAAGGCTTTGATACGGAGGTAGCCTATGATGGCAAAATAGGTGTAAGACTAGGCTTAGCCAATCCCTATGACCTTATCCTGCTAGACTTGAACCTTCCCGAACTTAATGGTTACGAAGTCTGTACCGAAATCAGAAAAAGAAAACCCGAAATCCCTATTATTATGCTTACTGCTTTGGGCGAAACTGAAGATAAAATAGAGGGATTTGAACGAGGGGCAGATGATTATCTTGTAAAGCCATTTGACTTCAGAGAGCTTTTAGCTAGAATAAATGTGTTTATAAAGCGAAATAACTCTCAAAGTAACCAGACAAATAACTTACTGAAAGTAGCAAATTTAGAAGTTGATATTGATGCTAAAACCGTAATGCGAGACGGTCAAAGGATAGACTTGACTCCAAAAGAATTTTCGCTTTTGGAGTATCTTTTACATAATAAAGGAAAGGTTATATCTAAAACCGATATCTCACAAAGCCTATGGAACACCAATAACCAACAAAGTTTGAACGTAGTGGAAGTCTATATAAACTTCCTCCGAAAAAAGATAGATAAAGACTTTTCGCCTAAGTTAATACACACAAAAACCGGAATGGGCTACACCCTTTCTGAGGATTAAGCCAAATGAAAATCAGGACAAAAATAGCGTTTCAGTTTACTATCATAGTGGCTCTTATTCTGGGCATATTTTCCTTAGCATTGTACTTTCTCATACGGTCTTACACAAAGCTAGAATTTACAAATTATCTAAAAGACCGAGCCGAAACCACTGCAAAACTTCTTATCAGAGAAAATGATGTGGATAAACGACTATTAAAAATTGTAGATAAAAACACGTTGTCGTCTTTTTATGCTGCTGAGGTTTTGGTTTTCAATCAAAAAAACGAAGTCTCCTATAGAAACCTAGACTCTGACAGTACTGTAAAGTACAACCCTGACCTGCTTGAGCGTATCAGAAAACAACGCGAAGTGGTAGAAAAGTATAAAGATAAGCAGGTGGTGGGAATAATGTTTACCACCGGAGAAGAAGGTAAAGACTATCTGGTTTTGGCACAAGCTACGGACACGTATGGAGAAGAGAAGCTGCAAAACATACAAGAAGCCATGACCACTGGACTTTTAGTTGCAATTTTTCTAACTATTATCCTGAGTTTCGTATTTGCGGGAGAGTCTCTTAAGCCAATAGCCAGAATAAACCAGGAAGTCTCAGAAATATCAGGGAAAGACTTTAAGAAAAAAATAAGTACGGGCAATAGCAAAGATGAAATTGCCCAGTTGGCTATCAATTTCAATCAAATGCTTTCCCGTATTGAACGGGCTTTTGAAATGCAACGTAGCTTTGTAAGTAATGCTTCTCATGAGTTACGAACACCTTTGGCTGCCATAAAGTCTGAAATACAGGTGGCATTGGAGAAGGATCGCCAGCCAGATGAGTACAAGCAAATTCTACACACTTTAAACGAAGACAACCAACGTCTGATACAACTTACAAACGGATTGCTCCAGTTAGCAAAATCCGAACAAAATGGAGCAGAAACTGCACATAAACTGGTGCGGGTAGACGAGGTTGTTTTCGAAGTACAAGAAGATTTCCATCACTTAAACCCCAATTACAGTATTTCTGTTGACTTTGAAGAAGTGGTAGAAGAAGACGAAAGTTTTACCATACACGGTAACAGAGCGTTACTAAAAACGCTATTTACTAACCTTTTAGAAAATGCCTGCAAATACTCAGAGGATAAAAAAGCTGAAGTAAAAATTAAAACCAACAAAACCAACCTTATCGTTTCTGTATCAGATACCGGACTTGGTATTGCTTCCGAAGATCATGAACGCATTTTTGAACCTTTCTACAGAACTACCTCAGCTACAAACTACAAGGGTCATGGTATTGGTTTATCCATTTGTAAACGCATTACAGACCTTCACAAGGGAAAGATAATCCTTAAGAGTAAGTTAGGAGAGGGTAGTACATTTGTTGTTATTATACCCCATATCGGAATCAAAGAATCCGCCCGTCCTTCAGCTCAATAACACGGTCAGATCGCTCAGCGAGTGCAACATTGTGCGTAACTATAACGAAAGAACAAGCATACTTATCTCTTAGCCTAAAGAAGAGATTGTGAAGCTCTTCTGCATTTTTTGTATCCAGGTTGCCACTGGGTTCGTCTGCAAAGACATACTTTGGAGAGTTAATTAAGGCACGTGCCACAGCCACCCTCTGTTGTTCACCTCCCGAAAGCTCAGAAGGTAAATGATTCATTCTATGATCTATATTCAATACAGAAAGAAGCTCCTTAGCTCTTTCTTTAACTTTAGCATCATCCTCTTGCCCAATCCAGGCAGGCAAACAGACATTCTCTAAAGCCGTAAGCTCTGCCATAAGGTTATGGAACTGGAAAATAAACCCAATCTGTGCGTTTCTTAGCTTTTGTAAATCGTTTTGACTTAGGGATGCATAATTCTTTCCGTCCAATTCCACTTCTCCGGAACCAGCAGTGTCTAATGTACCCAAAATATGCAAAAGTGTGCTTTTTCCCGCACCGGAGGCTCCCACAATACTTACCACCTCAGAACCGCCAATTTCAAGACTCACCCCCTTTAAAACCTCCAGATTTCCGTATTTTTTATGTACGTTATTTGCTTTAAGCATCTTATTTTACCAGTATTTTTAAAAATTTAACCCTCTAAGACTTTTCCCACGGGTAATATTTTGCTAATTTGGCAAAAAATTAGAAAAGTTCAATTTTTATTTAACTATTTATGAATATTCACGAGTACCAAGGTAAAGAAATTTTATCGAAATATGGTGTAAGAGTTCAGAGAGGATTGGTAGCTTCTACTGTAGAGGAAGCAGAGAAAGCTTATCACGAAATGGCTGCGTTAACCAACTCAAAATTTACCGTAGTAAAATCTCAAATCCATGCCGGAGGTAGAGGAAAAGGTAAAATTGTAGGAACTGAGCAAAGAGGTGTTCAATTGGCTAAATCGGCTGATGATGTGAAAACTATTGCCACTAACCTTTTAGGAAATACACTTGTGACTATTCAGACAGGTGAAGAAGGTAAAGTTGTTAATAAAATATTGATAGCAGAGGATGTATACTATCCTGGTGACTCTGAGCCAAAAGAGCTTTATGTTTCTATTCTGTTAGACAGAACCAAGGCTTGTAACGTAATCATGGCATCTACAGAAGGTGGTATGGACATTGAAGAAGTAGCTGAGCATACTCCTGAAAAAATCATCAAGGAGTGGATTGACCCACGTGTAGGATTCCAGGGTTTCCAGGCAAGAAATGTAGCCTATAAACTAGGTTTATCAGGAAATGCCAACAAAGAAATGGTAAAATTCCTTACTTCTCTTTACAAAGCTTATGATGAGACAGATTCATCTAT
>CAZBAV010000071.1:0-11395 GCA_964489955.1 uncultured Lacihabitans sp. | reverse complement strand
TCTATGTTCGAGATCAACCCGGTTCTTAAAACATCTGACGATAAAATATTAGCCGTAGATGCTAAAGTAAACTTAGACGATAACGCTCTATTCCGTCATCCACTTTTAGCTGAACTTAGAGATAAGGCAGAAGAAGATCCAATGGAAGTAGAAGCTTCAGAAAGTGACCTAAACTATGTAAAACTTGACGGAAACGTGGGTTGTATGGTAAACGGTGCGGGTCTGGCTATGGCTACTATGGACATCATTAAACTTTACGGTGGTGAGCCTGCTAACTTCCTTGACGTAGGTGGTGGTGCTAATGCAGTTACAGTAGAGGCTGGTTTCCGTCTTATCTTGAAAGATCCAAACGTGAAGGCGATATTCGTAAACATCTTTGGAGGTATTGTAAGATGTGACAGGGTGGCTAACGGTATTGTAGAAGCTTACAAGAAAATCGGAGAAATTCCAGTGCCAATTGTGGTGAGACTTCAAGGTACAAACGCAGAAGAAGGAGCTAAAATCATCAACGAGTCTGGCTTAAAAGTATTCTCTGCTGTTAAATTGAAAGAAGCTGCTGAGCTTGTAAAGCAAGTTTTGGCTTAAGGATAAAATTCCCAGATACAAAAAAGGTGTTTCCGTAATGGGAACACCTTTTTTGTTTTAAATGTGTCCCGACACTGTCACACTAAGCTTGTCGATAGATAGAAGACTGATAGAAACACACTTTACACAAAAAGCTTGCAAAATCACTCTGCTATCTCTATTTTTAAAAGCTGTAACACTAAGAAAAACCATGAAAAAAGTACTACTACCTATTGCCTTACTGTTTTCTACTCCAGCTATAGCTCAACAAGTGGTAGAACCAAATGCCAACTCTCTCAAAGTTGAAGCCCCTGTATATCTACGAGAGATAAAAGAGTGCAACGCTCCAGATGATGTGTTATGGTCGTTCTGTGCTACTCTTTATGAAAAAACTCCGAATATTCGGGATATGGAAGGATTTAAGCCTGGTCCGGGATACCCAAAGTATGAATATCAAAGGTTAGCTTATGAAGCTGCCTGCATAAAGCCTACAGACTCCAAAGAGGTAAGAACAAAAAAAATACAAGCCATGTGGGCACGCTTCGGTGACAAAATAGTTTGTGGTCCTATGGGTGAGCCACCAGAAGGTCACCCTATAAAATATGCAGCAAATGGCCTTTTTGATTTCTTTATCATGGACGTTATTGTAAACTGGCAGATAGACCTTAACAAGGTTGAGCCGGATGGTACTATTCTGGACTTCCTTGCCGTAAAAATTGCTAAAAGTACAGAACTCACCAAGAGAAACATGTGCCGCTACTATCACCTTTTACGCCGTGCCGGAGCTAAGCATACACTTAAAGATTCAAACGGCAATGTTTATGATATTCATCCTGTTGTAGAAGGATGCTGAAAAGTGATTTTGTGTGTGGTAGACACGTGTCTCTATGAGGCTACCAAAGGCTTATCCTAATCTCAATTAGCTCTAACCCAGTGGGGATATACTAAAATACAAAGACACCAGTCTTATGAAGAAATCGAGTGGGTAAAATATTGAATACAATAAATTACCCCTCTATAATTTTACTGCTTTGTTTTATGAGGTATTAATAGTTTTTCACCCCTCTCCGCATAATTTTTAGTCTTTCCATTAGCAGCCATAATGGCATCTATAGATACATTGTACTTACCCGCTACCACTCTCAAGACATCACCAGGGCCTACGGTATGCACAGCCTGTACGGGTACTTTAATTTTCGTTACACCTATTTTAATTCCTTCAGGATTAACATCCGGGTTTAAAGACTTAAGTGTATTTTGTCCGGTATTAAATTTATTTCCGATACCAAAGAAAGTCTCTCCTTGTCTTACGGTGTGCAAGGCAGTCTCTCCAGAATAAGTAGCACTGGCCGTAACAGGAGCCGGCTTTGGCGTTTCAGTTTTTGGAGTCTTGGAAGTCTCCATCGTAGTTTTCGGACTTTCTGCTACCACAGGTGCAGTGGCAGGAACAGGAATTTCTTCTATTGTAACTTCCTCTACCACATTTTCATCCGGAGAACCGTTAACCAAATCTGTATCTACCTGCTTATCATCTGTCTTTTCAAGAGTCTTCAAATCTGTGATGTTGCTTGCGTCATCAGACATTAGATTCCAACCTCCGTAAAGAAGTAACAGCACAAGCGTAAATAGGCCAATCAATAATAGAGTAGGCGTATTACTAAATTTACTTTTGGGTTTGGGATTCCGTTCTTCAAATTCCATTTTAATTGAAAGCTTGTTTTAGTTCTAAATTCATTTGGGCTACCTTTTCCTGTAGCTCACTTTTGTATGCTAGTAGCTTGGTTCTCACATCTGTATTACCAATGGCTATCATCTGTATTGCTAGTAATCCTGCGTTCAGGGAGGCATTTAAAGCCACAGTGGCTACAGGTACACCGTTAGGCATCTGTAATATAGAGAGTACAGAATCCCATCCGTCAATAGAATTGGAAGACTTTACAGGCACGCCTATTACAGGTAAAACAGTACACGATGCAACCATACCAGGTAAGTGAGCTGCACCACCGGCTCCTGCAATTATCACACTTAAACCCGACTCAGCAGCTGAAGAAGCGTATTCAACCATTCTTTGTGGAGTTCTGTGGGCAGAAACAATCTCTATCTGGTACTCAATACCAAATTTCACCAAAATATCCACGGCACCTTGCATCACTTTCAAATCAGAGATGCTTCCCATTATTATTCCAACCATATTTTACTTAGAAACCACTTTGAGGTTTTCCTGTACAAAAATCACCTTTTCTTTTAAGTTTTCAAAATCCGAAGCTAAAATACTCACATGACCCATCTTTCTAAAAGGTTTAGTTTGCTTCTTTCCGTATAGAAAAGGATAGATTCCACCCGTTCCTAGTATTTTATCAAGCCCTTCAAACACAGCCTCACCAGAAAACCCCGGTTCACCCAAAACATTAACCATTGCGGCTAAAGATAGGGGAGTAGTATCACCCAGGGGAAGATTTAAGATTGCCCTCCAATGTTGATCAAACTGCGATACTGCATTAGATTTTTGAGTGTGGTGTCCACTATTATGCGGCCTGGGTGCAACCTCATTTACCAAAATATCTCCTTCCGGCGTTAAAAACATCTCTACGGCTAATAATCCCACCACTTTAAAAGCATTAGCTGTTTTAATCGCGATTTGTTCGGCACGCTGAGCCAGCTCAGGAGAAATAAATGCGGGGGAAAACTGATACTCTACCAGATTGGCAATAGGGTTAAAAACCATCTCAACTACAGGATAACATTTTACCTCCCCACTTTCATTGCGTGCAACTATCACTGCCAACTCCTTCTCAAAAGGAACGAACTTCTCTAAAATGCCATGACTATCAAAACCCTTTTCTATATCCTGCTCTTCTTTAAGAACTTGTACACCTTTACCGTCATATCCACCTACAGCCAGCTTATTTACACATGGCAGGTAGCCTCGGTTAGCGTAAATATCATCTTTAGAAAAAACCTCTATATAAGCAGCAGTGGGAATCCCATTATCGATGAAAAACTTCTTTTGCGAACTTTTATCCTTAATTACTTCTAAAATATTGGGTTGCGGATAAACCCGTTTCCCCTCTGCTTCCAAAACCTTAAGGGCATCCACATTTACATTTTCTATTTCTATAGTTAGTAAATCTAAATCCTTACCAAAATTATAAACGGCATCATAATCTGTAATACTTCCCTGTACAAAATGAGGAGCAAGTAAAGCACATGAACAAGACGGATCACCATCCATAACGCTCACATCCAAGTCCAAATCCATAGCCACCTGCAGGAGCATCTTCCCTAATTGCCCGCCTCCCAAAATACCAATCTTAGTATTTTGTAAATCCATATTTTTCTATAAGTTAAATCGTACACAAAATAACGAAAAACTTTTCGCCCTTACATCTAAGTACTTTAATTTTTCCATAGAGACAAAACTATCTACTACATACGCATTTCGCTTTTTTGCCAAAAATTAAACATAATGTGAAATAATTGTAATATTATACAATTATATAAATATTTGGCTTTAACTGGTTTCTCTCTTAACTTGGCAAACTAATACGTTAATGAATGGATACCTTCTTAGGCAGTGCAGCACGAAACATCTATAACAGTCACTTTCAGACGGACTTGCACCGTGTTCAGGTTGTTTTACCTAACAAGCGGGCTGGTTTCTACTTTAAAGATCAGCTCTCACTGCAATCTGCCTTGCCTTTCTTTTCGCCAGAAGTCACCTCTATTGATGATTTTATCTGGAATAATACAGGTTTAACCAAGCTGGATAACCTGGAGTTGTACTTCCGTACTTTTTACATATGGGAAAAATATGACGCCAACCAGTCCTTTGAAAAGTTCTTAACGTGGGTACCAACCTTGTTTAAGGATTTTAATCTGATTGACTCCTCTCTTTTAGCCAATCCCCAGCTGCTTTATAAATACATGAGCGAGGCTGAAGCCATTAAAAGATGGGAAATAGGGGAGGAATTGGCCATTTCTGATAGTACCACGGAATACTTCACCTTCTTTGACCGCATGGGTATCGTTTACGGCGACCTAAAAACTACTCTATTAGAAGAAAATATGGCTTACCAAGGCCTCGCTTACAGATATTTAGCCGAAAATAAGGATCGCCTAGACAGTTTACCACATTCTCACATATATTTTGTTGGATTAAATGCACTTTCCAAAGCAGAAGAAAGCATCATTGAGTACCTTGTAAAAACCGGCAAAGCCACCTGCATATGGGATTCGGATGATTTTTATATGGAGAACAAACGTGAAAAAGCAGGCAAGAAGCTCCGCTTATATAAAAGTTCAGGGAAATATGGCACTTGGAACTTCCAGAATAACTTCCTGTTGAGTTCAACCAAAGAAATTAATGTTTTTGAACCGGCAAATAAAGTTTTACAGGCTAAACTAGCTGCCGATTTATTAGAAAAATCACATTTACAAAACCACGCATTGGTTATTTTAGACCAGGACGATTTCCTACCTCTGTATATCCAATTACCGGCCTTAACCCGAAAAGTAAATATCTCAGCAGGTTACTCTCTTTCAGCAACATATATTAAGGCCTTTCTGGATATTTTAGTCCAGTTCATTGATGTTTCTTCTCCAAGAGAACAAAAAAAACTGATAAAGAAAGTACTTAGCCAAAAGGCTTTTCAGGATCTTAGTTTAACCCATTCTTATAAGCCAATGGAAGAAACTTTGCCAGAAAGCCTTGCGTGGTTACTAACTGAAAAGTCGCCAAAAAAATTTACGGCAAACCTCTTAACCGTTCTGGAACACTACAGTAACTTAGAAACGCCGGAACAGGCGTTTGCCCTACTTATAAAAGAGCGTTTAGGTCTACTCCATAGATATGTTAGCCAAAGCCTATCTAATGTTTCTTACAAATGGCTTCTAAACGAAGTTCTGAAAAACAGCAATGTCCCGTTTGAGGCAAATAGCCCCGCCAAAATACAAGTAATGAGTATGCTGGAGACAAGGTGCCTGGACTTTGAAGAAGTTACTTTTATCTCATTTATAGAAGGAAAAATACCTGCCTCACAAAAAAATAGCTCTTTTCTGCCCTTTGATGCAGCTAAATATTTCGGGCTACCGCTATATCCCGATCAAGATGCCATTATGGCTTACCATTTTTTCCGACTATTACAACGTGCTAAGAAGGTAAATATAGTCTTCCCCAAAGCGGCCGGCGGAGAGGTTGGAAAAGCTGAGAAAAGTAGTTTTCTTACGCAGATAGAAGAAGAGCTAAGCCCCTTAAATCCCAAAATCAATTTAATCTATAAGGAAATTTCTATACCTGATCCCGGAGCACAAAAAAATGGTATAGAAATACAGAAAAGTGCAGCTGTACTAGAAAAAGCCAAGACATTTCTGCAGCAAAATGGTTTGAGTCCAACTTCAATAAACGATTATCTGCGTAGTCCTATAGAGTTTTATTGGAAGTACTTAGGAAAAATGCGTAACAAGAATAAAGACTTGCCCTATATAGGGGCAGATGTCTTTGGATCACTCATACACTATGTTTTGGAAAAGACGGATATTCGCTTCATGGATGAGCTAATTACCAAGGATTCCCTTTTCGCTCAAAAAAGCTATGCTTTAGAGAATTTTGACAATTGGGTAAGTAAAAACCAACCCGAAACAGATTTCTCACATGGACTAAATCTTGTTTTAAAAAACGTGGCAAAGGAACTCGTAAGCCAGTATTATAATAAACGTATCCGTGAATTCAGAAGTCCGTTCCGTATTTTGGCAATAGAGCGGGAGTTTACAAAATCTCTTGACATAGCTGGAACAACGGTTCGGGTGAAAGGTAAAATAGATAAAATAGAAGCACATGGAGACACATTGTATATAGTGGATTACAAAACGGGGAAAGTAGAGCCAAGCGAGATCACTTATCCGCCTTTCAGAAAAGAAATCGGTTTAGACGAAGTCCTTCTACTTGAGAATAGAGACAAGTTCCGTCAGTTGCTGGTATATTTCTTTTTAACCGACAAAGAATTTCCTGAGTACAAAAATTTCGAATTTAAGTTTTACTCTTTTCGCAATTTGGAGGCTGACCTAACAATGCAAATAGAGAACTATTCCAACCCGCAAATACTTGTAGAAGTGGAGAATATGATAAAAAACATTGCAACAGATTTAGTGAACCCGAACAGTCCGTTTTCATCGGAAAACCAGAGAAAATTATACCCTTTCTCCGATTACGCAGACTTACTTTCTTAACTACTTTGAAAATTTTTTTATAAATATTTAGCACTAATCTTGCTTATCTAAAATTTAGCCGTACCTTTGCATTCGATTTGACGCCAAGGTCACTTTAGAGAGATGGCAGAGCGGTCGAATGCGGCGGTCTTGAAAACCGTTGACTGTAACAGGTCCGGGGGTTCGAATCCCTCTCTCTCTGCAAATAGCACCTCAAAAGGGTGCTATTTTCATTTTTAGGCATTCAAGAAAACACTTGATACTTCGTTTCCTCGTTTTACTATATTGTATCTCTATTTTATATGAATAAGATTATCTCCATATTACTCATTTTATCATTTGCAGGTTCCGCAATATCCCGCTTATCGGAAGAGAAAGAGCAACCGAACGAAAACGTAATATTAGGGTATTGGAATGATCCTGAGATGGTTTTAATTGCCCTGAAAACAAAAATGGGCTATTACTTAGTACAGACAGACAGAGATAATACCTACTTCCTTCCCCGAGGAAAAAATCTGCTTAATGACCATAAGACCGTTATAACCAATCAGGAGTTTCCATCTGAGAAGATAATTAGCGTAGATAGCGACCTCGGTGGCTTGTACCCGGCCTCTAACTTCCCTTACGAATACATCACAGCATTGGGATATGAAAAAAGCGATACAGGACTCTGGGTTAAAAACCTTATTTACCCTAAATCTCTAAATTTTGTTCAATATCCTCTTCCAAAAGAAGCCAATACTACAGACTGGTCTAAATTCCCTGACCTAAACCTGCCGGAAGGAATAAGCCATGTGGGTGGCTACGGCTTCCCTGTTTATGCTAATGAGCTCTTACAAAATGGCAAAATTAACCTGTTGGCAAAAGGTTTCAGCAATCTACCTAATCTCCATGCTTTACCTAGAAAAGACTGGGATGGAGAAAACTCTTATTATTTTAACCAATTGTTTTACTTAATACGGGTTGCTGCACGTAATATGGTCAAACAGGGTAAAACAGGGAATGAATTTGGCAACATAGAAGAAATAGCAAATGGAGACAATTCAGATGCAAATATTCCTTATAACAGATTAACCATAGCAGGTGCTATAGAGTTGGGTAAGTACATTTACTACTCCTCCAGCTCTTCTAATAGTATAGATAACCCGAATTATGATATTCCCCAAAACGAGGCCGTAATAATGCTAGACGAAGAGTCTATGACAAACCATAAATGGGAAGGAGGGCAAAACTACGCACTTTACGGATATCTCAACCAGGGAATGATGGAAGCAGCAGGACCCAATTACCGTATATTCTGGTACGCACAGCCCGTTCAAAGGTTTTGGCTTAAATATATCCATGTTAAACCGGAAGATTATACCACACAGGATATAGAAGGCTTGTTTAATCCAAACAACATACTCATGAATAGCGAGGGCTGGAAAAGCAGTACGTGGTATGTTGATGCCAGCGGAGCTTATTCCAAAGTGCCGTTTTTAAGCAATGCAGAGATCTACAAAAAAAAGGACGGTAAATTTATACTTGAAAACGGAAAAAGAAAATTTAAGAATGAAGGGTTTAGCCTACAAATTTTTCACTCAGTAACTCCAATATTGGCACAACCACACGACTACATAAAATATGCCCTGCATAATAAAGAAACAAACGAAGAACGGTTCGGAAAGGATTTTGTAGTGATACACAAGGATGGCACAGCCAGTATAAAGTCTGAATTTGCCCGTTTAGGCTTTAAATGGAACCCTAATGGCATCTCTCAGCCCAACCCGAAATATTGGCAGCCCGAAACAAAATTATGGGTAGAGGGCATTTACAGGAGGGCAAATGGCATCATGACAGACCTTCTGATGCTTGCAAAACTGGAAAAGGACGAATGGAATATTACAAATGCTAATACACGCTATAAATTATATGGAGAACATCGTCCTAAAACAGAACCGTGGACTTTCGGAGGAAACTCTGTGCAACCAAGAGAAGTAGGAGAGAGCCAAATCTTCTACGATACTTTTATGCTTTTACTTTCCGGTGGACAGGCAATTAGCAGTTGGGATGATGGATACTGGAAAGAGCAACTGCCAAACAAAGGAGAACCTTTATATGGAAATGACGATTATTGGGGTCGCTATCAAGCCAAACTTGCCGCTGTACAAACCGTGATGAAACCGCTGGAAGGAAGCAAAAGTACAGATTGGACCTACGTTCACTTTTATTACCCCTACTGGGGAGAAAAAAACTCCGAAGTAATTTCTTCCGGAATTTATTACAAAGGAAAGCTATATGTATTTTTCCTCAATCCCACACTGGAAAACAATGAAAAACAACGTTTGGACCTTCAGGCAGGCGGTAAGTCATTTCAGATAGAACTTAATGGTCATGAAGTCTACCACAAGGTATTGGATGTTCCTAACGGCTTAACGCCAAAAGACTTTAAATTAAGCTACACTACCATATACGGACGAAAAGTTAAGGTAAATGGACTTGTAACCAACAAGATAAACGAACATTACGAATAAATTCCGTCCGTTTTAAAGGTATCCGACCCATTGGATATCCTAATTAAACACTTAATTTAAATTGGGATTATGCATTAGATAGCCTGATGCATAATTCGGATTAAATATTTATTAGCGTGCAATCGGTTGTACCAACGACAAATTTCAATACATTTGTCATATAGAGTAGTAATAAAACTACATTTTTTAGTATTATTTATATCTAACATTCACATAAGTGTTACAGAACTCTTTTGAAAGAGGTCACTTTGTTGTATAGAAGTGATTTCCATTGAACACTTTAGGTCTAATACTATTAAAAATAAATACATAGCCCTGAAACCACAAAAATCTAAAAAGTAATAATTGAAAATAACTTAACCGCAGGAAAAAGCATAGGCTATTTACTGTTAAACCTTAATAGATAATAAATACATTTTAAAACCAACCTTTTATGAAAAAAAGAATTGTGCTGCTCTATGTCTTATTGCTACTTGTAACAATAGTACAACAGGCATGTAACAGCGGCCAAAAGATGAAAGTATTAGTTTTTAGTAAAACTGCAGCTTTTAGGCACGACTCCATTGAAGCAGGGATAGAAGCTTTTAAGAAAATGTCCGGGGAGAGAGGTTTTGATGCCGAGTATACAGAGGATTCAGAAGTCTTCAATGAGAAAAATCTGGCCCAGTATCATGCTGTGGTATTTCTCAACACCACAGGAGATATTCTGAACGATGCTCAACAAGATGCATTCGAAAGATTTATCCAGGCAGGTGGTGGGTATGTGGGTATACATTCAGCCACAGATACCGAATACGACTGGCCCTGGTATGGAGAATTGGCCGGAGCTTACTTTTTAGACCATCCAAATACACCAAGCAATGTACAAAAAGGCAAATTTACTGTAGTAGAAAAAGGACATCTGGCCACAAAGGACATGCCTGATAATTTTGAACATCTGGATGAATTTTACAATTTTAAAGATATTAATAAAGCCATTAAGCCATTAATCTCCATTGATGAGAAATCATATATCGGAGGTAAAAATCCGGATTATCACCCTATGAGCTGGTATCACGAATACGATGGAGGAAGAGCATTTTATACTGCTTTGGGACATACCAAAGAAGCATTCGCAGATCCGCTTTTCTTAAATCATTTGTGGGGAGGACTTGTGTATGCGGCAGGAGGAGAAAGACCCAAGCCCGTGGATTTTACCAAAGCCAGACCAGAAGAGAACCGATTCACTAAAGTAGTTTTGGCCGAAAAGCTTGAGGAACCCATGGAACTTACTGTTCTGGATAATGATAGAGTCTTGTTTATCCAAAGAAAGGGAGAATTGATGCTTTTTAATGGGAAAACAAATGAGTTGAAGGAGATTGCTAAGATTCCAGTAAGTACAAAATACACGAATAAAGCAGGCGAAAAAAAGGAAGCAGAGGATGGCTTATTGGGATTAAACAAAGATCCCGACTTTGCGAAGAACAATTGGATTTACCTGTTCTATTCAGACACTGCCAAATCTTCAAACGTATTGGTAAGATATGAGCTTAAGGGAGATAAATTAATACTGGATTCCAAAAAAGAGATATTGGAAGTTCCCGTCCAGAGAGAGGAGTGCTGCCACACCGGAGGCTCTATAGCGTGGGATAAAGCAGGAAACTTGTATCTTTCTACAGGAGACAATACTAACCCGTTTGCTTCAAATGGTTTTAGTCCGAGTGACGAGAGGCCGGATAGGGCTCCATGGGACGCACAGGGATCTTCTGCAAATACCAATGATTTAAGAGGTAAAATTTTAAGAATAAAACCGCAAGCGGATGGAAGTTACACTATCCCGGATGGTAACCTCTTTCCCAAAGGAACACCCAAAACCCGTCCGGAGATTTTCTCAATGGGGCACCGTAACCCTTTCCGTATTTCGGTTGATCAAAAAACAGGTTTTGTGTATTGGGGAGATGTAGGGCCGGATGCCAAATCTCCTTCTGACGAGCGTGGGCCAGCAGGACATGACGAAGTGGGCCAGGCCAAGAAACCAGGCAACTTTGGATGGCCGCATTTTGTTGCAGACAATAAAGCCTATAATAAATTTTTCTTCGATACAGAAAAATCAGGAGCCAAATGGGATGAAAAAG
>CAZBAV010000070.1:6652-22276 GCA_964489955.1 uncultured Lacihabitans sp. | reverse complement strand
CAAAATACACCTGCTGGGGTCTTTGCGGAGCTTCCCAAATAATGTTCTCAGCCGAAATGGCATTAATTATCTCATCTACCAAACCTTGCCTTACTTCTCCTGTGCTTCTGTAAAGTCCAATATTTCCACTCTCTCGTGCTTCACCAATTACTTTCCACGAACCAGCTTGCAACTCACTCTGCATAAGGTCTATCCATTTTCTAGGAGCAAAAATCTTTTCCGCATCTTTGGAACCCACCTCTGAGAGTACTCTTCCTCTCGCAGCTAACCTTGAGATATAGTTACATTTTTCATCATGAGGTAAGGTAATGGAACCGTCAGAAACTTCTGCCAAATCAAGATTATACTCATCTAGCAACCTTAAATAGTCTTCAAACTGGTTACGCACCACAAAAGCCTCAAACAAAGTACCTCCTAAATACACAGGTATTTGGCAAGAATGATACAAAGCGATTTTTTCCTTTAGGTTTTCAGTAACATATGAAGTAGCCCAGCCCATTTTTACAATATCTACAAATTTGGAGGCTTTAGAGAGGAAGTTTTCAGTTTCTACCAAACTTAGTCCTTTATCCATGACCATTGTGAGGCCGTTATCTCTTGGCTTAAGGGTTCTTTCGGGTACCTGCGATAATTCAAAATTCATTAGCAATTGTCTAAGAGCAACAAAAGTAAGAAAATCATCGCCTTTTATCTTTAGAACCAAGAAAAAACCTACATTTTCTACGGTATAGTACTATTTGTAATAGACTAAGTTTAATTAATTACTTGCAAAATGCTCCAAGTAAAATATCTTTGCCCGAAAATTACTCCCCTAAGGATAGCGGAAATTGGCAAAATACATCTTCATCTTTGTAGTACTTCTTGGCAATTTACCAGAGGTCTTGGCTCAAGACAGCATTTGGGTACGTAATGTAACTGTAAGTGGCCAAAAAATAACGAAACAACAAATCATAGACAGAGAACTGCGGTTTAAGGTAGGAGATGTATTGCACAGCAACGAAATTGAGCAAAAAAGACAACTCACCCGCTCAAACCTCATCAATACTTATCTTTTCAATGAAGTTGAGGTTAATACTTCTCTCGATTCTCTCAACCAACTGGATGTTACGGTCTCCCTAAAAGAGCGTTGGTATTGGATACCCTTACCTCACCTGTCTCTTGCTGACCGCAATTTTAATGAGTGGTGGTATGAACGAAACAGGGATCTTGGACGGCTTACTTACGGATTAAATATGAGGCATGCCAACCTCACAGGCAATGGAGACCGCCTTTCTTTGATTGCTTTTTTCGGCTTTTTTCCCACTTACCAGCTGTCTTATTCTAAGCCTTACATTGACCAGAGAAAAAGAATCGGTATTTCTGTTGGAGCTAGTTACGGTATCCGCCGTAACATGTCTTACCGTACATGGGATGACAAACTAGACTTTCTACAGTCTAGCGACATAAACAGGAAAATGTATACTGTGGCAAGTACGGTTACTTTCCGTCCAGCATATAACCACTTCCATTTATTTAATGTGGGATATTCTCATTCAGCAATCAGCGACACGGTAGCCAGCATTAATCCCGAGTATTTCGGAGGCGGAAAAACCAACCAAAGGCTTATTAGTCTAATTTATGAATACAGGAGAGATTACCGTGATGTCCGCCAATACCCCTTAAAGGGAGATTTTTTCTCTGTAAGTGTAAGCCAATATTTCTCTCTGGGAGGAAAAAATCAAACCAATTTCTTTGCTCAATACAATTACTTCCTACCATTAAGTAAGAACTGGTTTTTAGAAAGCGGAATCCGCGGCAAGGTTTCTTTTCCCAAAGAACAAAGTTACTACTTTGTAAATGGACTGGGTTTTGGTGGCAATATTGCCAGAGGCTATGAACTTTATGTAGTAGATGGTCAATATTTTTTATTAGGCAAAAACAGCCTGAAATATATGATGTTTGACCATGTGTTTAAGTTTGACAGATGGATAAAAGTGAAGCAGTTTTCGCACGTGCCACTCACTGTATTTCCCAACATCTTTCTGGATGCCGGTTATGTAAGAAACTACAATCCCGAACGCAGCAACTCTGCATTAGGCAATAGTTTACTTCTGGGTGGCGGTGCAGGGATAGACTTCACTAGCTTTTACAATGTGAATTTTCGGATAAACTACTCTCTCAACCGTATGGGTGAAAAGAAGTTATTTTTCTACCTATCCCGAGATTTTTAATTCTGGAACGGGAAATAAACCGCTTAAATGTAAAAGAATGTAATTTGTGTAGATTTGTGCCCTGCAGAATCTTATTTACCTAAATTTGTATCATACTATTTTATAATAACAATGTTACAGTTCCTAAAATATGTTTTGGCCACTCTAGTCGGGCTTTTTTTGTTTTTTGTCGTATCGTTTTTTATTATGATCGGCATAGGCAGCATGCTATCTAGCTCTGAATCTACCGTAGAAGTAAAAGAAAAATCGATACTTAAATTAAATTTCGATTCCCAATTTCAGGAGCTTACGCCTCCAGAGGATCCATTCGCAGAGATTTTTGAGCCAGGTGTGTCAAAAGTGGGACTAAATGACCTCAAATCTGCTCTTGCCAATGCCAAACTAGACCCAAATATTAAGGGAATATCTATAACATTAAATAGCCCGGGCTTGGGCTATGGTTCCTATCAGGAGGTAATAAAAGCACTAAAAGACTTCAAGGCGTCTGGTAAGTTTGTATATACCTACAGTGATTATATGACAGAACAAGCCACCTTGTTAGCTGGATATGCAGATAAAGTTTTCGCAAATCCGCTTACTTCCGTAGAATTTAATGGTTTAAGTAGTGAGGTAACTTTTGTTAAAGGAACATTAGACAAACTAGGCCTTGAACCATTGGTTTTCCGTGTAGGTGATTTTAAAAGTGCAGTGGAACCTTTTATCCGTAAAGACATGAGCCAGGAAAATAAACTCCAGGTACAATCCTACTTATCTTCTATTGCCAATACCGTTTATGGTGACTACGCAAAACAGAAAAATACTACCAAAGAAAACATAGATGCCATCCTTAATAAGTCTTCTATGTTTAATGCTAAAGAAGCCCTGGAAAACAAGCTTATAACGGACATTGCTTATGAAGATGAGTACGAGGCAGCTTTAAGACAGAAACTGGGCCTTAAAAAGGAGGGCAAGATTAACTATGTGAGTTTATCTTCTTACGGGAAAGCAAAGAAGCACGTAAAAGAAGGCGATAAGAGCAACCGCATTGCAGTACTGGTTTTTGAAGGTGAAATCAATGTCGGCACCAGTGAGTCGGGTGTAATAGGTTCCGAAACTTTCGTTAAAGAGATTAGAAAGGCACGAAAAGATAAAAAAATTAAGGCCATTGTATTGCGTATTAATTCTCCCGGAGGAAGTGCGTTGGCTTCGGACATTATGTGGAGAGAAATAGAGCTTACCAAGAAAGAGAAACCTGTTATAGCTTCTATGGGTAACCTAGCCGCTTCTGGTGGTTACTACATGGCAATGGGCTGCGATACCATAGTGGCACATCCATCTACAATAACAGGTTCTATAGGTATTTTTGGTTTACTAATGAATACCCAAAAGCTTATGAATGATAAACTGGGGATTACATTTGACCACGTAAATACGCATACCTTCGCTAACTCCCCTTCTATAACTCGCCCAATGAGCGATGCAGAAAAACAAGTGATACAAAACATGGTAAACGAGGGCTACGAAGTATTTACAAGTAAAGCCGCTCAGGGCCGTAAAATGGATATAGAAAAACTAAAATCAGTAGCGAGCGGACGTGTTTGGACAGGTTCACAAGCCAAAGAGCATGGTCTAGTTGACGTTTTAGGAAATCTTGAAGATGCAGTGGCTATAGCCGCTAAGAAGGTCAAACTAAAAGAAGGAGAATACCAAGTAAAATATTACCCTTTCCAAAAATCTGAACTGGAGAAGTTCATGGATAAACTATCTAAAAAAGGTACAGAATCTAAAATTGTGGAAGAGTTAGGAGAATATGGGGTTATGTATAAACAACTCAAGTCTATACAGAGAATGGACAGAATCCAAGCAAGGTTACAATTTGACGTCAATATAAAATAAGGGGAAACAAAAAAATAGCGGATTATCCCGCTATTTTTTTATCTTCATAATCTATCCCATTTCATCCCGGAATAAAGCTTTTCTCTAATAACATTAAGCTTTTTCAAAAGTTCGAACAAAGTAATTCCTCTCCCCAGTCCTGAGAAAACTAAGATAAATCATTAGATATTCTTTCTTGGCATTTCAGCGAAACTATAAACTTGAGTTCGATTAAAACCACATAGATTTAAATATAGCTATGGTTTACTTAAGCGATTATTTTTTTAACCCCATAGATGAAAATTAGAAAAGAGGACGATTGATTTTTAACACAATAGCTATGTGAAGCATGCTTGCATGTCTTATGTCACCTTAATCCATTGTCTCTATGTGGTTAAATATTAGGCATTTACCTAGATACACTTTTACTCTCTGAAGCAAACTACAGCCTTAAATATCTGTAAATCAGCAATAATAAAGCATGTATATAGTAGAAGCCTCGCTTCAGTGTATGTGATAGCTTCAGCTGTCTATACTTACTCAAAGAAATATTTTCTCTATGTTTCTTAGGTGACTGTATTACCTAAATCAATACATTAATAATCGAACTGAGGTTATAAATGAAACTATAAGATTGACACTGTAAATCCTGTAAATGACACTGTATTGTCGATCATCAAACAAAATAAAAACAGCCCAAATTAGCGAACAATTAAACATAAATTTAAGTACCTCAAAACGTAAGATTAAAGACCTAAAAGAACAGGGAATCGTTGAACGTATTGGCAGTAAAAAAACGGGCTATTGGAAAACAGTTTAGCAATAAATCTCCTCAAATACACCACAAAAAAAATGCCGTCCAAAGCTGGACGGCATTTTTAACCTATATAACCACTCTTATTAATACTCTTTTACATCCTTGTGTTCATAAGCCTCAGTAAGTAACTCATCTACCGGAAGCTCTGGCTTATTAAGTCCTAAACGATTTAGTAAGCTATCAAACATTTGATAGATAACCGGCACCACAATCAAGGTTAAGAAAAGCGAACTTATCAAACCTCCAATGATTACCCATGCCAGCCCGTTTTTAGATTCAGAACCACTACCTGTAGCCAAAGCAATAGGCAACATACCAAACACCATGGCTATGGTTGTCATCAAAATAGGACGAAGACGGGCGTGGTTAGCCAGAATCAAAGCTTCACGGGTAGACTTACCTTCCGCTTTCAGCTGGTTAGTAAAGTCTACAAGGATAATGGCGTTTTTGGCTACTAGACCAATCAACATAATCATACCTAATATGGTGAAGATATTCAATGTATTGTTAGTCAAGGCTAGAGCTAGTAAAGCACCAATAACAGCTAACGGAATAGAGAACAATACCACAAACGGGTGCACAAAGCTATTGTACAAAGCCACCATGATAAAGTAAACCAAGATGATAGACAAAAGAATGGCTATCCCTAATGTACCAAACCCTTCTGACTGCATTTCCATTTCACCACTCCACAGATAACTAACTCCGGTAGGCAATTTAAGTGAGTCCAGCTTAGGCTGCCATTCAGCTACAATTACAGACGCAGGATTACCTACTGCTTGAGACTGAACCTTGATAGCCGTACTTTTATCTCTTCTCTCTAACTGGCTAGGACCCGAAGTTTCTGTAATATTTGCAAATTGCGATAACCTAATCAATTGTCCTTTATTATTGGCAAAAGTAGTATTAGCAACGTTATCTACATTTTTACGATCATAATCATCAAAACGAATATTGATATCGTATTCATATTGTCCCTGACGGAATTTGCCGTTTGTGTTACCATTAAATGCCGTTTGCATAGTTCCTCCCACGGTAGCCAAATCTAAGCCCAATGCAGACATTTTATCTCTATCTACTTCTACCGAGATCTCGGGATTACCCGCTTCAGCAGAAAGCTTCGCTTCAACTGCTCCAGGTATAGTCTTTAATGCTGCTAGAGCTTGTTCTGCATAAACAGTTACACTATCTCTGTCTGAACCTACCACTACAAGTTCAATAGGAGCCTGGTCAGCCGTACCAATAAAACTCACAGGAAGTGTTTTTATCTTGGCTCCAACCAATATCTTCTGTAAATCTTGCTTGACTTTTGCTGCATATACTTCGGTAGCATCCTCACGTTTTTCTTTATCTACAAGTTTCACCAAAACCTCGGCTTTGTAAGCCGGTGCAAGTGTAGCTATACCGCCATCACTCGACTGCCCCACAGAAGTTATCAGAGATGTAATTTCAGGCTTACTCACTAAATAATCTTCGGCCTTTTGAGTAAGTTGGTTAGTCTGCTCAATAGGTGCATCTTTTGGAAGCTCTATCTGAACAAAGAATTCACCTCTATCTGCCGCCGGGAAAAACTCTCCATTAATATAACCAGCACCTACTAAGAAGAATGACGAAATAAACATCACACCTACTATAAGCAGAGTTACGAATTTATGGTTTAGAGACCATTTAAGAATACCCGAAATCCAGTTTGTAAATTTGCTAAGTTGTGCTTCAAACCAAAGTATAAAACGGTTAAAGAAGTTAGTACCCTGAATATGCTCTAGTTTACCGAAACGTGAGGTAAGAAGAGGCACTACTGTAAATGAAGTAACCAACGAAAGCAATACCGAAATTACAACTACCAAACAGAATTCTCTTAAGATATCTGAAACCATACCTGTAGATAGAGCAATAGGCAAGAACACCACCACAATTACAAGTGTAATTGAGATTACCGTAAATCCAATTTCCTTAGCTCCGTCATAAGCAGCTCTAACACGGTTTTTGCCCATTTCCATGTGGCGATAAATGTTTTCAATTACCACAATGGCATCATCCACAAGTATACCTACTACAAGCGATAAGGCAAGAAGCGACATCATGTTTAGTGAGAAGCCCATTAAGCTCATACCTATGAAAGTAGCAATTAACGAAACCGGAATAGCTACCATTACTATCAAGGCGTTTCTTAAACTATGTAAGAAGAACAACATGATTACAGCCACAAGAGCAATAGCAAGTACAAGGTCAAACACAACTGCATTGGCAGATTTAAGTGTATACTCCGAAGTATCGTTCGCTACACCTATCTTCAGTCCTTCTCTCTCATACTGGTTTTCTATTTTGGTCAAAGCCGCACGAGTCAATTCGCTCACTTCTACTGCGTTTGCATCAGACTGCTTCAATACCTGGAGTGAAATAGCACTTTTACGATCTACACGAGCTATTTTCTCTACGTCTTTCTGTGTATCTTGTACATCAGCTATGTCTCTCAATCTTACCTGAGTTCCGTCTTCAGTTTGAGAAATCACAAGATTTCTTAGCTCTTCTACGTTCTTATACTTACCAGCCAAACGTATCAAAATATCCTGATTATCAGACTTAATACTACCCGTAGGGAAGTCAAGGTTTGACGATAAAATCATCTGCTGAACCTGTAGGATAGAAAGGTTGTATCCCTCTAACTTGGTAGCATCCATGTTTACCTGAACCTCTCTTTCTTGTCCACCAATAAGGTTTACCTGTGCCACACCCTGAATACGTGAAAGTATAGGCTGTACTTGCTTATCTATAAGGTCATAGAATGCTGCATCGTCTAGATTAGCAGTGGCAGAAAGTGTAAGAATAGGTAAATCATCAAACGAAAACTTATTTAGCGAAGGAGCGTCTGCATCATCCGGCAAATCAGACAGCATGGCATTTACCTTTCGCTGTGCATCATTTAATGCCAAGTCCACATCTGCCCCTGCTCTAAGTTCTATAATTACCAGCGACAAACTTTCATATGATGTGGCATCCAGCTTTTTTATGTTTTCCAGAGAAGCCACCGCATCTTCTATTTTTTTAGTGACCGTGTTTTCTACCTCACTTGGCGATGCCCCCGGATATACGGTAGATATAGTTACCACACCTGGTGTAAACTTAGGGAGTAGCTCGTAGTTTAGACTAAAGTAGCTCACTATACCAAATAAGGTAAGAGCCGTGAAGACCACAATTACAATAGAGGGTCTCCTGATGGATATATCAGCTAATTTCATTTATTATTTTATTAATTTCTGAGACTCCTTATTTTTGGATTACGATGTCAGCTCCGTCCTGCAGGTTAATTTGCCCCGCAATAACTACGGTCTGACCTTCTGTAAGTCCATCTAAAATCTCTACATAATCTCCAAAAACACTACCCGGAGTTACTTTGGTAAGCGTTACTTTTTTCCCGTTCACTACATAAACTTGTCCGTTTCTCACGCTACCTACAAATGCCGTTCTAGGTACAGAAAGTATTGGTACTGAGTTCTCAAAATTAAACTGTGCAGTAGCATACATACCCGATTTAACTTCTGCACTACCAACCGCATTTAGTTTAATCTCTATTGGGAAGTTAAGCGAGTTATCTGCTTTTACAGAAATAACAGATACATAACCAGAGAAAGTTTTATCAGGAAAAACAGGTATCTTTATATCTACTTTGTTTCCTTTTTTAAGTTGTACTACCTGCTTTTCGTTTACGTTTACATTTAACTTAAGGCTAGATACATCTACTATATCACAAATTTTTGTACCCGGAGAAACATACGAACCTAACTCTATGTATTTCTTATTAACCACACCGGAAATAGGAGCTTTAATAGTTACATCGCTAATTCTTCTGTTAATTTGGTCTATCCCGTTTTTAGCATTTTTTACGGCCAAAGCTATCTCATCTACTTGTGCCTGAGTAACACCACCTGTTTTAAGAGCATTCTCTAAACGGGTTTTATCGTTAAGTAGTTTTTGATATTGGTCTGTAGCATTCTGAAGATCCAATGCCAGATACTTATCTTCTACAGTTGCTAATACCTGTCCTTTTGCTACTCTGTCACCGTCTTTAATTCTTAATGAAGTAATTCTTCCTGAAACCTCAGAAGCAAACTCTAGGTCCTGGTTAGGCATAAAAGTACCGTTTGCCACAAAATCCAAATCAATAGACTTCTTCTCGGCAACAGCTGTTTTTACCAAGACTGCACCATCAGCTTTATTTACAACGTCTACTTTAGCTTGATTTTCTTTTTTATTTTTACCCAATGTAAGAGCAATAGCTACTCCAGCTGCTACTAAAACTAATATGGTTATAATTGTACGTTTCATTTTGTATTATTTTTTGGCGTTTAAACACCTTATTTGTTAAGTGATTATCTTGTAATTATGCTTTTAATTTCGCCTTTAGCTTTTATCAAATCTATTTCGGATACTTTAAATTGTAGCAAAGCATCGTTATAAGCATTTTGCGTACTAGTAAGCTCAGATTCCGCATTAAGCAGGTCTGTCAAATTTACTAAGCCAAGTTTAAAATTATTGTTGGTATCATTGTAAACTTCCTCCGCCAATGCCAAGTTAGCTTTTTGGTTTTGAATAGTTTCCATACTGTTACGCATTTGTAACTGGGCATTACTATAAGCCATCCTTAAAGACTTGGTTGTTGAGCTTATATCTTGTTGGTTTTTCAAGATATCCACTTTAGCTTTATCCATCCTAGCCTTTCTGGCTCCACCATCCCAGATAGGAATATTTATACCCAAGGTAAAGTTTGCCATCTTGTAATTAAGAGCTTTACCTGTATATAAATTAAATTTATCACTTTGTGTGTTTTGTGTATACGATCCTGATAATGAAGCAGTAGGAAAGAACTCGGCTCTTTTTGCATCTCTATTTAATCCTAATAGCTGGTCTTGTTTTCTAAGAACTCTCACACCAATTATAGACTCAACATCCAGCCTTGGATCTACCGCATACATGGATGCAGAAAGCTCTAGACTATTTAGATCTTCACTCGCCAGTTCTATAGCTTCATCTACAGGCATTCCCATTGAATGCTTCAAGACGTTCTTTTGTAGTTCTATGGCATTGGCTAACTGCGACTTCTGGGTCTCCAGATTCACTTTATTTACTTTTACGCGGTCTACATCTATCTTTCTACCTAGTCCGTTATCCAGTAACCCCTGCAAAACGCTTTGTAGTTTATTCAGTCTATCAAGGTTCTCATCTAACAACGCTACTTTCTGCTTATTTACAAGTACCTGATAGTAATTTGCTGCTACCTGCTGCATAACATTCTCTTCACTTACTTCCTTCATTAGTGCATAAAACTCACTACTAGCTTGAGCTGCTTTAAGACCAGTGAAAAGTTGCTGATTATAAAGCTGCTGGCTTACCTGCACATTAGCCATACCATTCCATGGCTGACCCGCCTTAATTGCTATGAACTCTCCCTCAGGGCCACCCATAGCAGCTGCTGGAAGGATAAATTGCATTACCAGTGGGTTGTAAACAATATTGGTAGACGCACTAATTTGAGGCTTGGCTCCTGCTCTGGTTTCGGCTACGGTGTTGAGTCCGTTTTCTATATCTAGCTGGGCTTGCTTAATAGTTTCGCTATTTGCCAGAGCATATTGGACTGCTTCTTTTAAGGTAATAACTTTTTGTGCTTTGGCCGGAAAAACACCTAGTAAAAACAGGAGCATACTACCGACCAGATAATGTGATTTCATTTAATTGTAGTTTTTTTAATTTAAAATCAGATGCAAATTTCGCTAGAAATTTGCTTTAGATGAAAGAACTTTTGGTTTAAACGGACAAATAATCATGTGAATTGCAGGCACTTAATAGATGAACTAATGTAACTTTAACTATTTACAGATAAAATATAATCAAACCTATTGTTTCCCCTCTAACCATGCTTTAAACGGGGTGTGTTTCTCCTTACTAATGGTAATTACGGTCTCAAAATCCACATTAACTTTCACTGCAAGTTTCCGAGCTTCATAGTTTTCTACCGCTATTATGGCGTCTCTATGCACAAGCACTTGTCTATTAGCTCTATAAAAGGCAGTTCCCACACGTTCCTCCAGAAAATCCAATGTATGGTTAACTACATAGGCCTGGTTTTTGAACGTCTTAAGATAGGTGATTTCGTTACGGATAAAAAATACAGCAATGCTATCTAAAGCTATTGGTAGAATTTGCCCACGGTAATGTACTAAAACCGAAGTAACTTTGGGCTTATCTTGTAAATTTTGCTCCTCCAAACCGGCATCTTCTTCGTCAATCCCTGCTATAAAAAGCTTCTTTAGGGTACTATACTTTTCTATGGCTTGCTTTATTATCTGAGACGAAAACGGTTTTAAAATATAATCTATACCGTTGGTCTTAAAAGCTTCTAGGGCGTACTCATCGTATGCCGTACAAAATATTACAGGAATTGGAATTTGCCTCTCACCAAAAATTTCAAAGCTCTGTCCATCACCAAGTTGTATATCCGAAAAAATCAAATCAGCCTTAACCTCTTCTGAAAAAAAGTCAAGTCCCTCCTTTACTGAAGAAATAACCGTAACAATGTTGGCCGAAGGTTCTACCCTTTGGATGACATCAACCAAATCTTCGGCTGTAAGTCTTTCATCCTCAATTATTATTATATCCATCTTAGTCTGTCAAAAAGTTTTCTTGTGATTCTAGTATTTTCACTTTTACTTCAAACTCCCGTTCATTTTGCGAAATCACCACGGCATCTCCGGAGAGTAATCTATACCTTTCTGATAAGTTAGAAAGACCATTACCTGAACTCTCTGGTATGTTTTTCTTCAGTTTTAAACTGTTCTTCACCGCTATCCAACCTCCGTTTTCATATATATCAATCACCAATGGAGACTGTACAGTAAGTTCATTATGTTTTATTGCATTTTCTATCAATGGCTGCAAGGAAAAAACAGGCAATACGCCATTTATATTTACTACATTTACATTGTAAACAATAGCTTCTCCGAAACGGATTTTTTGCATATCCATATAATCATTGCAAATCTTTACTTCCTCATCCACACCAGCCAAATGACGTTTACTTTGACTCACTGACGCCCTCAGAAAATCTGAAAGGCTCAACAAATAAGTCTCTGCCGTATCCGGATATTTCCGTATTAGCGATTTTAAAACATTAAGTGCATTAAACAAGAAGTGAGGCTGTATCTGCTGTTTTAAAAGTTGGTTCACGGTATCAGCATTCACAGACTTTAAACGGGAATTTTCCAGTTCCACACTATTCTTCCAATGTTGGAGAATTATAAAATTATGTAGAATAAAGACCATCCCGTAGGTCATAACAGACACTATTAGCAAAAACACATAAACCCAGTTACCCAGTCTTGCGAAATCATCGTGGAGTAAGGAGTCTGGTATATATCCCTGTTCTACCAACCACATATTAAAAAAATGCGAAAACAAAAAAACGAGATAGCCAATAAACGCACCTACCGCAAATAACTTCTTACTATTACCTCTGTTTTCTCCGGTAATACACGCTTTCTGTTTTTCGAAGGCATACACCAAACCTATATTTATGATACAGAAAACAGAAAACATGAAGAATGTATTAAGTACCCTCACGGAAACCACTATGATGTTGGGTTCTTTCATAAAAACCCCAAGAAAAGTCACTAGAGATACTGCTACTATTAATAGAAAGCTGTACTTAAAAATATCTCGGAGGGGAATTGCATTTTTCATAACTGAAACAAAATTACTCCAGATATATATAAACACCTACACAAAAGAGAATTAAACGGACAATTTAATCTTTGAAACACCAACCAAATGCAGACCTTAAATTCACATTAAAATATCTCTTAACTTATTAGTTATACAAATAAATACATTAAATTAGACCCACAATCCAACAACAAGGTCCATCCCTACCGTTGGTTTCTTTAAAATCAAAATCATCTTTTAATGAAAAAACACTTTATCGTACTAGGAATTGTATTATTTCTATGTCAGAATCTGTTTGCCCAAAACATAAAGCTTACAGACAAACTCCCTATGGATCCAGCCGTAAAAGTAGGCACTTTACCCAATGGACTTAAGTACTACATCCGCAAAAATGTTGAACCTAAAAACCGTGCAGAACTCCGCTTAGTAATGAAAGCCGGCTCCATCCTTGAAACAGACGCTCAGCAAGGTCTAGCTCACTTTATGGAACACATGAACTTTAATGGCACCAAAAATTTCCCTAAGAATGAGTTAGTAGACTTCTTAGAAAAAAGCGGTATCAAGTTCGGTGCAGACTTAAATGCATATACGGGTTTCGACGAAACAGTATATATGCTTCCTGTACCATCTGATAACCTACAGAATTTAGAAAAGTACCTTTCTGTTTTGGCAGACTGGTCTGGAAATGCCACTCTTGACCATGACGAGATAGATAAAGAAAGAGGAGTGGTTTTAGAAGAAGCTCGTCTAAGAAAAGGTGCTCAGGATAGAATAAACGAAAAGCTTTATCCGGTTCTTTTCAGAAACTCACGCTATGCCAACAGACTTCCTATTGGTAAGATGGACATAATCCAAAATGCCCCGTACGATGAGTTTAAGAAATTCAAAAACGATTGGTATAGACCAAACCTCCAGGCTGTAGTGGCGGTTGGAGACTTTGACCCTGCCGTTATAGAAGGCCTGATTAAGAAGCTTTTCTCTGGATTTAAAAACCCGACAAATGAGAAAAAACGTGAAGAATACAAAGTTCCTCTTACAGGTGGTACAGATGCAATAGTAATTACAGATAAGGAGCAGCCACTTACCATTGCTCAGATTTACTACCTACAACCAGAAAAGAAGGAAATCACAGGTCAGGATCGTAAAGATGCCATTACACGCACCTTGTTTAATATCATGATAGGCCAAAGACTTAATGAGTTACGTCAAAAAGCAGATCCTCCGTTTTTACATGGCGGAAGTGGCTATTCTGGATTCTTAGCTGGTCTTGATGCACTAAACAGCATAGCGGTGGCCAAAGGAGATGAGGTTGAAAAAGCCATTATAGCGGTTTTAGATGAAAACCAAAGAGCAGCTCAATTTGGCTTTACACAGACAGAACTGGACAGAGCAAAAAGTTCTTACAAAACCAGCGTAGAAAAGCAGTATGCAGAAAGAGATAAAACCAGTTCTGCATCCTATGTGAATGAGCTTGTACAATGCTTCTTAGACAATCTACAAATGACTGACATATCTTTTGACAAGGCTTTTGTGGACCAGAACCTAGATAAAATTAAACTTGAAGAAGTAAATGCATTTGTAAAAAGTGCCATTACTAAAGAAAATAGGGTTCTAGCACTTATTGGGCCAGAAAAAGACAAAGATAACCTTCCTACAGCCGAGCGTTTAAAGCAACTACTAGATAATACAGGTTCTAAAATCACTGCTTACGAAGACGAAAAAGTAGCTGAAAGTTTATTATCAAAGATCCCTACGGCCGGAAAAGTAGTATCTGAAAAAACAATTCCTGAAGTGGGTGTTACAGAGTGGGTACTTAGCAATGGTGTAAAAGTAAATCTTAAGCCTACTGATTTCAAAAATGACGAAATCTTATTCACCGGAGTGAGCTGGGGTGGTACCTCATTGTATAACGATGCAGATGCAGACCATGCAAATTTTGCAAGTTTTGTAGCATCACAAAGTGGAAACGGAGATTTAAAAAACACCCAGTTATCTAAGTATATGTCAGGTAAAGTAGCATCTGCCGGTGCCGGAGTTGGGAGTAACTCAGAGTCTATCAGTGGATCTTCTACTGTAAAAGACTTAGAAACAGCACTTCAGATGATTTACAATAAGTTTACAAACAATAAACTTGACAAAGAAGCCGTAACCGGAGCTTTAGCAAACCAGAGAGCTGCCATTGCAAATCAAGAGGCGTCGCCAACTCCCGAAAAAGTGTATAGTGATACTTTAACAAATGTCCTGTACAATTACCATCCGAGAAACAAACCAATGACCTCTGCACGTATAGCTGCTATAAATCCGGAAAGAGCTATGCAGATATTTTCTGAGCGTTTTGCAAATGCAGGAGACTTCGAATTTACGTTTGTTGGAAACTTTGATGTGAATACAATCAAACCGCTTATAGAAACTTACCTCGGAGGTTTACCGTCTACTGCCAAAAAAGAAACTTACAAAGATCTGGGTATGTATCATCCAAAAGGTAAAGTAAGCAGAACCGTAAAAAGAGGTACTGAAGACAAAGCCACAGTTAACCTATTTTTAACAGGTGAATACACGCCATCTGTGGACGAAGAAGTACAAATGAGAGCTTTAGGGGAAGTTTTACAAATAAAACTAACCGAAAAACTAAGAGAGCAAGAAGGTGGAGTTTACTCTCCAGGCGTACGTTTTTCTTACTCAAGAGTACCAAAAGGGACGTACCGTTTACAAGTGAGTTTCGGTTGTGCACCAGCAAACGTTGAGAAGTTAATAGAGTCTAGCTTAGCCGAAATTAAGCATGTAAGGGAGAATGGAGCTACTCAGGTAGATATAGATAAGTTTGTTAACAATGAAAAACTTAACTTCGAAACTTCTCTAAAAAACAACCGTTATTGGTTAGCTAACTTATCTGATAAGTACCAAAAAGGAGAAGACATTAAGACTATACCTACGGCTATCAAGAATTTGGATAAAATTACTGTAGCCTCTACTAAAGCTACTGCCCAAAAATATCTTACCGGGGAAAACACCTTGAGAGTGGTTCTT
>CAZBAV010000070.1:0-6642 GCA_964489955.1 uncultured Lacihabitans sp. | reverse complement strand
TTGTCTTCTTCCAGAAGACAAGTAGTTTATCTTTAGCCAAAAATCCCGACCACTTCATTTGGTCGGGATTTTTGTACTTATAATGCTGGCTTGATTTCAAAATAATTAAATTTTTGCAGTGCCTACATAAAGAAACCTACCTTACTTTATAACCTTAAGTCGGGTAACAATAAAACTTATCATCAAACCGAAAATGGCTATAACCCCATATGAAACCTTAAGGTTAAACAACTCAGATATATAACCAATAACCGGAGGTCCTAATAAAAAACCTAAATAGCTAATGCTGGAAATAGCAGCTAAAGCAGCACTAGGAGACATCTTTGTTTGCTGTCCCACCAAGCTGTAGACATTTGGAATATTGGTAGAAACTCCTAAACCTACCATCATAAAGCCTAAAGCTGCAGTAGGTACATAAGGAAACAAGATAGCAAGGAGTAGCCCAGCAGCAATCATGCCTCCATTTAATTGCATTATTTTACGTTTGCCAAATTTTGCAACCAGCTTATCACCCACAAACCTACCTGTGGCCATCATAATCATGAAACAGGCATAACCTAAACTTATCCAAGCACCTTTGGCACCAACAATGTCTTTGAAATACACACCGCTCCAGTCGAACATAGCTCCCTCACAGGACATTGCAAAAAAACCAATTATACCCAGTTGCAGTATGAGAGGATCGGGTTTAGCAAACCATTTCTTTTTCTCTGTTCTTACGTTCTTAGGGATACTATCTCCAACCAAATACTTAATATTAGTATAAGTAGAAACAAATGCCAAAACCGATACTACCATAAAATGTGGAGTAGGCGAAAAACCTAAACCACTCATAAATAGTCCTATAATGGCACCTACAAAACCGGCCAGACTCCAGGCTCCGTGAAACGACGCCATAATAGGTTTATGATACATCCTTTCGGCATTTACTCCCTGGGTATTTACAGAAATATTACACATATTGCCCGTGACTCCAAACAAGAATAAAGCTCCAGCCAATTGCCATGAATTAGTACAAAGAGAAAGCAAAATCATAGCTATAGAATACAAGGGTAAGGCAAAATGCATAATAGCTTTGCTGCCGTATTTGCCTACCAAATATCCGGAAATCGGCATGGTAAACATTTGTCCTGCGGGAAGTGCAAATAGAACAGAGCCCATGGCTCCATCAGATAGCTGTAGAGCAGTCTTGATATCAGGAATTCGGCTTGCCCAGGAAGCAAAACACAGTCCTTGCAAAAAATAGAAAGAAGAAACCGCAAACCGCACACGTACTTTTGTAGAATGTATAAAGTGTGGCTGGCTTAGATATGAATTATTGATAGTATTAGCCATGTCATTTCTAGAAATACACGCAAAATTAGCACCACCTGAAAAACAAGCGGTTTATCTTGTTAAAAAGATTATAGACAAACCTCTTTTAATACTAAAGTAATGCACAAAGGCTTTCCTACTACACCATTAGAAGGAGTATCCACATCCTAAACTATTCCCAACTGTTTTGCATTTCTTAAGAAAAAACTTATTTTCGAGCCTCTAAAAAACCAATATGTTACTCGCTTTTGTGGGTCTTTACCTCCTTATCACCCTGGCTATTGGCTGGTACGCATCCCGATTTGTAAAAACTGCCAATGATTTTGCAATAGCAGGCCGTAAACTCCCAACTCTGGTAGTAACCTGTGGTTTATTTGCTACATGGTTTGGGTCGGAGACCGTAATGGGAGCCTCCTCAGAATTCATAGAAAAAGGCATTATGGGAGTAATAGAAGATCCGTTCGGAGCGGCATTGTGCTTATTGTTGGTAGGAGTATTCTTTGCACGTCCGCTCTATAGGCTCAACATCCTCACTTTTAGTGACTACTTCCGTATCCGATACGGAAAACACGCAGAATGGGTGTCCGCCCTCTTTCTTATACCTTCTTACTTTAGTTGGATAGCAGCTCAACTGGTGGCTCTGGCTTTTATCTTACAAGTTCTGGCAGGCATTCCCTTTGCTTGGGGTGTGTTAATATGTGCCTCAATAGTAGTTTTTTATACTTATATAGGGGGAATGTGGTCGGTTTCCATAACCGACACGGTACAAACCGTCATCATTATCCTAGGCATGACTGTTCTCACTTACAGTATCTTAGGTCAAGCTGGAGGTATTAGTACGGTAGTATCAAAAGCCCCAGATGGTTTCTGGCGTTTTACTCCCAAAGAATTTAGCATACAGTCATATTCTATGTATTTAGCCGCTTGGATAACCATAGGCCTAGGCTCTATTCCCCAACAAGACGTTTTCCAGAGGGTCTTATCTGCCCGCTCGGAAAAAGTGGCGGCAAAGAGTGCTTATTTTGCTTCCATTATGTACTTAAGCATTGCCACTATGCCCTTACTTATTGGTTTATGTGGCTCACAACTCTATCCAGATATCCTAGAGCACAATGCTCAAATGGCCATTCCCATGCTAGTTTTAAAACATATGGGTCTCGGTATGCAAATTCTTACTTTTGGTGCTTTACTTTCTGCCATTCTTAGCACATGCAGTGGAGCAGTGCTAGCTCCGGCTACTGTTTTAGGCGAGAACCTGATAAAACCTCTATATCCTAATAAAGTAAGTGATAAGACCTTATTACAAATCATGCGTAGCTCAGTAATAGTCATAGCCGCAGTAAGTACAGGTTTGGCTTTGCATAAATCTAATATATATGAACTGGTAGCAGAATCATCGGCTCTAAGCCTTGTAGCACTATTTACACCCTTAACAGCTGGCTTATATTGGAAAAAAGCTAATTTAAGAGGAGCAATCATGTCTATGATAATTGGCACAAGCACGTGGTCATATTTCGAATTTTTCCCGAGCCCCTACCCTTCCATTTTATGGGGACTAACGGCTAGTATTACGGCCATGATTATTGGGAGCTACATAAAAAATGGAGCTCCCGTTTCTGAAAGCCCCATTTAGAATATCCAACTTAACTTAAGCTATGTATTCAACCCAAAGGCCGTCGTCCGCCTTTTCTACTTTGGCTATACCGCTCCTTGTCAATTCTTTAATCGCGGTATCCCACTTTTTGTTACTATAACCCGTTTGAGCTTTAAGGTCTTCCAAAAGTATTTTCCCAGATGCTGCTAGCAAATCTAAAACTGCTTTGGCATCCTCACTTACAGCCGGAGCCTTTTTCTCTGGTCTCATTTGAGGGAAGAAAAGAACCTCCTGGATACTTGCATTGTTAGTAAGCATCATAGTTAAACGGTCTATACCAATACCGATACCGGCTGTTGGAGGCATACCATATTCAAGGGCACGTATAAAATCCTCATCCAAAGCCATAGCCTCATCATCTCCACGCTCCGCAAGTTTCAATTGCTCTTCAAAACGCTCTCTTTGGTCAAGAGGGTCATTTAGCTCCGAATATGCATTTGCTATTTCTTTACCATTCACAAAAAGCTCAAAACGCTCTACTAAACCTTCCTTCGAACGGTGCTTTTTAGTTAATGGAGACATTTCTACCGGATAATCAACAATGAAAGTTGGCTGAATTAGGTGATCTTCCACTTTTTCTCCAAAAATTTCATCAATCAACTTAGCCTTACCCATGGTACTATCTATTTCCATACCCCACTCCACACACTTGGTGCGTAGTTCTTCTTCACTTGCCTGTTCTACATTTACTCCTGTATACTTTTCAATGGCCTCTACGATAGAAAGACGAGCAAAAGGCCCTTGGAAATCAATGATATTTTCTCCAAATGTAAACTTCGTATCTTCATTTACAGCTAAAGCCACTTTTTCTAGCAACTCTTCTGTAAAGTCCATCATCCATATATAATCTTTGTAAGCTACATAGAACTCCAACGACGTAAACTCGGGATTATGTGTACGGTCCATTCCTTCGTTACGGAACATCTTTCCAAACTCATATACCCCATCAAAACCACCAACTATTAATCTTTTCAGATACAATTCATTGGCAATTCTCAGAAACAAAGGCATGTCCAAGGTATTGTGATGCGTAGCAAAAGGTCTTGCTGCTGCTCCGCCATGAATAGGCTGAAGAACCGGAGTTTCTACTTCTAACCAACCTCTATCATCAAAAATACTACGCATAGTACTAATGATTTTTGCCCTTTTTACAAAAATCTCACGGTTTTCCGGATTAACTATCAAGTCCACATAACGCTGTCTAAACCTTTGCTCCGGGTCTGTGAAACCATCAAAAGTGTTACCTTCTTCATCACGTTTAACTATCGGAAGAGGTTTAAGAGACTTAGAAAGAATCTTAAAACTACGTACGTGGATAGAAATCTCTCCAGTTTGAGTTTCGAAACAGTAGCCGTTTATGCCCACTATATCGCCAATATCCAAGAGTTTCTTAAAAACAGTATTATACAAGGTTTTATCCTCGTCCGGGCAGATATCATCCCTACGAATATAAATCTGAATACGGGCGGTTTCATCTTGTATTTCAGCAAAAGAAGCCGAACCCATTATACGGAAGCTCATTAACCTACCAGCCACACTCACGTCTTTGAAGTCAAATTTATTGTGCTTCCAATGCATGAGTATATCCCTAATATTGGTATTAGTGGTGAAACTTTCGGCTGGATATGGGTCTATACCCATAGCCATCAGCTCTTCTCTTTTCTGTCTCCTTAATAATTCTTGTTCGCTCAGTAGCATGCTTTTACGTTTTCGGGAGCAAAATTACTACTTTTTTGTGTCTAAACTTACACCAAGTTGCACGAAAATTGCAGTATTATCTTAAGTGGTAAGAAAAAATCAATCCTAATTAGTGATATTTGCACCAGCATTATAAGAGGCCATAAAACCTTTTGATATACCAGATGTTCTTGGTACAATAAATTATCTTATTCCCTTTTTAATTGCAAATAATATTGAAGCAGCATCTATATGCCCAAAAAGGCATAATGTTTTTAACCATACTTTTATTTTTACTTCAATGCTCCTCCCAAAAGAGTAGTATTGAGCAGGTAATGCCACCCAAAAGGGAATTCAGAGGTGTATGGATAGCATCTGTGGCAAACATTGACTACCCTACAAAAAAGACACTTAGCTCTGCCGAGCAAAAAAGGGAGTTTATAAATATCATGGATAACCACCAAAGATTGGGCATAAATGCCGTTTTGGTGCAAGTTAGAGCCGCCTCTGATGCTCTTTATGCCAAAAGTTTTGAGCCCTGGTCCGAATGGCTCACTGGCACACAAGGAAAAGCACCTGAGCCGTACTATGATCCCATGAACTTCATGATACAGCAGGCTCATGACCGTAATATGGAGTTCCATGCCTGGCTAAACCTCAATAGAGGCACACACGGTGCCACCAGAAGTGTAGCACCAGATCACATTACACGCACCAAACCCGAGTGGTTCTTTACCTTTTCCGGTGCTAAAGTTTATGATTTTGGCATACCAGAAGTACGAGAATATATAGTAAGTGTAGTACGTAATATTGTGAGAAATTATGATGTAGACGGCATCCACTTCGACGATTATTTTTACCCCTATCCCGTGGCAGGACAAAAAATAAATGATCAAGCCACGTTTAGTAAATACAATAGAGGGTTTAAGAATATCCAAGACTGGCGGAGAGACAACATTAACCTTGTAGTAAAAGCCATTTCAGATGCCATAAAAGAAGACAAACCATGGGTTAAGTTTGGTATTAGCCCATTTGGAGTTTGGAGGAGCAAAGACCGAGACTCTCAAGGTTCTAACACAGTAGGGGCCTTGAGTTCGTATGATGATCTTTACGCAGACTCCCGTCTCTGGGCCAAAGAAGGATGGGTAGACTATACTGCCCCACAGATTTACTTTTCTTTTGGGCATAAAACAGTTCCTTACAAGCCTATAACCAACTGGTGGATACAAAACAGCGGCCAACGCCACCTATATATGGGTCTAGGTAGTTACAGGATTGGGGAAAAGAATAAGGAATGGGCCAATGCATCGCAAATTGTACGCCAGGTAGAGCTAAACCACTCACTTAAGGGCGTAGATGGAAGTATTTTTTACAGTTCCAAATCCTTAATGCCCATGCACCATGCGTTGTCTGATTCATTAAAAAAGACCTTTGCATACCCTGCTTTACAGCCTACCATGCCCTGGAAAAATGCGGTTCCCCTACCTAAACCCGAGATTGTAGAACTCCGCAGGCCTGCTCCAAGCCAAGCAGTAATAAGATGGGAAGTACCAGAATCTTTAGAGAAAAATGTACACCGCTTTGTAATTTACCGCTTTTTACGCGGAGAAAGACGAACTCTGGACGACCCTAGGAACATCATAGCTATTCTGCCAAACAGCAATCCGAAAGCTTACCTAGATTACACCATTGACTCCAACTCCCAATATGAATATGCTATAACAGCTATAGACCGTTTGCATAATGAGAGTAAGCCTAGTAAGTTACATAAATTGAGGTGAAATCCATTCTCAAAGATATTGCCCACAGACCTTGGCCAGCACCCAAAGAGACTTGGCAATACTACCAAGAATGGAACAATGTCGTATTTATACATTTCGAGGTAAGCTTTGAAGACCTCCGCAAGTGGGTTCCAGAAAACCTAGTACTGGATAGTTTTGAGGGGAAATATTACATTTCTATTGTGGCATTTACTATGGAAAAAGTTAGACCCAGAT
>CAZBAV010000069.1:12084-22322 GCA_964489955.1 uncultured Lacihabitans sp. | reverse complement strand
TGTTATTGACAAAGGTTAAGATATTTCATTGAGAATTTATTTGCATGGGCTTATAGTATTTACAAGGAACAAAAAGAAAGAATAGTTCATTTTAAATATATTAAACCTATTGAATTAGATAAATGAATGGCAGGAAGATATATGAATTTGCCCTTTTAAATGTGTAGGAACGATTCCCACTCTACTTTCTGTAATTCTAAAGGGTGAGTTATCCAACCATGCCATAGGTTGACGGAGACATTGTACAATTTGCCTCCGTAGGAGCTGAAATGAACATAAATGCCATTGTATATAAACTTTAAAACTTGTTTGTCAGGAATTGCTAAAGGGAGGAGATTTACATACTACCCTGCAATAGAATTACCGCAGTTGAAATTTAGTAAAAAGAGCATTCCTTATGGGAATACTCAAATAACCTTATCTGGTACGAACAAACGCATATGGGTTAATAATTATGCTGTCTTAACATTCTACATACATTTCCTACTGTTTAAGAACCTTCAATTAGTCTTCTTTATCTGTGAGTATAGAATTTATTATCTTCGGAATATGCTTTGTTGTCCTGGCATTGGGGTCGGATGTGAGGTTGGCCCCTTTGTGAACCGGCAGATGGACGTACATGTAAACAATGACTACCTTACTCCCCAGAATGCAAGATTTGTCTAAAAAAGACCTAACTCAAACGAATCAGGTCTTTCCCGTTACTAAATCCACACAACTTTTACCTAAAGTTAGTCAAAAGCGATCAATATTAAAAGTAGTACCTGATTCCTGTCACCAAACTTATTAAGCGGTAGAGTAACAACATATACTCCTTAATATTCACATAAACCTGCTTTTTTTGCAAAAAAGACTTGAACGACACTCAAAGATAGCCTCTTGAGAAAGGAGAATTTAAGGAGGGGAAGGCTTGAGGCAAATAATCATGACCACCCGCATATATTACGATAAACTTGTTTATTCTAGTGGTCAGAAGACCACAATACACCCTCCTTTCGTCAAGAAGACGAAGAGAGCAGGTTAGTAGAAATGTGAAAAGTGGTTTCATAAAAAATTATATTAGAAATTAACTTGAACAAAGTAATCAACTTGTTTAGTTTGCGGAAAATCTCTAGTCTCGTCTATTGATTTTTTTGATATTTTTGAAGAATGAAGCATTTAAAGAAATGGTGGCCGGTATACGGCGGAATATTTGTCATCTGCATAATCATTTTTGGATATATATGGCGAACAAGCGAAAACTTGTTGCACTTTTCTACAGATAGGGATGATTGGAAAGATCTTGCTGAATTTATAAGTTTTTTGGTAAGTCCTGTAATTGCTATTGCTGCGGTTTACATAGCTTGGGTTACATATATAAGCCAACAAGATGCAAGTCTGTTAGGAAATTTTGAATTTCAGTTGAAAACTGTCATGACTGAGCTAGACGAATTGGAAATAGCCTGGAATTCAGGAGATACTATGGAAAGTAGTAATAGATATATGAAGTCTCTTTCTTTACAAACTTTTTTAAGCAAGTACAATATCTTGTATGGTAAATTTAGGAAAAGATACAAGAACGAGGAAAATTGGCTAACCTTTTTACAAACATTAAATATTTCTAGAAAAAGGGTATTTGTTTTTTTGAACATGCATGGTTTTATTTTAGCCAATTTACAGAATTTAGAACCTAAGCCAGAGGAATTTTCTACAAACTTTAAAGTACCCACAAATATGTATGATTTTACTAGACAAGAAATATTGAAGTTTTTGAAGTCATTTGATGTGATTAAATTTTGAAGCAGTTATTTAAATACTAATGAAATCTATGGTAGAGTCGGTGAATGTGTATTTAGTATTTTTTGTTATTAGTTTTAGTAATTCTTCATTTTAGGCTGATGTACATATTCAAAAGAATAGTTGAGTTCTATCAACTGATTATTAAAATTCCTTGGCAAGAAAAGGGGTTGCTTATAATGTTTCTCATTCTTGGGGGAATGATATTTTGGTTCTTTTTAAGCACAACCAAAAGACCATTCATCCTCTCTGAAGATATTGGAGTATGGAAGGATAGAGCTGAGTTTGTTGGATTGGTTTTAGGACCATTTATTGCGGTAGTTGCAGCATATTATGTTTGGAAAACACTGAAAGTACAAGAGAATATAAGATTTACAGATTCCTTACTTAGTTCACTAAATCTGCTTTTACTAGATCTCAAGTCGATCGAATCTGAAGTAAAAGAAAAGTCACTCACCCTTAATGACTTCGACTTCGAATTTTCAATACTCATAAATAATATCAATTCTGTGAAAGATATGTTTGACTTGAGAATGGAAAGTATGATAAGTATTGACGTAGCGATTGCTATGCAGCATCATTTTACTTTTGCTAATTTTAGAATTTACTATTTTTTAACCTCTGTTAACTGCATAAATGTTGATCAATCCGCTAAAAAAATCAAAATATTAGAAGAGAACTGGACTCCGTCACCGACCTTAGTAAAATTCTTTAGCGACATGATTTCTGACGATGGTTATGAGCTAACTGTTGATATTACGTAAGAAAGCGTATTAGATTACTACGTAATCGGATTCAAACAAGCTATTGATTCCAGATTAGAATAAGTCATCTGGCATAGAATCTTATTCTATTGATAGGTTAAAGGATATTTGAGAGAATACTACATATTGGTTTTAACCACTCATTTAATATATATTTAAATATTACAGTTATTTACAACTTTTTTTTTAATCCAGCACTGTAACCCTCATCTGTATTCTAAATAAGCTTCTTTATTTTAGTAATCAGAAAGAATCCATCTCGCTTTCATAAAGATATGAGACGTGGATAGCTAACTTAAATCCAAATTATAACTAAACTTTTTACGCAGCTTTTTTGTGTACGTATTCGGGATTATATGGTGTTTTGGTTCTTACTACTGCATAAATCTGTTGAATGAGTTTGTTTTTTACATTATTCAAAGCCACAAACCCCTTTTTTCCTTCCTTTTTCTTTTTGTCAAAATATGCTTTTATCTGGGGATTGAATCGGATTGCAGTCATAGCAGCAATATGAAACAATCCTTTAAGCTGCTTGTGCGAATAACAATTTACATGAAAGCCTCCGTTTATACTTGTTCCGGAACTTGTTTCAAACGGAGCTACGCCTGCTAATGAAGCAAATTTTCGTGCATTGTACTCACTTGAAAAGTTCTTGGAATATACTAGCATCCATAAACAGGTAATCTTACCTATTCCTTTTATGCTGGTAGCCAATGCTACATTTTCTGTCCATGAACCTATGGAGTTTACCAAAGTGTCTATCTTATAATCAATCCCTTTCAAGGATTCTTTCAGTGAATTTATAGCATTATTATTGGCTTCTTCAATCGCTTGAAAACTTCTCTCATTTCCATGCATTTTCATCTCTTTAAGAGCTACTTGCAGCTTGTTTATACAATCTATTATACGGTTTCGATTGGCTAATAAGTCATGTAATAGGAATAGGTTTTCATCATATTCTGGTGTAATTTTAAGATTGTGGCTGTTATAGAGAGCATATTCAGCTATTCTATAAGCATCAATCTTATCATTCTTTGTCTTAAAAATACCGGACTTTCGTTTAATCTGAAAACCGGATTCCATCCAAATTTTACATTGATTATCCTGCAAAAACATCCATAGTTTCCTGCTGTAAATACCTGTGTATTCCATACAAAAGAATAGGTTTGTAGAATTTAGATGAGTAAAGAGCCAGGATAGAAAATCTTCAAACCCTAAAGTGTTATTATTAAATTTCCTATGCATAATACGCTTCCCTGAAGTATCAAGAACTCCAACATCAAAAGTAGTTTTAGACATATCAATGCCTACAAAAAAGTCAATCGTAAGGTTTTCATTTTGATACATAATGATATAACTTTATGGTGAAAAGAAAAGTAGACCTAAGTACACTCCAATCGACAAAAGCCTTTATAAGATTATCAGTTCTAACTGGTTCTAAATAGCTAAATTGATTTAGATAGAGTGAGGGAAACAGGGCCTTAAACCACGTATAGGTTTAGCTTGGAGAGCGGGTAGGTTTACCTGTTTTCCACTTAGGAAAATTTACCATGATAAAATTAACCTAAGCACTCTAGTTTTTCAATTCATTTTCAGATGCTAAAGTAAAGGGAGAGCGGGGAGAAGTAGAGAAGTGTTAGATGGTTGGGAATATATCGTCTTGAAGGCTGTGAACTTTCTTATTTATATTTTTTCATCATCTTTAATTTTTGGAAAATCTATTGGCATAACTAGTTGATAGATATTCCCGTTTTGTTTCTTTCTTTCCTCATCATAAACTAGAAATGATAGGTACATTAAAGCTGACCTCCCAAGTTCTAATAATTTAAACGTCTTATCATAAAATAAACTTCTATCAATTTCAAATGTTTCAGTTTTTTCTGTCCAATCGTAATTTCCTGACTCTACAATTTTAAAAGATTTGTGTTCAATAAAATTTCTTATCGTCGCAATTTCTTTTGCTTCTGGTTCAATTGATCTTCCAAGTTCTTCTTCGTAAAAATCCTTACTTAACCAAAACAATCCCCGCATCGCCCAATTTTTTGTTGTTAGCAATTGAGAATTTACCCCTTTTCTTTTGTCCAAATTGTTATACCAGATAGTCCTAAAGGTTACTCTGTTTAGGTCAAAACCAAGATCTAGATACATGTTTATAAAATAAGCTATTTTATCAAATAGCGAATAGCAGACCCTAAATGCTATTTTTATTTTTTCTAAAGAAATAGAATAGACGGAATAATCTAAAGTATTCATTAGAACTACATCTTTATCTGCAAAATGTGGTAAATTATTTTGTATACTCTCGTAGTATAAAAACCTTGCAGTTGTAAATTCTTGTTTTAATTGATTAAACATACTGTGATATAAGAGTTTGTCTTTAGGGGGTAATATCATTAAAGGGATAAACAAAGAATCTCTAGCTACCACACTTTCTGTAAAAATGTCATTTAATGGATTTATGAATAATTTACTTTCTGCACACCATTCTCTATATTTTTTTTCATCATCTTTTAAATCTTTGCCGAAGCTGTCGTAAGTTATAAAATTGTTTAATTCACTAAGAGAGAAGGCTGATTCTATATTTACTATCATATTAGTAAATGCATATTTTGCTTCTTTGTACACTTGATTAGAAGAAATAGCCTTTAATAGATCTCTTCTTGAATATTGCATAAAGATAAATTGATCAACAGGATCAAATATTACTCTGGCATAATAGTATAAACTGAATCCACGGTTTCCAATAGCCATACCAAAATCTTTGTCCAATTCTAGACATTTATTGAAGAAATTTTGCGATTCTGAAAAACGTCCGATGTGACTGAAAAGATTTCCAAGATTAGTCAGTATTTGACATTTATTGAAAGTATCATCAGTTTTAGAAATATAATTATGTGCTATTCTTAAATGAGTAATTTGATTTTCTAATTCAATTGTTTCCAATGGGAATTCTTCATTAGAATATTTTATTTTTTGGATATATGACCATGCATTTCCACTGAAATAGTGTAGAAGTCCTTTTTCTCGTAAATTAAATTTTGAATTGCCTATGCATTTTGAAAGTATATCAATCAGTCTTTCAAGTTCAGTAATAATATTTCCTTGGCGAGCTTTTTCAATCAACGCTCCCAATTTTTCAATAATTATACTTGGCTCTTCTTGTTCAAAGTCTATCACATTCATTTGCTGTCACGTTGTTGCTATTCTTTAATATAAGAGTTTAATCGAGTTACGAATGTTGAACCTTGCAAAAATATCTAATCGAAGCTGACTAACCCCGCCATTTTTCAAAACCCTTATGCACAGGTGTTTTTCTCTCAATTCTAGAAATTGTTAAGTGTTACATTGTTAGCTGTAAGCCACTTATTATCAAATTTACCAAAGCCTGGATTTGTGTTGTGAACCCAATGTTTTAAAAGTCGTGGCATTGAATTTAATACTGGTTTTCCCTGTCCAGATGGAGTAAATATATTTGTAAACTTAATTTCTTGTAAACATTTGTCTTTAGTTATTTCATTCCATTGTTCAAGCCAAATATTTTTTGCTTGTCTTGTAAAATAAACTGTCTTAATTGTTGGGTTCTCACACAGATATTTAATAATGTTTTTTGTATTCCATCTTACTTGATTCAGTTTATGTAATTGAACTAACCCTTCAATTTGTCCTTTTTTATCATCTTGAATCAAATTAAATGTTCTGTTTTTAAAGCAAATATTGTCGTTGTCAAGAATATGATAATCCGATGTTTCGTTATGTAAAACTTCTGTAATGAGGTCGGCAAAAGATAATTTCAGAGTTTGACATATTTCTTTTATTTCCTCCAAGTCAGGATTGAATATTTTTTTAGGCTTTCCATTTTTAGGCATTCTTGTCCCATTGACTATAACACTATTATGAATAAACAGATTTTTGAAACCTGTCCAAAAATAATTTCTTCCATAAAAAAAGTCGGCATAGTTTGAATTTGGTGTGTTGGGATTGAAAGTCCCAATAATCATAATCTCAGGTTTGTAAGGCGTTGTGTCAAGAATGGCATTATGAGTTTCATATCCAGTTCCAAAATTTGTCTGAAAGAATTTATGTTGAATTGGCATTGTCATAAAATATTTAGAACATGTCGGTTGTAATACACTTTTGGATAACGGTTTGCGGACTAGCTTTGGTAGACTTTTGAACCTGTATACTGTCTGCCAGCAACAAAGTTTATTAATTGCTCATATGTTTCTATTCGCACTGTCCGCCCACTAACGCAAAACCCACGTTACCTGTAGTGCTTTCTTCTCTGAGAGTCATAATATCGATTTTTTTTCCGTTCTGCTCAATTGTCAGAACTCTACAATGTTTGTTTGAGGGATTTTCAACCAAAGAAACTTCATCTAACTCCATTTCAGTGATAATCCGACAGCACATTTCACCCATATATAACTTCCCTTTAATATGGTCGCATTTGCTCAAACTCTGCTTGCAAATAGAACAATGACTTTTTTTTATAATGCCTCCTGCACTTTGAAAAAATAAATATGGAAATAATAGTTTTTCATAGCTTAACAGTCTTTCCATGTATCCATTTTCAGAAACAAATTCTAATGGATAATTGCTAATAACTGTTCCGTAACTAATCTGTGCATTAACTAAGTTTCCCCAAGCCTCAGACATTTTATCTTTCTTAATATTTATAAGCATTTGTAGTTCATACTTAACAGCAAGTAAAGAATTATCTATACAATAAACGAGGTTTGCTCCATTCTCTAAATTTCTATCAACAAAGCCTTTTTTTAATGCTATCAATCCTTTCCGATAACTTTCAAGTATTTTTATTTCCTCCTCTTGAATTTCAATGCCAACAGTAATGAATGCCTTTTTCTGCGAAATGGCGTACATTTGATTAAACTCATTTACGAGCAAATTTGGATTTTCTAAGAATACTTTCATTTCAATGCCTTTATAACCTTTTCTAGGTCTTTTATTCCGCTTGCCTCTCCTTTGTAACTTATTTTTTTGACTTTGCCTTTTTCTTTTGTTTCAATATAAAATTCAACGTGAGCCGTTTTTTTTCCAAAACTTCCTTTCAGTCGATCATACACGTAACTCGACAAAATATTCAGAGAAAGTGAAACAAGATTCGGATTTTCGGAAATTAGTGAAAGACTCAGAAACACCGCGGGTAAATATATCTCCGCATTTTTTCTGCTATGGTAAAGTTCTGTATCACTTCCTAAAACTTCTAATGTAATACTACTTTGTTTGAATACCTTATTCAGGTCAACCATACTTTCGGTGAAAATAAATTTATCTTTTGTTTCAACAGTTTCAAGGTTCTCTGGAAAAAAGGAAATTGTGGATGGAAGGCTTAAACTTAATTCTTCAAGCTTTTCATTTAAATTCAATTCGTCAATAGTGTAGTCCATTTTTAGTTTGTTATGTCTTGGGTCAGCATTACAGCAAATTCCCATATTGCCGTATATTATGAAAGCCGTTTACAAATAATTAATTCAATAAGGATTAACCATACATAAGGTCAGATACTTGCAGAATTCTTATAATGATTCATTTACTGCAATATAAACAACTCATTAAAATAATGCTATAAACTATTAAATTATTTATTAAATGGTCTGACACAAAAAACGCCCGGCTCAAAGAGCCAGGCATTTCTAATTCCTAAAATAAACCACTTTAATATTTATCAATTGACTCTTTCTCGAAAGTATTTCTGTGTAATCAAGGAGTACCATTGCTCTTTTTCAACTTACCTTATCTTTTCCCAAATAAACATTATCACATAGAAAACTATGCCCCAGAAAACTGCATTTACTAAAACTAGTATCAGCTCATCACATGTTTTAAAGAAATCTAGGCTACTGGGAAAAGTAAAGAAAAATGTAATTGCTTTTTGAATAAAATTGGTAGAGTTAGATCCGCCAAATGCATTCCATCCAAAGATTAAAAATGTTAATAAAATACTCAGTATTATATAGACTATAGCGAATATTATTGTTTTTTTTATCATTTTTGTTTAGTTTACACCTTGTGATTTCAGCCAATCAGTTACAGTTTGAATAAGTTTATCCTCACTAACTCCAGGTCGGGCTAAGTCAAAATGTGGGCCATCATTATTTCTATTTTGCAACCCCCCACGAATGAATTGTAGAATGTCTTTTGGATTACTTAGTTTATCACCAGGAATATCAAACCGAATTACATTACCAATATTTTTATTTTCTGTTAATTGCTTATATAGGTCTGATTTAGTAGAAATTGGACTTCCTATTAATATTAGGTTATCTACAAAAGTACCTTCATTAGCAATCTTTAAAGCAGCCTGTGCTTGCACAACACTACCATAGCTGTAACCCCCTAAGTTAAGTTGTTCCCCTGCAGATAAGGGATTAATATCTAAATTTGTTCTAATTTGTTGTACAGCGTCGTTAATTACTTCATTATTTATCGGTCTCGTACGAGATTCAAAGGAAGGGTTTAAACCTCCTACATAATTATGATTGGCCGAAGAATATGATTCAATCCCTGAGTGTCTATAATTGTTTGTAAACATAATATCAGAAGCCTTTCCTCTCGAAACATTTAATCTTGAAAATCCTTGTATTCCAGAATTGGCAAAGGCATTTCCCCATCTACTAATATAATTCCATCCATCACTATCGTTGTTTGCCCCACCAACGAAAAAAACTCTTTTTCCATCAGGATCTATTGCAACTGTGGGTCTATTTAGAACATAGGTATACGGACTATAGCTATAATATTTATCTGCCAACAAGTCTGTACCATCCCATCTGCCTATAGTCGGATTGTATGTTCTTGCTCCGAAATTGATTCTATTTAACCCAAAAGCCTTTTCCGATTCCTTCCCCTGATACTCAAAGCGGTTTTCCACATGGTTTGGCTGCCCTGTGCCGAGTGGCACACCCCATGGGTCAGTATCTGTTTTAGCTGTCTGCACCAGCCTATCTCCATCTGCCTTAAAACTTGCACGAGTATTGCCCAAATGATCTTTGTAATCAAACTCGTTTTTCCATACTCCATTTTCTTTAATAGCTCTGCCCTCCGGTGCGGCCATCTGGTGTGGATTGCCGTTTTTAAAAACCAAACCCATCACATACTCGTAGTGGTCACCATTGGAGTACTTGGTTTCTATTAAGGCTCCTGAGCCATCATAGGTATGTTTAATCCAGCTGCCATCAGTCATGGTTATTTCCTTGGGCTTATTGAGGTAGGTGTTGTAGGTAATGTTTGCTATACCTTCATTCAAATCTTTTTTAAGAGCTCCGTTCGGATAGTACTCATAGTCATCACTGCCTGCATTACGGTTTACAAAATCGCTTCCGTGGTTGCCACTTACTGCATCTTCTACCCTCATGAGGCGGTTGCCTGAATAGCTATAGGTTAAATCATCTACCAGTCCATAACCAGAAGAGCTGGCTTTGGCCAGTTTTTCATAGCTAAAAAAAACTGCTGCCGGATAGCGAATCACAGGACGCTGTGGACTGTAAATCATCTTCTTTGGTGGGGCTATTTTAGTTGATGAAGTACTTGATTGTTTTACTTGTGCTACTGCGGCAAAGCTTAAAAAGAGTAGTAGGAGATGTTTTTTCATAGTGGATAATTAGTGTTATTAAATAGTAGTATCAATCAAATATAAAGCAGACATGAATTTATACCATAGAAAATTTTACTAATCTT
>CAZBAV010000069.1:10850-12074 GCA_964489955.1 uncultured Lacihabitans sp. | reverse complement strand
TTACTGGTATCACCTTCATTTAGCTAAATATATGTCTGTGATTCGTTTTGTTGTGACTCAATTCTGTCACTTATATATTATAACAAAAGCACCTGACTCATAAAGTTAGGCGTTTCAAATTTCAATTATAAACCAATATAATATCTTTAGTAAGTTTTGAGCTCTTAATATTTGCTCTGATAATTACTTATTTTTACTCTTATACTGATCAACAAAATCACGAAGTGCCCTTACAAATTCCGGATTGTTTACCATTTTTTTATTCCCTTTTGAATCTCTCGACTCAATTTTTTTGGATACATTATTTTTAAGTAGCTCTTTATATTTTAGTTGTAAAGCCTCTGCAAGTCCTGTTTTTGTCCTGTCTTTAAAAAGAAGTAATTCCGAGTTTTCCACCTCGAGCACTTGACCTATTTTATCCAATGACTTAATTGCTGGCTCTTCAGTGTTTGAATTCCATTTACTAACAGTGCTTTCACTTACATCTAGGTATAGAGCTAGAGCAGCAACAGAGAGGCTAGTTTTTGCTAATTCTTGTCTTAAGTTGTTAATTTTTTCACTCATAAAACTACAAAATACTTGCGTATAACTGAATTGTTTTTTATATTTGTCTTGTAATAAACTTTTAGCGACATTCAAGAGAGAGTAAATATTCTCTCTAAAATGATGTTACTTACGCTCGAAAACCATCAATTTTTGCTACGTAAGGTGACCATGAGTTCGCTTTCCATTGAATTTTGTATCTTTGCAAATAATTCAATGGGGCGGGCTTCATGTAAGTCTTCGTAGCGGTTAGCACTTGCTAACAGGTTCTTGATGGTACCACGAGCGAAGCGGTGAAGTTCGCCCCATTGATATGTCTTCAATTAGGCTCAGCCTTTCTGCTTCAAAAGTGACGTCGTTTCATAAATTTTTTAGAACTATGAACACGATGCAATCAACCCTCACTACCCAAAAGACCCGGCTCAGAAATATCATCTGCTCACCGGAGTAATCTGCTCTACGTCATACAGTCAGAGTAAAAGCCTTTAAGCCCATAAAAAATATGAGCCCGGCATAGCTATGACTGCATCCGGCCACTAAGGCATCACTGCTGTACACTTTCCAAAACCAGACTATCTTTTTGTTCGCACCTTAAAAATAGTTGCTTTTTCTAAGGAATACAAACGTGATGCCGGCCGGTTTTCTATTTCATTATCTAAAACCTATTAAAAACTTATGAAC
>CAZBAV010000069.1:0-10840 GCA_964489955.1 uncultured Lacihabitans sp. | reverse complement strand
TATACGAGTTATGAAACACTTTTCTTTTAACCCCAACCTTAGCAAGGCAGTAAAATGTCTCAGGGCAGTGCTATGTCCAAAACAACTCTACAAAAACATCATCAAAGCTCCTGTATAAGCAGGGCTTTCTTCTTCTGTATTTAATTGTATTTCATCTAAGACCTATTAAAAACTATGAACGTAAAAAAATACGTAAGGGTATTGCTATGCCTGTATCTCACCTTAATCATCTCTATTCATGCGGTTAATGCCCAGACCCTAGAAGTGGGTGACCGCCTCCCTGCTGAGTTGTGGAACATGCCGCTACAGGTAGTTAACCACCCTGAGGGCAAAGAGATAATCACCCTCAGCGAGTACAAAGACAAGCTTATTATACTGGACTTCTGGGCTACATGGTGCAGCCCCTGCATTAGGTCTCTTAACAAGCTAGACACCCTGCAAAAGCAGTTCAGTGAGCAGCTAGCAGTAATACCGGTTACCTACGAGGCTAGTGATAAGGTACAGGTTATGTTTAAGAAACGGGGATGGAGCCTGCCGACTGTGGTAAATGACTCCTTGCTAAAAAACTACTTTCCTCACCGCAGTGTACCCCATCAGGTATGGGTGGAAGACGGTAAAGTAATGGCCGTAGCAGGACCAGAGTATGCTACAAAGGACAACATAACTAAAATTCTAAGCCGTCAAAACGTAAAAATACTCATGAAAGAGGATGTCCTGGACATTAGTACTGCTGCTACACTCCCCCCTTATTACCAGTCCTCTTTCAGCCCAAGAATAAAGAACTATACCTCTGAAATCATCGGCAATAAGAATAACATCAACGCCTATAACCTTTCTCTCAAAACTCTTATTCAAGAGGCATACGGAAGTGATTTTAGCTTATCACAACTCAACTCACTCCTGGTTTGGGAGGTTTCTGATGCTCTAAAACAAGAACTGACAGGCGAGGGAACGGGTTTACAAGGCGATTATCTGAAAGATAGCCTTTACAATCAATGGCTTGATCAAAATCTTTTCTGCTATACCCTCGCAGCATCGCCCGCCATGAAACCCACCCGTCATATGCTTAGAGAAATCATGAAAAACGATATCAACACTTTTATGGGTTTAATTAAAGGGATTAAAGTCAGTGTTGAACCTAGAACCATAGAACACCTTGTATTAAAAAAAGAACAAGGCGTATTTACTACCCCACTTTCAGGTTCTGAGTCACTTCAAAAAATTCTGCCGTATGATCTTGTCAATGTATTGTCTTACGAATGGGGAATACCTACTATTTATAACTCGCCCCAACACCCGTCTGATTCGCTATTCTTAGACTTCTCCTCACTTGAAAAAGAAAGCATAAAACAACAGCTCAGCCTTCAGGGCTTTAGCCTGCATCCCCAGCAACTGGAAACCAATGTCATAATCATTTCTGAAATTAAAGCTCGTAAGCCATGAAACTATACTTACTAACTATTTTACTTTTTATCACTTTTTCGGGGTTCGGCCAGCATACAGTTTCTGGTCTTGTTAAAGACAAAGAATCGCAGCTCCCAATAGAAGGAGCGGTCATACGGGTATATCCCTCCCGCCATGTCTCTTTAACAGATGCTCAAGGAAGATTCACGATTGAATCAAGCCGGCAGCAGGACTCTCTTTCTGTTCAAATTTTGGGTCATCATACGCGTATTGTTGTCATTACTCCTCTCATTAAAAATTACACGATACTGCTAGAGACCAATACTGCACTTTTAGAGCAGGTAGTAATCTCTACAGGATATCAAAGTATAACCAAAGAACGAGTTACGGGTGCATATAGTCATGTGAATGAAACGCTAATCTCCCGATCAGTAAGCAGCGACATCTTAAGCAGGATAGAAGATATGTCAAGTAGCTTACAATTTGACCGGAGGTTCAGTACTTCCCAGACGGAAAGCGGAAGTGCTCTGAGAGTACGGGGACTAAGTACTATTAACTCCTCTTCTACTCCCCTCATCGTACTAGACAACTTCCCTTATGAAGGAACACTAGAAAGCTTAAACCCTAATGATGTTGAAAGCATTACCATACTGAAAGATGCTTCAGCTGCATCTGTCTGGGGGGCCAAAGCAGCCAATGGCGTTATCGTCATTACTACTAAAAAAGGCAAAAGAAACGCACCTAGAACCATTCAGTTCTCAAGCAATTTTACTTTCACAGAAAGAGCGGACTTACATTACAGTCCAGCTTTTCTTAATTCAAAAGAATACATTGAAATGGAGAAACAGCTCTTTGAACTCGGTTTCTACAACGATAAAGAATCTCAAAGAAACCAGCCTGTACTATCTCCGGTCGTTGAATTCCTTTTTAATCAAAGATATCACCCCGAAAATACCGTTAATGACGGTACTTTAGAAAATCTTTCTAAGCAAGATATCAGAAATGATGCTTCAAAATACCTCTACCGCAACGGATCACATCAGCAGCATCACCTGAATATTTCCGGAGGCGAAGAAAAATACTCTTACCAACTTTCAGGAGGTTATGACAATACCCGTTACAATACCGTTAACAGTGGCTATGAAAGGTTTACATTAAAAAGTAATTCATCCTATGACTTTAGTCAGTGGCTCACATTGAATAGCTCTCTCTTATACACCAATGCCACTACCCATAACTCTAATTTACCTGTATACTATAATCAATACCCATACAATAGGCTGGTGGATGAAAAAGGACAAGCTGCTGAGGTTTATAGCAACTTAAACCACACCTATACCATGCAGGAAATGAATAAAACCGGCGTAGACTGGAGATACTTCCCTCTCAACGAAATCAACTTAACCAATAAAGGAGTACGTAAGGCCGACCTGAGGATTGGGACTAACCTCCATTTCAATATAAACCCCAACTTCACATGGGACATAAACCATAATTTCTATGAATTGAACACAGCAGAGACCCAGTTAAATGATAAGGAATCTTTTTACATCAGGAATTTAGTCAACCGGTATATGCAGCAGGATGGCACTTTGAGGTTCCCTTATAATGGTGTACTGTATAAGACCAACGCCAGGTTCCGAACCCACGAAGTAAGAACTCAAGCCAACTACAATAAACAAATATCTGAAAAAGGGTTTCTTCAGGCCATGGCAGGAATGGAGGTCAGGGATATCTCCCAGCAAAGCAATGCTTCACAATACTACGATTATGACCCTCTCGTGCTAACCCACAACAACTTGGGAGATTATACTTCACGTTTCCAAGTCAGGCCTGCAGGTACCGCACGGGTTCCATTGCCTGTTTCAAGTCTAGCAAAATGGCAGGACAGATATTTATCATACTATACCAATTGGTCATACACTTTACAAAACAAGTACACTTTTACGGGAAACCTAAGGTGGGATGCTTCTAATCTATTCGGTGTTAAAAGTAACCAAAAAGGAGTACCACTCTGGTCGGTGGGGGCAGCTTACACCTTATCAGACTCCAAATCTCCCCTAATCACCTGGCTTCCCCATCTAAAAATACGCACCTCTTATGGCTACAACGGTAACGTCAATACACAAGCTAGTGCTTTAGTAACGGCATACTACGAAAATGACTACACTACAGGGCTAAAGTACGGAGAGATAAGAAGTCCCGGGAATCCCCAGCTTAGATGGGAAAAAACCGGAATATGGAATTTTGGACTGGACTTTTCTACAGAAAAAAATAGGATAGGCGGAAGCATAGACTTTTATCACAAAACGTCGAAAGACTTACTGGGAGACCAGATATTGGATCCTACCAACGGTTTTATTTCATCAGGTTTTGCTTCAAATATCGTAAACTATGCAACCATGAAAAGTAGCGGTATAGATGCTGAAATCCAAACGCTAAACCTCGATCATAAAATTAAATGGACAACCTCCTTTATTTTCAGCACCGCTTCTAATAAAGTAACCAATTACAAATTTGAAGAGCTTACAGCAAGCGGGCTTCTCTATCTTATCGCAAAAAACAATACGGGTTTAATTGTTACACAAGGTGTTTCATTAGATGCCATCTATTACATCCCATGGATAGGGCTAGACTCAAAGACAGGTTCTCCCCTGGTAAATAATGAAACTCAAAACACCTCCTACCAGGAGTTTATAAGTAAACTCAACCTAAGCCATCTATTGTATGATAAGGTCGCTGTTCCACGGTATTTTGGGTCAGTCAGGAATGACTGGAGCTATAAGAATCTCGCTTTAAGCATTAACATTTCTTGGAAAGCCGGGTATTCATTTGTAAGAAGCTCAGCGAACTACGACGCTTTCTTTAACAACAACATTCCCCATAAAGACTTTGAAAACAGATGGAAACAGCCCGGAGACGAGAGATTTACCAATGTTCCTTCTTTTCCCGACATAAATAATACGGACTGGCAGTTAAGGGATTTAATCTATAATGCCTCAGCAGCCGTCGTAGAACCAGGGTCTCACATCAGGCTGAGGGATGTTAGGTTGAGCTATAAGTTCCCTCTAAAAAAAGTCAGGTCCACTATGGAAGTCTTCTCTTTTCTAAACAATGTGGGGTTGATTTGGAGGGCTAACAGGCAAGGACTAGATCCCGACTATCCTCTCGCTACCATTCCTCCTGCCCGGTCACTTTCATTTGGTGTTCGTTCCAACATAAATTAAAATAACCATGACAAATAAGCTTATCTTCTTTCTTTTTCTCTCGGTCAGCCTATCTTCCTGTGCACCAGAATGGCTGGATGTAAAAAAAGACCAAAAAATGGTTGTTCCTACAACCAACTCAGACCTACAAGCATTACTTGATAATACTTACATATTTAATTTCGCCAAATCCCCTTCTCTGGGTGAAATAAGCTCTGATGATATCAAACTAAATGACGAACAATGGTTATCAACAAGTTCCTTATGGCAGAAAAATGCCTACTTATGGGAAAGTGACATCTTTCAAGGAATTCCTTCTCAATCTAACGGATGGGATCTTCCATATAGACAGGTGTTCTATGCAAACGTGGTTTTAGAAGGGTTAGATAAATTACAGTCTACCAAAGAAAAAACAAAGGAATGGCAAGAAACTCATGGAGCTGCTCTATTCTGGAGAAGCTGGGCTTTTTATCACCTTGTTCAAATCTTCTCCAATGCCTATAATGCTAAAACTGCTTCAAGTGACCCAGGTATTCCATTACCTCTTGAGTCTGATGTAAACATTAAACATAAACGTGCAACGTTGGAACAGTCCTATCATCAAATTCAAACGGATTTAGAAAAGGCCATTCTCTTCTTACCCACTACAGTACCTTATCCTACCCGTCCTTCCCAATCAGCAGCCTACGGACTTCTTGCAAGGGTATACCTGCAAAAAGGTGATTATAATAAAAGTTACGAGAATGCAGCACTTTCCTACTCATTATCAAAGGGGATCATGGACTTTAATACCATAAGTCCGGCAGGAACTTATTCTTTCGAACAGTTTAATAAGGAAGTAATCTTAGAAAACTCTATGGAGCATTATAGTAGCGGTATACTTGCATATTCTAAATTTGTTGCACATCCTACTCTGCTACAAAGTTATACGCAAGCAGACCTTAGAAAAACATTGTTCTTTGATTCCAGTTCCACTGGTCAACACTTCAAAGGTAGCTACTCAGGTACACTTTTTCTATTTTCCGGAATAAGCTCCAATGAAGTTTTGCTTATAAAAATGGAATCTGCATTCAGAATGGGAAAAGTGCCAGAAGCACTTGAATTGTACAATTTACTATTGAGAATGAGAACAAAAGATACGCTTTATGTAGCCAAAGAAAAGATAACCCTTGATGATATCCTTCTTCAAAGAAGGTTGGAACTACCCTTTAGAGGATTGCGATGGACAGACATTAAAAGGCTGAACACCCAAGGTTACAACATTGAGCTGCAAAGAAACATCTTAGGCAAAACCTATAACTTACCAAGCAATGATAACCGTTATAGTCTACCTATACCCCCTGATGTAATCGCCATTAATCCGGGAATCGTGCAAAACCCCAGGTAAAGCAGAAACAAAAACAGCCTACGAGTTCTTTCTCGCAGGCTGTCAAATTTTAAATCACTAAAGCAAGTTAATTTTTATGTCTACGACCTTGAATATATTTATCAGGGTCATTATAGGCATTAGTGATAGGAGGATTCCCTCCGACTAAATCACTGTTATTAAAAGCAACCGCACATAGGACTGTTCCACCCGGGCAGGTATTCGGATCTACAGAAGCTCCGATTGCTCCACCCGTAGCGACTGAAAACCATGTGGTTGCAAAGGTTGCCTTTTCCACCATCTTAAAAGACATCGTCGCAACACCCAATAAAACTGCGAAAACTGCAATAAGATTGTTTTTTACAAAATTTTTCATGATTAAATAAAGTTAAGTTAAAAAATGTATGTATGCCTTTAGGCCAGCCAGCCCTCAGCGGTTTCGCCTCCCACGGCTCCGCTTCGCTTTGTGTTCGTGATGTATAGTCCGTATCCGCTTATCAGTAAGAAAAACAGATTGAAGAAAAAGTGTTGCTTCCAGCTTAGGCCACTAATAACCGAGCCACAACCGCAAGGAAGTTCATCCCATGCTCCGGCCAGAGCCATACCTATGTAAGCAGTAAAGGCGGTCATGAGCAGGCTAGAGAGCAGAAAGCCATAAAATCTATGTTTAGGAAGTAGCAGTAGTACTACCGTAAAAACCTCTGAAACAGGAAGAATAAAGATCAAGGCATAACCAAGGTTATCTGAAAACGGTTGCCTGAGAATACCGTTCCTGAATATTTCAAAATTCAGGAGTTTATCTATGCTTACGGGTATCCATAAACAAAGCAGAAGTATTGTTAACATATTAATCTTTATAGTGTTAAAGTTTTAACTCTACAAAGTTCAGGAGCATTTTGGGGCTATCAAACAAAGAATTGGAAGGTTTCAGGGACTATTTTTGACTACCTTCCGTCCAATTTTTGGTTTTTAAAGAAAATTCACATTAAAACCAGAGATTACTTCCTTGTCTTTTACAAGTTGAATCTCTTAAGTTCATACCGCAGGGTATTTACGTCTTTGTATCCTACTTGTAGATAAATGTCTAAAGCACCAAGATTACTTTCTTTCATTAGCTTTTTGGCATAGCTTACCCGCAGTTGGGTATAGCAATCACGGATTGTGATATTAAATTCAGTTTTAAACTGATTTCTCAGACTGCGTTCCACTTTCCCAAAATGTAAAGCTATGGTATGGGAATCCAGATTGGGGTCGCAAAAGTTCTGATGAATATAATGAAGTGCCTGATACGGTAAGCTGCTCAACTTTTCAGAGACAAGTACTTCATATCTTTCCAGAATCCGATAGATGTGCATTCTGAGAAAACCCTCTATATAACCGAGGCCGTTTGAAAGTCTGGAATGAATGTTTTCTAACAAGTCCCTTAAATCTTCATCCATGAAGCAGTATGGCAGCATAGCATAATCGGCAGTATCACGAGTAATAGATGCCAAATATGTTTGGAGTGTAGTTAACGCTTTGGTTTTACGCTCCAGCCAGGAGGGTTCTATAGAAATACAGAGAGCTATGTGGATTCCTGTGTCCATTTGCACCTGATAAGTTCCTGTATTATTATAAGCCAGAGCAAAATGTCCGTGCTTCGCATTAGAAACAAAAAAGCCTTCCGGAGTACAAAAGCTTACGTTTCCTTTGATAAGTAAGAAGATGAAATGTTGGGGAGAATCAATTTCGTAGTAAAAACTAAAATCTGCTTTATTATTAAATTCCAGAAGTTCTACATAGAAAGGTTTGAAGTTAGCTACCTGTGAGCTGAATTCTATATCCTTAAAATCCTTGTAAAGGATGGTTTGAGCTTTGGGTAGTCTGATGCTACTCCATTTCGGTCTTTGGGCCTTTTCAGTTATCAATGGATGATTAAAAGTGAACGTGTAAGGTATCTTCATGTTTATATTGGTTTGTTAAAAGACTAATTAGGGACGGTTTCGCTACAATTTATTATCCATGAACTCCTCTACAGATTCTTTAAGGTGGTCCAAAAAAGAGGTTCTGCTTCCCGTACGCTCTTTCATTCTATGAAAAGCATGGTGGATGTCACCAAGATTTATTCCGAAAACAGCCTGGAACATGGAAGCGATTTTTTTGATACCTGCTTTACCATGCGAAATATTCCCTGAAATATGCAAAGCATAAATAAGCTCGATAAGTGCATTTTTTGAAGCAGTCCACTTTATTTCTTCTCCATTGAGTTTCTTCCTGAAGGTAGTTTCTGAATGTACAATTTCAAGTTTGGATATTAGGTAACCATTTAAAAGTTCCACACCTACAATCTTCGCTGCCTTGTAATCGTAATAAGTGGAAAGCAGGGGATCAACCTCAAACACAAAACTGTTAAGGCCATCACTAAGGTTAATATTTCCCCGTAGAAAATATAGATGGTCTAGATCTTCTCTCGATGATCGGTAGTATTGATAAAAACCCTTGGTGTTTTGCATATGTTTTTTATGCTCTTCCTTTAAGTTCTTAAGTTCTTTAGCAAAGTAATCTAAGTACATTTTCCCATCTTTAGCAGGACAGGATGTCTCCAGCTTGTATACCTTGTTGTAGTAAATCAGCCGGCCAAGAATCTGAGGTTTAATGTTTTTAAAGAACTGAATTTCGGATTCTTTGGACTTAAAACCTGTAGAAGCAATTGTACATTTAACTTCACCAAGTATGGAATTTATGAAACTTGTCATATGACTGGCTTCGTCCATCGGCTTTCCCAGAGTTAAAGCCACCTTCCTCTCTTCTTTTATTATTTTGGAAAGCTTTTCATGGTATATAGATAGTCCCATAATAAAACATTTTAGGTAAGCACTAGTCTTGTTTTATCCAGTAAACTGTGTGGGATTTGAAGTAAATATATTAATTCCTATTAAAAGGAAATAATATTTTATCTTAAAACTTTAATTATTAGGTATATTTGAATAATAATTACATCTTTTAAAAAAGAAAATAGTAATTAAAAGCCAAGTAGAGCCATCAAATGCCCTAGTTAATTCTAGTTCATATTTACTGACTAGGTTTACAACCATCTGTTGTAAGCTGAATAGGTAAATGAAGAAAGACAAAGCTCAAAAACTAACACCTGAAAGGGTTATGGAAGCTCTGGCGGCTAACAATCAAAAAGTCACTCATGAGCAGGCTTTGACAATTGTAAAGTTGATTGAGACTTTTGCTAAAGTTGCAGTTGACCAGTTTTTGAGAAACCAATAGTTAAAACATTTACTTTTCTATACTTATGAAAACAGCAGATTTATACATCCGTGTATCTACTGACGAACAAGCCGAAAGGGGATACTCACAAAGAGACCAGGAAGAACGTCTTAGAAAATACTGCCAGCTAAAAAACATTGAGGTTAGATGGGTGTTCTTTGAAGACCATTCAGCAAAGACTTTTAATAGACCACAATGGCAAAATTACCTCAGCCGCCTAAAGAAAATCAGAAACAACACAAGTGGAATTCAAATTCTCTTCACCAAATGGGACAGGTTCAGCCGAAATGCTGGAGATGCATATCAAATGATTAATACGCTAAGAAAACTTGGTGTTGAACCGGAAGCTATAGAGCAACCCCTGGATCTTTCCATACCCGAAAATAAAATCATGCTGGCATTCTATCTTGCAGCCCCGGAAGTAGAAAACGATAGAAGAGCCTTAAATACTTTTCACGGAATGCGAAGAGCTAAAAAAGAAGGCAGATACATGGGGCCGGCTCCGTTAGGTTATGTAAATAGATTAAGTGAAGATAAGAAAAAGTATATAGGCCTTCATGAAATAGAAGCACCTGTTCTAAAATGGGCGTTTGAGCAAGTGCTTGAAAACCGCTTTAACACAGAACAAATCTGGAAACAAACCAGAGAAAAGGTTCAAGGCAAATACCGGTTCAGTAGAAATGCTTTCTGGATAGCCTTAAGAAACCCTTTGTATTGTGGTAAAATGTTCATCCCCCCTTACAAGGAAGAAGCCGGACACTTTGTATACGGACAGCACGAAGCACTCATTACTGAAGCCACGTTCTATTCTGTTCAAGATATACTGGATGGAAGAAAACGTACAATTAAACCAAAAGTAAAGTCACACGACAATCTCCCTCTGAGAGGCTTTCTGAAATGTCCTAAATGTAATCGTATGCTTACCGGGAGTGCATCAAAAGGTAAAATGGGGAAATACTATTATTACTATCATTGCTCCTCAGAATGTGGGGTTCGTTTTAGGTCTGAAGCGACCAATGAAATATTTCAAAAGCAATTGAATGATTTAATCCCTAAAAAAGAATACTTAGAGCTTTTTAAAGATGCTTTTATATTGGAACTAAATGAAAAAAACAAAAGTCAGGATAAGGAAAGGACTGAAACATTAAAAGAAATAGAATTACTAAACACTAGATTAAAAAATGCCCTGATACAAAAAGTGGATGGAGAATTATCCGGGAATGATTACACCACCCTTAAAACAATGACTGCTGGGAAAATTAATAACCTTGAAAGCAAGCTAAGCAGGTTTACAGTACCAAATCTCAATTTAAAAAAGGATATAAATACTTGTATTTCAAATATTTACAATATAAAGTCAATGTATAATAATGGTACTATAGAAGAAAAAAGATTGGTTGTGAGTTCGATGTTCCCTGAAAATCTGGTTTTCGACGGAACGCAACATCGAACTCCGAGAATTAATGCTGTGATTCAGCTTATCTATCAGAATATCAATGGATTGGCACAAAAAAAATCGGGGATAAAACTTAAAAAATCAAGCTTATCCCCGATCGTGACCCTACGGGGAATCGAACCCCGGTTTCATCCGTGAAAGGGACGTGTCCTA
>CAZBAV010000068.1:13977-22848 GCA_964489955.1 uncultured Lacihabitans sp. | reverse complement strand
AAAACCAAACTTATAAAGTTTGGTTTTGCCAGTATATGCACGTGCCAGACGTATGGCGGACATGGTAGCTTCTGTACCTGAGTTTACCATTCGCACCATTTCTATAGACGGAACCAGATCGCAAATCAACTTAGCCATTGTCACCTCTTTGGAGGTTGGTGCCCCAAAAGAAAATGATGACTTTATAGCCTTACGTACTTGACTCTCTACAGGCTCAAAAGCATGTCCTAATATCATTGGCCCCCATGAACCTATAAGGTCTATGTACTTATTGTTGTCTTCGTCTGTAAGATAAGCTCCTTTTGCTCTTTTTATAAAACGGGGAGTCCCACCAACTGATTTAAAAGCCCTTACTGGTGAGTTAACTCCGCCAGGAATGTACTGTACGGCTTCTTCAAAGAGTTTTTCGCTGTTTTTCTTTTTCATGTTTTTATTTTAACGAACCATTTTGCAGGTAAGTAATGATGTTATACGATAATGAGAGAGGTATGTTCTAAAAGCTTATCTATATACCTCTTGGTATTCGTCATTTACTACCTTTACAATAGGTACAAGATCATTTTGCTTGATTTTTCCTCTAAAATCATAACCACTTAGCAGGAAGCCTTCTGTATATTCTCCGAGTTGGATATTGTCGTTAAACACTTCTCTTCCATCTTTTAGCATTGTAGCGAAATAATAGGCGAGGTCATAACCCAGATAGCTATAGTAGCTTGGCATTATGGCATATTTTTCAAAGTAGGCTTTGTCAAAAGCTTGTACAGCTTCTTTATTCGTATTCACAAATTCAGGATAAATAAGTGCGATGTTATCCTTGAACAAAGATGTATTAGGGCGATCCCATGAAAAAGAACTAGCCGAAATTACCGTTTCTGTACTTGGATTATCCTCACTTAAGCTTTGAATGAATTTTGTTCCCTGCGTTACATCTCCGGAAAAGAAAATATGACCTTGTTCTCTCTTTATTTTTTGGTTGTTAAACTTTTTAAATTCAACAACTTTGTAGCCTCTGCTTTTTGCTTCTTTTGAATAGATATCCGCAAAAATGGAATCTTTACGTGCAGAGCCATAGTAAATACTTACAGTTTTGTTTAAACCTAAGGTATGTATATAGTCAAAAGTCTTTTTTGACTGTTGTGTATGAGAAGGTTGAGCTAAGAAGGAATTCTTTGATTTTTCTAACAAAGAAAGATTGTTAGAAATAGGCTGCACCTGTATTTTGTTAGATTTGTTTATATGGGCAATTGCTAAATCGTTGGGTGCAGCATATAATGGACCAAATATTAGATCCAAATCTTGAAAACCCTTTTTCTGAGCTGCAGCATTGTATTCTTTATTTGTGCGTTGTACATCATATGTATGTAGATGTAGGTCTATTCCTGCTTCTTTTAAAGCCTCCACTGCCAACGACATTCCTGCGTACATATCATAAACATACATAAAACCAGAACTGGGCTGATCTTTTGCTACAAGGTCAAAAGGTAATAACAATCCAAATGCTAATTGATCTTTACTAAAAACTTTTGCTTGAGGCTTACTAGACGCTGGCGTTGTCTTGCCAGAGCTAATAAGATTAAATCTGTTTGTAAGCATATCAGAAAGTTCTAAGTCAGCCTTAGAATTAAAGCGATTTGCTTGTATTTTATCTACTAAAACTTTGGCAATAGATCTGTAGTTGGGAAACTTTTGGTTGAGATTCTTTAATGCCATAATGGTCTTAACATTGGGAATATATTCATCCAAAAGACCATTTTTAATAGAATTATATTTTTTATCTTCTATCTCCGTAAGAGTTTTCAAGGCCTCTTCATAATAGGCTTCTCTTAAGTTTGCTTTGGCGTAGAGTATTCTCGCTTCGTCTATTTTCTCCCAATCAGGGAAATTTTGTATCAAACTTCGTAAAAGGTTTTTTGTTTGGTAAGTATTTCCTTTTTCTTCCGCTGCTAATGCAGCGTAAACATGGGCGTAAGGTGTAACCTTGTTTTTATAGGCAGCAGTGGTAAGTGGAGATAGTTTAGTATACGCCGTTTCAAACTGTCCTTGGTTGAAAGCATTAACTCCTTCTTTATATGCAGTAAGGTATTGTTGTTCTGTGAGTTGGGCAGAGGCTGTAAAAGAAGCCAAAAGCAAAACCAAAAAATATTTCTTCATGAAGATGTACATTTTGTTACAATGATAACTAAAGATATGTTTGAAATCAAATGACACTAACAGTAAAAAAAACAGGGTTGCTTATTTTTAAGCAACCCAATTAATTATTTTCTTTTTTGTTTCTTCATTTCATCTGTTTTCTTCTTCATTTCTTCCGAAGCTTGCATTTGCTGTTCCAAGAATTGGCTAAACTTATTTTTTTTCTGAGGACGCGTTTGGTAGTTTCGTTTATTTTCTTCCAGAATGGCCAAAATCTTTTCCTCATTTACAAATCTTTTAACAATAAGCTGCTGAGCAATTGTCACCAAGTTAGAAACTAAATAGTAGAAACTTAATGCCGCGGGAAAACTATTTAGGACAAATAAGAATACCACTGGGAAAATATACGAAATCTTCTTCATATCTATCGGCCCCGGTTGGTCTGGAGTAGCTTGATTGTTATAGTACGTAAAGGCTAAACTAGATATAGTCATTAATACCACAAATAAACTTAAGTGATTTCCCAATACCGGAAGGTTAAAGCCCCAGCTAATTAAATTGTCATATGTAGAAAGATCTTTTGCCCATAAAAACTCCTTCTGACGGAACATAGTTAAGTTCGGGAAAAGGAAAAAAACCGACATTAAGATAGGCATTTGTAGCAACATAGGTATACAGCCACTGAGGGGGTTTACACCTACTTGTTGATACAGCTTCATTGTTTCTTGCTGCACTTTCATTGGGTCGTCACCTACTTTCTCTTTAATAGAAGCAATTTCGGGAGCTAGAACCCTCATTTTAGCCGAACTCTTGTACGATTTGTATATTAATGGTGTTAATGCTAGTTTTATGATTAACACTACAATAATAATAAGTAAGCCGTAATTAGATACAAATGACTCTACCCAAGTAAATAAAGGTACAAATACATACCTGTTAATAGGTTTTACGATATCGTATCCTAAGTATAAATTACGTTGGAAATCACTGCCCACTTGCTTAAGGTCGGCCATTTCATTCGGTCCAAAATAGTATTTGAAAGAAGTTTTACCCGCAATAAAGTCTGCGTAGGTAATTTCGGCTTGTGCATTACCTATTTTTACAATGGTAGTATCTTGGGTAGGAGTTTTAATCTCGAACTTGGCGTTTTCAAAATACGAGTTTTCGAAAACTATACCAGATGTAAAGTACTTTTGGTAGAAAGAAAACCATTTCACAGGTTGGTTAGCGGACTCTTTATCATCTCCAACACTATTTGCTCCAATATTTTCTAAGTCTTTTTCTTTGTCTAAGAAATTAATTTGAGATGATTTACGGTTCTCGTTTAAGTCATTTTCTAATACTTGAACTTCGTTCTCCCATTTAAGGACAGTGGGTGCATTTCTAAGTACTTTTTCTAATCCCTGGGTTTTTATGTCACTGGAGATAACAAAACCTGTACTTGCTAAGCTATAGACTTTTTGTATTGTACCGCCTTGTAAATTAGTAGTAAATACTACTGTTTTTGTAGAACCGTCTTCTACAACAGCGTTTTGAGAATCCGTCGCAAAATTTATAGAACTAAGTTGCATTGTACCAGATTGAGTAGGTATCTCAAAATCCAAGTTAGATTTTGAGCCGTCAAAAAGTATCATTGCACGGTCTTTTTCTCCGATATAGTCCTTGTACGTTTTGTAGTTTTTAAGTTCTACTTTCTTTATTACGCCACCTAAGGTAGAGAAGGTAACTTTTATGTCTTTATTTTCTAAGGTAATATCTTTTTGAGGTAAAAGTAAAGAGGCACTGTCAAGTAGTGGACTTGGCGTGGGAATGTTAGCAGTACTCTTTTCTGTAACCTTTGATGTTTGCGGCTTTTCTGCAGGGATGTCTGTAGGTGCATAAAACTGGGTGTAAACCACAAACAACAGCACCATTAACACTATACCAATGATGTAATTCTTGTCTATTTTTTCCATTTAGGAATTAATTAATTAAAAAATTTGCCGCAAAACTCGTAAAAAAACTCCACTTTTTAAACCTAAAAGCCAATAATCTTGTGTTAAGACTCAGCCAAGTTGAAAGAGCGATGTACTATAAATCTTGCACGATGTAAGAACATGATAAATAATTAAATAATTCTTGAAGCTTAGAAATGCTGAAGAATTATGGGATTAATGGTAATATTAGTTTTGTAAACGGTACATATAGCCATCTGACTATTCTTATGAGGGCTCTAATCCTCTTAAAATATTATCCAGAATAATGGCAGTGGCAATTGCGGCATTCAAAGATTCTGCCTGTCCATAGGAGGGGATTGTAACTGTTTTACTTAATAGTTTATGTACAGTAGGGGATATGCCATGGGATTCTGAGCCAATAACGAGACCGATATTCTCATCGAACTTTGTTTGGTGAACATTTTCTCCTTTTAGGTCAGCTCCATAGATAGGGAATGAGAGTTTTTTTAAATATTCAGATAGATCTGTATAATACGGGCTAATTCTTGAAAATGAACCCATTGTAGAACTTATTACTTTAGGATTATAGAATTCTACGGTCTCTTGGCTACAGATGATATTGCTTAAGCCGTACCAGTCTGCAAGGCGTATTATGGTTCCCAGATTCCCCGGGTCATTTATGTTATCTAAAATTAAGGTAACCTTACCAAAATTTGTTGGCGGCGTATTGCGTTTCTGTTTAACTATAGCCACTCCGGCGGTGTTGGATTTGAAGGTGGAAATTGCCTGGAGATGGTCTGTCGAACAAACTGTGGTCTTGGATTTCGGGCGGTATTGTTCTTGGAATTGTGCGGTACAAAATACTTCTACAACTTCATAGTCAGAGTCTAAAAGTTCCACAATGCCTTTTTCTCCCTCCACCAGAAAAAGTCCATATTCTTGACGGTGTTTTTTATTATGGAGAGATTGGATGTATTTTTGCTGTTGTTTAGAAATCATAATAAAGTTTTTACATTGCATAAAACCCTTAAATATCTTGTACTTTGCTTCTCCGGGCTCATTGCGTTATCGTGTAAAAATACTGTTCCTGTTCAAGATGATAAATTCCATTTGTGGAGAAACGAATTTAAAGGTAATAGCCAAGTACACTCAGATGAGCTTAAATTACTGATACCTTATTCATTGAGAGAGAATTCAAAACCTTTGAATCTCCCTGTAACTCCTCGGGTATGGTGGTATACCATGGGACAGAATCGGTTTGATTCAGCAAAGGTAACTAGAAAACTGTCCAAAGCCCAAAATGAACTTACTTCACTGAGGGAGGAACAAAATTACTCTTTAAGAAAAAGCAGTCGGTTAGAACGTAAAATAGAGCGTTACGAAGATGCATTGGAGGATAGAATCGGAAGGTTCTGGAAAAATCTAGGTCAACCAAGAGTGTATTTTACAGAAGAAGATGTTCGGGAGACTGCCGGTAAGGTCAGAAAATATCTATTTGATTTAGGCTTTAGGGAAGCTGAGGTTAATTATGAGATCACTAAGGCTCTAAGACGAGAAAGCTACAATATAAAGTTTCTGGTGAAAGAAAATGTACTTTATACCATAGACTCTGTATTATATGCAGTGCCAGACTTAAGGATAGATAGCCTTATAAAGGTTAACCTTAAGGCACAAATAACTAAAGCTGGTGGACCCTTGCGGCTAGAAAATGTAGAACTTGAACGCTTACGGATAGAGCAACTTCTTAAAAGTCAAGGGTATTATTATTTTAATAGCCAGTATGTTACTTTTGGTGTAACCAATGAGGAAGAAAGCGAAGAGCTTTTTAAAGAACGTAAAGGTGGAAGCCTGCAATTTACGGTGGCTAATCCTAATGTTGGAAAACATGTTGCCTATACAGTTTCTGAGGTTTCATTTAAAACCTTTGACCCCAACACGAAAAGTCAGTTTGTAAATCCAGATACTACGGAAATACGGGATGTCAAATTTATAAGACTGGATAACTCTGTACCGGGAAAAACGATTGTAAAAAGGATAACAACTCTACCTGGACAGTTGTATAGTAATCAGAAGATTTTTGAAACACAAAGGCAGATATCTCTATTTAATCAGTTTGCTTTTGCAAGTGCCAATATTAAAGTAGCTGATTCCTCTAAGCTAGAATTGGAGTATTTTGCCCCTATGCAGGAGCGGTTTACATTTGGCATTAGTCCTGGTGTGAATAATATATATACAGATGGGAATAGTTTCTTTGGGTTTGGAGTGCCGGTGTCTCTTTCTATGCGTAATGTAATGCGTAAACTGGAAATAGTTGAACTTGGTGTGAGGGCTTCTTATGAGGGACAGCCTGCACCAATTCGGACCTCCGATTATGCTATCCGCGGGAGCTTAGAATTAGGGGTGAATTTAAACGTGACTTTTCCTACATTGTTACCATTAAATCCTAAGTATGCCAAATCAAATCTTAAGAATCCGCGTAGTACCTTTGGTTTAGGTTATAATTATTCTGAGCCTTTTTGGGGTACTCGAACCAACTTTAAGCTTACAGCCGGGCACTCCTTACAACTCAACCGGAATACCATTTGGTATTTCAATTTTCTGGATGCCTATCTTATCAATACTCATTATGGTAATAACCTATCTGGCAGAGAATTTTACCGTACACTAGACTCATTACAAAGATTGGGTAATAACTTAAAGGTTACTTTTGACCCGCAGTTTGTATCTTCTATTAACTCCAATTATGTATTCAATAATCAAGATCCGTCTAAGCCATTTTCTAATTCTACCTTTTTTAGGTTCTTTGTAGAATCCGGAGGTACATTTCTTAATGTATTGGACAATAAAGAACGGATAGGCTGGGTGGAGAATCTATTTCCCATGGGTAATGGACCAGATTCTGTACGGGCATATTTTCGCTTTTTTAAAATTAATGCTGACTACCGGAGAAGTATAAATCTTACACCAAAAAGTAGTTATGCTTTTAGGGTGAATGTAGGTGTGGCACATCCATATGGAAAAAACAAGTCTATACCATTTGACAAAAGCTTTTTTGTTGGTGGAAGCAATAGCGTAAGAGCGTGGGCTCCCCGTACGCTTGGTACAGGTTCTTCTTTAACAGATACTACATCGGTAGGGAATACCATTCCACAGCCCGGAGATATTCTTTTAGAGGGTAGCTTGGAGTATCGTGTTAATGTTTTACGCTTTGCGGGGAATATACAGTTAGCGGCCTTTCTAGATGCCGGTAATGTATGGAAGTGGCATCAAATTGATGTGCCGGGAAAGAAGGATCGTGCCAATTTCGATTTCCGACGGTTTTACAAGGAAATAGCCGTTGGTACAGGTTTTGGGGTGAGATGGGACCTCAATTTCTTTCTTTTCCGATTTGATTGGGGTATAAAAGTTATAGATCCGAGTATGCCGGAAGGGGATCGTTATGTGCTTAATAGATTCAATTTTAGGAGAGGGAATCTATATGGACTAAATTGGAACTTTGGAATTGGATATCCATTCTGATTTTCGTAGTCGTGTTTAAATAGGTAAGGGGTTAATATCGAGTGTATATCGGTCCTATGTGTAAAGACATACCATTTGTAAAAAGTTATCTTACTTTATTTTTTTTAAGGCGTAAAGGTACTTTTTCTTTACTCCGTTATCTTCTTCATTTTCTATCAAAACCAATATTTTGGGTAGTAAGGTAGTATTAATGATATTTTTGAGTTTTAGGATTTCGGCCAAAGCATAAGCAGTAGCCCAACGAACTACCGTGCCATTGTTCGTTGTATTAAGGAGAAGCTTTTCTACAATAAATGCTACATCATCTTTAATGAATTTTGCACAGTTACCTATTACTTTAGCACTTTCCCATTTTACTCTTGGTTCTGGGTCATCCAACGCTTTCGTGACAAATAAAAGTAAATTATCAGTAGCAATTTCAGGCTGTTTTTTTGTGGCATATTCTACCGCCTCAATGCAGGTGGCTTTATATATAGGACTTTGAACTTCTCCAAATGCTATTAACTCGTCTAGAGGTAACTGTTTGATAAGTAACCAGTCACCTATGGTAGCTACTTTGGCTTTTGCTTTTATAGATTTGTCTTGAAATATTTCTTCTAAAGTCATTTTTTGAAACTTTTTTGATTGGAATATCTCTCCAAATATAAGAATTAGACTTTTAGTTAAGTTCTGATTTAAAAAAGATTATTGACATAGGGAAGTTATTTTCTGAAAGGAATTATAAAGCCTGTAACGATTGTTTTTGCTTGTCCTTTCCTGAATTTATGTTAAGCAAACTGTGTTTTTTCAGTAATCTTATAGCTTTTCAAGCGTTTTAGAGAATATGAAAGTATTTGTCACCAAAGAGATTCCAGACATTGGGATTCAAATTTTAAAAGATTCGGGTTTAGATGTTTTTATTCCAGCGGAGAGCGAGCTTTCCACAGAGACTTTTATTAAATATAGTCAGGAAGCAAATGTTATATTGAACGTGGGTAAGAACGTTTTTGATGTTGACTTTTTTGAGAAATGTCAGAATATAAAGGCTATTTCATTGTTTAGTGTAGGCTTTGATCATGTAGATATTAGAGAGGCTACTAAGCGAAGTATTCCGGTTGGTAACACCCCAGACGTATTGAGTAATGCTACAGCAGATACTGCATTTTTATTGATGCAATCAGTCGCCCGTCGTGCCAGTTTTAATTTTCAAAAAGTGAGAGATGGTAGTTGGAATTCAAGTTTCAACCCTTTGACTAATTTAGGGCAGGAACTCTCTGGGAAGACCTTAGGCATTTATGGATTGGGT
>CAZBAV010000068.1:301-13967 GCA_964489955.1 uncultured Lacihabitans sp. | reverse complement strand
AAATGGCCAAAAAGTGTAGAGGAGCGTTTGATATGAGAATTATTTATCACAATAAAAACAGAAACTATTTTGCAGAAAAAGAGCTCGGAGCCACTTATGTAAGTTTTGATGAATTAGTTTCTGAATCAGATGTACTTAGTGTTCATGCCAATTATTCAGTTAGTCAAAAAGAAATTTTCAATTCGTCAGTATTTGGAAAGATGAAAGCCAGTTCCATTTTTATAAATACGGCTAGGGGAGGGTTTCATGACCAGAAAGATTTATACCATGCCATAGAATCTAACACCATTTGGGGGGCGGGTTTAGATGTAACCAACCCTGAGCCAATGGCAGCTGATGATCCAATTTTACAGCTACCGACGGTGTGTGTATTGCCTCACATTGGTTCTGCTACTGTGGAAGCCAGAAACGGGATGGCTCGTTTAGCGGCGGAAAATTTAGTTGCTTTCTATAAAGGAAAAGAAATGCCTTTTATTGCTAATCCTGAGATATATAAAGTAGGATAAGTATTAAGTCATGAAAAAAAGCATCTTACTATGTATAACTGCCATAGCTGATTTAGTTTTTTGTGCTTAGACATAAAGTAGGGAGACCACTTATTTGATATCAAAGTAGAATTTTTGTTTTATAAGAAATTATTAAACCAAATTGTAATGAATAAATTAGTACTATACCTTCTGATTTTTATGACAACTACTAAAGTTTTTGCTCAATCAAAGATAGAAACCTATGCCGAATTAGGTGATAATATGGCTATTGGATTGACTGTTAATTCTGAAAATCGCTTGTTTCTATCCTTTCCTAATTATGATGGAGATGGCAAATGGACATTAACAGTGTGGGAAAATGGTAAATTGAAGGCCTATCCTAATACTGATTGGAATACAAGAGGTGATTACGTTAACAGCTTACTGCGTGTACAAGACTTGTTTGTAGACCAACAGGATAATCTTTGGGTGCTGGACTCCAAGCCCTCGCCGGCAAATAGTATTTTTGGGGATGATAAAAAGCAGGAACTTGGGAAGTTTAAGTTAGTGAAAATTAACACCAAAACTAATAAAGTAGAAAAGGTATATCTCCTTGATGATTTAGATAAAACTAGATCTGCCTTAAACGATGTTCGAGTGGATTTAAAACACAACTTAGCCTACTTTTCTGACCCTGGACAGGGAGCTATTGTAGTCTTGGATCTAAAAAATGAAACCACTAAGACGGTCTTGGACCAATCGCCCTTTACTTTGGCTGATCCAGGTGTTGTTTTGGCCTATGGTGGTGTAGAAATGCGTAATAAAGAAGGGAAACCTTTTATGTCTCATGTAAATGGTATCGCCTTAACACATGATTACAAATATTTCTATTTTAAACCTATCAATAAAGAGAATCTATATCGTATCGAAACAAAATACTTAGCAGGCACTCTATCTGATATTGAATTATCTGAGAAGGTAGAAGATATGGGAAAGGTAGGTATAACGCATGGTCTAATTGCAGATAAGAGAGGAAATATTTATTTGACAACCTCTGTTTCCCAAAGTATTTCATATGTGTCACCTTCGGGTGAAATCAAGGTTTTAGCAGAGAGTCCAGATATATTTTGGCCAGATTCTTTTGGAATAGGTACGGATGGATATTTATACTTCTCTGATCCGCAATTACAACGACTACCCGATTGGAATCAAGGTACCCGTAAAACTATTTTTCCGTATCGTGTATTTAGAGTTAAGCTACCTTAAAGGAGTTTTGTGAATAAATCATATTTTGCTGCTTGGGGTAGTTCAGATACTCATTAAATTGGAGAGATATTTAAAAAGTATTTAAATTTGCATAATTAATTATGTAATTAAATATGGACTTGTTTAATAAAACTGGAAAGGTAGCTTTAGGGAGTAGATTGCGGCTTTTGACATCTACTATAACAAATGATGCTTCTCAAATACAAGATTTGTATGATTTTAAAGGTTTTTCTCCTAAATGGTTTCCTGTTTTTTTTGTGCTGTCAGAAAATCAAAGTAAGACTATTACAGAAATAGCTGTGGAAATAGGTCATTCCCAACCTTCAGTTACCAACATTATTAAAGAAATGACCAAAGCAGGTTTGGTCAAAGACAATCTAAAATCCGATGATAAAAGAAGGAACTTAAGTGTGTTAAGTGAAAAGGGAAAAGAGATAGCTAAGAAAATGAAGGAAGAGCAATGGCCAGATATTAGTATTGCTATTGATGGAATGATTGCCGAAGCTACGCATAACCTTTGGGAGGCAGTGGCAGAATGGGAGTTCTTGCTGGAACAAAAGTCGCTATTTAAGCGAGTACAAGAACAAAAAAAGCTACGTGAAAGTACAAAGGTACGCATTGTTCCTTACGAGGCGAAGTATCAGGAAGCGTTCAGGGCATTGAATGTAGAATGGATTTCTACGTATTTTGAAATGGAGGAAACAGACTATAAGGCATTAGATAATCCTGATACCTACATCTTGAACAAAGGCGGCAAGATATTAATAGCACTTTATAATGACAAGCCTATGGGTGTATGTGCCCTCATAAAAATGGAAGATGAGGTGTATGATTTTGAATTAGCAAAAATGGCTGTCTCACCCAAAGCACAAGGAAGGAACATAGGCTATTTGCTTGGCCAAGCTATAATAAATGTGGCAAAGGAATCTGGAGCTTCGAAAATCTACTTAGAAAGTAACACTATTCTTAAACCTGCCATTAATCTCTATTACAAACTAGGATTTCAGAAAACTAAGGCTCGTTCTTCTCCTTACAAAAGAGTAGATATACAAATGGAATTAGATTTGAGAAATTTGTAATTTTGTCTTTACTATAGATTAAAACAATAGATGAATACTAATATTTTACTCCAGCAAGTAGCTTTTATAAAGGAAATTGATAAGTTAAAATATATACAACGTCGGACCAAACTTTTCAATAGTGACCGTCATGAAAATGATGCCGAGCATAGCTGGCATTTGGCTATGATGACCCTTGTTTTGGCAGAACATGCAAATGAACCGATTGATGTTCTGAAAGTGGTTAAAATGGTCTTGATACACGATATTGTTGAAATTGATGCTGGCGACACGTTTATATACGACACCACCAAAAATCATACTAATACGGAGGAAGAGAGCCAAGCTGCTCAAAGGATTTTTGGCTTATTACCCGAATCTCAAGCACAGGAGTTTATAGCTGTTTGGGAAGAATTTGAAGAAGGAATTACACCCGAAGCAAAATTTGCAAGGGCTATGGATCGTTTTGAACCACTTTTACAAAATACCAGTAATAAGGGCGGCACGTGGCAAGAGTTTGATGTAGAGTACCAAATCGTGTATAATAAGAAAAAAGCTATAGAGAATGGAGCAAGTAGTATCTGGAAATACGCAGAGGAGCTATTAAACGAGAGTGTGGAGAAAGGAATTTTACGGAAGGACTGATTTCTGTAATGTCATCACCCTTCTAAATTAATAGAGTCCAAGTCAGTAGCTTGTTATTAAAGTATAGATTCGCAAAATCAATCACATTGATATAATTGTTTAACCGAACTATTGTTGATAGGAAAATGATAAGTAAAGAGTAAATTTATTTTAGTCTTCTCAGTCTTGCAGATAAATATTACAATGTCATCTATATGAAGCGTCTAGAGACAGGAGTAAGCAGCAACTACAATTTTTCGTAAGTTTGGTCTAATAAAAAAGTTAAAGCTTGTTTAATTTTATCACGTCCAGCTTCTTGTTGTAAGTCTATACCACAAAAAATACTACCGTTAGAATTGGTGTAAAGGTTGAGATAATAGGCTCCAGAGATTAAGATGGCCATTACAGCACGAAAATCAACTGCCTTTTCTCCGAAATGTGGATCTGTTACATTTGAAAACAGTGCTTCGCCGTTTTCTTCTTGGTCATCTGTGAGTTTCTTTAAGGATTCCCGTTCTTCAGAAAGTCCCCAAAGAAGTATTTTTTGAAATTCTTTGTTTTGAAATACGTAATCAAATTGATTATGTAATAATTGTGAGCCAATGGCTTTTCCATGGTCAGTTACTTTTTCGAGATCAATATCAATGTTTACGTTGCTCCAATAATCCTTAGAGTGAATATATTCATCCAGTAAGCCGTCTGTTCCACCAAAATATTTGTAGATTAACTTTTTGTCAAGTCCAGCAGTTTGGGCTATGTCATTTACTTTAAGTCCCTCGTATCCTTTTAATTGTAGAATCTGCCCCACGGCTTCTAAAAACTGCTTTTTACTTTTATCTTTATTACGCTCTCGTGTTTGAGTCTTCATATAATTGTACATTGATGTTCAAAGGTAATAAAAAATAATTAGTCACCATTTGGTGACTTTTTGTATATTTGTATCGTTATTACTATTAAATGAAAAAGCTATTACTATTAATTAGCCTGTTTTGGGCTAGTAAACTTGCTATTGGTCAGACCTCTAAGCAAGTACACCAGTTAGACAGTATTTTTACTTTTATGCATAATCAAAACCAATTTAATGGCACGGTTTTGATAGCAGAAAAAGGGAAAGTTATTTACAGCAAAGGTTTTGGAATAAGTAACGAGACCTCTAAGCTAAAAAGTAATGCTAGTACTATTTATGAATTAGCCTCTTGTTCAAAGCAATTCACCGCAGCAGCGGTGATGCTGCTTAAAAGGCAGGGTAAGCTAGATTATGAAGACAAAATAACTAAGTATCTACCAGAGTTAGCTCATTGGGATAAGGTCACGGTTATGGATTTTATCAGACATACAAGCGGACTACCTGAATATTTGATCGAACTACCTAAAAACATCGCAGATGAACAAATAGCAACCAATCTCGATCTTGTACATTTTTATGCATCTAGAAAAGACACTTTACAGTTTAATCCCGGGGCTAAACACCGCTACAACAATACCAATTATGCTTTATTGGCAACTATAATTGAGCGAGTTTCGGGAGTTAAATATGCTGATTTCGTATCTGAAAATATTTTCAAACCATTGAAAATGAAGCATACGTTTGTTTATAACAGAAGGTTAGCTCCCCGTAAATTAAAAAACTATGCAATAGGATATGTTTGGGCTAAAAACTCGTTTGAAAAAGTAGTGTATGAAGATCCAAAGTACAATGACAGGATGACGTATAAACTAGACGGTGTAGTAGGAACTGCCAAAGTGAATTCTACCACTCTTGACTTGTTGAAGTGGATAAATGCATTGAAGAACAATACTCTTTTCACGCCTGAAGAGTTTGAACTGATGACAACTGTTTCTAAAACCGCAGACGGAAAAAATGTAGCATACGGCTTTGGTTTAGACGTAGCCAAACGCGATGGTACATTTTCTTTTGGTCATACCGGAAGTTGGGACGGCTATGCTACTTTTATGTATCATAATATTCTGAAAGACAGAACCATTATTGTGCTTGAAAATTTCAAAATGGGAGCTTATCCTTTTGATAACATAAATGAAATACTTGATAGGAAGCCTATTACAGTGGAATATAGAAGAAAAATAAGCTTGCCGGAATCTGATATAAAACAGTTCGTAGGTAATTATGAAGATGAAAAAGGCGAGGTTCAAATGATTACTTATCTGGATGGTTATTTGGTTCATAATTCGTCAAGAGTGGCTTGGGATATGCGTTTTTTCCCTGTTTCAGATCATGAGTTTCAGGCAGTGAGACAAGGCGGAGCCGACGGTGTGCTTAAATTTACAAAACAAGAAAACGGAACCTTAAAACTGGAAATGCTTCAATACGGTGCTTCCATGGGTTATGGTGTTAAACAATAATAAAATGCTTAATAAAGCCTTACTTTTGGGACTTTGTTTGTTTTCTGCATTCAAAGGCTCTTCGCAGGTGTCAGATACTCTGCAGCTGCATATAAACGAACATAATACTATTTTTGTCAAAGGAGTTTTAAATAAGAAAGACACCTTAACGCTGAATTTCGACACGGGTTGTACAGACTTAATTATCACTAACGATGTACTGAAAAACAAACTGCGTGATTCTATTCAACTGTATCGAACCAATTATCCTTTTCAATTAGGCAAAGCCTTTTTTAATACCAAAGTGTATGATGCTGTTTTAACCGGACACGGAACCGAAGGTCGATTTGGTTGGAATTTCTTTGCAGATAAAACGGTAGAACTAAATTATGACAAAGGCATAATGGTCATTCACGAGCAATTACCACTTTCCGTTTTGAACGACAAAACCTACACGAAGCTTCCCATTAAAATAATAAGCAGCGTACCCTTTATAGAAGCAGAAATTATTCAAGATAATGTAAGCCTGAAAGATAATTTTTTATTTGATACAGGTTATCAGCGTACTGCTATGCTTGATAATGAAGAGTTGGAGAAAAATAAGTTTCCTACAGATAAAATGAAAGAGTTAAAACGTGTGATGATGAAAGGAGCTATGGGCAATGAAGTTCCGGTGATTACATCTGAACTGCAAACCCTAAAAATTGGAGATTTAGAATTGCAAAATGTACCCGTACAGCAAATTGTAGGCAGCAAACCTATGCGTAATCACAGTGCCCATATTTTAGGCAATGAAGTTTTAAAAAGATTCAATGTATTTATGGATTATAAAAACGGTTACGTTTATTTAAAGTTTAACAGCCTAGAAAAAGTAGCATACATCGAAGCAAAAAAAGCATAATTATTAAAAAATATATAAAAATGAAGGTTAAGGTTTTAGTCCTGATGATGCTGTTGGCAGGATGGGGAGTTCAGGCTCAAGAGAAGGTGAATTTTACAGAGAAGTTCAAAAAACAAAATCAGGGAAAATACAAAGTTGAAGTCAATGAACTGAAAGAATTGCTTCAAATCATGATTGCCATTACACCAAACGGACTAGGAAATGACGATATGGTACAACAGGAAGGTCAATACTATCAAGATGTACTGAAACAGTTTAAGCCTTTTGAAAACGAGCCTATTATTAAAACCATAGATTCGTTATTAAATATAACGCTTATATACAATGTTTTTATCACGGGAAATGGAATTTCGTATGACTTTAAAGGTGATAAACTGGTTAAGAGTTCTATTTATCTTTTTCCATCTCAGGGTGTAAACGGAATTCGTTTAAAAGAAAATCCTATTACTACTTATAAAGAGCAGCTGGAAGACTTCGCAAAGAAATCGGGGTTTCGAGCATTCTACAAGCAACATAAAAAGTACTATGCCAGCATTATTGAAGACTATGAGAAGCATGCCAACTTAGGTAAACAATGGAAATGGCTGGAAGAGAATTTTGATACTCGTTTAAATGCTTATACCATTTATTGTTCACCATTGATTAACGGTCTCAATTACACCGCTGAATTCAAAAATAATGACTTCAGACTTATTTATATGAGTTTGCCGCCGTTATCTACGTATAAACACATGAGCGAAATTGAAAACGAGTTGTTTAACACCCGTGTTATGTTTACAGAAATTGATCACAATTATGTTTCTAAACCTACAAATGAACACAAAACGGAGATAGACAAAGCCTTTGCAGAACGTACCAGATGGGTAAATGAAAGCGTTCAAGGTACAGAAGCTTATTCTGCTCCTAAATACATTTTTGATGAGTACATGACTTATGCGGTGTATTTATTGTATTGTAAAGCTAAATATAAGGAAGCAGATTTTCAGAATGCTTATCAGGCAACGGCTCAAGTAATGGCAGATAGAGGTTTCCCGAAGATGAAAGAATTTACAGATCGTTTATTAGAAGTGCAGGCTAAACATCCCGATAAGAAGATAGAATACCTTTATTCTGAATTCTTAAAACAATTCTAAATTATGAAAAAAGTTAGTTTTTTATTCTTTTTACTTTTCCCTTTTTGGGGTTTAGCTCAAAACAATACAGAGTTACAAAAGCTGGCCGATGACGATCAAAATGCTAGAAATAGTGGACCTATTGACTGGAAAAAACTAAACTTGGAAGATAGCCTAAGACGAGTTCGAGTATTTGAACTCATTGCAGGAGATAAATTGCAAACAGGTAAAGATTATCTTAACGCAGGTATAGTGTTTCAGCACGGAAATGACACCACAGCTTCTGCTATGGCAGTGAAATGCTTTGGCAAGGCTTTAGAACTAGACAATACGCTAAACCGATGGTGGTATGCCGCTGCTGTAGATAGAGACTTAATGCGAAGAAATCAGCCTCAGATTTACGGCACGCAGTTCATTCAGGATAGAGCAACGAAAAAGTTCATTCGTTATCAAATAGATAGCACTAAAGTTACAGATGCTGAACGAACTTACCATTATGTAGAAACACTTGCAGCACAAAAGGAGAAAGAATGGAGAATGAACCTAAAGCCCATTGCTCTCGAGTATAAGGAGAATAACTCTATAGAAAAGACTATAGCCTCTATTAAACTACAACATGAGCAAGGTCGTTTATCTGCTTTTAGTTTAGAGCAGGAAATCAACTCGTTTGGATACTCATTACTACAACAAAATAAAGAGGAAGAAGCGTTAAAAATCTTTAAACTCAATACCGAATTGTACCCGGATGCTTACAATACTTGGGATAGCTATGGCGAATGTTTATTGAAGTTAGGTAAGAAAAAAGAAGCCATTAAAGCGTATAAGAAATCATTAAAACTCAACCCTAAAAACGAGAATGCAAAAAAAGTTTTGAATAAGTAATGAAAATAAGAATCATGAAATTATTACTCTTGGTGGTAATCTCAAATGTAGGAAATGCCCAAAATAAGTTGGATGAATATTTCAATCACTTGTTTTCCAACAATAAAGTAATGGGTAGTTTTGCAATCTCTTTTAATGATAGCCTTATTTATCAAAAGGCTGTCGGTTTTCGGAATTCAGAAAGTCAAACGCCAAATAATACCGAAACCTCTTTTCGTGTAGGCTCTATTACCAAAACATTTACTGCAGTATTGGTTTTAAAAGCTGTAGAAGAGCAGTTATTAAGTTTGGATACAAAACTTAGTAGTTTCTTTCCTGAAGTTAAGAATGCAGAAAAAATCAACATAGAGCACTTGTTGAAACATCGCTCTGGAATTTATAATTTTTCAGAAATAGAGGGAGCTAATGCTTGGGGACAAAAATTTCATACCGAGGAAGAACTTGTAAATTTCTTCATCCAAGAAAAAAGCAATTTTGAACCCGGAACAGATTTTGAATACAGTAATACCAATTATGCTTTATTGGGATTTATCTTACAAAAAGTTTATCATAAAACTTATTCAGAAATTCTGACTGAAAAAATCAGTGGACCACTGCAATTAAAACATACGTATTATACGTTTGAAACAGATGAAAGTAAGAATGAGGCCCTTTCGTATAGTATTCAAGATACGTGGGTGAGAAACGAAATTGCTAACTTTTCTAATGATCCAGGAAGTGGTGGAATAGCGTCCAATCCAAGTGACATCAACAAGTTTCTATTTGCTTTGTTTAATGGGAAACTGATCAGTAAAGAAAGTCTGGGTTTGATGTTACCCGAGGAAAAAGGAACATATGGAATGGGTATTATTAAGCTTACATTTACCAATCCGCTTGGTTATTATCATTCCGGAAGAATTGAAAATTACATCTCAGATTATTACTACTTTACAGATGAAAACATAGCAATCACTTCTCTTGCTAATGCCACAAACATCAGTACAGACGAAATTATGTCAACCATGCTATTGTATCTGTATAAACAAGCTCCTTTACTGTTAAATTATAAGATGACCAAAGAGCTTTCAGAGAAAGCATTTACAAAGATCAGTGGTACCTATTTCTATAGTGATAAGAAAGAATCCGTAACCATCTCTTCTGACGGGTCAAATCTGATTTTTCAAGATTCAAGAGCAGGACAAATGTATGTTCCACTTAAGTACAAAAACGAGTATACATTTGCTTATGAGGATTTTGAGGTTCTATTCACTCCCAAAAAGAAAAAAATGGTGTTAAAGCAGGGCGGGATAATTAAAACCTATTTTAAGAAATAAGATATTCTAGCGTATTATTTGAAGAGTCTATTGTTTCTCTACATTCTTCGATTATTTGAAAAGAACTTCTTTTCTAGCGTTTAGGTCTTAGAATAATAGATTCTTGTAGATAAAAGCCTAAGTTATTCGATAGTGATTATACCTTTAAAAATTGGTTTTAAAGTTCTTCATTTTGGTAGCTTCTTGTAAAAATAAATCCTCAGAAGTGGTATATTTTACTAATTGCCAAGTTGTTGGCTCGTAGTTTGTTTCAACTACCCGACTATGTGTACTCTGTACCGATCTTAATATTTTTTGATCTATTTCTGGTAGGGTGTTTAATGCATGTATGGAGTTAGTCTTCTTTAACTTTTTGCCTTTAACGGTCGACAACTCTGTATAAACTAAACTGTTAAAATGCAGCATGCCATTCTTGTCTTCGTTAAATGTAACTACGTGATTATATGACTGATTCTTGGCAATATTGTTCCCTTCTTTTTTTTGATAAAATGTCTCATTTATAGCCAAAATATTATCTGTATCTGTGTTTATCGTCACTGTACCCTTGTAGTACGGAGCTTTTGCTGTTTTGGATATATAGGCAATCTCTACCAGATTTTGGTTAAGATGGTTTTTGTACCATTTAAGGATTTTAAACGAAAATGAACTCTTATCTGACTCGTATGAAGTAGGACTGCTATTACCCCTAAATACTATTGCAGTTCTATAAAAAGCAGCAGCATTGCTAAAGTAGTTAATGAAATTTTGGTCATTTGTTACAGCATACCTGCTGTTAGTGGGTAACCAAAACTCTATACCAGAAGGAATGTGTTTAGCTTTAAACAATACTTCATTAATACATGTAAGCTCCTTGCCTTCATATCCAGTGTACTTTAGGTAACCTTCAAAGAAGTTGCTCTTGTTTTTTACCCCTTTTTCTTGAGCTCTTATTAAATACGCTAGCCCGCTATTGTTTACAGATACCTCATTTAGTGCGAATGATATGGGATGTAAAAATAGGTTTTGATACTTTTTTGTTACTTCTAAGGTATCTGTTTTGTAACCAATATAGGATAAAACTATTTTCTGTTTTGGGTGGACAAATAAGCTGAATTCTCCATTTTCGTTAGTGAATGTGCCACTTTTACTATCTAGCACTCTAAGGTTCACACCCGGTAAGCTCTCTCCTGTTTTAGCGTCTGTTACTTTTCCTTCTAATTGAGCATTTGCTTGAAAGAAACTTAAAAACAGGATAACCGTAATAATTCTCATATGTTCAAGATGGATGGGAGAGGTTGGGCAGGTCTAAACCTAGCATTTGTTTAAGAAAACGCTATTTATGCTTTTATAGTGTTAGCTATTTCAACATAAAGTCCTGCTTTTCTATTCCTTTTTTAAAGAAAACTAAGCCTACATGAAAGAAATCTACAGTAAGAATAGACCTTTTCTTTATTTCTTTCCAAGCTTCTTTCATTTCTTGTGACCAATAAATATCATCAAAAATAAAAATTGAGTTTTCGTGAGCTTTTACACTACACATCTCAAAATATCGCAAGGTAGGCTCATACCTATGGTTGGCATCAAACAATACGAAGTCAAGGCTTTCAATAGAGGAAAGGGACGAAGCAAGAGTGTCATCAATATTACCTTCTACTAGATTAACATTATTAAGGTTAAGCTTTGCAAGATTTTCTCTTGCTATTCCTATCGTGTTTGCACATCCCTCAAAACTCCAAACGCGTCCCTCGGTATTGGCTTGTGCTAAATATGAGGTAGTTAAACCCAGAGAGGTGCCTAATTCTAGAATATTCTGGTATTTGTAATACTGTATAATCTTGTAAAAGAATCTTGACCAAAAACTAGATTTTAAAGATTTCTTAGAGATGTCAGCTATTGTTCGTTTAGTTTCGCTGCTTACTTTGGAACCTGCACCAAAGTCGGTAATTTCCAATATGCGTTGGTCTTTTCTTAATTCTTCTCTCACTTTTTCTAGTTCAGAAAAATCCCCTGAAAAATCTTTATAGACTTTTGTATAGAGCTCAAATATAAATGGAGAATGTATTCCGTGTGCATTTACGGACCTAAGATAATACTTTAGGAAGTCAAAAAACATAAAAAATTAATTCAGGATATAGGGTACTTCCATTAAGAATTCTGGAATTTCAATTTCAAAAGTCTTCCCGTCTCGTACCTTTTGCATTAAGTATTGGCCGTGCATTTTGCCAATTGTAGATGAAAAATTACAGCCAGAGGTATATTCAAAAAACTCTCCCGGCTCAATGATAGGTGTAAGACCCACAACTCCCTCACCTTTTACTTCGTAATAAGAACCGTACGAGTCAAAAATCTCCCAATGTCTTGACAATAATTTTACAGTTGTCTCGGTAGTATTTTCTATTCTTATAGTATATGAAAATGCATATAAATGCTTATCCGGACTAGAGTAGAACGGTTGGTATGCTGAAGCAACACTAACTTTCAATCCGTTTGTTATGGCTGTACTCATATACTAAATAACGGAATTTTTCCGAATTCTTTGTAAAGAAAGTGATATTTTTGCTAAAAATCAATATAGAATTGAACATTAAACTAGAAGATTCTTGGAAAAATGTCTTAGAGCACGAGTTTTCTAAACCTTATTTTTCTTCGTTGGTGAGTTTTATTAAATCGGAATACTCTAGTAATGTGTGTTATCCTCCGGGCGGGCTAATTTTTAATGCTTTCGCTTGTACACCGTTTACTAACGTTAGGGTAGTAATCTTAGGCCAGGATCCATATCATGGTGTTGGGCAGGCACATGGTTTATGTTTTTCTGTGAATGATGGAATAGCTTTTCCTCCTTCCTTACGTAATGTATTCAAGGAATTAAAGGAAGACTTAGATATAAATATTCCTCTTTCTGGTAATCTTACTCGGTGGGCGGAACAAGGAGTTTTGCTTTTAAATGCCACGCTCACAGTAAGACAAAATGAGGCTGCTTCGCACCAAAATAAAGGATGGGAAACTTTTACAGATAGCGTAATTCATGCTCTGAACGAACAAAAAGAGGGCTTGGTTTTTTTATTATGGGGGGCTTATGCTCAGAACAAAGGTAAATTTATAGACACTAATAAGCACTTAGTGCTAAAAGCCAAACACCCCTCGCCTTTGTCTGCAAACAATGGGGGATGGTTTGGTCAAAAACATTTTTCCCAAACAAATTCATATTTAGAAAGTAAAGGACTAGAACCGATAATATGGTAAAATACGAAATGGTGGCTACAACCCTTATGGGGTTAGAAAATGTGTTAGCAAAGGAGTTGAGAAACTTAGGTGCAGATGATGTAACAGAGTTACGGAGGGCCGTGCGTTTTTTTGGAGACGACTCAATATTGTTTAAAGCTAACCTGTGTTTGCGTACAGCACTCCGGGTTTTAGTGCCTCTTGATGAGTTTGAGGCTCGTGATGAGAATGCCCTTTATTATAATGTTTTAGACTTTCCTTGGGAGAGGGTATTCGGGGTTGGACAAACTTTCGCAGTAGATGCTATTGCTAGTGGTGGGGTCTTTACACATTCTCAGTTTGTAGGTCTTAAAACAAAAGATGCTATAGTTGACAGGTTCAGAGAGCGGGTTGGTAGTAGGCCGAGCGTGGATGTGAAAAATCCAGACATTAAAATAAATGTTAAAATATCTGGAACTACAGTGTCTTTATCGCTTGATTCTTCTGGTATCAGTTTAGATAG
>CAZBAV010000068.1:0-291 GCA_964489955.1 uncultured Lacihabitans sp. | reverse complement strand
AGATAGAAGGGGGTACCGTACAAGTTCTAATGAAGCACCTATTAACGAAGTGTTAGCGGCAGGTATTATCCTGTATTCGGGTTGGGATGGTTCTCAAACATTTATTGACCCAATGTCTGGCTCTGGGACTTTTGGAATAGAGGCGGCTCTGCTTGCTACTAATACTCCGCCAGGATTTAATAGGTCATTTTGTTTCGAGAACTGGAATGATTTTAACCAAGATCTATACCAACAGGTTCGGGATGATTTAAAGAACAGTATTATAGAGCCCAACGTTACCATACTTTGTCG
>CAZBAV010000067.1:0-23012 GCA_964489955.1 uncultured Lacihabitans sp. | reverse complement strand
CTGCTATGGCCTATCAAACAAAAGTACGGGAAGAGCATTTCTTGGGCAGATTTAATGATTTTAGCAGGAAACGTTGCACTAGAATCTATGGGTTTCAAAACCTTTGGTTTCGGTGGAGGCCGTGCCGACGTTTGGGAAGCTGACAGAGATATTTATTGGGGTTCGGAAAGAGAATGGGTTAAAGAGCACAGAAATGAAGAAACGCTAGAAAACCCATTGGCAGCTACTCAAATGGGACTCATTTATGTAAATCCAGAAGGCCCAGCCGGAAATCCGGATCCGATTTTGGCAGCAAAAGATATTCGCAGGACTTTCGGAAACATGGGTATGGATGATGAGGAAACGGTAGCTCTAATAGCCGGTGGGCATACCTTTGGAAAAACGCACGGAGCTGCTCCTGCCACACATGTAGGACCTGAACCAGAAGCGGGAGATATAGAATTACAAGGTTTGGGTTGGGTAAACAGTTTTGGTACGGGTAAAGGTGGCGACACCATTGGCTCTGGACTAGAAGTAACCTGGACAAGCACACCTACAAAATGGAGTAATAATTTCTTCTGGAATTTATTTGGTTACGACTGGGAATTGTTTAAAAGCCCAGCAGGTGCACATCAATGGAGACCAAAGCATGGAGCAGGAGCAGACTCGGTTCCGGACGCTCACGATCCGGAGAAACGTCATGTACCTGCCATGCTGACTACTGACCTTTCCCTAAGGTATGACCCTATTTACGGCAAAATATCAAGAAGGTTCTATGAAAATCCTGATCAATTTGCAGACGCTTTTGCCAGAGCCTGGTTTAAACTTACTCACCGTGATATGGGACCTAAGTCACGTTATCTTGGTGCAGAGGTTCCGGCTGAAGACTTACTTTGGCAAGATCCACTTCCCGCGGCTAATTATGATGCAATAGACGACAATGATATAGCAACACTTAAGGTAAAAATAGCGGATTCTGGACTTTCAGTGGCTGAGTTGGTTTCTACTGCCTGGGCTTCGGCTTCTACGTACCGAGGTTCAGACAAACGTGGGGGAGCCAATGGAGCCAGAGTGCGTTTGGCTCCACAGAGTTTCTGGGCTGTGAACAACCCTTCGCAATTGTCTAGCGTAATAGAAAAGTTAGAAGCCATTCAGGCAGACTTTAACGCTTCGGCTGGAAGTAAGAAAGTTTCCCTGGCTGACTTAATTATCATTGGAGGCAATGTAGGTGTAGAGAAAGCAGCTAAAAATGCAGGTGTGAGCCTGGAAGTTCCATTCATAAAAGGAAGAGTAGACGCAGGTGAAGAACATACAGATGTAGAACTTTTCGGATATCTTGAGCCATTTGCTGATGGATTCCGTAATTACCTAAAAGCTAAATCTACGGCTTCTACAGAGAGTTTATTGATAGATAAAGCTCAATTGCTAACCCTAACTATTCCTGAAACTACAGTTCTTGTAGGTGGACTTCGTGTATTGGGTGCTAACTATGATAACTCTAAGCATGGCGTATTTACAGATAAAACTGAAACCCTTTCAAATGACTTCTTTACCAACTTGCTAGACATGGCTACGGTTTGGAAAGCTACGGATGATAGCAAAGAGCTTTTTGAAGGAAAAGACCGTAAAACCGGCGAGGTAAGATGGACCGCTACCCGTGCAGACTTGGTGTTTGGATCACATGCTGAGCTAAGAGCTGTAGCCGAAGTTTACGCAAGTGCCGATGCCAAAGAGAAGTTCGTAAAAGACTTTGTAAAAGCTTGGACAAAAGTAGCCAACTTAGATAGATTTGATGTGAAGTAAGGGTTTGTTAAGACAAATCTTGTATAATCTCAAAGAAGCCCCCAGTTTTAAACTGGGGGCTTTCTTATAATCTATAAATAGCACTATTCTTAATAAGTATTACTTCTCTTTTATCACATCTGCTTTATAAATGTGATATGTCCATTCTGCATGCGTAGTAGCACCTGCAGATACGTCCGGGGCTGCCTTACTCACAGTATAATAAACTTTAGGCTGTTCCCATTTTTCAATAACGCCAAACTGATCTCTTTCTAAAGCAGCATTGTGATTCCTGGCAAAACCAGTCATAAATGGCGATATTCTGATCATAGCTTCCCACTTTCCCGCACCACTCCTAAACTCTGATAATGGCATGTAATTAACTTCCAGACTTTCATTTAGAAATGTAGGATAGGTGGTTGGATGAGGCTGTACAGGTCTTACCATCATAATAATATCTTTCTGTAAATCAATAGCGAAATCTGAATTACATGTGTAATCCCTTCCCGAATAACTCATGTTAAACAATCCGTTTTCTACCATCCTTGTAGAGGGTTTTGGGCTATAATTATCTATATTTTTCAGGTCCAACTCTACCCACTCAATTCGGGTACCCGACTTATCGCCTATGGTATAGGTAAGCAAAACCTTACTCTTTTGGTCCAAAGAAACGGCTGATGGCTGTCCAACACCCCACGATTTTCCCCCACTTGCTAGCATTTCATCGCCAGTATGCTCCCAGGTTTTCTTTACCAACTGATATGGGTATTTGTCCCAGGAGTCTGCTTCCAGGTTATTGCTAAAAGCTACACCTACTTCGTTGTAGTATACACCGTAGCTATTGGTAAGATAAAACATAGCATACTTATAGGTCTTATTATTCATACTAAACTCTCCCGCTATTACAGAAGGGTCACAGATGTGGTGATCATCCCACGTTCCCAGCTCTCCAGGCTGGACTACACTCTTAGCCGGGGTTTGGCTACCGTCAGGGTTTATACGTATATGATAAACGTTGTCCACCATGGTGATCTGTTCTGGATTTCCTGTAAAAAACATGTGAGTAGTCCCGTCTTGCTCTTTTATAACACTAGGGCAGTAGGAATACCGATGCTGATTATAGAAGCCAAAAATCCTTTCTATGTTTTTTAACTCATATTCTGCTTTTTCTTCCGGTTGTGGAAACTCAATCCCCGGATCCTTTTTTTTGTCCCCACAAGACAGTACAGCCGATACCAAAACCAGTAAAACAACAAATGTTTTTCTATTCATAATTACTCAATTTTTTCCTACCCATAAAAACCTTTAAAAACTGAAATTGCGAAACATAAAAAGTATCTTCTTTATGGAATATTTTTCGGTTGCTTAGTTAAAGACTATGAACCGATTAATTAAAAATACTTTTACTCGAATATCCAATTCTAGAAAGACTTGAATATCTCTGGGACAATCTGGTTAAGGGCTTTCTCGCTTTCTTCCAGATCTTTCCTATAGAAAATAGAAAAGTTGGAAGAGTCTACGTACTCAAACTTAAACCTACCGTCATTCCTTACTTCTGTAAATCTTATTGATCGTAGTTCGTTACTTACTACATTATCATGTGGCTTAATATCGATTTTCTTTTTCAACTCATATCCCCCGGATTTTCTTTTTACAATTTCGAGATCTCTCGCTAATAACCAAATAGACGATTCCCATACATGGAATGTTTCAAATTGTATTTTCTGCCCATTAGAGTACACGGCTCCGGCTTCCATTGCTTTTAGAAAATCGTGTTTTTTTAAGGGTTCAAAAGCATAATGCAAATAAGCCTGTAGCTCCGGCCTCATCTCTTTGAGGAAATTCATGTTATGAAGCGTGTAATATGTGTTGTTTTCATCCATCACAAAACCACCGTCTTTGCCCGCACAAGGGTACAACGCAATGGGTAAAGAAGATTTCAGTAAACGGTTAAATGCAAAGACGTCTAAGGCCACATTCCACTCCCCTCCCGGAATCATGTTAGCTCCAATATCCTTTCCCAATGCATAATTTTTACTGGCAGTACCGGCACTAAGGTGAATTAACTTTACCTTCTGTTTAAACAATTCGGGCTCTCTATTATAAGCTACAGCCAAAATTCGGGCACTCCCAAATGAAAGAATTTCGATAGGTTCGTCTACATTTTTAAGGATTTTAAGAAGCATCTGTATTCCTTCATTCTGATACGCAGGCAAATCAGACATTTTATCTATCTCACTTTGCATGGGTGTCATGGGGCCTACAGCATACGGAATTTTTTTATTGAAGATATAACTCAGTTGCTCCAAAGGAATAATGCCTGCTTCTCTTGGGCCGCGAGGGTCTTTCCATAAAGTGGGATGATCCGCTGTATCTTTTCTGAAAGAATCGGTTATATCCAGAATTATCCCAAGAGGCTCTATATCTTCTAAAGCAAAGCTCTGAATAAGGTCGAGATTGTCGCCCGGATCTTGATACGGATGATAACAATCAGTAATGATTACTACCGGCTTTTTACTTGTTTGACCAAAACATAGAAATGGAATAACTAAAAAACAAATTATCAGTCGGTACATCTTATTTCTTATTTTTAAAATACTCCTTCAAGTTGAATTTCGCAGAATACATGTCGTATGACCAAAGCCAATTGGCTCCGGTAACAGCAGGTGTAAAATACATAATTAGTTCGTCATCTGTAAGCATATAGCCTTTTTCGTCTGTCAATATTCCTGGGTTATGATTTCTAGGGAATCCTGATTCTTTAGGAGTTACTGCACCTATTTTTATCCATTGGCTGCCGTTTGTTCCTAAATCCTGCTCAATAGGGATATAGGAGAGTAATGCTACATTTCCTACCCAAGTAGGAATCTTTGTATCCATATTTTTTCGTCTTTCTGATACCATATACACATTTTTCTTGGAAAACGCGGGGTAGTTATTTGACGGCATTTGCGGTATATATTTTTCCTGTCCGTATTTTATGTCATTTAGGTTGTTCATGACCAAGTCCCGGTATGAAAAATCCTTTCCTGAATTGGTATAAAAAACTCTTACAGTAGAGTCGTTTAAGACGATGGATGTACTTTGTCCCACACCCCAAGTTAACTTATTATCCGAACCAATAATGGGATTTCTATTAAACTTTATATAGGGACCCTCAATACTTTTGGAAACAGCCAAACCTATTTGATTATGAAAATTATCCCACTGATCGGTTCCTAAGTAAGTCATAATATACTCATAGGTTTCACCGTTGTATCGTGACTTGAACTTCCGGACGTCAGGGTCGCAAATATGATTTATATCCCAACCTGAATCCGAAGGGTCAAGAATGCGTGTTCCTGGCTGCCATTGATATCCGTTTTTGGTAGGAATTCCTTTATATAAGTAGATATAATCCACTATTTTGAAGGGCTCGAGATTTTGACAAACAAAAGCATACCTTATTCCGTACTCATCCTGGATAACGCTTGGAGCATAATTATACATACCGGCTCCTCCGCTAAACTCGTAGTTTACTTCCGGAATTACCTGCCCTCTGCTTTCTATAGCAGAAGAAAAGCAAAACACTAAAACTATCTCTATTATTCTTCTCATCATACCGATCTAGATTTAGTCTGGTCGCTCCCATCATAAAGAGTTAGAAGCGACCAAAGAAGTTTAATAATTAGGATTTTGGCTAAGATTTGGATTATTATCCACTTCACTTTGTGGTAGTGGCATTCGTTGTGATTTTCCGATGATGAAATTATTGAAATCTGCATCACGAGTCTTCAGCTCATTAACCGTTGTTTGGTCTAAGCCCCAACGTTTTAAATCTATCCATCTTACACACTCCAGGCTAAGCTCTAGACCTCTTTCTATCTTAATATGGTTTTTAAATGCTTCTTTGTTGGCTGTAAGGGAAGCAAGATTGTAGAAAGTGCTGTTTTGAAGTGTAGGCAACTTAACACGCTGTCTCACTCTATTTACGCACTCCAAGGCTTTAGCAGTAGGGCCGCTCACTTCGTTAAGAGCTTCGGCATAAAGTAATAGCATATCCGCATATCTTAAAGATCTGAAATTATTGTCGTTCCAATAAAATAGAGGAGAAGCGTCTGTACTATACTTTTTGATGAAAACCCTGTTACCCCAGTTGCTTCTCCATGTAGAGCCGTAAACCAAAGTATCTGCACGTTCTGGGAAGTCTTTTCCTGCGTCATTGTACCAGACGCTGTGGAATAATCTTATGTCGTTTTTTCCATCAACTGTTTTTTCTCTTTTGTAATAATCTACCAGCCATCTTCTAGCCTCCACATTATTCCAGCCTATTCCTACCGGAGCCTGATTCATTTCTATTTGAGTTCCTAATTGTGCATTAGGATCTAGATAGTTATCTGTTTGGTCAAAACCCACTCTATTGATTAGCGAAAATTGTATTTCAAAAAGGGACTCTTTGTTATTTTCCGTTTTATTATTGAAGTTGTCTCCGTAATTATCAACTAGATCATAATAGCTTTTACCTTCTCCGTCTACTATCCACTCAAAACACTTGATTGCCTCGGCATATTTGTGATTCTGCATGTACACTTTTGCTAGTAATCCGTATGCAGCTCCTTTTGTTACTCTTCCCTGGTCTGAAGCGGATCGTGTAGCAGGTAATTTTTCAATGGCGTCTTTCAAGTCAATCTCCAACTGAGCAAAAACCTCCTGTGGTGTCTTTTGCTCAGGCGTATCTCCTGCCGAAGAGGTTTTTAAAGGAAAGGGTACATTGTCCCAAAGTGTTGTTATGTAAAAATAATAGAAAGACCTCAGGAACTTAACCTGACCTATTAAGTCTTGTTTGTGCTGCTCATTCTGGAACGGGATGTCATTTATTTTATCCAAAACCTGATTGGCTCTAAAGACGGCTATATAATGCTCTCTGAACAATTTTGTGTTTACTTCGCCAAAGTTGTAGTTGGTAAAAATAAACTTAGTGTACTCATTGAGTTCTGTCCAGCCGGCAAAACTCACACCATCGTCTGCCATTCCCTGCATTTGGGTGTAGATGTTCCGTGTCCATGTACCCTGTCTGTAGAACATGTTATAGACAGCCACCACTCCTCTTTCGGCATCTTGTTGCGTTTTCCAAAAGTTTCCGGAAGAAATTGTATTCTCATTATTAAGGTCTAGTTGGCTGTCGTCACAAGAAGATGTGATTAAGGCCAGTGCACATGTTAAACCAATTATATATTTTTTCATGTTGATATCTACTTAAAAGTTTACAGATAAAGAAAACATTACAGAACGAGGATTAGGGAATGACATGTTGTCTGACCCAAGTGTGAAAATACCTCCGTCTCTGAATTCCGGATCTAGTCCTGAGTACTTTGTGAATGTTACTAAGTTTTGTAAAGTAACACCCGCTCTCACTCGCTCCAAACCTAAAGTGCCGGACCATTTAGTAGGGATAGTATAGCCTAAAGCAACTTGACTTAATCTAAAGAAAGATCCTTTTTCCAACCAACGATCCTGATCGCCACGGCTGTTTCTGGTGTCGCCAAAAACTATTCGTGGTCTATCATTTACAGGGTTTTCTGCTGTCCAAGGAATAATACCATTGAAGTTATTCTGATTGTTAGCAAAGTCTGCCGCTGCCGCTGCCGCCCCATTCCAAACGTCTTGACCAAATCTTCCGTAGCCATTTATACTGATATCAAATGATTTGTAAGAAGCTCCTAGGTTAATTCCTAACTCAAACTTAGGCCACGGATTTCCTACCAATTGACGGTCTTCTGAGGATATGATTCCGTCGTCATTAAAGTCATCATATTTAATATCTCCAGGACGGGCATTAGGCTGAATAACTTTTCCAGACGAGCTCTTATGATTCTGGATTTCTGCCTCATTTTGGAATATACCTAGCGTCTTGAAAAGATAAAATGCTCCTAATGGCTGACCGATTTCTGTCTTAGAAAGGAATTCATAATACTCTGTTCTACCGTATCCAAGGTCGGTTACTTTGTTTCTGATTCTTGATAAGTTCATAGAGGCAGAATAAGAGAAATCTTTGGTGAGATTATCTCTCCAGCCCAATTCTAGTTCTAGCCCATTGTTGGTTAAGCTTCCTGCATTTACAGCGGGATTGCCGCCTTCATTTCCTGATGACATTAGGATCGGAAGGTAAACCAGTAAATCTTTACTGCTTGATTTGAAATACTCAGCAGAAACGGTAAGCTTATTGTTTAGCAATGCTGCATCGAACCCAATGTTTGTTGTTGATTTTCTTTCCCAAACTAAGTCTGTATTGGTAAGCCGAGATTGAGTCATTCCCATCACGACTAGCTCTGGAGAGCCAAACACCGCTCTAGGGGCGTTATTTATAACTGCCTGATAATCCCAATAGCCTATGCTGCTGTTTCCTAGTGTTCCGTGACTGGCTCTGATTTTCAGGTCATCTATAAATGGAACATCAAAGAATGATTCATTGCTAATTCTCCATGCTGCAGAAAAAGAGGAGAAGTTCCCCCACCGGGTAGCTGTTGGTAGTCTGGAGGTTCCGTCACGTCTAAATGTAGCCTGTAGCAAGTATTTATCATCGTATGAGTAGTTAACTCTGCCTAGGTAAGACATAATACGTGCCTGCTGGTAGCTGCCTCCTGCAGAAGTGATTCCTGTGGCTGCGTCCAGTGAAGTAATGTACTCATCTCCCATTCTAAGTGGGTCCAGCTTCGTTATCCAGTTCATTCTACCTAAAAAACTATTGTACGTTGCCCCCGCTACAGCGTCTATATCGTGCTTTCCTATAGCTTTCTTGTAGTTAAAAGTTTGCTCAATTAAGATGTCCTCGCTTCTATAGTTTTCAAATCCCAAACTTGAGGGATCATTTCCTTGGCCCATAGTCCAGTTTCCTGACTTTCTAAGGGTGTTTGTTACACCACTATAATTGGTATATGCAAGATTTAACTTGGCATTAAAGTCTTTAAAAATATCTACTTGCCCATAAACATTGGCTTTCAATATACTTTCGGGATTATCTTGTGGACGTAAATCCTGCATTGCCACCATGTTTAAGCCATAATTATTGGCTCTATCGGGACTTCCGTATCCGTATCCTCCCGGATTACCAGCATCTCTTACTGGAATCGTCGGAGATATGCCTATGAAGTTTGCCCACGGGTTTCCGTTGAGGTTTTTTCTGGTCGTTTTTGTAAAAGCAATATTCTCTCCAAACGAAAAAATACCTTTTCTGCCACTTGTATTTACTCGGAATCCGTATCTATCATAGCCTGTGCCATAAAGAGCTCCATCATCTACCATTCTGTTAAATGCCACAAAATAGTTGCCTGATTTAGAGCCACCTGAGAGAGACAGGTTGTAGTTTTGAAGAACGCCTGTGCTCAACATTTCATCTTGCCAATCGGTGTTTCCATCAAAATGGTTTTGTCTTCTTAGAACACCCGGAACGCCAGAGCGTATGGCTTCGTCATAAGCAAGGTCATTGTATTTTTTCCAGGTGGTAGCGTCCATTAAGTCATAACGAGGTAGGTCTGTAATCGTAACATTTGCATCAAACTGAACCTTCATCGGACCATCTGCACCTTTTTTCGTTGTAATGATAATAACTCCATTTGCTGCTCTCGATCCATATATAGCAGCAGCAGATGCGTCTTTTAATACTTGTATAGACTCTACATCAGCAGGGTTAAGGTGTGCTTCTCCTCCTATCATTCCATCCACTATAAATAAAGGGGAGTTGTTTGTTAAACTACCCAGTCCTCTGATTCTTACTATAGCCTGCTGTCCTGGGAGTCCGCCTGATGTAACTCTCACTCCCGAAGCTAGTCCTTGAAGTGAACCGGCAATGTCTTGGGAGTTTCTGTCTCTCAATGCGTCTGTATTAATTACAGAAACGGCACCCGTAAGATCTTTCTTTTTTACGGTTCCATACCCTATCACAACTAGCTCCTCTAGAGCTTTCTGGTCTACCTTTAATGTTATGTTAAAAACTGTTTGGTTAGTAATAAGTATCTGTTCTGTGAGATAGCCTATATAACTAACTTCTAAGGTTGCTCCCGATTTAAGGCTTAACGAAAAACTACCATCTAAATCTGTAGAAACAGCATTAGTAGTTCCTCTTTCAAAGACGTTGGCTCCTACAATAGGGCTTCCTGTTTCGTCATAGACTTTCCCTTGGATTTTCTGCTGTGCTAAAGCACCGAAAGTGCAGGAGAGGATACAAAGCAAAGAGCAAACGAGTCTCTGCCATGCTTTCCTTTTTGAGAAAAACATTGTAAAATTCATATCAGTACAAAATTTAAGGTTAATTCAAATATTAGTTAGATCCAGCCCAAATAATTAAGCCGAGTCCGAGCAAGAAAAACAAAAACATTAGATAGATATACTTATTCGTTTCTTTAGGAGCGTCTTTGAATTCTTTCCAAATCATCACTCCCCAAAATGCCGAAACGAGTGTTGCCCCTTGGCCAAGACCGTAGGAGATAGCAGCTCCTGCCTTTCCGGCAGCAATAAGATTAAACGAATTTCCCAAACCCCAAATAAGACCACCCAAAATACCAACAGCATGTATTTTAAAACTGCCACCGAAGTATTCCTTATAGGATACAGGTCCTCCTTCAAATGGTTTTCGCATTACGAGGGTATTGAAAACGAAATTGCTTACGAATATCCCTATCGAAAAAATAAACATGGCCGTATAAGGAGTCATTTTTCCCGCTGCAGGATTAACGAAATCTTCGAGATCCATAGAGGATGCCACAAAACGGTAGAAAAAGGACATCAGAGTACCTGCTACCAACGAAAGTATAAGGCCTTTTGAAGACACTTTCTTAGATTGTTTGGCTTGCTTGCCATAGGCGATTGCGTTCAAAATGATTGCGACAGTCACCAAGCCAACTCCGGCAAAGAGTAGGGTAGGGTCTCCCTTTGATGATGCCATGTAATTGATGATTACACCAAGAACCAATGCCAAACCAATACCTACAGGAAAAGCTACGGAAAGCCCGGCTATAGATATAGCAGCAGATAGGAGGATATTTGCCGCATTGAATACGACTCCACCGATAAAGGCACTTTTAATATTGTCCCACTCGGCTTGTTGCAAATCAGCAACAAAACTTCTTCCGTTTTCCCCGAAACTTCCTAAGGTAAATGCAGATATCAATGAGAAAAGTAATATGCCTATCACGTAATCCCAGTAGAACAGCTCAAATCGCCACGACTTTCCTGCTAGCTTCTGTGTGTTTCCCCATGATCCCCAGCAAAGCATGGTTATCACGCAGAAAATCACTGCTAAAATATAGTTGTCTACAATAAACATATATGTAATTAGTTAAGGTTAATGTTTTCTATTTTTAGGCTTAGCCGAAATCAGTTCCACAAATCTGTTTTTTAGCTTTTCTGCCTGGACACTGTCTACAGTAAGATAACTGTGCTTACCTGCACTATCTTCTTCAAATGAGGTAAACCCTTTATCATCTACTGTGATTTTACCTTTCGCAGACTCGTCAAAGAATTCCGGTGATTTTTCTACCACATAAAGAAGAGCTATAAGATCCCACGTAGGTCTGTTATAAGGCATATCTAAATAGTGCTTATAAGCTTCTACAACAGGGTGCCAATCTACCCATGTGAAGTCATTCTCGATACTCGTAGCAGGATATGTAACTGGGATACCCGCTTCAAAAGGAGTAAAAACAACTTCTGTAGGCCACTCGTTTACAATTACCTGAGCTGCAGGGATATCTTTTACCACATTATATTCTGGTATTTTCTTTTCTCCAAAACTCCCAGCCATTATGGATAAGATTTTTACTTTCTTTTTTATTAATTCTTTTCCAGAAAGAGGTGAGGTAGCATCGGGAGTAGATTGTAACAATCTGAAGATGTTGGTAGAAAACCCTACCGAAACCAAGACTATAGAATTATCTTCTGCCTTGCTTAGTAATTCTCTGTATAGTGTAACAGCTTCAGGAACACTTTCGTGGTTAAAAGCTGGTCTATCAAACAAGGGAGTGCCATCTTCTTTTTTCTGTAAACTCACAAATTCGGCATACTTTCTTGCGTCGTTCTCACTGTCAATTCCATTTACTACCTTGGCAATGGGAATGTCGGGATAACCATACCAATGGTTCATTAGATGGATATACTCTGTAGAATAGCGACTTTCTTTGTTAGAAGAAATTGCTATTACATCTATTTTCTCTTCGTCCAGATATTTATAAATCATGTCTAGAGCTAGGGCGTCATCCACGTCATTACCCATATCGGTTTCGAAAATGATTGTAGTTTTACTGGAAGGTGTTTTGGTGCATCCTACTAGTAAAAACATACATAATGAAGCAATAAAAAATCTCATTTAGCTATTTTATTTAAGGTTTTGGACTAACTATATTAATTCATTTCGATGGGGAATAGCAGCTTGAGCACCCATACGTGTAACCGTAATTGCAGAAGCTTTACAAGCCATTTTTACGGCATCTATTATATTTTTGCCTTCGGCCAGTCCCACACACAATGTGCCACTAAAAGTGTCACCAGCAGCCGTAGTATCTACTGCTTCTACTAGTTCAGCCTCAATCTCATGAAATACTTCTCCGTCCTTTATTAAGGCTCCTAATGCTCCAAGGGTAATAACTACTGTATTTACTCCCTTGTCACTAATGAGGTTGGCTGCTTTTTTTGCAGACTCCCAGTCGCTTACTCTTACTCCCGAAAGTATTTCTGCTTCTCCTTTGTTGGGCGTAATGATGGTGATATTCTTTAACAATTCTTCGGAGAGAGTTTGTGCAGGAGCAGGGTTTAAAACAACTTGGGTGCCGTTGGTTGATGCAATATTAGCGGCATAGCTTACGGTTTCCATTGGGATTTCTAACTGCATCAATAGTATGTCTGCGTCTAGAATCTCGTCTTTTGCTTTTTCAATATCTTTTGTTGTGAGAAACGAGTTTGCTCCTGGTGCTACTAGAATACAGTTCTCTCCGTGGGCATCCACAGAAATAAGAGCTACGCCAGATGGGTTTTCCGAATCAGAATAAACGTATTCGGTTTTGATATTTTCTGAATTATAAAGTTCTATTGATTGTCTCCCAAAAAGATCGTTACCTGTTTTTGTAATGAAAGATACATCACCACCCATTCTTGCTGCGGCTACAGCCTGATTGGCTCCTTTTCCACCTGGGTTCATCATGAAGTGCTTTCCGATAACCGTCTCTCCTGGGACTGGAAGCCTATCTGCCTTTATCACCATGTCTGTATTCGAACTTCCTACAACTACTATCCTTTTGCGATTAATCAATTCCACTATTGCAATATTTTTATATTTACTATTAAAATTTTCAGTAAACTTAATGAGCATATATTTGACAAAAAAGCCAAAAAAACAAATATTAAATAATTTAAAATGATAATTATATATTTTAATTAATTAATAATTAAAGAAATAGATTTAAAATTTTATATTTTTTCAATAATTTAGAGTTTTTAAATGATGTGGAGAATATTTAAATAAAGAGACGAAAAACATCATTCATAGTTTAGTTCCCTAAAAAACACCTTTATGTTACAGGCTGACGCATTGATACTTCTTATAAACTCGCTGTCAAGTATTGAAAAGAAAAAATTTCGGTATGGACGTAAAGAAACCGACTACACGGTGTTGTACGACATTATTGAAAAGAGAGGTACAACATCGCATATTGAGATTAAGAAGATCTTTGAGGAGCAAAGAAACTCAGCAAATTTCGGCTCTACAGTAAATTACTTATATAAAATTATTCTTGACTGTCTTCTTGCTTTGAGGGAAACACAAGATAGTAATTATACTATTTTTAACCAGATTCTAAAATCTAGAGTTCTTTTTGAAAAGGCCCTTTTTAAACCTGCTATCGAGCTGCTTGAGCTCGCCAAGAAAAAAGCCATGCACCATGAAAACTATATAGCTTTGCTTTTTGCATCTAGGTTGGAGTTGGAGTATCTTTTGTTTCTGAATCTGCCCGAAATGACAGAAAGAGATCTCTTAAATAAGCATTTTCAGATCAATGAAGTGCTGAAGAATATCCGGAAGATAAACGAACACTCTTCTTTATATGAGTTACTAAAACATCGTATTATTTACAAAGGAAATATTAGGTCACAGAAAGAAAAGGAGTCTCTAAATGATCTAGTGATTAGCGAAATGAGTATAACCTCTTCGCATAAAGATAGTTTCGAGATAAAAAAGCAACATCTTCTTTTTCAATCCAATTATCTCATTGGAGTGGGAGATTATCGTTCTGCTTTGCAGTCCTTCAAAGAACTAAATACGCTTTTTGAGACCAATCAACACTCCTGGTTAAGCCAACCGTTTTACTATGTGGATGTTCTCGCAGGAATTCTGGACAACTTGCGAAGTATGAAGTTGTATACTGAAATGCCCTATTTCGTAAAGCAGCTGGAGAATATCATACCAAGCTCTAGTGGAGTCCAAAACGAAATAAATGCTATTATTTTTCTTTATCAATTATTCCCTTTTTTGGATAAAGGGGAGTTTGTAGAAGCACAAAAAGTAGTGGATGCCCATTACGATACAATTGCTAAGAAGGAGAATTTAGGTCTACATCTGAGAGCTGAGATTTCACTTTATCTGGCTGTCTTAAATATTGGATTTAAAAACTATAAGATGGCTCAAAAGACGTTGATCAATGAAATTGTAAGAAACACAGACGTTTACATTCTGCCGTTCTATAGAACAATACGTTTGGTTAATCTTATTACTCACTACGAGTTAGGAAATCTTGATGTGATACATTTTGAGAGTCGGTCGATTAAAAGGACTTTGAAAAAAAGCGAGAAGGGCTATCGCGTGGAGCATTTGATGCTTTCTTTTTTGAGTAAGGAGAGGAATGTCATGTTAGCTAGAGAAAGGCAAAAAGTCTGGAAGAAGTATGAGCTAATCTTACTAGAATTACGAAATGATGTTTTCGAAAACCAGCTCTTAAAATCTTTTGATTTCACAGCTTGGATTGAAGCTAAGATTAATAGAAAGTCCTTGTCTGATGTTTTACAGAGCAGGTTTCGGGTGGATTAGTCCTAGATAAAGACAAAGCCCACGATTTACCGTGGGCTTTGAGTAATAGAGTCTTGTTTAAAATGTCCAGTTAGAACTCTGGCGTATGTTTCCTTTCTTGAACATATACGACGGTTTTTCTTCATCCTTCCTGATTTTTATCTCATCATATCCGTCAATATTAGATTTTCTAAAATGATTGGATATAAGCTCTTTTAGTTTTTGTGTTTCAGAGGCTGAAAGTGATTTGCCATTGACACTTGCACTACCGCCTGCTATTATTACTTCATATGTATCACTACTTTTAGAGAATCCTTCTTTTTTCAAGAGTGGGCCAAATTCCGACGTCATTTCTTCGTGTTCCTTCTTTAGCTGCTCGCCTAATTTAGACATCTCGGCTCCTTTTTTATTCATGATAGCGGCTATACTATCCATAGGAACACGCTGTTTCTCCATTTTCTTCTGGATTTCCGCCATGGGTTCATGAAGCGTTTGCATTTTTCCGCCAAGCTTGGTCATTTCCGCAGATATTTTGGTCATCTCTTCTTGCTTTACTTTAAGACTTACCTGAGCTTTGTCCAGATCCTTCTGCAGTTTTGTTGCATCTTCTTTTAAGATGTTTTTTCTTGCAATATCCAAGCTCAGTAGACTCACCTCTTTCGATAACTCGCCCAATTCAGCGGAGGGCTTCTCCATTTTCATAGAAAGTTTTTCCATTTCCTTAGACAGTGCCTGCATTTCTTTAGAGTTTATTTCTTTAGAGTGCTCCTGCATGATCTCTGAATACTTAGTCATAGCGGCCGAAAGTACGTTCATTTCTTTGCCCAACTTCTCCATCTTTATTTCGGTCTCCGAAAACGGGAATGTGTCTTTTTGCATTTCCCGTAGATTTTTAATTGGTTCATTTATGTCTAATTCATCTATTTTAGGTAGATTTTCGGCAATCTCTACTTGTTTTTCATCGTAATACTCTTCTGTTTTTTCATTTGCATATGTCCACCCTGCAGTTCCCAAACAAAGAAATAGGGTTAAAGTGAGCCAGTTTCCTGTGCTCAGATATTGCTTTTCGCTTATCCCCACTATACGTTTTATGCGGCCTAGGACACTATTTTTTTGTCCGCCGAAGGCCATCCCGAACATTGGTTGGCTTTGATAACCCGCTACTTCGGCCAGAGCATTAGCTAAGACAATTTTATTTTGACAAACATCTATAGCTACATCATCGCAACAGTTTTCTCTTTCTGTGCGTATACGGGCGGATAGAATCCAAACTGCAGGATGGAAAAAGAAGATAGTTTCTACTACATTTTGTAAGATGTTAAAGAGATAGTCCTTTCTTTTTATATGAGCCAGTTCGTGAGCCAAGATAGCCTCTATTTGGTTCATGGGAAGGTTAACCAGCATACCCGCAGGGAACAATATCACGGGCTTTAGCCAACCTATGGTAAGGGGAACGCTCACTTTCAGGGATTCAAGTAAATCTACTTCTTGATTTATGCCCAATTTATGCATTATATGGCCCATTTTTAGTCTGGTTTCACCTTCCACTTTTTGGATTTGGGTAGTTTTTAGCTTTTGGGTATACAAAAAACCAATGGCCATACGTATGAGTAAAAAGGCTACACCCGCTATCCACAACCAAGTGAGTTTTTCATGATGGTTACCCACAAACTGTTGTAGGTTTGCCATTGCTGCTTGCGGTTCCATATTAAAAGTCTCCAGTAGAAGCGTTGTATTACTTTCTGTCAGAGAAATAGAAGAGTATTGGTTTACCTCAGGCTGAAAAACTAAGCAGAAAGTTACTGCGGATACCAAAAGCTGGGAAAACAAGGCCACCATGCTGCTTATATATCGGCTTTGAGAAGTTTTTAGAAATTGGCTTACTGCCAAAAATAAGATCAATAAGCACACTCCCTGCCAGAGAGAATGTAATAAAGTGTAACCCAAGGCTGTGCTTAGGTTTTCGGGTAATGTTATTAATAGCTTTTTCATAATTTTACTTGTTTTCTATTGATTGTATTAGCTTTTTTATCTCATTTAATTCTTCTTTGCTGACTTCCTGGTTACCAAGAGCTTGCATTACTAGTGTGGAGGCCGAGCCCCTATATGTATTATCTATAAACCTTTCTAGCAATGAGCCTTGTGTTTGTGTTTCTTCTACTCCAGCTTTGTAGATATGGTAGCGGCCTTCTTCGGTTCGTAGCACAAAGCCCTTTTCATGCATGAGCTGCATAAACTTCAGCGTAGTGGTGTAGCCCACTTCCCGTTTTTTATTTAGCTCATCATTTACTTGTCTTACGGTAGCTTGTCCCATTTTCCAGAGTATCTGTAGAATTTCTAATTCTGAGTCTGTCGGTTTCTTTTCCATAGTTTATACGAATAATTTCGTAGCAAAGGTAAGTATGGAAAATTGTTATCCAAATTTTTATTACGATTTTTTTCGTAGTTGGTTTTTTATTGGACTGGGTAAGATGTTTTATTGCTGCGTTTTCAATTGCATCTTAGTTAGTTGTAGGTCTTAATGGTAGAAATACCCTTACTCTTTTGCACGTTTTTGAAGGACATTGCGGTAAGGATCTCGGTTAGAATAGTTATCTAAAATATCTAATGCATAATTCTGGTGAGAAAATAGATATATGAGAGAAAGAATGTTTTATTATCATGCTTTTAATGCTATTTCTAAGTTTATCTGTAATGAAAAATGGGTAAGTCTGCATGGATGCAGCTAAACTGATACATCCATAAGACTTACCCAATTCTGTTTAATTTTCTACTTTACTTAAGCATCCACATCAGTTGGTTGTGGTCATCACTACCTCCAAACTGACTACTTATAGCCGAATTAACATTGTCGGTGTTGTAGTTTAGCTCATTGTTTGGATACATCCAACGTACAGGCAGCCTGTCTGAAGGTACATTTGAGTTAGACTGCGGGTTTATTCTAAAAGTTGGATAACCCGTTCTCCTGTTTTCAAAGAAGGCATCAAATGGAGCCTGAAGGAAAGTACTTATGAACCTCTGCGTAATGATTTGTTTAATCTTATTCTCCGCAGTGCCGTTTAACTTCACTTTAGCAGAAGATACATAACTTGTAATATAGTCCTCCGTAATCTTATTATTGTGATGGAACATGGCATTGTCAGGTGTATAACCCGCAGTAAACTGCATAGATGCTTTTACACCGTCTGTATAGTGTCCGTCAGCTGAAGTTTCCGATATCCATCCTCTCACAGCGGCTTCTGCAAGTATAAACTTTAACATACCGTAACTTAGCAAAAACACAGGTTCCGCATTAGGGAGCTCTGAATATCTGCTATTTATTGGGGAGAAATCTCCACCAGCAAATATGCGGGTTATATCAGAATAGATCATTGCGGGGTCCACACCGATGTATGCGTCAAAGCTACTTTGTGATTTACCGGCAGCTACTTGTATCGGAGAAGGATTGGCATAGTAAAACAATCTGTTGTCATTTAAGTCTTTAAGCTCATCTAGTAGAACTGATGAACTCACCGGATAAATGATAAAAGAGTTGCCCAGCTTATACCATGGATATCTTTGTCCGGCTACATCGGAGTACACCAACTGGAAATTGTCCGAATTGCTAGTGAAAATAGGTTTCGAAGTCACTATTTCATTAAATCTCTCTTTGATTCTTAGGTCAGATTCATTTACTTTTTTTGATAAAGACATCAGCACCTGAAGCTCAAAAGAGTTTACCATTTTCCTCCATTTGTTCACGTCGCCGTTGTAGATGGGATCCCCATTAAACGTAGAACCTTGTGCAAAAAGAGCATCGGCTTCTTCTAGTTCTTTGAGTATACCTATAAATACGTTCTTCTGGGAATCGTACTTAGGAGCTATAACGCCTTGCTGACCGTTTAGAGCCTCTGAATATGGGATGTCTCCCATCCGTATGGTGGTATTATAGAACTTATATGCCCGCATAAATTTCCCTAATGCCGTGTAAGAGTTTTTGATTGGACCTTCTGGAGAAGACTCAATCATTTTCTCTACATTGGTAAGTATAGTTAGACCATCTAGCGAACCTCTTCCTAGGAAATTATACTGATAATTCTCATCAAATTCTGTATAAACTATTGTTTTCCCGAGAAGGAAAGGCTGTAAAAATCCTTTAGTGCTGCTAATGTCTGTTTCTGTTATGTTAAGAATCAGCCTAGTAGCCAGCATTTGGGCGGTTACTTTGGTTGCAGCATTTGGATTGGAGTTCAGTTCGTCAAAATCGGAGCAGCTATTCAGAAGTAAAACACTGAATACCGCAATCATACATTTTTTTATTATTGAAATCATTTTTTACGATGTTAAGTGTTGGTTAGAATGTTAACTGTAAGTTTAGTCCCAAATACCTCATAGAAGGAGATGTTAAATCTGAGTCTGTAGCCTTATCAGGGTCAGCAAACTTAAATTCTTTTGTCCACATCAATACGTTTTGACCCGTTACAGAAACAGAAGCAGACTTTGCTCCTACATACTTAGCAGCTGACGCCGGCAATTTATAGCCAATGGCTATTTCACGAAGTTTTATGAAGGTTGCATCTGCATATCCTAGCGTACCGTCTCCGTAGTTTCTAGCGTAAGACTGGTACGAAACCTTGATATCATTAGGTGCATACTCACGGGTATCAGAAGTGATATTTCCGTAGTTATCATAAGTAGCCGCCCCTCCGATAATCTTCACTCCTTCGCCAATATATGAACGATTCTTATTTACTACTTCATCGTATCTATATTGATTGTCTGTGTCTGGGTGAGAACCCGTATCAAACATTTTGAACGAGGTGTAATTATACATTAATCCTCCCACACGTCCGTCAAAGCTAAGTGATGCCGTGAAGTTTTTATATTTAAAATTGTTAGCTATACCCCAGACAAATTTCGGATTTTCATAACCTGCCACGTAGCTATAGTTACTTCTCATAGGAAGGCCATTGGTGCCATGAATAAGGTTACCATTACTGTCCCTTAGGTATGGACGTAAAGCTACAACATCAGTTCTGTGCCCTTCTTTTGTCCAAATATTATCTGCAGAATATACAGGGTCAAGGTCTTTTAGGTAGGTCTGGTAGTTAGACCAGTTAACCACCACATCCCAGCTAAAGCTTTCTTTTTTCACAGCAGAGGCCTCAAGTGTAAGCTCTAGACCTTTTCTTATGGTCGTTTGTTGGGTATTTATTAGTGTACTTGTAAAACCGGAAGAGCCGGATATTGGGGCACTTGTTTGTACATTATATAAATATCTATTGAAATATGCAGCATCAAACTTGAAACGCTTTTTTAGGAAATAGGCAGAAAGGCCCACTTCCCAGGTACGACGAGTTTGTGCATTTACTATACCGTCTCTAATGGTAGTAGGGTAAGCCGCCGAGTTAAAAGGTAACCAATCTGCAAGCGTGGTGCTATAGGTTTGGTTGGTAGCATAAACACCCAGGTCGGACTTAGCTACTGTCCAAGATCCCCTCAATTTAAGGAAATCTACTGCTTTTGGCATGTCTATGAATTCACTCAGAACCACACTAGTTCCTACCGATGGGTAGAAATATGACCGCGAGTATCTTGGCATAGTAGAAGACCAGTCATTTCTCCCCGTAACATCCACAAAAACTGCATTCTGATACGATACAGAAGCTTTACCAAAAAGGCTATTCACTTGTTTACGGCTTATTGATGTGCTTACATTAGCTCTTTCTACCGAGTTATTAAGAGAATACCAGCCTGGGATAGTAATACCACCACGTGTAGAGCTACTGAGGTTATCATCCACGTATGCATATATCGTTCCTCCTCCTAATAGGTCAAGGCCGAATTTACCTAGCGTTTTCTCATACATTAAGATGGCGTCTCCATTGAAACTCCAGCCACTAGCCTTGCCCAAAGAGTACATCCCGGCAGCATCCCAACCTCTATTAGATAAGATGTTTGGTGGGTTTCTTCTTTCATCTTGATTTTGGTACAAATCAAATCCTGGGCGAATTAAAAGTTTTGCTCCTTCGAATAACTTATAGTTTATAGAGAAGTTAGTATTCATTTTGTTTTGCTCTATTCCTCTAAGTTTCTCATATGCCATTATATAAGGGTTATCATACCATGCGGTATAGTGCCAGTTTTGAGTTTCGTTAGGAGTAAGCCAATAGTTGTTTTTATAAGCACTTAGATCATATTCTGGACCCATCCATACAAGAATATTGTATATGTAACCTTGGTCGTTATACCCACCACCAAAAGTTTGTGGAGCTTGTTTTCTGTTTAGCCCCATAGTAGCCGAAATGTTTAATTTGTCTGAGAGCTTCATCTCCCCGCTCAAATTAAAGTTGATAGCATTGGCTTTCAGGTTAGGATATTGGCCTTTGTCTAAAATATGGTTCAAAGACATTCTAAAGCTACCGTTTTCACCACTTTGGGCAATACTTAGGTTATTGTTAGACACTAGACCCGTCTGTAAAAAATCTCTGAAGTTATTTTTACCTACAGATCTCAGCTCTCTCACCTCCATTTGTTTTGTTATCGGGTTCCATTGATTTGCCATCACTCCTTCATCTAGTTTAGCACCCCAAACGTAGTCGGTAGGGCTGTACACTCCACCAAGACCTGCACTATAGCTGGTTTGTACTTCCGGAAGCATAAGGAAGCCGGCATTCATCATGTTATTGGAGTTAAAAGTTACTTGCAGGCCTTTGCCTTTGGCACCTTTCTTAGTGGTCACAATAACGGCACCGCCACCACCACGTGAACCGTAAAGTGCTGCGGCAGTAGGTCCTTTAAGGACATCTATACTTTCTATGTCATCTTGGGGTATATTACTCAGGTTCATGTTACCGTATGGCACACCGTCAATAACTAATAAGGGTGTTTCTCCTCTCAGTAGCATGGTCGGAGCTTCGTTGAATTCTGTACTGTTTCGTACCCAAAGACCGGCCACTTTACCTGTCATGGATGTCGCCACATTTGTTCCTTTTACAGTGTTAAGGGTTTCTCCGCCTATTCTCTGAGTGGCATAACCCAAGGCTCTCTCTTCTCTTTTTACTCCAAGAGCAGTAACAACTACTTCGTCAAGTAGTCTGTCTGAACCAGTAAGGGTAACATTTACTTCTGAACGATCTCCTAAAACCTCTTCTACTGTCTTAAAACCCATAAAAGAAAATACCAAAATGGATTGAGCGTCATTTGCAACGATTGAGTACTTGCCGGAGGCATCGGTGAAGGCTGCGGTGTTTGTACCCTTTATAGATACAGTAACTCCCGGTAAACCCTGATCTGTGTCGGAAACTGTACCGGTGACAGTCCGGTTTTGAGCATAAATAGTGTTAGTCAAAAAAATAAGAAACAGGAGCGGAATCTTACCTTTTTGCATTGCTGAATTAAGGATAGTTTTAATCATACGTTTAATTGGTTAATAAAGCCCAATATAGCATAAGGTATTGTGTTAAAAAAAAGCTATTGACAAAAAAAATATTATTTAAAAACAGTATTAATTATCCCCTCTTTTTGTTGATGTTTCGTGTCAGAAGTAAGCTCTGAGGCGTTTCTGTGTTATTATTACTCTGCCTAGACCACCTCTGGAAGCCTAGGACAAAACGTGCTTTGTTGAAACTTCTTGTAAAGTGTAGTTTATCCATACTAAGGGAAAGATTGATCAAGAAGGGATGGGGAAATTGTTCAGTTGTCCTAGGGGGATTTGAAACAAATTTTCGTAGGGTTGAGATCTCAGTGTGGTGTGTAGGCGTTCTATTGAACTTCGGTGTCGAGCAGTTCAGCCCTACGGGATTTATTGGATGTGCTTTGGGGTCTGGCGATACGGCGTGACTCGAATCGAATCGTCGCACCGCCGCCACTTCCTTTGTGATTAGAGGGTATTCAAGTAGATATAAACAAAAAAAAACACATCTTTCGATATGCTTTTGCGGTCTAGCGATACGGCGTTCCGACGGGACTTGAAGAAAATCGTCGCAATGGCATCACCCCTTTTGTGACTAGAGGGTATTCAAGTAGATATAAACAAAAAAAGCACATCTTTCGATGTGCTTTTGTAATACGACGACTCGGTGGGACTCGAATCGAGTCGTCGCACCGCCACTACCCCCTCATGACAAGCAGATATTCTAGTGGGTATAAAAACAAAAAAGCACATCTTTCGATGTGCTTTTGCGGTCTGGACGGGACTCGAACCCGCGACCCCCTGCGTGACAGGCAGGTATTCTAACCAGCT
>CAZBAV010000066.1:21825-23223 GCA_964489955.1 uncultured Lacihabitans sp. | reverse complement strand
GTTTCCAAATTGATATTTGGTTCGGATGAAGATTATACTTCTGACTTAAGACAGCTAGAGTATATCGCTTCTTTAAAGCTTCTAAAATAACCCTTAATTTAAAGTCTGATGCCAATTTTCACTTCCTCTTTTTCATCTTACAAAAGATAGGTCTTTCAACTTAACTACTGGTACTAAAATTGGTGAGGTAACTATATTTTACTTTTAGAGCATACCATTCCTCCCAAAATCCTATAATTTGCCTCAAAAGTTTTATGACCAATTCAATTCATCAAAATCATTTTCAACTCAGCACTTATTTAGACTAAGAAAAAATTAGCCCCTGTAAGTTTGTATTTGTAATTATTCTAAATAAATATACATTTACAAATTTCATGCTTAAACATTTATTTAAAACGTTGATACTCATCCCACTTTTTTTGGGAGCAGTTCAAGTATTTGCACAAGAAATACCCATTCGTGGCAGAGTTCTTGATTTATCTACCGATGAGCCACTTATAGGAGTGGTATTAAGAGAAGGCGACGGAAAAGTGCTGGGAACCACTGATGTTGAAGGTAGGTTTGATATCCGTTCTGCTGTAGACAAAAAAATTATTATCAGCTATGTAGGATATGAGAATTCTGACTTTATAGTGGCTCGCAGAAGAGAGCCTGTAATCGTTCGTTTAGCTGCGGCAGAAAACACACTATCCGAAGTAGTCATTACAGGAGCTTTAGGCATTAAGAGAAATGCCCGAGAATTAGGGGTTTCCACGGCTCAAATTACGAGTAAAGCCATTAATCAGGCGGCCGTAGTGAACCCTTTGAACGGCTTACAAGGTAAAGTTGCTGGTTTGCAGGTTAACCTTTTTGACTCGGGTGTAAACCCACAGGTAAGAGTAACACTACGTGGTGCCAGAAACATTTCAGACGGAAACAACGAGCCGCTTGTGGTGATAGACGGTGTACCCATGCCATCTATTGATTATTTCAACCCGCAGCTAGCTACCAGCACCCGTACTGCATCTGCCATTTCATTAATTAACCCTAACGACATAGAAGATATAGTAATACTGAAAGGTGCTAACGCATCGGCAATTTACGGTTCGCAAGGGGTAAACGGAGTTCTTTTAGTCACTACTAAAAAAGGAGCTAAAGGAAAAGGAAGAATTACGTATAACAACAGCACTACCTTTGATAAAATAGCATGGTTGCCCGAATTACAAACGCAGTTTGGGTCGGGAGTAAACGGCGTGTACTCAGGAAACACGCATGAATCCTGGGGGCCTGCTTACGATGGCAGCCTGGTTAAAGTAGGACCCGTTTTACCTGACGGCTCTCAATGGGAACTACCGTATCAAGCCATAAAAAATAGAAATGAAAACTTCTTTGACACAGGTATTACGGAACAAAATAGCC
>CAZBAV010000066.1:0-21815 GCA_964489955.1 uncultured Lacihabitans sp. | reverse complement strand
AAATAGCCTGAATTTTTCAGGGGGTGATGCTAATTCTACCTACTTTTTGTCTGGCCAGCATGTGTATACCAAAGGAACAGTACCTAAAGACTGGAACGAGAAAATTAACTTTAGAGCTAACGCCAGCAGAAAGTTTGGAAAACTACTTACCAGTTTTAACTTAAACTATGTACGTACTATAACCAACACCACCTCATCTGAGCCTTGGAACAACGTGCGTAACTTACCTTTATTTATAGATCTTGAACAGTTAAAAGACTGGCAAAATGACTACAAAGCCATGCCTGAGTATTATTTTTCAGGGTCTACCATTAACCCGTACTGGGGTATAGACAACCAGCGTTCTGAACGTAAGCAAAACAACCTAAACGGTAATCTTAATTTCGAATATGAGTTTACACCGTGGTTTAAAGCTATTTACCGAGTGGGATTAAGTTCTACCCAAAGTGACGTTAGAGCTACCACGGCTAAAATATCTTACCCCGACGTTTATGACCAAAATGGCACTAAATTGGTTCGTCCGTCTGCATCAAACGGAAGTGTAAATGACGCCACTAACAGTAATGACCAGTTTAACTCTGATTTAATTTTACAGGCCAACAAGACGTTTGGAGATTTCTCTGTCAAAGGGATTTTAGGACATAATTTTCAGGACATTAAAAGCAAAAACTTCAACCTGGCTTCATCTGCTCTAAATGTTTCGGGTACGTACAACCAAAGCAACCGTACAGGTAACCTTTCCGGAACATCGTATATTAGCCATTGGAGAAGAGAAGGAACGTATGCCGAAGCAACCTTTGGTTACAAAAACTATCTTTTCACTACCCTTAACGGCCGATATGAAACCGTTTCCTTGCTTTCAAAAGATAACCGTTCTTACTTCTATCCGGGAGCAAACGTATCGTTTGTAGCAAGTGAAGCATTGGATTTTGTAAAGAACAGCCCTACGATTTCTTTCCTGAAACTTTTTGTTTCGGCAAGTAAAACGGCAAACGTAACCATTTCTCCGTATCAGCTAAACAATACCTTTGCTCTGGCCAGTGGTTTCCCATTTGGTACACTTTACGGAACGTCCATTGGCTCCACAAATAACAACGGAAACATCTCTCCTGAGTTCGTATATTCGGCTGAAGGCGGTTTTAACATTGGGTTCCTAAAAGACCGTTTACGTCTTGAAGCTGTGTATGCTTATGCTGACTCAAGAGACCAGATTTTAAGTGTAGCCACTTCTTATGCCACAGGTTTTGCCACTACATTTACCAATGCCGCCCGCATGAAAAGTAAATCATTAGAGTTAAGTCTGAATGCTGACATCGTCCGTCAGAAAAACGTTTCGTGGTCATTAGGAACAAACTACACTAACAATAACAACACAGGAGTTTCATTGTTTGGTGATCTGCCAAGCCTTAACCAATGGAAAGGACTCTATTTAGTACCGGGAAGCCAATACCCTACTTACCTGATGCCTGACTATGTACGAGATCCGGAAGGACGAGTAGTGGTAGATAAAGTTACAGGAAGACCAAGCGTTTCTTCTACGCTTAAAAACATGGGAACATCACAACCGGTGCATATTTTAGGTGTAAACACAAACGTAAGATACAAGCAATTTAGCTTACAAGCGGTGGTAGATGCAAGATGGGGAAACAAATATTACACAGCTGCGGCTGAAAACGAAATAACAGTAGGTCTTGCTCCTCGTACCGCAGAGTATGACCGCGAAGACTTTATATTCCCTAACTCTGTAATAGAAGTTGAGCCAGGAGTTTATCAGGAAAACACCTCGGTTTATATTCAAGGTGGCGGACTTAAAGCTTACTGGAATGGTTTTGACCGTTCTGTATTCTCCAACAACGTGTTTGACGCCATGTTTGTAAAACTACGAGAAATTAACTTAAGCTATGAATTGTCGCCAAAACTTCTTGCAAAACAAAAATTTGTGCAAGGCGTAACGGTCTCTCTTATTGGTAGAAACCTAATTAACATTAGAGCAAAAGACAACATTTATGGCGAAACCGAATACATCTACCTAAGTGGTGTTGGGTTTAGCGGATGGCGTACACTTCCGGCTCAACGTACCTACGGGTTTAATGTTAATGTAAACTTCTAAAAAATTGATTTCAATGAAAATATTAAAAAGACTTTTACCATGTGTAGTGGTAATGACTATAGCATCGTCCTGCGATATGGACATTAACATAAACCCGAACCAAGTAGCCGTTACTTCTGCTGATCAGCTATTACCGGCAGCTATTCTTAAAGCATCAAGAATGGAAAGCAACGACTTTGGTTTTCTGGGTGGCTTTTGGAGTGGACATTGGGGTAAAGCTTATGATGTGGCAGGTTCAGCACTTGGAGCAGCTAACTCATCGTTAGAGCAAATTATCACGTATACTATCACACCAGATTTCTCATCAAATGCTTGGGAAGATAGTTATTTGAACCTGTATAATTTAAACTTAATAGCTCAACAAGACGGCTTTTCGGCTAGTCCGGTTTATGTTGGTATTGCCAAAGTTTTGCAAGGGTACCATTATTTAAGACTGGTAGATAATTATAACAATGTACCTTTTTCAGAAGCTCTTTCACCTAAACTTTATACGCCAAAGTATGATAACGGAAAAGACGTTTACAAAGGTGCCATAGCTTTAATCAATGAAGGTATTCAAAACCTGAAACAAGGCGGAGCTGCTCCTACTAACGACGACATCATGTTTAAAGGTGATGTAAACAATTGGATACGCCTGGCAAATACTTTGAAACTAAGAAGCCTGATACATTTAAGTGAAGCCAATGAGTCGGCATATATTACTGAGCAAATATCTATTATTCAGAATGAAGGTACTGGCTTTTTAGTAGCAGATGCTCTCGTAAATCCGGGTTTTACAACAGCCGAAAGTGCACAGTTAAATCCTTTTTGGAGTACCTATTACCGCAATTTTAACGGTGCTATCACTAACTTAAGCATGGGTGTAAGACCTACACGTTTTTTGATAGAACAATACAAAACGTTTAGTGATCCGCGTTTAGCTCAAATTTACAATGCGGTAAATGGAGAGTACAATGGCGTAGTTTTAGGTCAAACCACTGCTGATGCCACTCAAAACTATGGTTTTACCTCATCTCTGAAAGGTCCTTTAGAAAACAATAATCTGGCGGCTGGCTTAATCAAGTCAGGCACACAAAGTTTGGTCTTCTTTTCAGCAGCAGAAAGTTACTTTCTTCAAGCTGAAGCAGCCTATAGAGGCTGGATAAACGGAAGTGCAGCTAACCTTTATGGCTCCGGAATTAAGGCATCTTTTACTTATTTAGGTTTGAGTGTCACAACTGCCGATAGTTATATAGCACAAGAAAGCGTGGCTTATAACCAAAGTTTAAACCAGATTATTACTCAAAAATGGCTTGCTCTTAACGGTATCACGGCTTTCGAAGCCTGGAACGACTACCGTCGTTTGGGTATTCCAGCAGCTCCGGGTTCTGCGTCGGTAGCATCTGGTGTCAGACCTTACCGTCTGTTGTATCCTAACTCTGAGCTGAACGCAAACCCGGTACAAGTAAGACTTCAGAATGTAACCAATGGAACGGATAGAAACACCCGAGTTTTCTGGCAACCGTAGACATAATTAAAGTACAATTGTTTAGAAAAGACGTATAGTATTTTGCTATACGTCTTCCTTATTTAGAAATAGTCTATATTTGCTTAATATTTCAAGCTGTTTTATGAAAAAAACTTACAATTGCCTGGTGGTAGATGATGAGGCAGCTACTCATTATATATTTGAAGATTATATTAAAAGAGTTAATTTTTTAAAACTAGCCGGGCATTGTTATGACGCCATTGAAGGGGTGCAGTTCCTGCAACAAAATGCTGTAGATATTTTATTTTTAGACATTAACATGCCTGAATTGTCCGGTTTGGAAATGCTTCAGCAACTTTCCAATCCACCAGCTACCGTACTTATCAGTGCCCATGATGACAAAGCCATACAGGCGTTTGAGCTTGGTGTTAAAGACTACCTTTTAAAACCATTTGAGTTTGCAAGGTTTTTTAAAAGCGTTACCAGAATTACGGGAAACTGGGTTGAACATGCTCCTAAAACGTCTAAAGACATTACCATAGAAATCAAGGCAGATGGTCTTTTACATCGTATTAGCTCTTCCAATATTGAGTACATAGAGAGTTTAGGAAACTACGTTAAGTTCTACGTTATTGAAAATGCAAAACTCACCACACTTGTAACTTTAATGACTTTGAGTTCTGTAGAAAATTTACTGGCACAAAGTGGTTTTGTGAGAGTTCATAAGTCTTTTATCATTAATATAAACAGACTTAAAAATGTGGAAGAAAGCTACTTAAATTTAGCTTCCGGGCAACAAATACCCTTGGGCATAACCTACAAAAGAAACTTAATGAACATATGGACCGCCTCCAATGAACATCATTAAATACGTTTTAGAGCGAAAGTGGATACTTGAGGGGATACTCATTTTTCTACTCTTTTATATTTCACTTCTTGATGATGGCTCCAACTTGAATAAGTCGCACAACATTAAGCATAGTTTCTTTCTACTGGGCTTGGTGTATGCTATAGCTCAAATTTACAGATTTCTGGTGTTTCCCGGATTTTTCAATTCAGGTCGTCCTATTCTCCACTTTGCCATTATAGCCCTCTTGATACTCTCGTTTACTGTAGGTTCTTATTATCTTGATGTTGTTTCTGGCAGAGTGGGCTGGTATGACGAATTTTCAGAACATCATAAGGCTCTGTTCTTTTTCTACCTTCTGGCCTATTCCTTTGGTATTGGTATAACATTTTTAATTCTGGTTGCGGCAAGGTATTACAGGCAGCAAAAGCTGGAGCACGAACGAGAACTGAAACTAAAAAACATGGAGCTGTCCTTAATAAGAAATCAGTTTCGACCGCATTTTTTGTTCAACACCTTAAACAATCTGTATGGAGTTAGCTTACACGAACCCGCCCGGGTTTCAGAATTGATTTTGAAACTATCTACTGTAATGCGTTATCAGCTAAATAGTGTAAATAAAGACAGAGTTAAGGTAGAAGAAGTCCTTGACTTTACGCGTGCGTATGTGGCTGTAGAAACCGAAAGAGTAAGTCCCAGATGTACCGTAAAACTGGAAATCAATGTACTAAATAAAGAGCTTTTGGAAGCTGAAGTTTTGCCTATGCTTTACTTTAACTTAATAGAAAACGCTTTTAAATTTGGAGGGGCTTCGAGACATTCCTCGTTTGTACATATTTCAATTACACTCGATAAAGCCTTTCTGGAATTATACGCCGAAAATACCAACCCGGAAGACAAAAGTAAGATTGCCTCTAACGGAACCGGCATAAAAAGTACCACTGAAATGCTGGAACTGGAATACAAAAACAGGTATGCTTTCGAAATAAATGACAATAAGGATGTTTATTCGGTATTTTTAAAAATTGATTTGAGTTAATTTGTGTCGGAAACTTCCCTTCACATCTGCCCAAAACGCTCTATCGATAGCCCTTTAATTCAAAAAAAACTGGGTCGGTTATAGTAACTAATTATTTCTGAATTTATGACCCAGAAACAAGTTATGGTAAATTCTGCGGCAGGTAGAAAAAAGATTTTATCCAAATTTGAGGTGTGTAGCAAGAATTTATGATGTAGAATGATAAAAGTTGGTAACCATCATTGCCCATGTATATCTCATATTCTTTATTCTAGTTATCAGGAGGCCACAATACATCCTCTTTTCGTCAAGAAGACGAAGGAGAGTGGGTGCGATGCAAGGATAAATACAGTGTACAGTTTTGTTACAGAGCCGATTAAAAAAAGTGTTGTACTGTCTATGTCTTTTATTTGGTTGGAATATTTGCCACCAAAATAATACTAATTGATTGCTCCATTTTGAATAATTCCAATACTCAATCCAACATTTGCAGTTTTTGCAAAATGCGTTTTCGAAATGGTGTAAATTTCAGGTTTTAAGTTTTGTCCAAAGATTGTTTGAGTTAATACAAACAAGAAAAATATTATTTTATATCTCATTCGGATAATGTTTTGAAGCACCTACTGTCAAAGACTTGCAGATAACGGTTCGGCAGTTTGGCGTTATGGCGGCATTTGAAAAATGTCAGCTCAAATATAACACAAAAGCTCAATAGAATTACTTCCGTTGAGCTTTTGCACGTCAGCCTCCATAACGCCAAACCGATGTGGCAGGCAGTTTTTATTACGGGATTTCTTCCACTAAAATCTCATTTCCTGTTTTGTCGTAATAAATACAAGTCATTTCGTCAAGACGAACAACCCATTTTTCAATTCCTGCTTTTGCACAATCTTTACAAAAAGTAAAATAGTCTGTTTTTCCTTGTTGATGTTCTTTTAGTCGTGTTTGAAAATTTCCGCTGTCGCTATTTTCTGAAACAATCAATTCATCATATTTCGGTTGTGAATTTGTGGTAAAATTGTTTTCTCCAAAATATTCTGTGTTGCTGTCTTTAACCCAGGTTAAAAAACCTTTCACGCCCAATTCTTTTATTTCTTGAATGTATTTTGGAAAGTCAGCACCTGATTTTATTTTTTCGTGGGCTTGTTCTATTTGTTCTACTGTAAACATTTTTTTAGATTTCCGTTTTGTTTTCCTTCGGCTTCATACTTACTAAGGCATAACACCTAATTGTTTTAATAATCCAATATTATCCATTATTATTCTGCTTTCAGAAAACAGCTTGTTTCTCACAACGTCAATTACAACTCCCCAAACTTCAACTTGCTTATTTGTAGGAGGTATTCCCATAAATTCACCTTGATGGGTTCCGGTCCAGGTAAATCTTGTTACTACTTTTTCACCTTCTGTAATTTGCTCTTGTATCGTCCATTTCATATCTGGAAATCCTGTAAACATTGAATTAAGTGCAACTTTTAATCCCTCTCGTCCTGGTCCTTGTCCGGGAAAAGGAATATGTTCTACGAAATCTTCTGAGACTATCTCATTTGCTGCGTCCAGATTTTTGTTGTTTATTACTTCCTCAATAAAGTAATTAATTATTTTTCTACTTTCTTCCATAATAGTTTTTAGTATTTAAAAATTGAGTTTTCGGTTCAAAATTGCAATACTTAAAATCCCTATGATTGTAAAAAATCGTTTTTCTACAAAAGGCGTTTGAATTTTTCAGGTGTGTCCCCTGTGAATTGTTTAAAGTCTTTGATAAAGTGAGCTTGGTCAAAGAAATTGTTTTCGTAGCAAATTTCTGTAAGCGATTTTGTTTTGTTCATATTGTCAAGAACAGCATTGAAGCGAACAATGGAAGCGAATTTTTTGGCAGTTGCTCCTACCACTTTTCTAAATCGTTTTTCGAAAGGGCTTTGGCTGATGAATAATTTGCTGGTTAATTCTTTTATTTTGATTGTTCCATTGCTTTGATGAATAAGTTTTATGGCTTCAATAATTAGTTTGTCGGTCTCAATTTCTTTTAGTTGAGTTAACAAGAACTGTTCAACAATGTTTATTCGTTGGCTGTCGGTTGTTGCAATAGCTAATTTATCTTCTACTTCTTCCACATTGTTTTTGTCAAAAAGGTTATCAAGCGAAAGGATTAGATCATAAAATTCGTTGGCTGGGTGCGAAGCAAAGTGGGAAAAACCAATTTCAGAAAAGTAAACTAAAATCATTCCGATACCAGAGGAATTTTTATAGACTTTGTAGCCGTCAGTTATACCTGTAATTACGGCTGATTTCAGTTTGTCCTCTGTATTGTCCTTTTTTGAAGCAAGTTGCCCTTTGTACCGTAACCCAATAACCAAACCCGTAGATGGAAATATTTTGTATTCCCTTTCCAATTCTTTCTCTACCACTACGAAATATTTGATGTAGGGTTTTAGTTTTTCTGTCGGAAAATGTTTGTCAAATTTCATTAATATGCCTGTTGGCGTGGGTTTCGGTAAAATTGTCCATTACGGTTAGGCAGTTTGCGGAAGGGGCGGAAAAACGGAGTCATAAGTTTCGGGTTTGTACGAACATAGCCAATTCGGAGAGGCTTGCTAAATTACTAAAAAAAAGCAATCCTGGCAGCATTGGCGGTATAAAAAGCACGAACGCTCAACTTAGCCGTAAAATCCGCTCTTTTGTCAAACTTTATCAGTAGTGCGATTTATTGCTTGTTTTAATATCAAATTTTCTTTCCAATATAAAACACATAACCATAATTGTGCTTATGCTTTTAGTATAAGTCGGCCTCATATCTTTGCGAAGCAACAAACACTTCCACCGTTTTATTCCCTTTATACTTCTCTAAAAATTCTTCTTGTAGTTTTTTAGTCGTGACATAATAGTCCGTCCAAATAATTTCGGGAAGTTATGTAAGTAGCAACGGGTAAAAAGCTGGCTTTTTGCATTTGAGCAACTTTGTTTGGAATTGTATCGATTTGTGGATAGGCTTTTTGCCAAAACTCTTCAATTTCAGTTGACCGGTTTTCTGTAAACCAAGTATTTTCAGTGATAGCAATGTACCCATCTTTTTTTAGGAATTTTCGCCACTCCTGCAATCCTCTCTCAAATGGGATATTGTAAATTGAACCTTCTGCCCAAATAAGGTCTAACTCGTTCTCCTTAAACGGGAGATTTTCCATGCTTCCAACAATTCCTTTTACCCTATGTTGAAGATTTTCACTGTTTGCTTTGCGGTTTAGCTTGTCTATAAAATCCTGCCAAATATCGATTCCTATAATTTCACAATTTGTATTTTCAGCTAATGTAAACGTTTGACCTCCGGTTCCACAACCTATGTCAGCAATCTTTGAGTTTTCATTCAGTCCATTTATAAAGCCCAAAGCTTTGATTGTTTCTTCCACATTCCCTGGGCCTTGTCGTTGTGTACTTGCGAAATATTCGTAAATTAACTTTACATCAAATTCGTGAATAGTATTTTTTCGGTGCTCATTTTTTTCTTTTAAAATTTGTCTAGAGGGTTTTCTTTTTTGATTTACAACTAACGGTTCGGATATTACCGAAGGCGGGGACTTTTAGCACAAAAGTTCAATCGAAGAACAAATGTTGAATTTTTCACAAATGTCCAATCAAAGGACTTCACCCCCGCTTTTGACAATATTTTGTTATAGCGTGTTTTTCTTTGTCCGTCTATTGTTTTTACTTCCCAAATTCCCACCATTTTTTGTCATTCTGTTTGTCCCCAAGTGCATTCTTACTTGCTGAAAAACCTGTTTCTTTATCTTCACAAACAGTCACCCAAAGTTTTAATTTCCTTTCTTCTTCGGTTCGTAAATCTTCATAGTCATAATAACCAATTTCGTCTTGCTCGCCTGTTAATATTATTTTCCTTGTCTCAAGCCAGTAAACAACTTGTTCAATACAGTCTTGAAGCTCTAGCGAAAAACTATCTAAGAGTTCTTTTTGTTGCTCGGTTGTTAGTTTATCCCACGTGTCCGCAGTGGTGTTATTTACTCTCGGCAATTCAACGGCAAGTCCTATTCCAAGTCCGAGGTCTTGAAAGAATTCATAACCTTTACAGTACAGGTCGTAAAACTCCATTAATATGTATGGTAGTCGTTCTGTTTTTTGCTTAGCTTCGTTTAAAAGTCCAAGCATTTTGTATTTTTCAAACTCCCAAGGTCAATATACTTTTTCAGTAAGTTCCAGAGTTCATATTTCGCCCCACTTTTCTTAAAACTTAATGAAATCAAGTCAAGGTAGTTAAATGATTTTTAAGCTTTTTCTCAGTATATAACCACTGTTGGAAGTCTTCAGGTAAAATATCCCCTTTGATTGTTTTGTAAAATCTTTCTTTTATGTCTTGAGGTAGTGTTGTCATTTAATATGTCTTATAAGCCTCAAGTTACCTTGTTTTTAAAAGCCGGATGTAATATTTTTTGAGTAACTATAGTCTATTTAAGCGAATCACACATCGACAGAGCTCAGTGCATAGGTGAAAACAAAAAGAGAAGACAAATTAACTTTCACTCCACTAGCCATGTGAAGAATACTTATATTCCTTATGTCACCTTAATCTATTATTGTTTCTATATGGTTTAATATTATAAGTTTATGTTCTATGAATATTTTTAATTTCTGAAGTAAACCTCTGCCATTTTTGTATCTATTTTGGAGTGTTCCTATTTAAACGAGCTTAACATCAAATCCAGACAAGAGGAACACAATTTTGGTCTTTATTAAGGCTCTTGTATTTATTCTAGAAGACCAATTGTTTTAAAATGGCTTTGAATCTCCGTTTGGTATTTAATGTATAGATTTATAGTACAAAACGCATATAAATATAGGTATTTTTTTTAATAAGTATAAACAGCTGAGGCTGTTCACATACTTTGGAGCCGGTCTTTACACTATGTATACTTTATTGTACTGGATTTACATGTACTTAAATCTATGTTGTTTCAATCGAATTTAGGTTAATGCACTTTATTTCATAATTCACACATGTAAAGGAATGCGTTTCATTATTTATGCTTTGTGTTTTGTTTTTCGTATCTAAAAACCTCTTTTGGATAAGAGACACTTATCTTTATATCGTATTAAAGAGGCCATTTTAAATGCAAGGCAATTGTTGGTGTTTGACCGATGTTGTTGTCAGAGAATAGGCTTCAAACTATTATATTTCAGTAAGAAATTGCGAAGGTTAAAGAAAATAGGTAAGCTAACATTAGTACTGTTGTTTTGTATAAAGACAATGGTGATTCCTATTCTCGTTTTCGATTATGAATTGCGTAAAGATTACATAATAAAAGTATATTGTGTTAATAAAAATCTTCCTGAGCTACACTGTGACGGAAAGTGCTATTTAGCCGAGAAAATTGCCCAATCAAAGGAGAATGATGAGAATCAGGCTATGAATGCTTTCCTTACTCATTTTTTTACATCTGAAAGTATCAATCAAAATGAAGATTTCTGTTTTATTTCAGCCACAGTAGCTTCTTTCATAAAGGACTCCTTTAACTTTTTTTATAAATTATATCTTCCCAATCCCCCGGTTTTTTCTCTTTTTAACCCGCCTAAGGGTGAATTGCTCAGTTTATTCAACTTGAGACAATAGTCTTGAGGCATCTCTGTTTTGTCATTTTGGGTACGTGTTTCTGTTTAAATCTGTGAGTTTTATGAGATAGTCTCGTAAGCGAAAAGGATATTATTCGGAAAAACAGAAGTATTCAGGCAAGGCAGTTGCGGATTTGAGTAAACAAAAGGTATCTGGTCAGAAGAGTCCTCTCAATTGGATACTTGCTAAAGTCAAGTTTTTATTAACAGGTAACCAGTAGTGGCTTAAGCTGATACCTGGGGTGTGGAAATCAATTTTGATAATACTCCCTTTAAGGCATTATTTGACTCCAAAGAGTCATGAATTTCAATTTACTTTCTTTTAGAATGAAATTTTCAAAACTTACATTCATTGCAATCCTATTTGCAATTGTTTCTTCATGTACGCTAGACAAGACAGATTTCGAGGCTGAAATAAATAGAGAAGTCACCGATACCTATGAATTTAAGGAGGTGTTTTCAATAAAATCTGAAGACTATAGTGTAAGCATGGAAGCCTTAAATGGCTTGTTTCATAAAGGATATAATGAAATCCGATTAAAAATATCTGATATGCATACTAGTCAAGCCGTCAAAAACGGGAAAGTGACTTTTTTGCCTGTCATGACGGACTTAGAGGAGGACAATTCTTCCTGCCCTCACAGCTACCATTTAAAGTACAATAGCAGTGAAAACTATTATTACGGTTATGTAGTGTTTACAAATGAGAGTAGTGTAAGGACAAATTGGAATCTACTCTTAACCCTGGAGGTTGGGGATAGGAGTTTTTCAGTAAAGCAACCTGTGGCTGTACGTGAGCAAACCAATAAAAATCTGAATATGACCACTTTTATTGGTAAGGATAAGAAGCAATACATGATTGCTCTTGTAGAGCCGTTGAAGCCTAAGGTGGCAGAAAATGAATTGATTGCAGGGATTTACGAGTACAATGGTTTATCGGATTCACTGCAATTAGCCTATACAGAAGTCAGCAACTATACCTTGGTTCTGGATCCGCGGATGCCTGAGCCGTCTATGGGAAATCATTCTTCTCCTAACAATAAGAACCTCACTCAGAAAGCGTCTGGCTTATACTATGGTGTGGTAAATTACACAATGACGGGTAACTGGACACTTAATTTTATTATGCTTAATGCAGCCGGAGAAGTTGTCAAAGGCACGGAGGTACCAAGCGATTTTACACCAGGTGTAAACGGGATAAAAAGCGAACTATTTATTGATATTTTGTTCTGATATGACAAAACTAATATTTACCACCCTAATGTTTCTCGGGATTCTACAGCTTCATGCACAGGTTCCGAACGATAGTATAAAAAGTATACAGTTGCAGGAAGTCCATGTAAAGGGAATTAAAAAGAAAATTGAAACAGAAATGAAAATGGCTGTTTCTGTAGATGAATTTCTGGCCTCATCAGACCAGATAAGTTTCATTAAGAGAGGGGCGTATGCATGGGAACCGCTACTCAATAATATGAGTACGGAACGGTCAAAAATTACGATAGACGGAATGCATATTTTTGGTGCCTGCACAGATAAAATGGATCCCGTTACATCATATGTAGAAAGTAATAACCTGGCTACCATAGATATTAAGTCAGGGCAGGAGGGAGGCATGCATGGTGCTACAGTGGCAGGGAGTATTGATTTAAAACGTAAGAGTACATCTTTCAATGAGCATGATCTTTGCAAAGGAACCTATCAAACGGGCTTTGAGCTAAACAACAAACAGTTTTTCAACTTAGGGAATTTAGCTTTTTCCAATAAGAAGTTTGTTGTAGATGCAAGCGTGTCTTTTAGAAATGCAGGTAATTACTCTGATGGAAATAACGAAGTGGTAAAGCACTCTCAGTTTAATAAATTTAATACTTCTTTAGGCTTGGCTTATAAAACCGGTTCTCTGTCGTCTGTACGTGTAGACGCTATTTTTGATAAAGCCAAAGATGTTGGTTTCCCTGCCTTACCTATGGATTTATGGCTGTCAAGGGCTTTGATTACATCAGCTTCATTTAAGCAGTTGTTTGAAAATGGTTTACTGAAAGTATGGGATAGTAAGGTTTATTATAACGCAGTAGAACATTACATGGACGATACCAAACGACCAGAGAACCTGGTTCATATGGATATGCCTGGCTGGAGCACTACGTACGGCTTGGTTTCAAAACTGAGTGCCAGAAAGGATAAATATTCTTCTGAGTTGCAGCTGAATGCATATCATAACCTTTCCATAGCTGAAATGCGTATGTATCCGCAAGACCGCAGCAACAGAACCATGTTTGCCTATAGCTGGCCATGGGTAACCACAAGATATGCAGGTCTTTCTACGAATAATTCCTGGGAGTTGAGTCAGAAAAGCTATCTTAACGTGGGAGGGTCTTTAGGTTTAAATTACAACTACTCTAAGTATGCCGACTTTAACTGGATTTTTCATCCGGGAGCACCACAAGAGAAGACAAGGTTTCTTCCAAGTTTACACACCAGTTATAATCTGGACTTTCAAAGGTTTAATTTCTCAGTTGGGGCAGGTTATGGTCATCGTGCTCCATCCGTTTCTGAAGGGTATGGATACTATATTTATAATAGTTTTGACCGATATGATTATATAGGTAATCCTAATCTTAAAAACGAGATTTCGTATGAAGGGAATGCTAGTGTAGGATTTAAGAATGATAGGCTTAGTGTTCAGGCTAAGACCAATTACTTTTATATACAGAACTACATCATAGGCAGGATTTTAAGCATGGGAAGCCCTATGAATTACCAGTCAGTGGGTGTAAAAGGGTATACTTCTCTGGATTATGCCACCTTATTTAATTTTTCATTAAATGCCAGCTATACCCTTACACATGGATTGCACTGGAAAGGGACTATGGCTTATGCAAGGGGTTTAGATAACAAAGGTGGCAATTTACCTTTCATAAGGCCTTTAAGTTACCAAACTTCTCTGCATTACGGTTACAAAAAAATAGGGGTACAAGCTTCTGTAAACGGCGATTTAACCCAGAGACGTTTCAGTCCGGAGTATGGGGAAGATGAAACCCCGTTTTACACGGTTATTAATATTTCTGCTGACTACTCTTTTTATCTGGGAAACCTGCATTGTGTGGTACAAGCCGGGGCTGAAAACCTACTAAATGAATACTATAGCACGTATGCCGACTGGGGAAATATCCCGAGAATGGGTCGAAATTTATTTACCTCTCTAAAGATTAATTTTTAACTATTTTAATACATTTTCAAAATGAAAAAATATCTTATTTTATGCGTCACTTCGCTGTTTTTTGCTTCTTGCGGAAAAGACAATGTTACTCCCGCGGCCAATAATCTCACTTTATCCTTTAAAAATACTTTTAAAGACACGGAGATTGTCCTTGGAACGACTACCAATACCTCAGAAGCAGGTCAGCTGCACCGTTTTATAGAGCTAAAGTATGTAATCAGCAATATACGCTTGGTGAAAACAGACGGAACGGAAATTCCTTACAATGCCAATGATTTAGACAAAGGAGCTACGGTAATTGATCAGGCTAAAGCGTCCTCTTTAAATTATGTACTGTCTAACGTTCCCTCTGGTGAGTATAAGCAAATTAGGTTTGGCTTAGGAGTCAGGAGTGATCTCAATACATTAGATCAGGTGAAATTTCCTAAATTTTATGCAGCCGCAGGGGCTAATGATACAGAAATGATGTGGGAGTGGGGAAGTGGCTATCGTTTTACAAAGATAGAAGGCTTTTATGGTACAGACAGTAAGGCCCTGTCTATACATACAGGAAGCACGGTGGAAGGTGAAGCAGGTAAATATACTCAGGGAGTAGATGCGTACCGAAGCATCACTTTAGATCTAGCTACAAACGCGGTTGTGGGTAGTAATGCTCCAAAAATCAGCATTAAAGCAGATTTAGATAAGCTACTTAGTGGAGCTATAAACAAAATTACCTTGTCTACAGGAACGGGAATGGGTGACAATGCCACACCTAATATTCATACGGCGGTTCAGATGACCAGGTTCGTCGATAATCTGGGTGGAAACGGTTCTACTGATCTTAAAGGAATGTTTTCTGTAATAGGTGTTGAAAACTAATAAGGAAAGAGTCGCCCGATGTCGGGCGACTCTATTTTTTTAAATGAATAAGCTTTTCCGACAAATTTTGTTTTTGATTCTGGTTCTTACTTCATGTGATAATCGGGATATTAGTATAGACAACCCGGAGGTTATTTTAACTATTCCGGAAGGTTTTCCAGAGCTGAACAACTCTTACTTTTCCAATAAACCAACGCAATTTGGTGTGAAATTAGGTGAAACGCTTTTTAACGATAAGAGACTGAGTACAGATAACTCTGTTTCATGCGGAAGTTGTCATATACAGAAAGCGGCATTTGCGGATAATAACATACAAGCAATCGGTTTGAAAGGACGGGTTGGTCTACGGAATGTGCCGCCCATCCAGAACCTGGCCTTTATGAAATTTTATAATTGGGACGGTAGTAAGCTCCAGTTGGAAACGCAGTCTATTGTACCCATTATTACGCATGAAGAAATGGACTCTTCCATTCTGGAAGTTATAGGCAAACTTAAAAAAGACGACTCATACAGAGAACTATTTACAAAAGCATTTGGGGATTCTGATATTACACCGGAGAGAATCTACAAAAGCATAGCTCAATACGAATACACGCTTATTTCGGCCAATAGTAAATATGATAGAGTTATGAACAGGCAGGGAGAAGCTTTTTCAATACCTGAAAGCAGAGGTTTTGAAACCTTTAAACAGAAATGCTCTGGTTGCCATAGCGGGGAGCTGTTTACAGATCAGAGTTTCAGAAATATTGGCTTTCCTCTAAACATGAATACAAATGAAGCGGGAAGAGCAAGAGTGACAGGAATTCTGACAGATTACATGGCCTTTCGGGTTCCATCTTTACGAAATGTAGAATACACGGCACCTTATGGGAGTTTTGGGCAGTTTGCTGACTTAAAAGCTTTGCTGGATTATCTAGGTAAAGGCGTATTGGCGTCCGAAAACCTGGACCCAATTTTGAAAGACAATGGCAATCGGATTCCTCTTACAGAACAAGAGAAAGGTGATTTAATAGAGTTTATGAAAACACTTAGTGACAGAGAATTTACAAAACGTTACTGATATTGAGGAGTCTTTTTTCTTAGCATTATTCACGCTTGTTTGTGTGAATAATCATAAGTGAACAACCGTTCATCTATCTCACAATGGGTAGACTAAAAACGTCTATTTACTTTAGGAATATGTTATCTAAGTAGTTTATTATTAGTGTAAATTCAAAACTCAATAATACCTGATTTTTTTTGAAAAATAAAGAAAGTTAGATTAAATATTTTCATTGCTCTATTCTTCTAAATTGTTCAGGTGTGACGCCCGCCTGTTTCTTAAAAAATGTTACAAAATAAGAAGTACTATCAAAGCCCAGTTTGTCAGCTATTTCATTAATGGGCACGTTAGTATGCCTGAGTAAACGCTGGGCTTCAGCGTCAATTCTTTTTCTTATCAAACTTCCTGCTGTATTCCCGGTTTCTTCTTTGCAAATTTTATTTAGATAATTGGGGCTTATGTGCAAAAGCTCTGCATAATCTGAGGGGAGCTTCTTTTCTTCAAGGTGCTTCGATATTAATTGTTCAAATTGATAGATTTTTTCTTGCTTTAGATTGGTTGCTTTTACGAATCCCTTGGGATTATAAAATCGCTCTAATTCAAATAATATGATATTTAGATAAGACCGCATGATTGCAATCTCTTTCTTGTTTAAAAAGTATTCTGCATCTAACAGAGAGATGATTTGATTCCACCTTTCCTGATTTTCAGTGGGAATACAAATAGATGGCTTTGAGTCAATTTTCATAAAAGAGAATTGGCTTAAAATATTATTGTTGTACCGCATGGTAAAAAAGGCATCTGTAAAGCATAGGATTTTACCCTTTGCTTTGTTTATGCCAATACTAGATATCGTGTGAGGCTTTATTATAATAACCATGTTCGGGCCTATTTTTATAGATTGATGGTCTGAAGTCACATGCCCTTCTCCATTTTCTACAATTAACATGCTATAGAAGTCTTGCCTATGTGGGGCTTCAAACTGAGGATAGTCTTCTAAGAGTCCTTCAAGACTATTGAGCCAGAACGGGGTATCTGTATTGCCGAATAAGCCCATGTTCAATGTGTTAAAAAACATACTTTGTACCATTTCCTTAAATGTTAAATACCATTTTAAATTTCTAAATCATGTACCGAGGTATAGATCTATGAAGATTCACCTTTATAAAAACGACGGTAATGACTAGGCCGAAAGAGGTGAATATATCATACTCACCCTTGAGGATAATGCCGAAGCATATCCAAGGCCTTAAATAATTGAAATGTTTATTTAGTTAAGTAGACTTTGATCTTGCAGAGGTTAAACGTTTATAGGTAAGATGAACGCAGTAGGACCCCGAAGGGGTGGCACCTAACGTATTCAAATCATTAACTATAATTTTAAAATCCGAGGGATTTTTCTTAACTAAATGACATTAAAATGTAAATGATAATCAACTTCTTGGAGGATGGAAAAAAGCAAAAATACTTTTTGAATCGTAAATAGAAGCCTTGAAATCTATGGGTTTACTTTCCAAAAAGAAAACTATAGGTACATATGTCAGCTTGATGGTTTGGGAAACAAAGTGGCATTCCATTGTGAATAGATAGGAAGAAAATGTAGATTCAGCCTCTTTCTCTCTCGCTTCATTAATCTTTTGAGCTAAATAGCACTTCCCATCACACTCTAGCTCCGGTTTATTTTTGTTTACACAAAAGTTTTGGATAATGTAGTCTTTATTAAGTTCGTAATCAATAAAGACCATAGGAATCACCATGGAACGAACTAAAATTAATCCCACGAATAGTATGGTCGATATTTGTTTGAAAAGACTCATCCTCATGTCCCACCAGATACAAACGTAAGGAATAAAAAAGGCAAGTACAAGTCCTTCGGCTTACAAAGAGACTTTGTGCAGGAAAAACTAAACGGTGAGCCCAAAAAACTAAATGTTGAATGTTATTTATGGTCTCACGGTACAGATTGGTATTAGAGGACGGAGCTGATATCTCCGTTATTGTTTTAATGCAAGCATAACCACTTCCTATAATCATCACTCACCCGTGGGATGGCCGTAAACTGGCCGCTTCCGGCTCGTATTTCGGTGAGATTACGTTGCTGTAATTGTGGAGTCTTGACTCTTCCTGAATAGAAAAAGGGTGGAAATATGCATTCGGAATTGTAACAAGACATGATAGAGAAAAAGAGACGTTAAATTAAACTAACCAGGGAGGTAGACGGGGGAGTGGATGAAAAGTCTTAGTTTCGGGACAGTAGATGTATAAAGTGGGTTTGTTTATAGTCTTGCTTCTAAATGACCTTTTAAAAGACTTTTTAAGGGACAACTGGATAAGAGAGTTATTCAATTAATTTTCCGTATTCTTGTATAAATTTAATTAAGCCAAAATGAAAAAGATAGCACTTTTATTACTCCTGGGCATCATGCAGATATCGGCATATGCACAATCTCTAAAAACGGTTACATATAAGGACGGAGACCAGAAGCTAAACGGGTTGGTCACGTCAAACGCAGGTAAGAATTTACCGGCGGTACTGATTTTACCTGCATGGATGGGGATAGACAATGAGGCTCGTACGGCAGCCTTAGATCTGGAAAAGAAAGGCTATATCGCCTTCATCGCAGATATTTATGGAGAAGGGAATATTCCTGCCAGTAGTGCAGAAGCAGCAAAAATAGCCACACATTACAAAACAGATTTTATGGCCTATCAGCATAGAATTGGTGTAGCTTTAGAAACCTTAAAGAAACAAGGAGTCAAGGCGGATAAAATAGCGGTAATAGGTTATTGCTTTGGCGGAACCGGGGCCTTGGAAACAGCAAGAGCCGGATTACCCGTTACGGGAGTTATTTCTATTCATGGTGGACTGGCTAAGTCGGCAGAAAGACCCCATGTGGAAATTAAAACGAAAGTGCTTGTAGAGCATCCGGCAAATGACAGGAGTGTTTCTAAAGCAGATTATGATGGTTTAGTGACGGAACTTAATGAAGGAAAGGCCGATTGGCAAATTATCACGTATGCCAATAGCGGACATACATTTACTAATCCGGAGTCCAGAGATTATAATAAAGTCATGGCAGATAGAGCCTGGAACCACACGCTGATGTTTCTGGCAGAGGTACTAAAGTGATAAGCGTTCTGTTACTTCTATTAATGCCCTTACGTTATGGTAAGGGCATTTCCACATTCCTACTTTATCTTCGGTAAGCATAGTTTCATTTTCCCCGTTAACTCCCCAGATCCACTCGCCGCTATCGGTGACTAAACGGGTTTTTATAAAGCTCCAAACATGCAAAGCAGCATTTAGGAAATGTTCGTCGCCATTTATCTTATACGCAGTTACAAAACCAACCAACGCCTCAGCCTGAACCCACCAGTGCTTTTCACGATTGATTTGTACTCCATCTAGTTCATTAAACATCCCTCCGTCTACGTCTAGACTATTTAAGGAGTTGTAGGCCATCTTTAACGTGATGTCTTTTATTTCCTCTGTATTGTTCAACACTTCTGCGGTTTCATATAGCAGCCATGAAGCCTCAATATCATGACCAAACGAAACCACTTGTGAAATAGGACTCCAGTCAGAATCAAAAAACAAGTATTGCGTATACGTTTCCTTGTTTAAAATTTTCTCTAAAAAAATGCGGCTTATACTTTCCACTTTGTTCCTGAGGTCTGTATCAGGCCACACTTTTAAGAGAAGGGTATAGGGTTCTATTATATGTAAGTGTGTGTTCATGGACTTGTCAGCACCCTTGGTAATTACATGGTCTGTAATCAGATTCCAATCTGCATCTGCCACCTCGAAATATCCACCGTGTAACGTGTCAAAACCGTATTTTTCAATGATTTCATACACTGTAATGGCTCTCTGCAAAGCTTCAGACTCCTTAAAAGCACTGTAATATTCAGTAAGGCCGTACAATAAAAAACCCTGCCCGTAGAATTGCTTATTTTTGTTCTTAGGGTTTCCCAGATAATCTACGGACCAGTAAGCTCCGCCCCGATCTGCATCCCAGAATGTTGACCATAAGTAGTGGTAAGCTCTATCTGCCATTTCTTTATAAGCAGGAACGGGATCAAACCGGTAAGCTCTTGAAAAGCTCCATAAAATCCGTGCATAGAGCACTAAACCACGATCCGCTCCAACGATCCGCTCGTCATTTATTGTAATCTTACCTACAAAACCACCATTTATGTCATCAGGAACATATTTAATCCAATAATTTAAGATATCATCTAGCTCTTTTTTCAGTTCAGCCCCATTCATCTTATTGGGTGGCTTCATTGGTTTCAATAATCCTGCTTAACCTCTCTACAGAAGTAGCAGAGCGTAAACCATCACTGCTTGTATTTATGCAGTAGTCGAGCAATTTGTCTATGCTACTTACTGCCACATGCATTCTGGTATCTGAAGAGGCATAGTATATAAGAACACGGCCGTCTTCATCCTGAATCCAGCCATTAGAGAATAAAACATTAGAAACATCTCCAATACGCTCTTCTCCTTCAGGAGCCAGAAAGTAGCCTGCCGGTTTATACGTTACCTTTTCTATATCTTTCAGGTCCGTAATAAACAGATACAATACGTAGCGTAAACCCGCTGCAGTATTTCTTACTCCATGAGCCAGATGCAACCATCCTTTTTCTGTCTTTATAGGAGCGGGGCCCTGGCCGTTCTTTAACTCATTTATGGTATGATACTGTTTATAATCCAAAACTACTTCATCCACAACAATGGCTCTTTCCATGGTTTCAGCGTAACCCAGAGCTATGCCACCGCCTTTTCCCGCCTCAATAAAACTGTCTTGCGGGCGTGTGTAGAGAGCATATTTGCCATTCACAAACTCAGGGTGTAATACGATGTTCCTCTGCTGCGGTGAAGTGGTCTCTATATCAGGGAGTCTTTGCCAATTAATGAGATCTTTTGATCTGACTACCCCACATTGTGCTACAGCAGATGACTCATCTCCTTCTGGTGCATCAGGGTCTTTTCTTTCCGTACAAAAAATGCCATAAACCCATCCATCTTCATGAGCTACCAGACGGATATCATAGATGTTTCCATCTGGTATTTCATTTTCCGGAATAACCATAGGGTGCTGCCAAAAGACAAAATTGTCTATGCCATTTTCACTTTCGGCTATAGCAAAAAATGATTTCCGGTCATTTCCCTCCACTCTGGCAGCAAGGAGGTATTTGCCTTGCCATTTTATGGCTCCGGCATTAAAAACTGCATTTATGCCAAACCTCTCCATTAAATAGGGGTTGGTATCTTCGTTTAGGTCATATCGCCAAAATAGCGGTACATGCTCCGGGGTAAGAACTGGGTTTTTATACCTGTCTACAATCCCATTACCTAAACCTTTTATATTGTTTTCTTGTGTTATCAGAGCCTCGTACTGCTTTACAAGTTCTTTGTATCTATTATTAAAAACTGATGTCATTTTTTCTTAGTTTTTGGGTAATTTTTTATACCAGGTTTTGTAGAGGATTAGTACACATACCACTAAAACTATTGCGGTAAGAATACTTTGCTTGAGTAAAAGTAAAACTGCAAAAACTGGCAAAAGCGTGATGGAAGTTTGAGCTATAATTCCGATAGTTACATTAAACATATCTTTCTTAAACTCCTT
>CAZBAV010000065.1:1666-23645 GCA_964489955.1 uncultured Lacihabitans sp. | reverse complement strand
GGCTAATCAATTTGTGAGTCGGAATTATAGAGAAGGTTGGAAGTTAATATAAGATTACTGTCAAGCGGATAAAGAATTAGGTTTAGGAAAAGGCGTTTCATTTTTTGAGACGCCTTTTCTGTTAACCCCAATTATATACTTTACTCTAGTGCTACTCCATTTAAGTTCTTTAATGACTATCATGTATTACGCTTCCATTTTGTAGTAAATCTCTAACGCGTAATCCGGGTTACTCTAACTGCAGTTAGTAATTAATAGAAAAATCTTTGAGTGCTTATTCGGCCATAAACTCTTCTGCTTTCTCTACCATTTCTTTGCTGCCGCAAAAAAACGGAACACGTTGGTGGAGTTCTGTCGGCACGATGTCCATTATCCTTTGGTAGCCGTTAGATGCTTTACCTCCTGCTTGCTCAATCAAGAAAGCCATTGGGTTACACTCGTACAATAGTCTTAGTTTACCATTTGGGTTGTTTGTACCAGAAGGGTAAATATATATCCCGCCTTTAAGTAGGTTACGGTGGAAGTCTGAACACAAAGAACCTATGTAACGAGAAGTATAAGGGCGATCGCCTTCTTCTTCTTGGCAATATTTTAAGAATTTCTTCACACCGCTCGGGAATTTGGCATAATTTCCCTCGTTTATCGAGTAAATTTTGCCTTTTTCCGGGATTTTCATATTGGTATTGGAATGGAAAAACACACCTACCGAAGGATTAAGTGTAAAACCATTTACTCCGTTTCCGGTTGTGTATACCAACATAGTAGAAGTACCATAAACAACATAACCAGCAGCTACTTGCATATTACCGGGTTGTAGAAAGTCTTCCAGAGTTACAGGGGTGCCTACTGGGGTAATACGACGGTAAATAGAAAAAATGGTTCCTACAGACACATTTACATCAATGTTAGAAGAGCCGTCCAGCGGATCTATAAGTACAACGTACTTGCTGTAGTCCGAATTTTTAGTTGAAGGTATAGAAATAAAATCCTCGTTTTCTTCTGAGGCTATACCACATACCACTTCACGGTGAGAAAGGGTATCAATAAATGTCTCATTTGCAAAAACATCTAATTTCTGCTGTCTCTCGCCCTGTACGTTTTCTTCTCCTATGTCACCGAGTATGTCAATCAAGCCAGCTTTATTTACCTGGCTGTTTACAATTTTTGTTGCCAATCTGATAGCACTAAAAATGCGGGAAAGTTCACCTGTGGAATACTTGAAGTCGTCCTGCCTATCTATAATAAATTCGCCTAAGGTAAGAATCGGGGATTTTGACATAATATGTAGTCTGGAGTTTAATATTGTGCGAAATTAGCTCTCTCGATTTACTAAGTAAAGAAAAATAATTAATAAAAAATATTAATAATGTTTACAGTCATATAATTCACATTTGCAGGTATTTATATTTTTTCAATCTTAGTTTTGTTATATATGGCTTAGAAATTCATGTTTATGTTCCCACTAATAGAAAAGCACGCCAATTTGGGTATTGGCGTGCTTAAAAATGGTTGATTCTACTAAATTATACTTTAAACAAGCGGAACTCTAAGGCTACACGTGTTAAATCCTCTTCATCGTTTTTGGCTAAGCCATGGATAAGATGAGATGAGAAAAAAAGTACTTCCTTGTCTTTTACATCTGCTCTTACAAGTGAGCTGTCTCCATCCCATTCTTTAATCATCCTTACCCTGTATTTGTTTCCTTCTACTACACTACCATCAATAGTTCTTAGGATTTGGTTTTCTGGTATCAAATGACTGCCGGGAGCGACTGGCAATGAAGATTTATCTGTAACTCCGCTTATTGGAATCCATAAATTTACAAACGGAGGAAGGTAAGCGTTCTTGTCCCACTCTTCATAGATGTCTTTATGAGGAGGATTGAAGTCATTAGATCCCGGACGGTTAATTCTTACGATAATATGCAAGGCCTCGTCTGTTTTTGGATCTATATCGCTAAGTTTGAAACCCAATAGCTTTTCAAACTTGGGAATCATTTCCGCAATTGGGAAATGGAAGTCCTCGGGGAATAAATCTCTCGTTTTAGAAACTATCTTAAAGTGATCTTCTTTGTTGGTTACGAACTTATGGTAAGTTTCCAGTGTAAAGTCGGTGGTATCTACACCCAGTTGGCTTTCTACAAGTTTTTTTACCACATCCTGTAAGCCTGATTTCAGATTAGAGAATTCATCTGTATCCAAAAACTCTAGAGCTGTGTAGCCTTCTTTATACCAAGGTTGGTGGTAAACTACATCTGTGGCTTCGCCTGACAAAACCTCTTCTTTTCCATACTTAAATTCGGGGCTATTGGCAATAGAAACCTCATAATCGGTTTCTCCTATTACAAATTTTGTGGTATCCATATTTCTTGTTTACACATCTGTGTTATAATTGGGTGTAAATTTAATACTTTTTGTATTTATTGTGGATATGATTCTTGTCATATTTAGCGTAGGTATTTGGTTTTTAAAGAGTAATGTTGTAAATTATTATTTCTGCTAACCTTTTTGTTGCCATAAACAGTATCTCACTTTTCAAGTATTCGTTTCAATATGCTTATGCAGTTACAGGCTTGTCCAAATACACTATCTTTAAGTTAACCATTTAGGTCAAACTAGTTATTGGTACAATTTTCTTAAATTTAACTTGTTAAAGTAAGTTTCGGCTGTAGTTTGCTTCAGCGATTTTTTTTTAACCACATAGGGGCAAACTAAAAAAGATGGCATAGAAAGAATTAGTTTTTAACACAATAGCTATGTGAAGCTTGCTTGCATGTCTTAAAACACCTTGCTATCTTCTCTCTCTGGTTTAATATTTTCTGTTCTATAGATATTTCTACTCGCTGAAGTACACTACAGATTAAACTTCTTGCTTAAAAAAATGAAGTGCAGCTATGAAAAGCCATGCCCGTTTTATTTAAATCATAAATTATCTTTCGAAACTTTAAACCTACTTTTCTGCTTAATAGTAAAGGGACTTAGGGGCTATTTAAAACTTTGACTTTATAATTTTAGCACTGTTGAGGGTTTTGACTTTTTTGTGTAATTTGGGCACCGAGGCTATGCTACAGCAATTATATCTAATTGGGTGCCTCATTTTAAGGTGGTTAAGAAATTTTAGGAAAGCCTATAAGCTAATAAATAAAGAGAAATGGTATTTGAAGAAGTTGTGAGATACAGGCGTTCAGTCAGGATTTTTGACCAAGAGAAGGAACTTGATACGAGTAAAGTGAAAAAGTGTTTGGAGTTGGCATCCTTAGCTCCAAACAGCAGTAATATGCAGCTTTGGGAGTTTTATCATATTACCACACCTGGCTTAATGCGAAAAGTCTCGGAGGCTTGTCTTAAGCAAACGTCTACGGAAACTGCTAAGGAGATTGTAGTTTTTGTTACTCGTCAAGATTTATATAGAAAAAGAAGCCGCGACTTACTAGATTATGAGTTGGAGAATATTCATAAGAATAGTCCTGAAGAGCGAAAAAGAGAACGTATTAAAAACAGGAAAGCATATTACGGAAAGCTAATGCCTTTCATTTATGCCCGTTTTGCAGGACTTCTCGGTTTTTTTCGAATTAGTCTAGCACACTCTATTGGGTTGTTTAGGCCAATTGTAAAGCAAATCTCTGAAAGTGATATGCGTACAGTTGTCCATAAGAGTTGCGGTTTGGCTGCACAAACATTTATGTTGGGTATGGCAGCGGAAGGGTATGATACTTGCCCGTTAGAAGGTTTTGATGGGCAGCGTCTTAAGAGAGTTTTAGGCTTACCATGTGGAGCAGAAATAAATATGGTAATTCCTTGTGGCGTGCGAACAGAAGAAGGTGTAAGAGGAGAGAGACTAAGAATACCATTTAATGAGGTGTATTTTGAAAGGTAAATTATAATTGTAAGCTTACCTTATTTCTAATGGAGCAGTGCTGTTTTCGTTTCAATTATAGTATGTGAAGTAAGTAGTTTGAAGAAGTTGAGAGAAAAGGATCTGATGTAGTAGTTTGTGTTGAGATTTTATTGAACAAATCTGAGAGTAGCTTACAAATTCTAAAGATGAAAAGATAGAAGGGATATTTAGAGAACCAATAATCCTCATTAGCCCATTCATTTCAACAAAATAGGACGTAACACGCACTCAATCCCCTTACCGGTATTCTTCGGTATCTTGCCGCGGGTATTTTAAGGTTGAGCTATCCTATTTTGTTTAGATTAAATTCCTATCGTGTAATAGGCTGGAGTTCTTTTACTGTTCGTCAGCAGATGGTCCGTAAATGCCGGGCACAGGGATATTCTGCATACGCAAGTAAACAGAAAGTTGGCCTCTGTGGTGAATAAGATGATTATGTACCATATACCTGAAAGCCGCAATTTTAGGCATGGTTGCAATAACGTGAGAACCGGCAGTCATAGACCACATGGCGTTCCAGTCTTCGTCACTTAGAGCATTGACCATTTCGACGTTTTTGGCATAGGTATTGTCTCTAATGCATCTGTTAAGTCCTTTAGTGAACCAGGCTTAAAAGGTTTGTACGAACTTATTACGTCATAAGTGTTGCCTTCTAAAGCTGTAGATACCCAGTTATGAAGTTCTACGATATGGCCTGCAAGTCTACCCGTTGTCATAGATTTTTCATGTGGCTTCCAACCTAAAGACTCCTCTGTAAGCTTGCTAATCATTTTTCTGGTGTTGGTCGTTTCCCGTTCCATTTCCATTAGGAAATTCTGTTTTGTACTCATAGTGTTTTTGCTTTTACTAAAACTTTTAAATAATAACCCGGTTTAATCCTTCAGGATTCATTCTGTTAAAAAAAGCTAATGCTTTAGGCCAGTTCTGTGGCGGCTTACAAAGAACTGTAGGGGAGGGTTAATGGTAAATTGCTGGGAAGCTCATTGGTACACGACTCGTCTGTTATCGGATGTTTTGAGACACTAGGCTTTATATCTCGGAATGGTGTGTGTTTTGTTTTAACTATTCCTTTTATAAGCATTTGATTTTATCTGTAAAGCCTAAAAATGGCGGATTTATGCCATTGATGACAATTTTATAGCCACTTAATTTTGTAAAAAAACAAACTATGAAAATTGATACACTACTACACATAGGAAGTCGGCAAGTTCTTCCATATGAAGAGATTATGTACTTCCAGTCGGACACAAACTACACCAAAGTATTTACTATTTGTGGAAAAATGATTTATAGTTCAACGAGTCTAAAGATAATTGAAGGACGTTTAGTGGATAATCAGTTGTTTTTCCGAATTAATAAGGGACTGGTGATAAATTTACAGCATGTTACTGCCGTTTTAGACAACGAGGTAATAATGTTAAACAAATTGTTTCTACCTATTTCCCGAAGACGTCTCTACGACGTACAAAAGGTAGCCGGTTCTAGTTTAAAAGTTTTATAATGGGACTACATGTGATTTTAGAAATGGAGCCTTATGGGATTGGAAAACCCTACCAATTGGTTGCTTAAATTGTAGGTTAAAAATCTAAAGCTTCTAATAAACGGAAGTTTTTCGGCTGTCTTAAAATACAAACCTTTGCTTTTGTGCTTCAAGTGTAATTGAAAAGTTAATTACTTAATGCTTGAAATACCATCTGTCTGAACTTCCACTCTGTATTATCGCCTCTCACATTTACTGTTTGTTTTAAGATGATACCTATTACTTGATCCTTAGGATCTGCAAAGTATTGGGTATTGAAATAACCGCCCCACGTGAATGTCCCCTCGTTTCCTAAACCACCACTTTCATCTCCTTTTTTGTTTACCACAGCGAAGGCTAAACCGTGGTTTTCATTACCTCCGGCCCACAGGTCTCCAATTTGGTTGGCCATTATGGTTTTTATAGTAGTAGGTGCCAGCAGTCGTTTTCCATTATATAAACCATTATTGAGATACATTTGTAGAAATCTGGCATAGTCCAAGGCTGTAGAAGATAAACCTGCACCACCAGCAAAGAAAGTTTTTGCACCTGTTCTGGGGTAATTTGGGTTAAAAAAACTAGAGTCTGATACCGATACCCATTTGTTCTCGTATTTGGTTTTTATGTCTACCAAACGAGATGATTTACTATCCGGCAAATAAAAGTAGGTGTCTGTCATCTGTAATGGGTCAAAAATACGCTCTTTGAAAAAAACATCAAGGGATTTTCCGGAGAGCACTTCAACTAAATAACCTAAAACGTCTATGCTCTCACTGTACTTCCATTTTGTCCCCGGTTCAAAATGCAGGGGCATAGTCGCAAGTTTTTTAATATTGTCTTTAAGTAAAACAGGCTTGGTGGTAAAGGCGTCTATTATTCCTGCCTTATGGTACATCATACGATAGGTGCTGTCGTCTATTGCACCATAACCTATTCCAGAGGTATGGGTAAGTAGGTGGCGGATGGTAATTTGTTTTTTGGCAGGTGTACCTACAAAACCAGAATCCAATGGGTTAAACTTACTTAGAATTTGCATTTCTTTAAATTCCGGAATGTATTTACTAATTGGGTCATCTAGCCTGAATTTCCCCTCTTCCCAAAGCATCATAACTGCAGTACATGTGATGGCTTTTGTTTGGGAGGCAATCCGAAAAATATCAGTGGTTTTATAAGGTGTATTTGGCTGTGACATACCCAAGGCTTTGGAGTAAATTACTTTACCTTTTCTAGCTATTAAAGCTACTACACCCGGTATTTCATTGCTATCTATAGCGGCTTTTAACATATTATCAATACGATCCAGCCTCTCTTTAGAAACGCCTACAGATTCCGGAGTTCCTATGCTTAAGACCTGAGCAGCTAATCCAAAAGGTAATAGAAAGATAGAAAGAAGTATTTTTTTCATAAGGTGTTTATAATCTTCGTACAATTTAAGCTAGTATTCTGTCTTTTAAAATAGTTTTTTTTATTTGTTATTAATTGGCCAGAAAATAAACAAACTGTTCTCCTTTTTCTGCCATATTGTCATAACTTTTGTAACTTTGTACGTTAAAAATCTTACCGGGCATGATAGAAGAGAAGCAACTACCAGTATTTGAGGACGTGGAGGAAGCTAAAGTAACTGTAAACGAATTTGTTAATGGCACAAAGAAACTGTACATAGAAAGTTATGGTTGTCAAATGAATTTTGCAGATAGCGAGGTAGTGGCCTCAATACTTAGAAGTAATGGTTATTCTACAACCTCTGATGTGGCAGAGGCAGATTTAGTTTTACTTAATACCTGTGCTATACGAGATAATGCAGAGCAACGAGTTAGGAATAGATTGACTATCCTTAATTCTAATAAAAAAAGGAATCCAGAGCTTAAGATCGGAGTGTTAGGTTGCATGGCCGAGAGGTTGAAGACGCAGTTCCTTGAAGAAGAGAAAATGGTAGACCTGGTAGTAGGTCCGGATGCTTACCGTGACCTGCCAAATCTTTTACAGGAAGTAGATGAAGGTCACAAGGCGGTGAACGTTTTCTTGTCTAGAGAAGAAACGTATGCAGATATTGCTCCTATACGTTTAGATTCTAATGGGGTTTCGGCCTTTATTTCTATCATGCGTGGTTGCAATAACATGTGTAGTTTCTGCGTGGTACCCTACACACGTGGCAGGGAGCGTAGCCGTGATCCACATTCGGTAGAAAACGAGGCTCGGGACTTGTTTAGTAAAGGCTACCGTGAAGTTACCCTTCTGGGACAAAATGTGGACTCATATAACTGGAAGAACGAAACTGAAGCTTATAATTTTGCCCAGCTTCTGGAGAAGATAGCCCTAATAAGTCCTGACCTGAGGATTAGGTTTTCTACCTCGCACCCCAAAGACATTACAGACGATGTACTGCATACCATAAAGAAGTATGAAAATATTTGTAACTATATACATTTACCAGCACAAAGTGGTAGTTCAAGGATTTTGAAATTGATGAACCGTACGTACGACAGGGAATGGTATTTAGGGAAAATTGACCGTATACGTGAGATTATTGGAGAAGATTGTGGGATTTCTCATGATTTAATAGCTGGTTTTTGTACAGAGACGGAAGAAGATCACCAGGATACACTTACGCTTATGGATTATGTGCAGTTTGACTATGGTTATATGTTTTTCTATTCTGAAAGACCGGGTACTCCTGCTGCAAAGAAACTTAAGGACGACGTATCCGAAGAGGATAAAATGCGACGTTTAAGTGAAATCATTGCTAAGCAACGTGCACATGGTATGATACGTAACCAGCAAGCTATTGGGAAAGTACATAAGATTCTGATTGAAGGGGAGTCTAAACGTTCTGCTGATGATTTATGTGGTCGGAATGACCAAAATAAAATGGTGGTTTTTCCGCGTAAACATTATCAGAAAGGGCAGTACGTAAACGTTCTAGTAAAAGATTGCACTACAGCAACACTTAAAGGTGAAATAGTAGATTAAGCATGGAAAATACCCGGGAGATACAAGATGTAAAAAACCGGTTTGGTATTATAGGAAACGCACCTACTCTTAACTACGCATTAAGCGTAGCCATACAGGTAGCACCTACAGACCTTACTGTGCTAATAAATGGGGAGAGTGGAAGTGGAAAAGAATCTTTCTCGAAGATTATACACGGTTTAAGCCCCAGAAGGAGAGGAGCTTTTATTGCTATAAACTGCGGAGCTATTCCTGAAGGAACTATTGATTCTGAACTTTTTGGCCATGTTAAGGGCTCTTTTACCGGAGCTGTAGATGACCGAAAGGGCTATTTTGAGACCACAAATAACGGTACTATTTTCTTAGACGAAATTGGCGAAATGCCCTTTGGCACACAAGCCCGCTTACTTCGTATTCTGGAAAATGGAGAGTACATCCCAGTAGGTTCTTCTGCTGTAAAAAAGACTAATGTACGGGTAGTGGCCGCCACAAATGTAGACTTGTTCCAAGCTGTAGAAAACGGTAAGTTTCGGGAAGATCTTTATTATAGGTTAAATACCGTACCAATTAAAGTTCCGCCATTACGGGATAGAGGTTTCGATATCCAGCTTTTGTTCTTAAAGTTTACAACAGATTTTGCGGAGCAAAATAAGATAGAACCAGTAGAACTTACAGATGATGCCCGCCAGACGTTGCAGTCTTTCCGTTTTCCAGGGAATATCAGACAGTTAAAGAATATTGCAGAGCAAATTACCATTCTTGAGCCAAGCCGTATAGTCAATAAAGAAACACTGGAAAAATATTTACCTAAGGAACAGTCTTCGGGGCTTCCGTCACTTTTAGGTACTAGGGATGCGGGTAATTTTTCTGAACGAGAACTGCTTTACAAAGTGCTGTTTGACATGAAAAAGGATATCACCGATCTTAAGAAATTAGTTTACTCTATCATGTCAGGCCAAGAGTCAGTACCAGTAAATCATGAGCTCTTCCAAGATGTAATGGTAGAAAGCCCTGTACTTTATCACAGGCCTGAGCCGGCACCGGAACCAACATATTCGTCCCCCAATACGTTTAAGATAGACGATATGCAAGAAGAAAATGATGTACATGATATCTCGCATGAAGCGGATGAAGACTCGCTTTCATTGGAAAAGAAGGAAAAGGAGATGATAGTCAAGGCGTTGAAAAAGAATAATTTCAAACGAAAATACGCAGCAGAAAGTTTGGGGATTTCTGAGCGTACTTTGTATCGTAAGATAAAACAATATGACATTGTAGATGAAAAAAGGTAAGTTACTTCTTTTGGCTGTTGCCCTTACGTTGGGATTGCTCTCGTGCAAAATCTATTCTTTCTCGAGTAGTAACCTAGATTCTCGTTACAAGACATTTTCCGTGCAGAATATCCTGTTGAATGCCCCAGCTGGTCCTGCAAATATGTCTCAGACGTTTACCGAAAAATTAAAAGAATACTACCAGCGTAACACCTCCTTAAAACAGGTTAGTAATAATGGTCATCTTTCTATAGAAGGGGCCATTGTAGAGTACAAAACAGAAGGTGTGACAAGTTCTGCCGGAGGTGATAAAGCAGCAATGAACCGGCTAACTATCGTTGTAGAAATTAATTTTGTAGATAAGATAGAAGAGAACGCAGGTTTTGATAAAGAGTTTTCATTTTACTTAGATTACCCCCAAGGTCAAACCTTAACTGAGGCCGAACCCAATTTGGTTCCCAAAATACTCGATCAATTGGTATTGAATATTTTCAATGATACGGCAGCAAAATGGTAGAAAAGTTTAATGAAATCCTACAGCGAAAGGACTATTCTAATGAAGAAGACATGCGTTCTCTGGTTTACATTTGTGCGAATAATCCAGACTTCGACTTACCATTTATTTGTTTACTGAATTATCCCGTTCTTGCAAATTATGCTGAATATTGGGAGAAGGGGAGGGTTGTAGAAAGACAGAATGCTGCCGTTCTGGGCCAGATTTATAGGAGTGCGGAAAAGATGGAAGAGCTTACCTTTGGAAGCCCAAAGTTTAGCTACAAAGAAAAGCTAAAGCTGCAGAGCCAGCATATTAGCCAATACTTAAAAAAGGCAACAATAATATTTAACTGAACTAAAAACTCTGCAAAGACTTGGATGTTAGCTTGAATTTCATATCTTTGCCCCTCGAATTTAAGAACTAGAAAAAAATGATAACTGCCCTTATTGTATTGCTAATTATAGCCGCTGTACTTTTAACTATTGTAGTTTTAATCCAAAATCCCAAAGGTGGTGGTCTTTCTGCCGAGTTTGGCGGTAGTGGTGGTTCACAAATGTTTGGAGTTCAAAAAACAGGTGATATCGTAGAGAAACTTACTTGGGGATTCTTTACTTTTATCTTGGTAGGCTCTTTAGTTACATTAATATTGTTTAAAACAAATGTTGGTGTTAGTGACAATACCCAAAATGATGTAAACGTAGAAACATCTACTGGAAATGTTGCTCCTGCACTACCATCTGCTACTCCGGCACCTGCACCAGCTGCGACACCAGAGACTACTCCTGCTCCTTAAAAGCTTTTTTGTAGTATTAAGAATATTGTTAAGATACCCGATTGGGTATCTTTTTTTATTTTTGGGGTATTATTAACTCTTCTGATGCAAAAACAAACCGATTTTCTAGAGCAATTGTCCAATTCTGACATTGCGGATATAATTTCATTAACGGGTAAACTGCTTAGTTTGCATGAGCGTGAGCCGGACAGATCAAAGGCTTATATAGATTGTGTTTTTACACTTGAAAGGTTAGAAGATCAGATTGCAGGAATGACTCCTACCCAAATAGGGCAGATAAGATTATACGGTAAGATTTTGCAGAAGCCAATATTAGAAATCCTGGAAACGGGGACATTGGCAGAGTTAGATTCACTGATAGCAATAACACCTAAAGGCGTGTTTGATATGTTCCAAGTGAAAGGCTTAGGGGTAAAGAAAATTGGGGTTTTATGGAAGGAATTGGGTATAGACTCTATAGAAAAGCTTAAGGAAGCCTCAGAGAGTGGTCTTATAGCACGGGCAAAAGGATTCGGATCCAAAACGCAGGAGTCAATTCTGGAAAACATATCTTTTTTGGAGTCGTTAAAGGGGAAATTGCGTTTAGATAAAGCCCTGGAGTTAAGCCACGAGATACTTGAAAGGATAAAAGAGGTTTATCCTGATGCATATGAGTCTGGCGAAGTTTACCGCAGGGAGAATATTTTTTCAGAGCTCTATTTTTTAGTTGTTAAGGATGGTTTTGGAGGATTAAAATTTCCTGAAACAGACTTGATTCAAGATTTAAAAGGCTCATCGCCTAGTATTTGGCGTGGTTTTTACAAAGACAATGAAATTCCGATAGTAATAGAGAAGGTAGCATCTAAGGATTTTGTGGTAAAGAGTATAATGCGTGGTGCTACAATAGAGCATCTTTCTCACCAGAACAAAGAGGGCGTAACCTTATTGTCATTCTTAGGTAAATCTCAGTTTGCCAGTGAAACAGATGCATATGAGGCGTTTGGGACTCCATATATCATTCCTGAAATGAGGAACGGTACTAGCGAATTCGAAAGCGGGGTTTTACCTCAAGAGATTATCCAGTGGGACGATATCAAGGGGGCTGTACATAACCACTCTACATACTCGGATGGAAAACATACCCTAAACCAGATGGCACAAGCATGCATAGATTTAGGTTTTGAGTATTTCGGGATTGCCGATCATAGCCAAACTGCCGCTTACGCTGGTGGTTTATGGCCAGAGAAAGTAGCCAAGCAGCATAGGGAAATTGACGGTTTAAACGAACAATACCAGCGTTTCAAAATACTGAAGGGTATAGAGTCTGACATATTGCTGGATGGCAGCTTAGATTATGAGACAGATGTGTTAAAGACATTTGACTATGTGGTAGCATCCGTACATTCTGTGCTGAATATGGATATAGATAAAGCCACAACGAGATTATTAAAAGCAATCGAAAATCCATACACCACTATTCTGGGACATCCTACCGGACGGATTGTTTTAAGAAGAGGTGGATACCCCATAGATTACAAGAAAATAATAGATGCCTGTGCTGCCAACAAAGTGGTCATGGAGTTGAATGCAAGTCCTTATCGTTTAGACCTGGATTGGACCTGGATAGACTATTGTTTAAATAAAGGGGTACTGATTAGTATAAATCCTGATGCACATAGCGTAGAAGGGCTTTTAGATATAAAATATGGAGTGATGATAGCCCGTAAAGCCGGTCTTCCAGCTTCTATGACTCTGAATGCTTTGCCCTTGCAAGAAGTAGAGCGGATTATGCGTAAAAGTTGATAGAACAATATAATTATAAAAATTCTAAAAATTCTACAAAAACAGTATTTAATTTCAAGTTTTCGAATATTGCGATATTAAATTTTGAAAAATTAATTTTTTCAGATTTTAAAAGTTGTTTTAGAATATTCTTAGAGCGGTATTGATGAATATTTGTAGAAAAAATTGAACATTAATAATAATATTTAATAAAAATTTAAAATTGTCAGAATATCAAGAATTTTCTTTGGTGAAAAGGAATAGTTTTACAACATAATTTTTCACCACCAAGAAAGTATCAATCATGGCAAAATCAAAATTAGAGTATATCTGGCTAGATGGCCAGAAACCAACTCAAGGATTAAGAAGTAAAACAAAAGTTGAATCTAATTTTTCAGGAAAGTTAGAAGACTGCGAGAGGTGGTCATTCGATGGTTCTTCTACAGAGCAGGCTCCTGGAGGTTCATCTGACTGTATACTTGAACCCGTATTCATTTGTAAAGACCCACAACGTAAAAATGCCTATTTGGTAATGTGCGAAGTACTTAACAGTGATGGTTCTTCGCATGAGTCTAACGGACGTTCTACCATTGATGATGATGATAATGATTTTTGGTTTGGTTTTGAGCAAGAGTATTTTCTTTGGGATGACTCCACAAATGCACCTCTAGGCTTCCCTAAAGGCGGATATCCACGTCCTCAAGGGCCTTACTACTGTTCTGTAGGTTCGAAAAATGCATATGGAAGAGATATAGTAGAGGAGCACTTAGATGCTTGTATAGAAGCTGGCTTAAATATAGAAGGTATTAATGCGGAAGTAGCTGCAGGCCAATGGGAGTTCCAGATATTTGCAAAAGGAGCAGCAGAAGCTGGTGATCAAATTTGGGTTGCACGTTATTTACTAGAAAGAATTGGAGAGAAACATGGTATTTCTATTAACTGGCACTGTAAGCCGCTTGGAGAGCTGGACTGGAATGGTTCTGGTATGCACGCCAACTTCTCAAACTCAGTTCTTAGAACGTGTGGAGAAAAAGAAGTTTATGAGGCTATTTGCGAGTCTTTCAGACCTTATGTTAAAGAGCACATAGAGGTTTATGGTGAGGACAATCATTTGAGATTAACAGGAAAGCATGAGACGGCATCTATAGATTCATTCTCTTATGGTGTATCTGACCGTGGTGCGTCTATAAGGATTCCTTTAGCAACAGTAGAAAGAGGATGGAAAGGTTGGTTAGAAGATCGTAGACCGAATTCGGCCGCTGACCCATATAAAGTAGCTGCTCGAATTATCAAGACGGTAAAAACAGCTAAAATAGAAGTTTATTGAACCCAAACCCTAGAATTTCGCCCCACAGCATACTGCTTGGGGTGATTTTTTTTGCTACCTTTGCATAATTTTTTTATGAAAAGCGTAGCATTTTATACATTAGGCTGTAAGCTGAACTTCTCTGAGACTTCAGCTATTTCCAGAACCTTTGAGGATAAAGGGTTCAGGAAAGTGGCATTTAATGAGAATCCTGATATATTTATTATAAATACTTGTTCTGTAACAGAAAACGCAGACAAGAAATGTAAGAAAATAGTAAAAGAAGCTCAAAAGATTAATCCCAATGGCTTTGTAGCTATTATTGGCTGTTATGCACAGCTAAAACCTAAAGAGATTGCGGAGATAGAAGGTGTAGATGCTGTTTTGGGAGCAGCAGAAAAATTCCGTTTACATGAACTCTTACCGGGTTTTGAAAAAACTGCCGTAGGTTTAGCAGCAGAACAGAAAGTACATGTAAGTAAAATAGAAGAAGCTGTGGATTATCATACTTCTTATTCTATAAATGACCGTACACGTACGTTTCTAAAAGTACAAGACGGCTGTGACTACCCTTGTTCATACTGTACCATTCCTATGGCCCGCGGAGCCAGCCGCTCAGATACCATAGAGAATGTAGTGAAAGCCGCTCGGGAAATTGCAGAAAGTGGTGTTAAGGAAGTGGTACTTACTGGTGTAAACATTGGAGATTTTGGTATTAACCAAGGGAAAAGAAGCGAGACGTTTTTTGATCTGGTTAAAGAATTAGATAAAATAGATGGTATAGAGAGATTTAGGATTTCTAGTATAGAGCCTAATTTACTTACCAATGAAATCATCGATTATGTGGCAGACTCTCGTCGTTTTGTGCCGCATTTCCATATTCCTTTGCAGTCTGGTAGCAACAAGGTTTTGGGCCTGATGCGTAGACGGTACAAAAGGGAATTATATACAGAAAGAGTTGCATTTATAAAAAGCCGGATGCCGCATTGCTGCATAGGGGTGGATGTAATAGTGGGACATCCGGGAGAAACTCACGAAGATTTTATAGAGACCTATAATTTCTTAAATGAGCTGGATATCAGTTATCTGCATGTTTTTACGTATTCAGAAAGAGCCAATACCAAAGCTTTAGAAATACGCCCTGTAGTACCACAAAAAGAAAGGAGTGAACGTTCAAAAATGCTTCATATCTTGTCTGACAAGAAAAGGAGAAATTTCTATACTGAAAATCTTGGTAGGACTTTTCCGGTACTTTTTGAAGAAGGGGAGGGTGGTGAGCAAATGACAGGGTTTACCTCTAACTATGTAAAAGTAACAGCCAAATATGACCCCTTACTTATCAATGATGTTTTAAATGTAAACTTGGTTTCTATCAATGAACACATGATGGTGGAGATAGAAGAGCATGCTGAGGTGTTGGTGCATTAGTAATATTTTCACCGTACCATTTTTGTCCAGCTAGGAACCACACCAAATCTTTTCTTATACGCTACCGTAAAGTGCTGTGGATTTTTGTATCCTACACTCAAAGCTACTTCACTCACACTTAGCCCTTCTTCTGCCAGCATTCTCTGTGCACTAATCATTCGGACTTCGTGCACGAAATTATGTACGGTGGTTCCGTATAACGATTTAAACCCTTTTTTAAGACTACAAGTATTGGTGCCGACTATCTGAGATATATGGTTTAAGCTACAATCGCCGGAAAAATTATCAATTATGTACTCTTTCGCTTGATTTATTTTTTCTTCGTCTTTTTTGTTTACCGAAGACTTATTTTGGTCGCTTGTCAATAGGATGGTATGTAAATGCACTGTAACATTTAAAAAAATGGATTCGAAAGTCAGCCTCCTTAGATATCCGCTTTTTTTGCAATCTCTTAGAGCCAATATTGAAGTTATTAACTTGCTATCTATTAGTTCTGTAGCACTTTCGTAGTTAATATTATTAATTCTATCTTTAATTTTCAGTAAATCCGCTGAATTAAAGTATTTGCTTAAAAAATGGCTGGGAATGCTGATAGAAAAAACACCTAAACGCTGTGCATCCATACCATAACTATGATAAAGCAAAAAATGTATGAAAGAAGACGTAACAGATATTTTTTGAGTATGTTTTTGACGTGGAATTGGGAAAGCTAAGTCCCCGTAAACTAAAACGCCGTTTGTAGTCCTAAGTTCGGTGTGTCGGGCACAGAAGAGATTAGTCTTTAAATTGTATACTGTTTCAGATAAGCCCCAAAGGCTCTTTTTGTATTCTACTTCCCAATCTAATTGTTTAAAATTCTCTAATACTAGCATAGTACTTTTCTAATTTTATTGAAATCAAAAAATGTAGTACATCAAGACAGAGGAGATTAACAGATTACACTTATCGTAGTTTTTATTCCCCTTTTCGTAGGTATTAATGCTCTTCAATGACATACTTTTGCAAATCTATATTTTTATTTAGAATTAATCTTAATAAGAATAAAGAATATTGCTAATTTATTATAGTACATTAAGAATTATGTAATAATTGTACTATTCTAATTTACTAGAGCAGAGAATGCTTTTTTAAAGGTATGCACAACCAATAGAACGTAACTAACCATAAATAAAAAACTCCCTACTAAAAAAGCAGGGAGAATTTAGTAGGGTAAAGACGGCCATCAATATCCTACTGAGCTTTAAACCTTTTGCTAATTTAAAACAATCAAATGTATGGATTTACTGTACAAACTCAAAAAAAATGTGATCTATGACCCCTATCTGGGGGCTGGCAGACTAGTTCTGTTATTTTTACTTTTTACTCAAGTGGCTTTTGGACAAAGCCCGAATGTTAGAGGCACCGTGCAAGACCAAGAGAATTTGGCTCTTCCCGGAGCCAACATACATATAGTAGGTACTACTCGTGGAGTCCACACGGGTGTTGAAGGGGACTTTGCTTTATACAATGATAAATTTCCTATTACCCTACGTGTTTCTATGGTAGGATTTGTGTCTAAAGAAATAGTTCTTCAAGGCCCAAACCAAGCATTGAGTATCAGTCTAGAATCAGATAATGTGCTTAATGAGTTGGTGGTTATTGGCTACGGTGAGTCGTCAAGAGTGAAATTAACCAGCTCTGTCTCTAAAGTACAAGGTGCTACTATTGTGCAGCAACCTATATCTAACCCAATACTTGGTCTGCAAGGAAGGGCCCCCGGGTTATATATGACTACAGCTAGTGGAAACATTGGATCTAATGTAACGGTGGCTATTAGAGGTAATAACACCATTCTTTCCTCTGGTAACCCTCTTTATATAATAGATGGCGTGCCTATGCCGTCAACTGGTATAAATGCAGCTACTATTGGAGGAGCCGCGGGTGTGCAGAGTCCTTTTATTAACCTTAACTCTGCTGATATAGAAAGTGTAGAAGTTTTAAAAGATGCGGATGCTACGTCTATTTATGGAACGCGTGGAGCAAACGGTGTTATACTTATTTCCACAAAAAAGGGAAAGGCAGGTCCGTTAAGATTTAATGCCGATGTATATACAGGTTATCAGCAGGCTGTAAATAAACTGGATCTACTTAATACCCAAGAGTATATAGCCATGCGTAAAAAAGCCTTTGCAAATGATGGTATTACTAATTTAACATCTTCTAATGCATTTGATATAGTAGATTGGGGAGAGAACCGTTACACAGACTTCCAAGACTTGCTTTTTGGGAAAACAGAAAGTGTAACTGACATCCAGACCAATCTGCAGGGAGGATCTGAAAATACGAATTTCATTTTTGCAATTGGCTATAGAGATGAAAATGGTGTGGTAATGGGTGAAAATAACCAAAAGAAGGGCGTGGTAAGACTTAATTTAAACCATAGGTCAGCCAATAAGAAGTTTACTTTGGGTACTACATTGACTTATACTTTGATGAATACGAAGTCTATCGGTACTTCTGGTTTTACTTACGCATGGTTAGCCCCAAATCTACCAACAGTTGACGAAGCTACCGGTTTGCCGTATTTTCATCCAGGAAACGCTACCAATACGCAAAGTCCATTGAAGCAGTTAGCTTCAAGTTCTGACTTGAAAAACTTTCAATTTATAGGGTCTACTTCTGTTGGTTATCAGCTTACAAATGAACTTCAAGCTAAAGTAGACGCCTCCTTTACAAGGTTGGATTACAACGGAATAGAGAAGTATCGTAACGGTTATTTTAGTCCGTATGAAGCCATAGATTATACCAACAGAGCCACATTTGGTACCAATTATCAGTATACCTATAATATTGAGCCTCAATTAAACTATAAGAAGAAAGTTGGTGATGGAAGACTGACCGGATTACTAGGAACGACTTTCCAAGAAACCTTGGGTGGAGGACAGTTAATTACGGCGGATAACTTTTCGTCTGAATTACTTATGGATAACTTAGCATCCGCTTCCAGGATTGCGGCATACTCTAATACATACAATCAGTATAAGTTCCAGTCAGTTTTTGGTAGACTTACTTATGATTTTAAAAATAAGTACATTATTAATGGTACCTACAGACGAGACGGCTCGTCAAGATTTGCACCAGACAGAAGGTTTGGTAACTTCTGGGCCATCGGTGGAGCGTGGATTGCAAGTAATGAGGATTTTATTAGAAACAACTTCAGCAAAATTTCACTTCTAAAACTGAGGTCTAGCTACGGTCTTACAGGTAATGATGCCATTAGTAACTATATGTATATGGAGACTTTCGGTGCTACGGCTTATCCGTACAATAATGCTGCCGGTCTTTATGCCAATAGGTTGGGAAATAGCCAGTTTGGATGGGAAACCAACTATAAATTTGAAGTTGCTTTAGAACTAAATCTCTTTAATAATAGGTTTACTTCTACTACAGCATTTTTTAATAACCAGGGTAGCAATCAATTGGTTAACTACCCTGTAGCCTCCCAAAGTGGCTGGACAAGCTACGTGGCCAATTTAGATGGTGCTCTTATCAGAAACAGGGGAGTTGAGTTTGAGTTTACTTCGCATAATATCAAAACCAACGGATTTAACTGGCGTTCTAACTTTAATATAACTTCATACAAAAATACTTTGGTTAGATTCCCGAATCTATCAGCATCAGCTTACTCCAATACTTATGAAATTGGGAAGTCCATTAATGTTTACCGTAGATATGAGTTTGACAAAATAAACCCGGAAAACGGAACACCGCTAGTGGTAGACCAAAACGGAGACGGGGTATTTACAGCGGTAGGTGACTACATAAGTTATGGTAGCTCTGACCCTAAATTTTATGGAGGATTTGGGAATAATTTGAGTTACAAAGGCTTAGAATTAGATATTTTCTTCCAATTTGTGAAAAAGCCATATACCAATGGATATATAAATAGCTCCACAGCCAGCCAGCCGGGTATCATTTATAACGTTCCTAAATTCCTTCTGGAAGGTACTTGGCAAAACCCAGGTGACGAAGCCACCAGACCACGCTTATCTACTGTAAATAGTGGTGACTTCTTCCAGGCTTACAACAGATACAGACTTTCTACAGCATCTGTGGTAGACGGTAGTTTTGCTAGACTTAAAAACTTGTCTCTAGCTTATAGTTTACCCTCTAAAATGTTAAAAGCATTACATGTGAAAAACCTGAGAATATATGTACTAGGACAAAACCTTTGGACTATCACTAAATACGAAGGATTTGACCCGGAAACAGCAGGGACAGTTACACCGCCAATGCGTATTTACACCGTAGGTTTAAATCTAGGTTTATAATATTTATAACTAAGAAAATGAAAGCATTTAAAAACATATTTAAGACATTTGGAGTTGCTTTGCTTTTTGCATCGTGCGATAAGTTTGTAGAAATAGACCCTCCAACCAACAGTTTTGTGGCTTCCACGGCCTTTGCTACAGATGAGTTAGTAGAAGCTGATATAGCTGGACTCTACAGTTATAACTTACTTAGTAGTGCGTATCACGATACATACAGGCACCTCTTCTTAGGTTTTTCATCGGATGAGCTAGAGATGTACACGACCACATATGATGAGTTTATATATAACACTATTACTCCACGAAACACTATAAATAGATATATGTGGAGTGAGCCGTACAAGGCCATTTATCAATGTAATCTTATGGTAGAGTCAGTGGAGAAAAATACCACTATAAAAGCGGCATTAAAAGAAGAAGCCCTAGGCGTTGCTAAATTTTTCAGGGCTTTAAGTTATCTCAATCTTACTACCGCTTTTGGAGACGTACCTTTGGTTTTAGTTTCTGATGTAAAACAAAGTGGTTCTATGCCAAGAACTACTCAAAAGGAGGTTTATGCACAGGTAATTAAGGACTTGGAAGAAGCCAAAGTCTCATTGAGAAACAGTGCAAAAGGAAATGCTTGGCTTAGTGAAGCTGCGGCATCCGCTCTTTTATCTCGGGCATATTTGTATGATTCACAATGGCAGAAAGCCGCAGCAGAATCTGATAATTTCGTTTCTGGTAGTTGGAAAGGGAAATATAGTCTGGAGAGAATTGATAAAGTGTTTAAAAGAAGCAGCGTAGAGAGTATTTTTACTGCTAGTTCAGATGGCTCAAACAGGTTGGTAGTAAATCATAATTTTGTAGGTAGAACTTACATCCCGGCTACGGCAGTAAGAGCAGTGTATTACTTTACAGATGATTTTATGGCAGCCTTTGAAGAGGGTGATTTACGCAAAGCCAACTGGACTGCCCAGTTTACAGCCCGTGCTCCATATGTTTGGTATCCAGCAAAGTATAAGCTTAGACTACCTCCATCTAATTCTGAAGACGCAGAAGATCAAGTATTCTTACGACTTGGAGAAGTGTATTTAAACAGAGCCGAGGCAAATGCCCAGCAAAATAAATTAGAAGATGCTGTGGCCGATCTTAACGCAATAAGAAAGCGTGCAGGTTTAAAAGAGCTAGCTAATGGCTTAACCAAAGACCAGGTGTTACTGGCGGTAGAAAAAGAACGTAGGTTAGAGCTTTTCTCAGAGTATGGACACAGATGGGCAGATTTAGTACGTACGGGTCGCGTGGATGCTGTTTTAGGTGTAGCCAAAAAAGATACTTGGAAGAGCTTTAATAAGCTTTATCCAATCCCTGAGCAGGATATAGAACTTAACCCTAGCTTAACCCAAAATCCAGGATATAACGTACAATAGATTGTTTAGATAATTTAAATTATGTTTACTGGTACAGTCCGCTATTTTTGTAGTGGACTGTTCAACCCGAATTATGCAGCGAATGCCTAATTCGGGTTAACACAAAAAGGGCAGTCATAGAAAAAATCTTAGAATGAAAAAGTTTAGTTTTTTTGCCGTACTGGTTTTTGTAGCCTCCATTTTCTTCGCTATGAATACGCCGGCAGATGTAAAATCCGTAGATGAAAAATTGCTAGATTCTCTACGTTACATATATGAACGAACTCCAGACCGTTGGCCAAAACCTACGCTAGATTCTGGAGTGGCTCATATAGAATTGGGAGTGCTTCCCGGTTCTCCACTAGACCCCTACAAAGATTCACTTAAACCTATCATAGAATTGGGCAAGACCCTTTTTTTTGACCCTAGGCTTTCTTTGTCTAATCAGATATCATGTAGCAGTTGTCACGCTCCCGACTTGGGCTGGGCAGACGGTCGCACGGTGGCGGTAGGTCACGATCACCAACGGGGCACACGAAACACCCAGAGTATTAAGAACTCCTGGTTTTATACCACTTTTTTCTGGGATGGACGAGCATCTAGTCTGGAAGACCAGGCAAAGAATCCCATTAGTAACCCTGTAGAAATGCATCAGGATTTTGACATACTACCTTCCAAATTAAGTGAAATAAAAGGCTACCAACCCTTGTTTATAAGTGCTTTTGGTGATGCTGAAGTAAGTTCAGAGCGTATTGCTTCTGCTTTGGCTACTTTCCAACGCACGGTAACCAGCAGCATAAGCGATTTTGATTATTTCATGGCAGGTTTAAGCAACCGTCTTACGGACCAACAAGTACATGG
>CAZBAV010000065.1:1438-1656 GCA_964489955.1 uncultured Lacihabitans sp. | reverse complement strand
CAATGCCTAAATTGTCATAATGGCCCCTTCCTCTCCGACAATAAATTCCATAATCTTAATACTACGTTTTATAAAGATGAAAAACGCCAAGATTTGGGTTTGTACGATTTCACAAAAGATCCCAATGATGTGGGCAAGTTCCGAACGCCCGGCCTGCGAAACGTAATGAATACCGGACCTTGGTTCCATAATGGCATCTTTAAGGACATGCGTGTGGT
>CAZBAV010000065.1:0-1428 GCA_964489955.1 uncultured Lacihabitans sp. | reverse complement strand
TATGCTGGGGGCTGTAATTACTTCTCCCTCAAAGGAAGAACCTATGAAGCCCGTGATCTCACCGCATGTTCGTACGCTCTCTTTAAATTTGGTGGAAATTAATGCCATAATTGCATTTATGGAATCTTTGTCCGAATCTCCATCTGAGTTTGATTTCCCTGAATTACCGAAAAAAGAAAAATGAGAATAGTTTACTTGTTATTGATAATCCTTGCACCGTTTATAGCCAACTCACAAGATTTCCCTGAAATGGTTAAAGTGGAGGGTGGAAAGTTTTTGATGGGAGATACGCATATTGTGGGTTTTAGCGATGAATTGCCACCACAACCCGTACTGCTCAACGGGTTTCATATTGGTAAAACAGAAGTTACAGTTAAGCAATGGAGAAAATATACCGAAGAAACTAGCAAAGAAATGCCTTCAGAACCAGGATGGGGTTGGGCAGATGACTTACCAATAGCCAATATTTCCTTTGATGAAGCCACGGCTTATTGCAATTGGCTTTCCGAAAAGACAGGAAAAAAATATAGACTACCTACAGAAGCCGAATGGGAATATGCTGCCAAAGGTGGAAAAAAAGGGAAAGGCTTTAAATACAGTGGCGGTCAATGGCTGGATTCTGTCGGGTGGTTTTCTACAAATAGTAGTACTAAAACGCATGCAGTAGCCCAAAAGAAGGCAAACGAGTTGGGCTTATATGATATGAGCGGTAATGTTATGGAATGGACCCAAGATTGGGGTACTCGTCCATTTACTACCAGTGAGGTAAGCAATCCTACAGGAAATGAAAAAGGGACATCTATCATTGTAAAAGGCGGGGCTTATTCTTTTGCTAGTAGTATTAACCGCATTTCTTATCGTTTGTCTTGGCCGCCTACTACCAAGCGTATGCAGCTGGGCCTTCGGGTAGTTTATACAGACTAGTATCCTAAATAAGTCTTTTTATAGTCTTTAGTTATTGAATTGAAAATGAGATTTTACATAACAATATTTTTTGTCCTTTCCTCTTATCTAATGTTTGCCCAAGATATGCCAGAAATGGTGAAAATTAAAGGCGGTACATTTGAAATGGGTTTTGATGATGGATCTAATATTACGGATACCGCCCCGGTACGCAGGGTTACTATTGGCAGTTTTTCTATGTCTAAAACGCCTATTACTGTAGGGCAGTGGAAGAATTTTGCCACAAAAACGGGAAAGAAAATACCGGGCGAACCAGATTGGGGTTGGATAGACACTCATCCAATGGTAAATATTACCTGGACGGAAGCGGTAGAGTACTGTGACTGGCTTAGTGAACAGACAGGCAGGATAGTTCGCTTACCCACCGAGGCCGAATGGGAGTTTGCGGCAGGAAAAGTAAATAAGGCTGATTTTACCAAAGTGGGCTGGTTCCAGAACGACAACTTAGAAACCACTAAACCAGTA
>CAZBAV010000064.1:1868-23848 GCA_964489955.1 uncultured Lacihabitans sp. | reverse complement strand
AGCAATCCGCATAACCCCACTGGGCGGATTGCTTAAAATATATAATTTAGTTTCTTCTGTAACTGAAGCACGCATAGCTTCAAAATCCATCTTAAAATCGGCTGTAAGTGGCACGGCTTGAAGAAAACGGTTATCCGAATTGGCAATCTCCAAAAAAGGGTGGTAAACTGGCACAGATGTCATCACACCATACGGGCTTGAAGAAATAGAACGTGCTGTATTCACTATACCGGGTAAAATGGCGGGTAACCAAACAATCCAATCCAATTCAATATCCCAATTATATTTATTTTTTATACGTTCTACTAGCACTTCTGCCAAATCTTGCCTTGGAGCGGCATAGCCATAAACCAAGCTCTCTTTATACTTTAAGATAGCATTTTGAATAGGCTCTGCCGCTTCAAAATCCATATCAGCTACCCACATAGGAATAACACTCTCCGGATATTTATTCCACTTTATACTTCCTGAATCCCTGCGGTTTACCGATATATTAAATTTCATTGCCTTAATATTATTATTCATATAAATATCCTAGTAATTTTGTCGAAATAGTTTTGGTATTTCAGAAAAATCCTTATCTTAATACCAACATCTAACAAGCGTGCAAAGATAACAACTAAAAAAGTATGAAGAAATGATAGTAAAACGCAAAAAAGCACCCGGAGAAAAATTTATACAAAAATTGTCCTTGAAACAAAAATCGTGGTTAAATGCATTTGGAGGTGCTATTTTATATGGTTTGGGACAATGCTTGTTTGTAGAAGCCTGGTTTAGAGTATATAATGGTTTTGACAGACCTACATGGTTATTTATGATTATGCTAGGGTTAATAATCACTTTGGCAGGCTTACTGGTAATAGGCAAGTCATTATTGTTTTCGTCCAGAATTCAAACGAAGAGGTACTATAAAAAAAGGAGAAATAATTTTGTAAGGGAAAACTCTCAGAATTTGAAGAACGCTAAACTAAACATAGAAAAGAGTATTAAGAAGTTATATTAGTGCTAATACTTTCTGGTTTAGAAAAAAGCAAAGGGCATTTCAAATATGGAATGCCCTTTGCTTTTAGAAAGAAAAAAATGACGTATAAAACTGCACAAAAAGTATGTACCTTTCTGCAAATTATCAATCCGCAGCTTCCAAAATCACGGCACCTACCGTAATGTTGGTTCTCGGATCTATTATAATAGCTCGTGAGTTTTCCGGAAAAAAGTGGTTACTATCAAAAACTATTTCATCGGCTGCTTTAATAAGCACTTTACCTATGTCATTAAGTTTCACGTCTTCACCATAAATTTTGGCCTGGGTATTAACATCATATTTGTATTCTACTTCCGCAACTTTTATTTTCGTCAGTTTCGAATGATTTTGAAGTAGATAGACTTGTGTAGTGTCCAATGGCTTTTGGTCAAACCAGGCGATATTAGCTTCAATACTTTTGGACATCTGTCCAGCGTGTGATGCCTGAACAATAAAATCCCCTCTGGAAATATCTACATCATCTTCCAAGTGTAAAATAATTGAATGTCCATTTTCAGCTTCTTGAAGCTCTTTTTGATCCAGTTCTATAGCTTTTACCTTGCTTCTTACTTCGCTGGGGAGTACAATTACCTCGTCACCCACTTTTAAGCCTTCTCCCATCACACGGCCGGCATAACCACGATAATCCGGTAAATCATCAGATTGGGGACGAACCACCCACTGGACAGGTAAACGCCATCCCTGATTTTGTCCAACATTTTCTATTTCTACACTTTCAAGATAATCTAATAATGCCGGACCTGTGTACCATGGTATTCTATCAGAAGAATAGACTATATTGTCACCTTTTAAAGCCGAAACAGGCAAGAAGTCTACCTTTTCCAAACCAAGATTGGCTGCCAGAGTTAAATAGTCAGCTTTAATCTTCTCATAAACCTCTTCTTGGTAATCCACCATATCCATCTTGTTTACACATACCAAAACTTGCTTTAAAGAAAGCAGTTTAGCAAGGAAAGAATGGCGTTTAGTCTGCTCTATTACCCCCTTTCTGGCATCAACCAGAATGATTATCAAATCAGAATTTGAAGCTCCGGTAACCATATTACGGGTGTACTGAATATGACCAGGTGCATCGGCTATTATAAACTTACGATTTTCTGTTTGAAAATACTTGTAGGCTACATCTATGGTAATACCTTGCTCACGTTCAGCTTTTAGTCCGTCGGTAAGAATGGCAAGATCAACCGTACCGTCATCATTTTTACGATTGGCTTTTTGGATGGCCTCTAGCTGATCATCCAGAATAGAATTGGTATCGTATAAAAGGCGACCAATGAGCGTACTTTTTCCATCATCTACTGATCCTGCCGTTATGAATTTTAATATTTGCATTATTCGTTTTTATTTTTCGTAGAGACGAAGCACGGCCCCCTCTCATAATTGCAGTCATAAAACAGATATTTACATTTTTAGATGTAAAACGTCTCTACACTTTTTAGACGTAGCATGTTACGTCTCTACGTTAAAAATATCCTTGTTTCTTGCGGTCTTCCATTGCAGCTTCTGACACCTTGTCGTCCATTCTGGCACCACGTTCGCTTACTGTCGATGCTTTAATTTCGGCAATAATGTCATCTAGCTCAACCGCTACACTATCTACTGCGGCCGTACAGGTCATGTCCCCCACTGTACGGAAACGCACCGACTTGTATTCAGTAATATCTTCGTCATCAATATTTAAAAACGGAGCGGAAGCCATCCATTGTCCATTACGTAAGACAACTTCTCTTTCATGTGAAAAATAAATGGATGGAAGCGGAATATTTTCACGTTTGATATAATTCCACACATCTAACTCTGTCCAGTTGGAAATAGGGAAAACACGCACGTTTTCGCCTTTATTAATCTTTCCGTTAAATATGTTCCAAAGTTCCGGACGCTGCCTTTTAGGATCCCACTGACCGAACTCATCACGAACCGAAAAAATACGTTCTTTGGCACGTGCCTTTTCCTCGTCACGTCTGGCACCTCCAATACAAGCATCAAACCCATTTTTCTCAATGGTTTCCAGCAATGTTACGGTTTGTAAGGCATTCCTACTTGCGTTTTTGCCTTTCTGTTCCACTGCTTTTCCTCGGTCTATACTGTCCTGCACGTAGCCTACTATCAATTTCTCGCCCAATTCCTGCACTAACCAGTCACGGTAATCTATGGTTTCCTGAAAATTATGGCCTGTATCTATATGCACCAGTGGAAATGGAAATTTCCCTGGCCGGAAAGCTTTTTTAGCAAGATGAACCAACGTTATTGAATCCTTTCCTCCCGAGAAAAGCAAAGCCGGATTCTCAAATTGTCCGGCAACCTCCCGTAAAATGTAAATTGCTTCTGCTTCTAAATGATCTAAATAATCCATTCTAATTTGTTCGATGTAAACCACACTCTTTTTTGCTTTTATCCTCCCACCACCAGCGTCCAGCCCTGAAGTCTTCACCCGGCTGAATGGCTCTGGTACATGGCTGACATCCGATACTCGGAAAACCTTTATCGTGTAAAGAATTATAAGGTATATGTTTTTCTTTCAAAAAAACCTCAACATCTGTTAAAGTCCAATGAAATAAAGGGTGGACTTTTATAATTTTATTTCCCTCATCCCATTCTACCATCTGCATATCTTCACGATTGGCCGATTGGTCTGCTCTGATACCTGTAATCCATATTTTATATCCTTTTACAGCTCTTTTCAATGGTTCTATTTTACGTACAAAACAGCATTCTTTACGATCTTCTACACTATTATAAAAACTAGACGGCCCCTTTTGAGTAACCATGTTTTCTACTGCCTCTGTATTCGGGTAGTACGTTTTTATAGGTAAACCATACTTTTCAAGCGTCCTGTTCCATACTTTATACGTTTCAGGAAATAGTCTTCCCGTTTCTAAAGTAAAAATCTCAGCCTTAGAACCATTGGCTTCTATCAAATGCATGAGCACTTGGTCTTCTATCCCAAAGGAAGTAGAAAATACTGCTTCATTACCATATTTATCATCAATATATTTGATGATGGCATCGGCAGTTAGTCCCTCTATATCTTTTAATACTTTATCGATCATATATATACCAAAAGCTTCTAATCTAAAAACTAATCTTAAATCGAGCTTGTAAAGTGTTAACTTCTTGTCAGGCTTAGACAATCTCAGTGCTGCAATTCACTTCAAAAACTCCTTCGTATGTGCATTTAAAGTATCTACTTTATGTTTAAAATCACCTTTGAGCTGATTACGGTACTGCTGCATCAACTCAAGGGTTTCATCTATTTCGTCTGGTAGAATTTCATTCAGAAATTCTTTCAGGCGTTTAGCCATCGTAGGTGATTTCCCATTCGTAGAAATACCTATTTTAAGATTGCCCTTTTGCACCACCGAACCGAGATAAAAATCACATAAATCCGGTTTATCCGCGACATTCAAAAGAATATTTCTTTCTGATGCTAATTTACGCACTTCTTCATTGAAAAATTCATTGTTTGTGGCCAAAACCACCAAATCTACTCCATCTAAGTCCCTTTCTATAAATTCCCGATGAGAGAATTGTACTGTAGCGTGTTGTGCTATAAACTCTTCGGTTAACTTATCAATTTCTTTAGCGACTACGTGAACTTTTGCCTCGGGTGAATTGCTCATCAAAGCCTGTAACTTCTCCATTCCCACGGGACCACCGCCTACCAAAAGCGTGTTAAGTTGATTTAGTTTTAAGTATATGGGAAAGAGATTATTCATTATTGTTTTTGAGATAAAAGCTTTAATTAAACGCTAACAACTGTCTTAGTCCTTAACTATTCTCTATTTTTGGGCAAAAGCAACTTCCATCAGATCATCATTTTAGGACAAACTTTCTTCTCTAATACTTTCCAAAACTCTTTTAAAATCCTGATGTTTTGAAACTACTTCACCTAAAACTATTATAGCAGGAACACCCAAAAGTTCCGACTCAGCTTTCTCAACAATCGTATTTACAGTCCCTATAGCTACTCTTTCGTTCGCTAGAGAACCATTTTGAATTAACGCTACCGGCAAATCTCCTTTCCCGTTTTCTCTATACAAAGCTGTAATCTCTTTGAGCTTAGAGAAACCCATCAAAACCACAACCGTAGCATTTGTTTTTACGGCAGTGTACATATCCTGAGATAGCTTACCATCTTTAGTAGAACCTGTAATTACCCAGAAACTCTCACTGATTCCGCGATGCGTAATCGGAATTTGGTGCAAGGCCGTCAACCCAACAGAAGAAGAAATACCCGGAACAACAGCCGTGGAAATATTGTGCTGATGTACATAATCTAGTTCCTCCCCACCTCTACCGAACACAAAAGGGTCTCCGCCTTTTAATCTTACCACATGACCGTGTGTAAGGGCATAATCTACCAAAAGTTGATTAATATACTCCTGTTTTGTCGAAAGTCGCTCAGCACGTTTTCCTACATATATTTTAACGCATTCAGGCTTAGCATACTCCAATAACTCCTCGTTTACAAGGGCATCGTAAAGTATTACATCAGCCGACTTTATGGCTTTTATTCCCTTTAAGGTTATTAGGTCGATATCTCCAGGACCTGCACCTACTAATGTTACGAATGGTGTCATATTATTATGAGCTTTGAGTCTTGAGCTTTCAGCTATCAGATTTAAGCTTTTCACTTTTAGTTTTTCATTATACACTGTTCACTATTCGTTGTTCACTGCTCTTATTTCCTCCCTTTTATCAGTTGCTTCTAACTGGAAAGCTGTAGCTTGAAGAAGGAAAGTCTCAGCAAACTCTTTTGAGGGTTCATATTTATTTATTTGCAAAACCCTTTCGCTAAAACTCGTAGGAAATGAGAATGTTCCATCTTCTACAAAATGCGTATCAAATTCTTGAATAACCAAAGCTTGGGTTCTTGCATTTACTCCTTTATCCAGTAAAAGTGCTTTGGCGGCCCATACAAAAGAACTGTAAGAATGGTATATAGAATCAGCAAACTGCCCGTTTTCTAATGCTTTCCTGGCCCAATCAAGTTTCTCCTCGGCCTCCAAAAGTAGAGTCGCTACTAAATCTATAACAACTCCAGCACACTCTCCCACACCTATAGCGGTAGCAAATGTACCTTCGTGCCCCCAGTCAACGTACTCGTCATCCGTAAGATTAGTGGTATCCGCTAATGGCTTCAAAAGCTGGTAGAAATAATCTTTCGTTTGACGATCGTAGTAAGTATGGAAATTCTCTTCCGCCACTTTGTTTTGCTTGAAATCTGTCAACACAAAATCAATTACTTGCAAAACACGCTTGGTAGGTACTTTTGTGATACGCTCAGCTACACGGCCTACACCATCTCCCACTGTACCACCCCCTAACATCACCTGAGCTGCAGGAATCACTTTGCCACCAACTTTGCTAGATGCTCCATGAAAACCAATATGAGCCAAGCCATGCTGACCGCAAGAGTTCATACATCCCGAAATCTTGATTTTGAGATCTGTTTCGTACACAAAATCAGAATGAAACTCATGAATATATTGCTCCAAAACCCTAGCCATTTCAGTAGAGTTTGAGATACCTAAATTACACGTATCTGTACCTGGACAAGTAGTAACATCTGAAGTGCTGTTATACCCCGGTTTAGCATAACCCAACTTAGTAAGAAGATTAAAAATATGTGGTAAAGACTCCTCTCTCACATACTTAAAAAGTAGATTTTGGTCCTGCGTAATACGGATATCATCTGCGATATGGTCACGAATTCCAGCAATCAACTCACGTGCTTTATCAGTAGGAATATCGCCTGTCAACACTTTAACAAAAACGCCAAAATAACCACTTTGTTTTTGCTCAAATACGTTGGTTTTTCTCCAAATAGTATAAGCTTCTTTATTTTCCGGATCTACAGGATAAACAACCGAAGAAGGAGCTTCTGGCTGAGTAATCTTGTTTCTATTTACTATAAATGTTTTATTTTTAAGAGCTGTTTTCTCTTCTTCAATTAACCTTAAAACTTCTTCTAATCCCTTAGATTGTACCAGATATTTAAAGCGGGCTTTATTACGGTTACTTCGTTCACCGTTACGGTCAAACACCCGTAAAGTAGCTTCTATGTATGGGATAACATCATCTTCATGCAAAAAGTCATACACCTCATTGGCTAGCATAGGTTGTGCTCCCAAACCACCTCCCAGCATAACTTTGAACCCACGCACTTCTTCACCATTTATCACACGTATTTTAGGAATAAAACCAAAATCATGAATATATGAAAAGGCCGTATCTTTATCACTCGAAGAAAAAGACATTTTAAACTTACGTCCCATTTCTGCACATACCGGATTACGAAGAAAATACTCAAATGTAGCCTGAGCATAAGGCGAAACATCAAATGGTTCGTCGGGATCAATTCCAGCGGCTGCCGATGCAGTAACATTACGTACTGTGTTTCCACAAGCTTCTCTGAGGGTAATATCGTCTTCTGCTAGTTTCGCCCAGAGTTCAGGTGTTTTGTCCAGACTCACATAATGAATCTGAATGTCTTGTCGTGTGGTTAAGTGCAGGTTTCGGCTGGCATATTCGTCAGAGATATCGGCAATTTTAAGGATTTGTTTGAAAGTAATTTTTCCGAATGGTAGTTTTATTCGCACCATTTGTACCCCGGCTTGACGCTGGCCATAAACTCCACGAGCCAAACGTAGAGAGCGAAATTTTTCTTCAGGTAACTTCCCATCCTGAAACTCCCTGATTTTCTTTTCAAGCTCAATAATTTCCTGTTCAACAACAGGATTTTCGAGTTCTGTACGAAAACTCTGCATATCGGTGTTTTTTTATTCGATTACAAACTGACCAAGTCCAATCACCAAAGTGATATAGGCGAACAAAGGTAAAAAGAAAATCAAATAGAAATAATTAAGTCTATAGATTTAGTAGGAAATTAATATAGATACTTAGTATAATGAAAATTTCAGACATAAAAACCCAAAATAAAACCAGACCCCGTTTCCGAGACCTGGTTAGTTTAAAGGTAGGGTTAGTTTTTAGAACGAATATCGTAATGTGGCTCCGTATGTTCTAGGGTCACCAATAACACCGCTGTATTGTCCATAACTTCCGGGAGCGGCAAGCAATTGCTCATAGTAATTAGTGCCTGTAAGATTTCTGCTCCACAATATCACTGTAACACCGTTTGAAGCCCTAAAGCCAATCCTTGCATTTAACAATGCATATCCGTCAATGTTAAGATATTGCGATGGCGACGGACTTGAGGAAAATCCTGAACGGTAAAATACATCGGCTCCAAAGAAGTAATTCCCAACAAGACTAATCAATTCTCCCTTACGACTTAGCTCAGTTCCAAGTGTAAACGACCATTTGGAAATACCAGGCAACCGTCCACCTGAAATATCTTTAAACGCTTGTGCACCACCTACTTCTTCTAAAGGAACCGGAGCATTTGTAAACCTCACATATTTCCCATCTGTATACGCTAATGCTCCATTAAACCTTACTTGACTATTAAGTCGAATATTACCATCTACTTCTACCCCTTGAACCCGCACCTTTTCGGCATTGGCAAGATAACCTCTGTTTACACCAGGGTCTGGTGTCTGTACCTGAGTCTGGAAATCCTTAATGTCTGTCTGATAAATAGTAAAATTTAAAACCGCATTTTTGCCAGGGCTTGTTTTTACACCAAACTCTTTGTGGTTAACAGCCTCGGGTCTTACACGGGCCAAATCAAGCAAAACTTCTCCATTTGCTGTCGGCAGACCTCCCACATTTACACCTACAGGCTTATAACTAACTGAATAGGTTGCAAAAGCATTTACTTTTGGAGTGAAGCGATATTGAAGTGATAATTGTCCTGAAAAATTACCCTCTTCAGCTTCCGTATTGAAGGTTTGATTGGTATATACGCCATTCTTTAATGCTAATAATGCCGGGTCAGTCGTTTCTAACCCACCATATCTTTGGCGGTCATAGTTAACAAGCTTCTTATCATAGTTATATCTTAAACCTGGTAGTAAATGTAATTTTGGCGTGATAGCCCAATCTATTTGCGTGTAGGCGGCCAAACTTGTACTTTTTATACCATAAGTAGTACGAATTCCGTAGTTATCAAATAAGCCCGGAGTCTGCCAAAGAGAACTTGTTGAGCTTTGAGCAAAACGCCATAACGCAGCTCCCCCCTCTTCCGTATGTACAGGATCTGTACTCAAGTCCTGCCAAAGACCAAATAAACCTACTACACCGCTCACCTTTTCATTAATCTTTCCGGAATATCTAAGTTCCTGCGAATATTGGTCGTGTACAGAATTTCCTGCAGAAATAGTAAATACAGGCAAACCAATATGATCTCTGTCATTCAATGGGACCCACTTCCAATATCTCCATGCGGTAGTAGATGTAAGCGTACCGTTTCCTATTTTGAAGTCAGCATTCAAAGAAACTCCACCAAGCTCATTATCAGCTTTTGATTGTGTATCCAGGTCCACTTTTCTTTCGAATAAACTAGTATAAGGAAGTGAATAACCTAGATCCTTAATTATATTGTTAAACTGTCGGTAATCAGCACGCTTTGTTTGCACTACACCTGCTACACCCCATCCGTAACCATCAGGTTTTTGAGAAGAAACATCTCCGGCTAAAACTATTTTTATATTATCAGTAGGTGTAAATAAGAGTTGTCCTCTAATTCCTAAATTATTAATATCATTAATCCGTCTGTTTGTCCGTACATTAAACAATGTCCCGTCTCTCTGCGTACCAGAAAAGGAAACACGGGCTGCCAAATTCTTAGCCAAAGGGCCAGTTAAGGAAGACTTGGCTTGGATATATCCATAATTCCCATAGCTCACCTCGAAAGCCCCACTTGGTCTAAACTCAGGCAAACGCGAAGTAATGTTAAACGCACCTGAAGTCGTATTCTTGCCAAAAAGCGTTCCTTGCGGTCCTCTCAAAACTTCAACCTGCTCAATATCTATAAAGTCCAATTGCGTAGCTGCCGGACGTGCCAGATACACTCCATCCAGATAAAAGCCTACTCCGGGATCTATACCATCATTTGTCAAACCATATGTAGAACCTAAACCACGGATATTGAGTGTAGTATTTCGGGCGTTTGAAGCATACAGTTGTACAGTTGGCACAACTTCTTTCAAACGGTTTACATTAAAAGACCCTTGATCTTCAATAGTCACTCCTCTCACAATTGAAATAGGAATAGGGACTTCCTGTATTTTTTCCAGACGCCTTCTAGAAGTCACAATAAGTTCCTGTAGAGAGGTTTCCTCTGGAGTTAACTCTACCCTTACTGTCTCTGTAGTTGCTAAATACTCTGTGCCCTTATAGCCAATTGATTTCACTATCAAAGTAAATGGGAGTGCCTGCCCTGTGGTAAGTATAAACTCACCATTAGCGTCAGCAATTGCTCCATTTGTTGTGCCTTTAATAGTAATTGTTGCTCCTACTAAACTCTCTTGAGTAGCTTTATCAACGATTACGCCCTTTACTTGGGCTTTAATACTAGGAGCATTTTGAGAAAATGCCACAGCAGGGGCTAGAACAAGCCATATTAATAGCTTGCGTGCGATGTGAAATTTCATTTTTAATTCTTTTGGTTTAATGATTAATATTGGTCCAAACTGATCATCAGCTACAACAATCACACCTTAGGAAAAACCTAAGAAATTTCATCAACTAATCTAGCGTGATTGTAAAAGGTAAAACAAGTTTGGCTTAGAGTGAAAGCGGGGAAGTCAACATCGTTTCATACAAAAAGTAGGGTTTTAAAATTATATATTCAAAGTTTAAAAAACACCGATTGCCTTAAGAAAAGTACGTAAACTAATTATAATAACAACAGTGCCCACAAATATAAACATGGGTTTCACCGGAATCTTTTTTACCGTAAAAGCTGCTATAGGAGCTGCTACTACACCACCAAGAATAAGACCTAAAATGATTTGCCAATGCTGAAAACCCATTACAAAAATGAAAGTAAGTGAGCTTGCAAAAGACACAAAAAACTCTGTAAGATTAACTGACCCTATAGTATATGCAGGGTTACGACCGTTTGCAATCAACGTGGATGTAACTATAGGCCCCCAACCACCACCGCCAATAGAGTCAAGGAACCCACCCGCACCCGCTAACCAGCCAAGATGTCTAATTGGTTTTTTTCGCGTTTTTAATGTGGTAAGCTTTAAAATAATTCTTACTCCCAGATATAGCGTATATAATGCCACCACAGGCCTGATATAATGGTTGTACTCTTCTAGTGAAGACAACAAGTACGCACCGGCAATAGCTCCTAAAACACCCGGCAATAGTAAATGTCGGAAAAGCTTCTTATTAACATTCCCGAATTTTAAGTGACTAAGACCAGAAACCCCACTTGTAAAGATCTCTGACGCATGAACACTAGCACTGGCAGCTGCCGGGCTTAAACCTGTGGCCATTAAAAAACTGGTAGCACTTACGCCATAGGCCATACCAAGTGAACCATCAATTATCTGTGCAATAAAGCCAGCAGCCATAAAAATAAGAATAGTACTATCTAGGGAATCCCAAAGACTAGCTAAATGACCACGAAACTCAAATGCAGGCACAAAACTAAGTAGAATATGTCCTGCTAACATCCAACCTAAAATAGATAAAACTTTAATTATCCTGTCTTTCCAAGTGTATTTTTTTATCTCCATGCTGCCCTTCTCATAAAATTCTGCAACAATGATAATTTATAAATTTAATAAGTCTACTAAATTTATAGAGTTTATAGGAAAGTTTATATGACTCCTTAAAATTATAATAAAAAAAGAAGGGGAATCATTACTAGTAAACGCTGTAATAGCCTTTAAACCAGAAATTGAGCTAGTAATTTATGTAGAACAGATTTGAAACTAGTTCAGCTTGAATTGACATCAATTCAAAACAACCTTGGGTTGTAGAATTTCGTTTAGATAAATCTCCAATGTAAAACTAGATTTGAAAAAAAGACTTCTAAACATCATCTTTTCTTTCCAGCCTTTTGTTTTTGAGGTACAAACTGAAACCAAAAAACTCGGTTAACACCGAAAGCTATTTTACAAAATACAGACTCCAAACAAAATAGAAATGACACATTAATTATGTCAAAGCAGAATATGCGATTAAAAACGTAGTCAACGATTGTTGGAAAGAAATAAAAAAAAGCCCTAAATATTAGGGCTTTCTTATTCTGAAACTTGTGCTTTAAGTTCTTCTACTGTCACCTTTTTGATATTCGGCTTTAAAGTAAGTCTCTTAACCGCGGCCACTTTATTATTTGCAACAGCTCTATTTTTTCTACTTTTCCTTTTTAGTTGAGTAACTCCCATTGTCCTAATTTTTGAAATTGATTCGCAAAGATATGAAAAAAGCTGCTTATCTCAACAGTTTAGAAAATAAAAATGCATTTTTCTACGGCGTCCATCACAAAATCGACCTTAAAAAGTTATTTTTGCCTTAATAAAATAATGTATATGTCAAAACCAAGCCTGGCCAGGGGTACAAGAGACTTTGGCCCAGCTACCATGGCCAAAAGAAACTTTATTTTCGGTCAGGTAAAAAAAGTGTACCAAAAATTCGGCTACTTACCATTAGAAACACCAACTATAGAGAACCTGTCTGTTTTAATGGGTAAATATGGAGATGAAGGAGACCAGCTACTTTTTAAGATACTAAACTCCGGTGACTACCTTAAAGACATTAACGAGTCTGATTTAGAGGCCGGCTCTAAGCCCACTCTTAAGAAACTTTCTGAGAAAGGCCTAAGATATGACCTTACGGTACCTTTTGCCCGTTATGTGGCTATGAACCGCCACGAACTGGCTATCCCTTTTAAGAGATACCAAATACAGCCTGTCTGGAGAGCTGACCGCCCACAAAAAGGACGTTACAGAGAGTTTTATCAGTGTGATGCTGATGTAGTGGGTACAGAATCCCTGATATGCGAAGCCGAGATTGTTCTTATGCTACACGAGGTATTCCAAAACTTAGGTCTTAACGATTACATTATAAAAATAAACAACCGTAAAGTCCTTGCCGGAATTGCAGAAGCAGTTGGTGCAGAGGGCAAAGAAGTAGCCCTAAGTGTAGCCATAGACAAACTGGATAAAATTGGCAAAGAGAAGGTAGAGGAAGAACTATCTGAAAGAGGTTTTAGCCAAGAAAGTATACAGCAATTGCAGCCTTTGTTTACCATAAACGAAGTAGAGAATCCTTTCCTACTATTAAAAGACTGGCTTCGGGATTCTGAGATTGGAGAAAAAGGTGTTTCTGAACTTGAAACCATCTGGAGTTTAGTTAAGCAATTGGGCTTAGAAAATCCCAAAATAGAATTTGACCCATCGCTGGCAAGAGGCTTAAGTTATTATACAGGGGCCATTTTTGAAGTAAAAGCACTTGGAGTAAGTATTGGAAGTATTTCCGGCGGCGGCAGATATGATAACCTTACAGAAAGCTTTGGTGTAAAGGGAATGTCCGGAGTGGGTATTTCGCTGGGTGTAGATCGCATATATGACGTAATGGAAGAACTGGCAATTTTCCCAGAAGCATTAAATTACTCATCAACCAAAGTAATGGTGACCAATTTTGGCGAAGAGACTTTGGCTGCAAGCCTAAATATCCTTTCTTTCCTTCGCAATCATGATATTAGTGCCGAAATATATCCGGAGGACGCCAAAATAAAAAAACAGTTTGAATACGCAGATAAAAAAAACGTGCCGTTTGTTATAGTAATAGGTTCAGAAGAAGTGGAAAAAGGCGTTTACACCCTTAAAAATATGGCTTCTGGACAACAAGAAAGCGTTAATAAAGAAAATTTAATAAAAGCATTAAATGACTAAGAAGAAAAAAATCCTCGCTTATACACTGGTAGTTGTCTCTACGGTAATGGCTTCTTTTGCCTTTTACTTCTGGCAAGTATTCTCTAGCCCCAACCTTAACGTAGACGGTAAAGACAATTTTGTTTTGTACATCCCCAAAAATGCAACCTACGAAACTGTGCTGGATAGCTTAAGGCAAAACAAAATAATACATCAGGACATACCTTTTGGATTTGTAACTAAAAGTAAAGGGTACCGAGATCAAGTTAAACCTGGCAGATATGAAATACCACCAAATTCTGGCAATAATGAAATAGTAAAGAAACTTATGGCTGGCAAACAAGACCCCGTAAGGCTTACTTTTAACAATATTAGAACCAAGGATGATCTAATCAAGAAAATAGGCACCAAGTTTGAGTTTAATGCAGATGATCTTTTAGCAAAACTGCAAGACGAAAAAGTATGTAACGACCTTGGTTTCAATACAGCCACTGTTATGAACATGTTTTTACCGGATACCTATTTTGTATACTGGGATCTAACTACCGATGAGTTCTTGGCCCGTATGAAACAAGAATATACAAAGTTTTGGAATAAGGAAAGGTTAGCTAAAGCAGAGGCCATAAGCTTAAGCCCCAATGAAGTAGGGACTATGGCTTCTATTGTACAAAGTGAAACCAATAAGAAAGATGAAATGCCTACAGTGGCAGGTGTTTATATAAACAGGATGGCTATTAATATGCCTTTACAGGCAGACCCAACAGTGAAGTTTGCTGTTGGTGATTTCTCTTTAAAAAGGATATTACACAAACACCTTACTGTAGATAGCCCATATAATACGTATAAATATCCGGGCTTGCCTCCAGGCCCAATTTCATTACCTGAAAGAGCAGCTTTAGATGCAGTATTAAATTACCAAAATCATGATTATGTGTACTTTAGTGCTAAAGAAGATTTTTCTGGCTACCATAATTTTTCTGCCACATATAATGATCATTTGGTAAATGCCCGCAAGTATCAAGCAGCATTAAACCAGAGGGGTATTAAATAATTATGTACGACAACAAACAAACGTATAGAGTTCGGTATGCCGATGTAGACCAAATGGGCTACATGTACTATGGTAATTACGCAAAATTGTATGAAATTGGCAGAGTAGAATCTCTAAGAAATCTAGGTATCCGGTACAAAGACCTAGAAGAATCCGGGATTTGGATGCCCGTTTATGACAATTACTCTAAGTATATCAAACCGGCAAAATATGATGATTTATTAGAAATTACGTGTATTTTACGTGAGCTTCCAAAAACCCGCATTACTTTTGAGTGTGAAATAAGAGATGAAGAGGGAACACTATTAAACCTCGGAAAAACAACTTTGGTATTTATAGATTCCAAAACAAAAAAAATAATCCCTTGCCCCACTGTGGTTTTAAACAAACTAGAACCGTTTTTTGAAATATAAACTGCTACAATATGACTATAAAAAAAGGACTTGAAAAACTTAGAGAAAAACTAGACAACATCTACCCTCCCGGGTCCGATATTTCGCTTTTTCGCTTTTTCCAAATCCTTTGGAGTAACATTGTAAGGTTTGACCTGGATCAAAGAGCAACCTCTGTGGCATTTAGTTTTTTGTTGGCTGTTTTCCCAGGAATACTATTTTTGTTTACCCTCATACCATATATACCCATAGACAACCTGGAAGTACAAATAATGAATTTCATAGAGAGTTTACTACCAGAAGCACTTTATGAAACTGTAGCTACCACTGTTTATGAAATTATAAGCCGCCCACGTCGTGACATCCTCTCTTTCGGTTTCTTGTTTACCTTATACGCAGCTACAAATGGCATTAACTCACTTACAAACGCATTCAATGCAGCATTAGAAAAGAAAAAGGCCCGCAACTTTGTCCGCTCTAAAAGTATGGCGGCTTTTGTAATATTAATATTAATCTTTGTCCTTCTTTTAGCTGTACTTTTCTTGATAATTGGCCAGTTTGTGATTAAATACTTCCATAACCATGACTTACTTCCATCTAGTTTAAATTACTGGAGTATCAAGTCTTTGGGATATCTCTCTATTTTCTTTATCTTCTATTTCGGCATAGCTTCTGTATACTATTTTGCCCCTGCAATGGACAAGAAAATACGTTTCTTCAACTTCGGTTCGGCATTCTCTTCAGTCTTGTGTATCCTGGCTACAAACTTGTTTTCATTTTATCTTGAAAATTTCAGTTCATACAACAAGCTGTATGGCTCTATAGGAACCTTAATTGCCATTATGGTTTGGACATACCTCATGAGCCTTATAATAATACTCGGTTTCGAACTTAATGTAAATCTACGAGAAGAAAAGAGAAAGATTAAAGGAGATTGTTAAACAATTACCTATTGGCTGTCTTACAACCACAAAATGTTATTTAGTCCAAGTTATGATGCCTTCACAAGCGAACATACATTATTTTTCTCGGCATTTTGCTTCAGTATTTGAACATTTCGCTTTTTAAAACAAATAGTGCATAATTCAGTTTAAGCTTCTGCTGCAAACGAATTTTGTTTCTCATACAAGTCTGCATACAAACCGCCTTTTTCCATCAGCTGCTGGTGTGTGCCAGATTCTACTATTTGCCCTTCGTCCATAAGTAAAATCTTAGAAGCCAACTTGGCATTAGAAACCCTATGCGAAATAAGAATTGTAGTCTTGCCCTCCATAGTTTGGGCCAAGTTCTCTAGTATTTTATCTTCTGTAAGCGTATCTACTGCAGAAAGACTGTCGTCCAAGATAAGTATTTGGGGTTTCCTTACCAAGGCACGAGCTATAGAAATACGCTGTTTTTGCCCTCCAGACAGTGTAACACCTCTTTCTCCTACACGCGTTGCAAATCCTTCGTCAAAGCCCATAATATTGTCGTGAACAACAGATAATCTGGCTGCATGATGTATCTCATCTTCTGTGGCATCTTCTTTACCAAATTGTATATTATTACTAATAGTATCCGAAAACAAAAACACCTCTTGCGGCACATAACCAATTTGATGTCGGTAATATGGTATGTCTAAATCTTTTAATGGCACACCGTCTATAAGTATTTGACCATCTGTGACATCATACAAACGCAAGATTAGGTTGGCCAATGTACTCTTACCGGAGGCTGTACTACCAATTATAGCCACACTATCGCCCGGATTAATAGTAAAAGAAATTTTATCCAAAGCCAAAATACCTGTATCTGGATACTTAAAAGACACCTTGTCAAACATTATCTGTCCTTTAATATCCAATTCAATGTCTTTATGCGAAACTATATCGTTTCTTGTATTCAAAAACTCATTTATACGTTTTTGGGAAGCTGCTGCCCTTTGTATCTGGCCTGAAGTCCATCCTAATGCTGCCATAGGCCATGTAAGCATATAAACATACATGATAAACTCCGTTATTACACCTACTGTTATATTTCCTTTAATGATTTCTAAACCGCCCACATAAATACAGATGATAGTACTTAAACCTATTAAGAAAATCATCAGCGGATGGAATAAAGAATCTACCCTTACTAATTTCATTGAGTCGTATTGATACCTGAGGCTCTCTTCTTCAAACTTCTTAAAAAACTCTTCTTCGGCCGCAAAAGACTTCACCACTCTAATACCCGAATACGTTTCCTGGGCATTGGTAGATAAATTAGAAAGGCTCTTTTGTATCCTTTCTGACCTTTTATTGATGACACTACTAACTATGAAAATACTCAATGACAAAAAAGGCAAAGGAAGCAATACCCACCAAGTAAGTGTGGTATTAACAGAAAACATATAACCTACCACGAGTACAACCAATACGAACATATTGAGCAAATACATAATAGCAGGCCCCAAATACATCCTAACCTTGCTTACATCTTCAGAAACACGAGCCATCAGGTCTCCTGTAGTATTCTTCTTAAAAAATGCCAAAGGTAGTTTTTGGTAATGGGCGTAGATTTCATTTTTAAGGTCATACTCCACATGTCGAGACATCACGATAATGGTTTGTCTTACTGCAAACAGAAAAACACCCTTTATGATAGCCATAAGGATAATAAGCACCCCCAAAACAGTTATCCCAAAAGTAAGAGACTTATATGTAAGGGTTTGTATACCTGAGCCCGCATACAAAAAGTGTTGATCTACATTAAACTCTACAAGTTCCAGGGCATGCCGCACAATCTGAGCGGGTATTATACCAAAAATATTAGAAATTATACTAAACAAAATACCCAGGGCTAATAAACCACGGTATTTAAATAAGTACTTATTAAGGTAAGCTAACTCTCTCATAAAACTGTTACAAAACTACTTTGCAAAGTTATCAATTATAGTTTGGTAATAGCTTTCGTACTGCTGTACTACTTTGTTCACATCAAACTCTTGGGCTCTCTTTAGTGCGTTTTGTTTAAACAGTGGCAAATTCTCATCTTGTAACACAAATAGAGCATTTTGCACCATATTATCTACATCCCCCACCTCACTCAAAAATCCTGTAACTCCATGGATATTAAGCTCTCCCAAACCTCCTGCATTACTTGATATTACCGGAACTTGGCAAGCCATAGCTTCCAGAGCAGCCAAACCAAAACTCTCTTTTTCTGATGGCATAAAAAACAAGTCGGCCACAGATAAAACCTCTTCCATTGCCTCTAACTTACCTATAAATCGCACATCATCAGACAAATTAAGATTACGTGTGAGTACTTCCATATTCTGCCTTTCACCGCCGTCTCCAATTAATAACAACTTACTTGGGGTTACCTCCCTAATTTGAGCAAAAGCATAAATAACATCTTCTATCCTTTTTACTTTACGAAAATTGGATGCGTGTACTAAGAGCTTCTCTCCATTTGGACACAAAAAGCGTTTAAAGTGATCCTTCTCTTGCTTTTTGAACCTCTCTAAATCTACAAAGTTATATATTACCTCAATATCCTTTTTTACATTAAATGTATCGTAAGTTTCCTGCTTAAGGTCATTGGATACCGCTGTAACTCCGTCAGACTCATTAATACTAAACGTAATAACAGGTCTTAAAGCAGGGTCCTTTCCAACAATAGTAATATCAGTACCGTGTAATGTAGTAACCACAGGAATATCCTTACCTTGCTCCTTTAATATTTGCTTAGCTAAAAATGCTGAAGTAGCGTGCGGTATAGCATAATGTACATGCAATAAATCCAACTTCTCGAAATTCACCACATCTACCACCTTTCCTGCCAAAGCCGACTCATAGGGCGGATATTGGAACAACGGATAAGACGAAATATTAACTTCGTGATAATTTATATTTTCGTTAAAAAAATCTAACCTTATAGGCTGGGCATAGGTAATAAAATGAATCTGGTGTCCTTTTTGGGCCAACGCCTTTCCTAACTCTGTAGCCACTACCCCACTACCGCCAAATGTAGGATAACACACTATACCTATTTTCATCAATGAACTGTTAACTTTATCTAGTATGGATAACATAATCCATAACAAGAATAATTCCATAAAGTGGAGAATTGCCTATTTATATGTACTTTTGAAGCCAGAAAAAACCATCCATCGACCATCAAAGCATTTTTAGAACTTTTCCGTTGGAAGAACCTTCTTATTGTGATTCTTACGCAATATCTGGTAAGAGTTTCTTTGGTTTTTTCCAATCCTTTGGATTTTTGGCACGACTGGAAATTCCATATACTTGTATTTTCTACGGTACTTATTGCTGCAGCTGGAAATGTCATAAATGACTATTTTGACATAAAGATAGACCGCATAAACAAACCTCATAAAGTCTGGATTGGCAAAATTATTTCGCGTAGGCATGCCCAGTTCTTACACCAAATCTTAAGTGGAGTAGCTATTGTACTGGGATTACTTGTCAGTTACAAAGTTCTTATTATAAATATATTTTCAGTAACACTATTGTGGTTTTATGCCTCTGGACTAAAAAAGAGGCCTTTTATTGGCAACTTTGTAATAGCATTACTCACGGCATTGGTGATTGCTGAAATAGCTCTTGTGTATGACACACAAAACAAACTTATATACATGTACGCTGTTTTTGCCTTGTTTATAAATCTTATAAGAGAGATTATAAAAGACATGGAGGATATGAAAGGAGACAGTCAACATAGAGCCAAGACTCTTCCGCTTATCTACGGCATACATAAAACAAAAAAAGTCCTTTATTTATTAATGGGTCTATTTTTAGTATCTATGTTCTTTTTTGTTTTTAAGGTACAAGACGCCAAAATTTATATTTTTGCTTCGGCACTCATTGTTTTATGGTTTGTACTTGTGGTTGGTATCTATAAATCAGATAGAAAGAAGCACTTTGCAAATCTAAGTAACTTATGCAAATGGATAATAATCATCGGCATGGCCAGTATTATTTTATTTAACTTTTAATACCCCTTTTATTACAAAAAAACATAGTTCAATATGAAGAAGATCGCAATTTTTGCTTCGGGTTCAGGTACAAATGCCGAAAATATAATACAGTATTTTAAAGACTCCGATGAAGTAAAAGTGGCTTTAGTCTTAACAAATAATCCGGAAGCCGGAGTAATTCAAAGAGCCAGAAAGCTGAATGTACCCACAATCGTTTTTAACAAACAGAATTTTGCAAAAGAAGATACAGTAGTAAATATCCTGGAAAAGACTCAAATAGACTGGGTAGTTTTGGCAGGTTTTTTATGGTTGGTACCGCAAAATCTTGTACATGCTTTCCCCAATAAAATTATAAATATACATCCTGCATTACTCCCTAAATACGGCGGAAAAGGAATGTGGGGACACCATGTACACGAAGCTGTAGTACAAAACAGAGAAACAGAATCGGGTATAACAATACACCTCGTAAACGAACATTACGACGAAGGAAAAGTGTTATTTCAGGCAAACTGTCAAGTAACGCCACAGGATACAGCAGATGATGTGGCCCAAAAAATACACAGCTTAGAATATGAGCATTTCCCCAAGATTATACAGAAATGCATTTCTGGGGAAATACAGTAATTACTTCTTATCTAAAGAATACTTTCCTGAACCGGTAAACACCAAAGAAACGCTGATAACAAGATAAAGTAACGCCAATTCTTTCTTTCCAAATGGATCTGCCGAATGTACTACAAAAGCTGCTACCAACATTGTAAAAGCAACAATAAGAGCTGCTGGACGTGTAAATAAACCCAATAATAGGAATACTGGAGCGATAACCTCTGCAATTACAGTAAGAACAATGCTTACTTCTGACCCTAAGCCAATGGGATTGAGAAAACTCAGGTCTCCATTAACTACTTTTTGCAATTTTGGCCAGCCATGTGTAAGCATAAATCCAGCAGAAAATACACGCAGTATTAACAATCCTAAGTCTAGTGATAATGGTTTACTTGTTAAAATTTTCATCATTTTACTTCTTCAAAGTCTACAAATTGTCCTTCGTTATTATTACGTTTCCCATTTTTTTTGTTTGGGTCAGATTTAATCCACACATCACCCTCCTGTCTTTGATTATTTCTCTGGGGCCGACTGTTTTGGAAATTATTTATCTTCTTCCCTAAAACTAACCAAAATAGCAATCTACGTACTGTACTAAATACCAATAAGAATAAGACTAAAAGCAAAATAAACTTAAGCATAAAAAAAAGTATATAGATAGTAAACAAAAAAAACTGCTCTAATATTCGATTATTGCTCTAAAAATTTTAACAAGTCCGAGAGCGTCTCCGGGTTGTTTGGCCGCTTGGCATTATTATCCACTATTTTACCGCTCTTATCTATAATCATGTATCGTGGAATACTCCTAATTCCTAATTTCCCTAATACCGGAGAGCCCCAAGCTCCCTCGGTAAAGCCATGATCATACTTTTCTAAGCTATTGGATTTTACAGCGTCCTTCCACTTTTCTTGTGTATCATCTATGGATATATAAAGAAAGACAATATTCTTTCTATGTTTATCCGGAATAGACTCCCACAATACGTTTGAATGTGGAAACTGAACTTTACAAGGGCCACACCAGCTGGCCCAGAAATCAAGATAAATGACTTTCCCCTTGTACTTACTCAAGTCAAATCCCTTGCCATCCAAGCCTATAAAGTCTAATTTATCCTTAGAAGAC
>CAZBAV010000064.1:0-1858 GCA_964489955.1 uncultured Lacihabitans sp. | reverse complement strand
TAGAAGACGCTTTAGCTTCTTCCTCTAAACGAGCCTTTTCTTTTAGGGCGTCCATAACTACTACATCATCCAGAAACGTACCCAAAAATCTACTTCGCAAGGTTTCACTTTCTATCTGGCTAATGGCATTTTGAGCTAAACTCCTGCTAAGACTCAATTTATGAAAATATAAAATCTGTGTAATTCCATAATCTAACACCAAGCCAGATAAGTTGGCCTTTGCCATTTCTATCTTATCATTGGCTGCAAGAAGATGATTAGAATACTTTTCGTAATTCTGGGCTTTAGAATTCTCGTAGGTAATCCAGTACAATAGAAGATTCCTAAACGAAGTGTACTTTAAGTTAGCACTTTCCTTAAGGCTTGCTTTATTAAAACCTTTCAAAAGAACATCAGGAGCGGCAAAAACACGCTTAAGTTTGGTATCGGCATTTCCTTTGATAATAGGGAAAGCATACAGCAAATGCCAATATTGAAACTCCACTTCTTTATTTAAATAATCTTTTAAGAACTGGCTTACATCTGCAGACGCCAGATACTTTTTCTGAGCATCACGCAAATCGTACAAGTCCATTTCCAGATTATCTATATTACCATCCACAAAAGAGGCATATTGGCTTTTATTATCGAAATATTTACCAAATTTCGCCTTATAACCCTCTACAAACTCTTTATACTTACCTAACTCAGTATCCACAGAGTCTTGATAAGGTTTATAGATAATTATGTCTAGACTATCGCCTTTCAGGAAACCTGTTTGGGCAAAACTTACCGTATGTAAACATAAAAATAACAAAAGCTTTTTCATATGTATCTAATTTGTTTGGCCCATTACCGTAGCAATGGGCCAAAAATATACAATAATCTGTTTATGGCTTCAGCCAAGGCAATTAAACTACCACATTAACAATACGCTTAGGCACCACAATAATCTTCTTAAGTGGTTTACCTTCCATCCAACGAATAACCTGCTCGTTTGCCAAAACTTCTTTCTCTATCTCCTCTTTCGAAGTATCTGAAGGGAAAATAAGATTTACCCTAACTTTACCATTTATCTGTATTGGATATTCAAAGACATCTTCTTTCAAAAACTCAGCGTTCCATTCTGGATAACGGGTCTTGGTAATTGACTCTGCTCCTCCAATTTTCTCCCAAAGTTCTTCCGTAATGTGAGGAGCATACGGACTCATAATAACCAATAATTCCTGTAGGATGGCTTTACTATGACATTTTTGGTCGGAAAGTTCATTCACACAAATCATAAAAGTAGAAACCGACGTATTGAAAGAGAAATTCTCCACATCTTCTGCCACTTTTTTTATGGTTTTGTGCAAGGTCTTAAGATTGTCTTTTGTTGGTTCAGATTCCTGCACCACATAATTTCCATTCTGATCAAAGAACAATCTCCAAAGCTTACGCAAGAATCTACTAGTACCTTCAATGCCCTTTGTATCCCAAGGCTTACTTTCGGTAAGTGGCCCAAGGAACATTTCATAAATTCTCAGCGTATCCGCACCATATCTTTCTACCAAAGTATCCGGATTAACCACATTGAATTTAGACTTTGACATCTTTTCCACCTCCGAACCGCAAATATATTTGCCATCTTCCAGGATAAACTGTGGATCCTCCCCGATATCATTACGAGTAGCCTTAAATTCTTCAATATCAAGAATATCACCATTTACTATGTTTACGTCCACATGTAATTTGGTAACTTCATAATCTTTACTCAGACCAAAAGAAACAAAAGTCGGCTTATCTGCACCTTTTATTCTGTACACAAAACTAGATCTACCTTGTATCATACCTTGGTTTATCAGTTTTTTTGCAAACTCCTCTTCTTTTACAAAACCAA
>CAZBAV010000063.1:0-24599 GCA_964489955.1 uncultured Lacihabitans sp. | reverse complement strand
AAAGACCTAACTCAAACGAATCAGGCCTTTCCCGCTACTAAATCCACACAACTTTCTATAAAGTTAAGCATTTTAATAACGATACCAAAAATTAAGCAATAGGTAATTTTTAAAAGTTTTGAACATTCAAGATTTCATATTAAGATTACGAATTTAGACGGCTCAAACAAAAACGCCCAGCTCAAAAAGCCAGGCATTTTTAATTTACTAAAATAAACCACTATAGTCTTTATCAGTTATTAGAAGCTTGAATACGCTCCTTCAAACGTTGAGATTCTTTTTTACTTTTATTAATTTGGTTCTCTAAGTTTTTAATATGTTCGGACGAATTACCTTGAAACATATTAATTGTACCGTTATTACCTTCATAGTTATTAAAAATGTTAGTATAAGTAGATTTGTCTTGGTAATTAAGAATATATTCAGGGCTAACACCTAAAACTTCTGAAATTTCTTGAAGTCTCGTTAGGGTAATATCAGAAATGTTATTTTCGATATTACTATAAGCTTTGGTCGATAATCCTAAAGCTTTGGCAATATCTTCTTGCCTTAAGCCTTTTTGTTTTTCTCGTATTTCTTTTATGGTCTCTCCAATTTTCATAAGGCATTATTTTAATTAGAAGTCTATATTATGTTTTCTCAGTAGATTTTCTAATAGTAGAATTCTTCTCCTTTCACTTTCAATCAATTCCTTCTGCAAATTGTAAAGAAGGTCAAGTGTAAAAGTTTCCTTTACTTGGTTTATCTTGATAATACTCTTGTTGCCCTCATTATTATTGTATGTATTTATGAAAGCCTTTTTATTTTCCTTGTAGGATAATATATATGCCGGTGTACACTCAAGGATAGTGGCGATTTCCTCTAATCTTGAAAGTGTTATATCTGCTACATCATTTTCTATATTAGCAAAAGCCCTAGTAGTAATATTTAGTTTAGCAGCAACATAACTTCTTTTAAAGTTTTTTTGAAACTCTCTAATTTCCCTTATGTGACTTCCAATTTTCAATACTCACTAAAAATTAAAGGGTATGTTATTCTCTGCTAGCAATTTCTCTAGTTTGGGAATTCTTTTAACTTCTTCAAAGTAAATTTCTTTATATGCCTTTCTGATTTCCTCTTGATCAATTGATTGAACATTGATAATTTTCCCTTGATTACCATTATTGTTATTAAAATAATTCCTTATTCCAAAAGGAGCCTCGTCAAGTAAAATTAAATCAACAACGTTGACTGACAGTCTATTTGCAATAAGTTCTATTTTACTCCAAAGTACATCCTCACCATTTTCTATTTTTATGTATTCGTCTTCAGATATTCCAATTTCTTCCGACATGAATTTTGGCGAATAGCCCATCCTAGCTCTCAATTCTTTGATGTTATTTCCTAAGTTCATTTTAGTTCTTTAAATTATAAATACATTAAACTTCTCCTATAGGAAGTTCAACTTACCTTATAGGGAGTGTAAACATACGAATAAAAAAGCAATTTAGCTTCCTTTGTAAACCAAAATAAGTGAAATAATTCCTTATATCATGGAAGAAAAATGGTTGTTTAAAAATATTATTCGGAATCCCGAATAGAATAGAAACCTACAATAAGTAAGCCGGGGCTATCTCGGCAGTGATATAACCTAATAACACCGCCCTTCCTAATTTGACATTAAGGTTTATTCAAACCTATTAAATTATTTGTCACCCAAAACTATTTTTAGCAATGAAAGCAAAAAACTTCATAGAGGCATTACTATGCCCAAAACACCTGTACAAAAATCTGATTAAAGCTCCCGTCTGACATAGTCCTGCTCTACTAATTCAATTCTAATTTATTTAAACCAACCAAAACTATGAACGTAAAAAAAATCGTAAGGGCATTGCTATGCCTATATCTAACCATTATTATTGCTATGGATGCTGTAAAAGCCCAAACCCTAAAAGTGGGTGACAGCCTTCCTGCTGAGTTGTGGAACATGCCTCTACAAGTCATCAACCACCCGCAGGGCAAAGAAACCATCACCCTGAGTGAGTACAAAGACAAACTTATTATACTTGACTTTTGGGCTACGTGGTGTGCTCCGTGTATAGCCATGCTGCCAAAACAAGACAGCTTACAAAAACAGTTTAAAGATCAGCTACAAATACTACCCGTCACCTATCAAACCAAAGAAGAGGTAAGCACCTTTATGGAGAAGTACGAGAAACGCAAGGGCATACATATTGATTTACCCAAGGTAATAAATAATCAAAACCTAAAACCCTATTTTGAACATGCTACGCTACCTCACTATGTTTGGATAAAAGACGGTACAGTACAAGCTATTACAGGCTATTCTGAAGTTAATCAAGATCAGATTATTGAAGCCCTAACCTATCAAAACCTAAGGCTGAAAACTAAAGCTGAAATACCCTTACTAAAATATGAACCCTCAACATCTTCACTGTCAACCTTTTTGAGCCGGCAAGAAGGTGAACTACAAAACAAGATAGAATATAAGTCTTTACTATCCCGTCATTTACCAGGCCTGGGTTCAGGCCGTATAAGTGTAATACAACCGTCAGAACATTCTCCCCAATGGCGTATTACATCTACCAACTCAAGTATTCTGGAACTCTACCGTTTTGCCTTTGGCGAGGGTATTAGCTTTACAAATTCCGTCACAATAGCTGTTGAAACCCGTGATTCTCTTCACTTCAAACCCCTCAATAACCGAAACGAATTCAAAAGATGGATTGAAGAAAACACCTATTGTTATGAACTTGAGCTGGATGGTTCTCGTGCAGGGCATGCTTTCGAAATTATGCGTCAGGAACTCAAAACAAGGTTTCCGCAGTACCAAGGGGCTATAGAAAAGAGACTTCGTACAGTATGGGCACTGGTTAAGACAGACGATACAATACTTCCGGTTTCTGACTTTGCAGAGTTTTCAGAAAGTTATGATGGCTTCACCTATAACCTTAAAGGCAGTACCCCTGCAACCTTTGCAAATGGGCTAAACATGTACCTCTCAGGAGTTTCTCAGCCCATAATAGACGCCACAGGAATTTCTCATAAGATAGACCTGAAAATAGAAGCCAGCCTCAGCAAGGTTAAGGAGCTAAATCAGGCTTTGTTAAAGTATGGCCTTGCACTGGTAGAGCAAACTACAGAAATACCCGTTCTGGTTATCAAAGACACAACATCCACAATTAACCCATGAAAGATATGCGATTAACATATTTACTTTTAGGTATCTTATTTGCTTTAAACGCCCAAGCCCAGTACTCAGTTAAGGGCAGGGTAATTTCTAACGACAACACGGCTCTGTCGGGAGCTTCCGTAAGAATAGAAAAATCAGGCAAAGGGGTAATTGCAGATTCGGAAGGCAGATTTGAGCTCCAATCCCCGGACGCAAACACCGAACTTATTATTTCCTTTGTAGGATTTATTACCGACAGAATAGGCCTGACACTGCCTTTGGATAAAGACTTGGTGATTATGTTGCAAGCTTCCGGAAATGAATTGGAACAGATAACTGTTTCTACCGGGTATCAGGTATTGTCTCCGGAGCGTACAACCGGCTCTTTTTCTAAAACGAATAACGAGCTGCTTAACCGCAGAGTAAGTACAGACCTGCTGAGCCGACTCGAGGACCTTTCACCAGGAGTAGTTTTTAACAAAGGCAACGCAGGAGCCGCTCAGCTTACCATAAGAGGCCAGCATACCATCAACTCTTCTGCCGCTCCCCTCATCGTAATTGACGGCTTTCCTTATGATGGTGACCTAAGTAATATCAATCCCAACGATGTAGAAAGTGTCACGGTGCTAAAAGATGCTTCAGCAGCTTCCATATGGGGTTCACGGGCTGGAAATGGGGTAATTGTTGTTACTACAAAAGCAGGAAAAAAAACTCCGATGAAGGTAACCTTCAATGCCAATTTTACGACATCGGCATTGCCGAATGCTTTCTACCAGCCGCGGATGGCCACTGCTGATTTCATTGACATTGAACGAAGTCTGTTTAACTCCGGCTATTATAACACAGTACCTGCTGACCCCAATCATTATCCACTTACTCCGGTGGTAGAACATCTCTTTGCTGTACAAACTGGCCAGATTACTAAAGAGCAGGCCGAACAGCAAATACAGCTCCTGAAACAACTTGATGTAAGAAATGATTACAGGAATTACCTGTATCAGAAAGCGGCTAATCAGCAATATTCAGTCAGTCTCAACGGCGGTAGCGATTATGCCACATACTATCTTTCTGCCGGATATGACAACAACCGTAGCTCTCTGAAAGGCAACGGTTCTGAAAGGTATACTTTTAACTTGTCTAATAATTTTAAAATTAGCAAAAAACTCACTGTCACTACCGGCATATTCTATACAGAACAAAAGTCAGACTCAAACAATCCCGGCAGGCCTACCTACACCAATCCTCTTACAGGATACAATGGCACGCGTATGTATCCCTATGCCCGGCTTGTTGATGAAAACGGAAAGCCTCTACAAGTCATTAACCAGTATAATTCTGCTTTTACAGAAAAAGCAGAAGGTATGGGTTTATTAAGTTGGGGCTATAGTCCATTGCAGGAACTAAGCACTATAGAAAAAACGATGGACATTAGAGACCTCAGACTCAACACCTCTCTCAACTATCAGCTCACGCCTGATCTATCCTTAAAAGTTTTGTATCAATTTAATCGGGGGCAGGCGGTAAGCAATGACCTGTATAAGCAAGACTCTTACTTTACCCGTAATGAAATCAATCGCTTCACCCAAATTGACGCTTCGGGCAACATCAGGCGGCCTATTCCTCTAGGTAGTATCTATGATTATTCTTTAAATACATACAGGGTTCATACTCCCCGTGTTCAGGCTGATTATTTTAAGACTTTCAGTACTATTCATACTGTGCAGGCCATTTCAGGTTTTGAACTTCGGGACTATCAGTCTCTGGGTAGTACTTATCGCCTCTACGGATACGATGAAACCCATGCTACTTCTAAACCGGTAGATTACGGGACCATCTTTCCCTCTTCAGTTAATCCTTCCTATACTTTCCGCATTGACAACCGTGACAGCCAGAGGGGAGCAACCGACCGCTACCTGTCATATTTTGCAAATATTGCTTACACGCTTAATGATAGGTATACGCTTTCAGTAAGTGGACGTAAGGATCAGAGCAACCTTTTTGGAGTAGCTTCCAATCAGAAATCCGTACCGCTCTATTCGGTAGGTTTAGCCTGGAGCTTAAGCAAAGAGAAGTGGTATTCTCTGGAGGCAATACCGTACCTAAGGGTACGAATTACCAGTGGCAAGGCAGGAAACAGCAATAAAAATGTATCTGCTTACACCACGGCTTCCTTCAGTTCGGGGGTAGACCAGAATACCGGGCAAACGTATGCTACGATCATCAATCCTCCTAATCCGGCATTGCGGTGGGAGCAGGTAAGTACAGTAAATACCGGAATAGATTTTGAAAGCAGAAACAGGAAAGTAAATGGAAGCGTGGAGTACTATTTAAAAAAAGGCACTGACCTGATAGGTCAGATGGCCTATCCCGGTTCCTCCGGGGTAAAAACTCTCACCGGAAACTATGCTCAAACCCGGGGGAACGGAATAGACCTGCAGCTCAATTCTGTTTGGTTAAATACGCCTTTCAACTGGAACACAACTTTCAACTTGAGCTATGTAACTGACAAAGTAACCCGGCACAATGCTTCCAGCGGTAGTTTAATCTACCTGACCGGAGCCGACGGAGCCTCTGTACTCCCTTTGGAAGGGAAACCCTTATTTTCAGTCTATAGCCTGGCGTGGGCGGGACTTGATGCAAACACCGGTGATCCTATGGGATTTGTAAACGGGGAAAGCAGTAATGACTACGGCAGCCTGATTAATATACCCGCAACTGACCTGATCTTTAACGGACCGGCAAGGCCGGTAATCTCCGGGTCTGTGATAAACAATTTAAGCTGGAAAGGAATTTCTCTCTCGGCAAATATCAATTATAAACTGGGCTATTTTTTCCGTAGTAACTCTATATCATACCGGGATGTGCTAACAGGTAACGTAGGCCACAGCGATTATGAAAAACGCTGGAAGCAACCCGGAGACGAATTACACACTTATGTCCCTTCAACTCCCGGGTCTATTGACTCTAACCGCGACACCTTCTACGCTTATTCTTCAGCATTGGTAAGGAAAGCAGACCACCTGCGTTTTCAAGACATTCGTGTATCCTATAATTTCCAAAAGGATGCCATAAAAAATCTCCCTTTTGAATCGGTTCAGATTTATGGTTACGTCAACAATCTGGGAATTATCTGGAAAAAAGACAAGTCGGGACTTGACCCGGACTATGCTTTTTCAGACTTCCCCCCGGTACTTGCTACCAGCGTAGGTATTAAAGTTAATTTTTAATTACAAAGGCAATGAAAGCAAAATGTATAATTTTAATAATCTGGGGTATTTTTACTCTCCCCAGCTGTGATTCTAACTATCTGGATGTGAAACCTCAAAAGTCTCTAATGGTTCCTGAAACCCTTTCAGACCTGGAAGCACTCTTGAATAATAGCAGAAATATAATGAATGTGGCCGGATATCTGTATTTGGCCGCAGATGGCGATTTTAGAATAAATGATACTTACTTAAGCTACATTAATGAGCCCATTCGTATTAATTACCTTTGGTCAGATGAAACCACCGCATGGATAGGAGACTGGGACTACGCTTACACCCAAATATTTTATTCCAATGTTGTTTTAAAAGGCTTGGAAAAACATGATTCAAGTAATTCGCTAACCCGGGAGCTGAAAGGGAGAGCCTTGTTTTACAGGGCATGGGCTTTGCATTTGATGGCCCAACAGTTTGCCCCACACTACTCTGCCCAAACGGCATCAACCGATATGGGTGTACCTTTTCCGATAAGCCCCGATGTTAATCAGCCAATTACCCGGTTGACTGTTCAGGCCAATTATAACCAAATTTTTAAGGATCTAAACGAAGCTGTTTCATTACTTCCAGAATTAGCCTCATTCAGTACACAGCCTTCAAAAGCAGCCAGTTACGCTCTTCTGGCACGTATGTACCTGTTAACAGGAGATTACGTTAATGCTCTTACAGCAGCCCGACAGGCATTACTGATAAACAATAAGTTAATAGATTATAAAACATTAAACCCTGACTTATCCAATACATTTCCTCTTCCTATGGTAAATCCCAATCCTGAAATCCTTTTTTACACCATTGGAAACACCAGTTTTACAGGCAATAACAACACTTTTGTGGATTCATCACTATACGACCTGTATGAAAACGGTGATCTGCGGAAAAGCCTTTACTTTAGGCCTACAAGAAATTACAAGGGTTCATACTCCGGAAATGTTCTTCCCTTTGTAGGACTTGCCACTGACGAAGTCTTTTTAATTAAAGCAGAATGTGAAACAAGGACCGGGGATATCTCAGAAGCAAGGCAAACACTTAATACTCTTCGGGCAAATCGATATAGTTCTGCCGCTTTTATTTCAATTAAGGAAGAGAACCCCCAGCTTCTGCTGAAGGCAATTCTGCTGGAAAGACGCAAAGAGCTTATAGGCAGAGGCACTACCTGGTCAGATTTAAGGAGGTTAAACAATGAAGCTGGACATGAGCGAACGCTAAATAGGAAAAGTGGAGGAAATACCTATTCTTTAGAACCGCTGAGTAACCGGTACACAATGAAGATACCTATGGATGAGGTTAATATCAGTGGCATTGAACAAAACAAGTAAAAGTAAACCGCACCAAAAGTTGGTGCGGTTTAATCACTTAAGGAAGACGATCTCCTTTGACAATATCAGAAATATGTCCCTGTGCATTTCTAAACGCTTTACAATTTTGGTTAGGATTAGAATCACAATTTACCGTTTGACCAGGAGGGATACTCTCCCAGTTTGAACCGTCCCAGTAAACATTGTAAGTCGTTGTACTTGTAGTCGCAACAGCTAAACCACTTGCTAAAAGTATTGCCACTGCAGGTAGAAAATTTATTATCTTTTTCATGATAATTTACTAAATTTGAGTTGAAAATTAAATTGTTTTTCCCTACTCTGTTTTCAGGTTTTAGGGAGCGACTCCTGGTCCCGGGCGGCGGTTTCTGAAACGGCGGTTCGGGATCTTTTTTTTAGTAGCTAAGTCATGGTAGGTTTTGATTTAAAATGAAACATATATATACCACCTATCGACAGGATCAGAAAGAAAAGATTAAACACTAAATGAGCCGGAAAGCTCATGGACTTTAAAACTCCGCCACAGCTACAAGGTACTCTCTCAAAATATCCAAAAACTACTAGTGCCATATATCCAGTAAACAAAGTCATGAGAGCTGCCGCACCGTACAACCCCAAAATGCGAGTGGCAGGAATCAGAAGTAAAAGCGATAACACTATTTCACTGCCGGGTATCAACCACACTAGTGAGGGTTTAGACCACTCAGGTACGTTCTGGTTATTAAGTTGCCTTCTAAACTCCTCCACGTCCATCAGTTTTGCGATAGCAGTGTAGCAAAATAAGAGAATGAGCAGGCCTGCAATTGTAGATTGTAATATCCTCGTTTTCATATTGTTATAATTTCTTAACAAAGGTGAGGAGGTTTTTTGGGTCTGGAAACGACAAATCGTTAAAAATGATGACACAAGTTGGTAAATTTCTTAACGATTTGTCTCCGTACGGCTTTTTCGTTTAATATACCTGTTCATTGCTGTTTGAAAAGATCTCATATCCGCATAGCCTAATTGCTCATAGATATCGTTATCACTAAGACCTTCTCCACGCAAGACCAAGGCATGTTTCATTCTTAGTGTAGTATAATAATTCTGAACGCTGGTATCATATTTTCTCGTAAAGTGATTTCTAAGCGTTTGGCGAGTTAAACAGAAATTCTCTGCCAACATCTTTACATTCAATTTTGGATTGTAAAAGTTTTCTTCTATATATGTCCTAATCTGCTCCGCTAGATTAGAGTGCTCTTCCTCTTCTATACAGGTATTATAGTAATTCAGTATGTAACCCGTGTATTTTATAAGATGACCCTCTAAGCCTCCCTTATCTTTTTTAGAGTACTTAAAAATTCTTCGTAACCACCGGTTAATTTTTTTGTCTATCCTGTATTGGTTCATGGTAAAATAGGGTTTATCAAAATTCTCTCTCAATACAGTCCATATTTTTGGATACTGCTCGCTCTTTTTCCCCATCCACTCTTTCTGAATATTTATAATAAAAGCGATGTGTTTCCCCGGTTCTGCCTTAAACGTAAACCTGCCGGAGCCGTACACTGAAATCATAAAAGTATTGTTACGGGTTACTATGACAGGATTTCCATCGTCTTGCAAGAAGGTAAGCTGACCTCTGATCATGAAAAAAAGAAAAGTCTGAGAGCCATGGACTACAAAAGGTATTTCGGTAGTTTGTTGGGACTTTACTTCCACCATTTCTGTAAAGAAAGGAGTACGATTGAGTTGCTGGCTTATAATTTCTGTACCGTTCCAGAGGTAATACCACTTGCTTTTAGCAGCGGGCATAGCATGTTCGTAATCTTCTGGAAGTGATGGAAGTGATTTCTTGTGCTTGACATCGCCATTAAAATCAAAGTGGTAAGGTATCTTCATGTTTATAGTGTATTTTAAATTAGTATTGGTATTTAATGTAATTCATAGCCTCCGATTCATAAACTCTTCCAATGACACCTTTAATTGTTCCAGAAAAGCGGTACGGCTTCCGCTTCGCTCTTTCATTCGGTGAAAAGCATGGTGGACATCACCTAGCTCTATCTTCAGTACCGATTCAACAATAGAAGACATTTTTTTTATGCCAATTTTCCCGTGTGAAACATTTCCGGAGGCGTGCAAGGCGTAGATGAGTTCTATCAGTGCAGATTTGGATCCGGTCCATATCAGTTCATTATGAAAGTAAGAAGGCTTATTGAGTAATTTGATTTCCTTATCTTCAGGGCTGACTTTAGCAATTAAAAAAGAATACAGCAGTTCATTAGAAATGATTTTGGCTGCTTTGTAGTCATAATAGGTAGAAACCAGCGGGTCAATTTCAAAAGCGAAGCTATTAACACCTGTATTGAAATGGATGTTTCCCAGTGTATAATAAATATGGTCAAAGTCGGTTCTTCCAGAGCGGAAATATTGATAAAACCCAGAGTTATACATATGCTTTTTGTGTTCCATATTTAGTTTGCCCAGTGCTTTGGAGAAGTGCTTGTAGTACATTTTACCACTTTTTACGGGGCATGAGGTTTCTATGCGGTACACCTTATTATAGTAAAACAGCTTACCTAGGATGTTGGGCTTTATACGCTTAAAAAAATCGATCTCTTCGTTTTTTGACTGAAAACCTTCTTTACTCACCTGCTGCTTAATATCCGTAAGTATGTTCTGTATAAAGTGGATCATTTTATCTGCCTCGTCCACCATTTCAAGACAATCAAAACAAATGCGATGCTCTTCCTGCTGAATTAACAATAATCTTTTTTGGTACATAGAATTCCCCATAGCAATACGGTTTTTAGCGTCCGGTAAAACTTAAATTTGATTCGTCTAATATTTCTGAAAATCAAGAAATACTATATAAAACCTGCTGTGAGGAATTGCATTAATCTGAACAAAGTATAAGGGAAGAATGGTATTGATAAATCAAATATTTCATACTTTATTAAACATCAGACTTTTATAATATTGGCTATGATATAGCTAAGGTATTAAATATTATCAATTAATTCCAACTATCTGGAATTAATAATTCTATTTTTCGAATTTATCAAGATCTGTTTTCTTCAATCCATCTAGCGATGGTCTCTCTCAGCTCTGTATAAAGGCAGTTATTTGTTTTAGTATAGGAATCATCACTCAGAGGGTATTTTTCGAAAACCTGCTGGCAAACGAAGAGCATTCGCAGTGCAAAATATTTTAATCCTTCATCAAAAAATGCAGTAGAAAATTCATTGCTGACCACCTGAAGAACAATGTCAAATTTGGAGAAATGCAAGTCCTTGAATAATACTAAATCAGCAGCCTGATTACAACTTTCGATAGAATTACCTAATCGGAATGCTCTTTCGTAAGTTTCGGTAGCCCATAGGGCACGTTGTTCAATAAACTTTTTATCGGCCACTTTTTCAGGAAAGCTGATATCCAAAAACTTCCGCAGTCGTAGTGTAAAATGCAATAGATCATTTATTGGTTTTTCCATGTTAATTTATCTTTAGAGTTTTACCTTAGGTCTAAAATTAGCGTAACAGGCAAGGGCCTTTGTTGAGGTGACCTGGTTTGGCTTTCAGTGGTCTTATTTGGCAGCAGGATATTTTGAAATGAATTTAAAGTGCTAATTTTACGCTTTGAACAAATTAATTTATTTGATGAAAGAGTTAATCGAAAAAATCAACACCGAGTTTGAAGCATTCAGAACAGATGCAGCATTACAAGCCGAAAACTCAAATAAAGCCGCAGGGACAAGAGCTCGTAAAGCAACTTTGAGTTTAGAAAAACTTTTGAAAGAGTTTAGAAAAGCTTCTTTAGATGCGTCCAAAGCATAATATTTTAAAAGCCCTGTGAGTATCACAGGGCTTTAAAATTTGTAAACTATAATTTTTTGCGAGTCTGACCATATCGACTTTTTTATCTCTTTTCAAATTCGAAAGAAGTCGTACAATCCGCATTCAAGACGATATACGCATTAAACTTTTTGCCTGACTTACTCTTCATGCCTCTGATAAGCGAAGTTTTTCCATTAGTAATCAGATTAGAGAGATCATCCGTACTGATTTGCACTCCGCATACATTACGAAACTGAACCCAGTTGCAAACCGTATCAGGGCACTTGACAAGAATATCCCTAAGCACCAAATACTCACTTTTACACTTCGGACACTCCAATTGGGGAAACTTGGTTTGGATAGGAGTGCTTTGTAGTAATTCATTAGTAAGACAGGAAGCGTACATTTCCATTTCTTTCTGAAATACTGCGGCATCTGCTTCATTATTTTCAATTTTCTGCAATATGAGTTCCCAGTGGGCAGTCATGACTACATCGCCAATCTTTTTATCTTTAACCAACTCATACACCTGTAATCCTTTTTCTGTAGGGACTAAAGACTTGATTTCTCTTTTAATGTAACTTCGGTTAAAAAGTGTTTCGATTATAGCAGCTCTTGTAGAAGGAGTACCAATGCCTATGTTTTGAAGTGCTTTTCGCTCTTCTTTACCATCTACTTTCTGTCCTGCGGTTTCCATAGCTGCCAGTAGCCCGGATTCGCTATACAAGGGCGGAGCCTTGGTTTCCTTTTCCAGAATAGAGGATTCTTTTATTTTAAGTTCTTCACCCAAACTCAGCTCAGGCAAATCAAAGGCAACCTCGGTATCTTCATCAGAAAAAATGCCTTTTATAGACCGCCAGCCACTTTCAATTATTCGGCAGCCTTTTACGGTAAACTCCATATGCAGTGCTTCAATTCTAATATGGGCTACTTCCCTGTTACAAGGTTGAGAAATGGCTTCCAGCAGTCGAAGAGCTATCATGTCATACACAGAATTTTCCCTTGCAGTTAGGGCAGACGGTATTTTACCGGTAATCAATAATCCGTGATGGTCGGTCACACGTAGGTCGTTAACTATTCGTTTATTAAACCGTCCCCACTTAATTTTACTTACGGCCGTTTTGCAACTTTCTCTGTCCTCAAGTGCTCTGACCAAAGTTGGTATTTCCGGCCACATATCTTCCGGGATGTATTTGCTTCCTGTGCGGGGATAGGTTATAAATCTCTTTTCATACAGGCTTTGGGCAATCTTAAGGGTTTCATCAGCAGACAAACCAAGTTTTTTGTTGGCTTCTTTTTGTAATCCGGTCAGATCAAAGAGCAAGGGCGGTTGTTCAACGCTACTTTTTACATCTACAGCTGTTACTATAGCCTTACCTATTCGCACAATGGATTTAAGGCTGCTGATGGCCTGTTCTTTATTCTCCCATTTGATTCCGGAAACACTTTTAAAACTGACAAACGATTTACTGTGGAGCAGCTGTATCTGCCAGTATCTCTGAATCGCGAAGTTTTTGTTTTCCAGATAGCGTTTGCAAATCAAGGCCAGCGTTGGGGTTTGAACTCTACCCAATGAATAAATTCCATTTCCGGCAGCAATGCTCAAAGCCTGTGTGGCATTAATACCGACAAGCCAATCCGCACGGCTTCTTCCTTGTGCTGTCAGATACAACCTGTCAAAATCCTTTCCGGGTTTAAGGTTAGCAAAACCCTGCTTGATGGCCTTTTCGGTAAGTGAGCTGATCCACATCCTCTCAAAAGGTTTGGTGCACTTCAGGTATTCGTAAATATGGCGAAATATCAACTCGCCTTCACGGCCGGCATCAGTAGCTACAATAATACTATCGCTTTGGTTAAAAAGTTGCTCAATGACTTCCAGCTGCTTTAATGCTTTTGTGTCAATAGCGTACTCTTTGCCTTCCTTTACTTTCCGAATCGTCAGTAAAAAGGGATCGGGTAAAACGGGTAGCGAGGCTTTTTGAAACCCCGCTACTCCGTAATCTTCCGGCATACCCAGCTCCACCAAATGCCCTAAGGCCCAGGTAACGAAATAGCCGTTTCCGGTAAGATACCCTTCCTTCTTTTCAAACGCACCCACAAGGTTGGCTATCTCCCTTCCAACACTTGGTTTTTCTGCCAGTATGGTCTTCATGTTGTTTTACATTTTTCGGCCTCTCGATTTTGTAGTTACTTCAGGTTTTTCCTGTTGGTATTTTTGTTGTTTATCTTTTGGAGCTTGCTGAGCAGGGCTTAAAGGATCTTTAAGGTTCTTGGTAGCTTCGTTGGTCTTACCTTCAGAGTTTACGGCAGTCTGGGTCTTGTAAGCTTCCGTTGGTTTTGTCTGAGCCTTTAATTTGTCAGGATTCTGAAAAGAAAACTCCGTTTTGGATGTCTCTTTGTTGAAAGTAATGTACCCCTGATAGGATTGGCCTTTCTTATCTTTCAAGCCGTCAACATAAACCGTTTGACCGGCCTTAAATTGGTTGTATTGCTGCTCATCCAGCTCTTTGCCTCTGAAGGTTTTTGGAGCTTCCTGCGATTGCGTTTTGGAATTATTCTGTACTGTGGTTTGTAACTGTTGGTTTCTGTCAAACAAAAACTCTACATAGCGTTTATCGGCATTAAACTGTACAGAAGCATCAAACGGTTCTCCCTTTTTTGAAATCATGCCCACAAGCATAAGGGGTTTGCCTTCCATTAAAGTTTGCTTTTGGTTATCATCCAGTTTTACGCCTTTTATTTCATCCGGAATTTTGATTTTATCCGCACGAAGGGCGATTAGTTCATTCGTAAGACGGTCAACACTGATGATAGAAGGAATGATCTCATTGGTCCTTGGATTTTTTAAATCCACTATCCGGCCCATATTTCCCTTTTGAAGAAGATTGTCTTTATCTTCCCGACTGAACTCATGACCTAGGAACGGGAAGTTCAAAGTCGGTTCTTTTCGAATACCGTGAATGGCTACCACCAGTTGGCCATTATCATTCTGTTGCAATGACAGCCTGGCGTCTGTTCGGACAATAGCTGAACCCAAATTCAGACTGATATTTACCAACTCATTGGTTTTGTACCCTTTGAGAAGAGGATCTAATAGGTTTCTTTTTTCTAATCTTTCCTTGTTTAGGCCCAGATTGTTCATCGTTTCCCAGTCAATCTGTTCAGGCTTGTAGCGATACTCGCCCGATTCCGGAGCTTGTTGAGTGGCTTCACCAGCTTTTCGCGTCGTTTCCTTTGTGCTTTGAGTCGTTTCCATATTGCTTTTTTGTTTTATTTCAGATGATTCTATTTTATATTTATCAGCCAGTTGATTTCCTTCAGGGCTGGGATGATCTAAATTCTTTTGTAGTTCTGCTGCCACATCCATGGATATCAATGCCGGAACTTTAAAAAAATCAAACCGGGTAGGGTTTTTAAGCTGATTTAAAAAATTGGAGAAGAAGTTAGAAACGACATCGCCGTGCTTATCTATTCGCATAAACTCATTCTGGTTTTTCTTATGCGGCTCCACGGTATCCAGTTCTCCGTTTTTACCTATTCCTTTTACAGCCTGTATCTTCATCTTCTGTTTATCCAGTACCAAAAGAATATCGGACAGCTGATCAGCAGGTGGTAAATGGCTTACATTTTCCTCTTTCATTATGCATTGATTTTAAGTGATACCGAAAGTAATACGGCTCAATCGCACAAGCTTCAGATTGACTTTGAGTGGCCTTATTTGTCTTCTTCTTTCCTTTTTCGGGTTCTGGGAACAGAAAAGCTCTCCCGGATAAAATGGTGGACGTCCGATAATTTGTAGTAAAGTTTTCCGCTAATGGTATAATAAGGTAGTTTACCTGTGGAACGGTAGCGTTGCAGCGTACGGCTACTGATATTCAGCATCTGAAGCAAGTCCTGATTGTCCAGTAATTCTTCTCCATCAATACTGTTACGGCTTCCTTTTTTGGTGTCATCGATATGCTCTTTCAAAAGATCGATCCTTTCGACAATGCGTTCCATCCATGCTGTAAATTCTATTCTGTCTATGTTCATGATATTACTTTTTCAGTGAGTCAAACTTTCTTCCTTTTCTGATGTACTCTTTACCTTTTTCAATTAACACTTTCAAATATTCGTCACTGCTCTGGACCGCTTGGTTGTTAAGCATTTCCCTGATAGCACCAATCGTATAAAAGTTTTTCCCGTGAATTTTAGAGTAAGGCAGTTCTCCATTGACTCGCATGCGGTAAAGGGTCTTTTCACTAATCTTCAAATACTCACACACTTCGTGATTGTTCAGCCATAATTCATCGTAACTCGTATTTTGCTGGCTTCTGATGTAACTTGAAAGGATATTAATCTGATCGTTCAATTGTTTCCAGGCTTCTTCTTCAATGGTTATTATTTTCATAATTATTGATAATTGATTCACAAAGCTCAGAAAATCGGAAAAGTCAAATCGCCAACGTTTGCCAATGGGTAGAAGGTTTTATTTTTAGTATTATGCTCTGAAATAGCAGGAATTCAAGCATTTTTGGAGGGTTTCTCTATGTTTTTTTAGGAGTTTTTAGGTTTGCCAATGGGCAGGACTTGGCAAGAGTATCTCTAACCTTCTTAACCAAAAGGTCTCAACTTGGTCTGAGCTCTAATTGAAGTTTCAGTTTGTGTTTCCAATTGTCCTTTTGACTCAGCTTTTGGTTCGGAACTGATAGACATCATAATCTTGCGTTCCACCGCAGCTAATTCAGTTTTAAGTTCACTCAAGCTGTTTTCTTTATTCCATGTGCCGGTTACTATTTCCTGAAGTACAGGCAGATCTTTTTTCAGCTCTTTGACTTTCTTTTGTTCCTGCTCGATATAGCCCGGTAGCTTCTCCAATGCTTTCAAGAAATTCATTGATGCGGTTTCAGGTTCTTTTGCCATAATACCGTTGTTATATGTGTACTTAATACTACCTTCACCCTGTATCAAAAAACGGTTGACTTTAATATCAACACCGTCTTTTTGCGAGATTTCAGTTTTAACCAAAAGCTGAAATCCGTACAAGCTTCCAATTTCATGATAATCTCCGCCTGTACGGGCTTTGTCTGAAATCTGATTTAGCTTTTCTCCAATCTGTTTTACATTTGCATTTGGAGGTAAGCCGTCTAGCTGAACAGGGTTTAAAATTCTGCCGTCCTGCCGTTTTTGTATGCGTTGGTGTAAGTTGTCCCAATCGGTTTTCATCCGGCTGAAGCGTGATTTAGTCTGATTAAGCTCTTCGGTGACGTTTTCCATTTTGGATTTAGCACTGTACTTAGAACGATTAAAGGCTTGCTTTTCACTTTCAAGTCCGGCAATCCGTTTTTCTAATTTTGCTTTTTCCAAAAGGTCAGTATTCCCCGAAAGAATTGCTACATATTCTGAGAAATTCATTCCTGTTTTTTCATCCATAGCTCCTTCATCAATGGTACGTTTGACTATACTGTTACTTTTTATCTGACCGATAAACATCTGCTTTGTATATAGCGTATTGAATTTATAGCTGTCCAGCGATTTCTCCACCGCATATATAAAGACGTCCACTTTGTTATCGGCAAAGAACTTGGCTATCTCATTTCCTTTACGCACTGCCCTGCCATCCCGCTGAGCCAGATCGGACGGTCGCCACGGAATGTCCAGATGATGTACTGCTACGGCTCTTTTTTGGGCATTGACACCAGTACCCAACATCTCAGTCGACCCAAATAGTACCCTAACTTTTCCTTCGTTTACATCACTGATGAGTTGCTTACGTTGTTTTTCGTTTTTTGCTTCCTGTATAAAGCGGATTTCGTGTGCAGGAATACCGTGATCTTCGACCAGCTTACGCTTGATCTCTGCATATACATTCCATTCACCGGGCTTGTAGGTTCCCAGATCAGAGAAAACAAACTGAGTACCTTTTTGGGCATTGAACTTGTTATAGTATTTGGCAATATTAGAAGCACAATGAGATGCTTTATTGTCGGGATGGTCTTCATACTTGCGGTTTATCATCCGCATATCCAATGACATTTTACGGGCATAATCCGTAGCAATAAGCATCTTTGCTTTTTCTTCACTTCGTGACAAAGGAGGCCTTCCCAGTAGTTCGGCATTGCCCGTTTTGGCAAACTCCATCAACTTTTTAATAAATACTTCCTGCTCCGGCGTTGGCGGAATATTATATAGAATCTCATTTTTTACCGGACGGTCAATGCCGATGTCTGCTGCTGTGCGGTAATCCGTAATTTCGGAATAGAACTGAGCTAGTTCCGGCACTTTAATGAAATAGCGGAAACGTTCTTTAGAGACTATGTTATTGGCTACCGAAAATTCATAATCAGTGGTTTTTCGAGCATAGATTGCCGCCCAGGCATCAAAACAATTGATCCCTTGTTTTTCCAAAGCCTGTGGTCGAAGGTATTTAAAAAGCAGATAAAGTTCTGTCAGCGAATTACTGATGGTTGTACCAGAAAGAAAGGTAGCCCCCAGATCCTTACCCGTTCGTTCCTGAATTGTTCGTATCGCAAAAAGCAGATTCATTGCCCGTTGGCTTCCTGCCATATTACCCAATCCTGCCACACGCTCATGGCGGGTATTGAACATGAGGTTTTTAAAACGATGGCTTTCATCGACCAATAGATGGTCAATGCCCATCATCTTAAAGTCGACAATATCATCTTTGCGGTTTTCAATGTCGAACTCTAGTGTTTTGAGTCTAACTTCAAGGTTCTGCTTCCGTACCTGTACGCCCTTTAGCATTCCTTTTGAAATTTCATTTCCCTGTGCTTCAAAGGAAACCAGATTATCTTCTACATTCTGTAATTCAACCTCTAATATCTCTTTCTGCATTTCAGGCGACTGGGGGATCATTCCGAACTGATCGTGCGTAAGAATTACACAATCCCAATCGTTATTTTTAATGTTGCCGAAAATCCTTTGTCTTTTTTGGGGTGTAAAGTCTTCCTTTCCCGGATAAAGGATTTTAGCGTTCGGATAGGCTTTACGGTATGTTTCTGCTATCTCGTGTACGTTGGCTTTTAGTCCAAGTATCATCGGTTTATGCACCATGCCCAAACGCTTCATTTCCTGAGCAGCGGTACACATAATCAGGGTTTTTCCGGCTCCAACTTCATGATCGCAAATCGCACCACCATTGACCTTTATCATCCACACGGCATCCTTCTGGCTAGGATAAAGGTCTTTTATGCCCAAACCTTTTCTGTCCAATCCGGGGAACTCCTGATGACTACCGTCATAATGCGGGCGGACAAAACAGTTGAAAGTATTGTTGTACTGATCTGTTAGCCGCTGTTTGAACGCATCATCTTGCTCATAAAGCCATGTAGTAAAGGCGGTACGGACTTCGTCAATTTTGGTATTGGCCATCTGAATGGCTTCCATATCACGAACCTTGACCTCTTTGTTGTCGATGATAACTTTCTTAGTAATCTCCGGAGTAGTGTTAACAAGAGCGTGCTTGAGTAAGGAAATTCCATCAAACGTGCGGCTGTCGGATCTGATAGCATATTTCTCCCTTATGTGTACACTCTTGTTATTGCAATTGACATTAAAGTCATCCGTCGACTCTGAATAATTGATGCGGACATCTGTATCAAATAGATTTGAAGCAAAACGGGCATAAATCTCTGCCGGGATCCAGCGTTCGCCAAGGTTAAAATCCAGCTCTTCAAACTCGATACGTCTCGGTCGTGCATCTTCTAAAGCAGCAAGACTTTCCCTGGCTTCTGCATCTTCTGGATGGTTGTCTAAATAACTTCGGGCATCGTCCGCTTTCTCAACTACGTTTCCGGCTATCCATCGTTCAGCTATGTCATAAGAATTTTGTAAAGAATCAAAATAGATACGGCTTTTAAGAGCATCTTTAAGTTCATTGCCCGACATGCCGCTGATCTGCGACATGTATTCCATATCCACGGTTCCAAACCGATTCAGCGATGCAGATAAGGCTTCGTCGGGATTATCCGTTGCGAGGGTGGTTGTAGAGAAACTTACTCTATGGTGAAATATATCCGACTTATGTACAACACCGCCAACAATACGTTCAAGAAATGGAATTTCTTTGCCTGCACTATCGGTTTTAATAAGCTTGATATTATCGGCACTATTTAGGTTGCCGTACTTTTTCACAAAAGCATCGTAGAAGCTATTTAGCATTTCCCGTTCAAGCTTGTGTTCAGTTTGATTTTCAGCTTCTTTATTGTAAAGCTGTTGGTAAATATCACGCACTCTGATATACGCTTCGGCTCTTGCTTTCTGTAAATACGGTAATTGTAATGGGTGGAATATTGCCGTTTTTTCATCTGCATCCACATTCTGCAAATGACCTACCCAACCATTGTCTACTACAAGGCAATCATTACGGTGGAACGATTGCAATACCTGGCTATATATTGTAGGTTCGGGAAGGGTATTAGGAACGGCTGGCTTATCAGCTTGGCCATTCCCATTTATTTGTGAAAACAGATCACCGATGACTTCTTGTTTATTGCCTTTGGGCTGGGTAGTTCCATTTGAGACCGGTGGTACATAAGGTAAATCCACACCGCTGAACAAATCGGTTTGACGACCTACGTTCGTTCTTCGTTTTTTAGTAGTATGCTTTTTAGTTTGTGTGGCTTTTTTGGATGCAAGCATAATCGCTGCGGGTTCGTCCGCATTTTCAAAAAGGTCGAAAAGGCTCAGTTGCTTTAATTCCTGCGGTCTTTTCTGCACATTGGCACGTGGTATAAATCGAGGTTGTTGCGGCTGAATAATTTCGGATGCAATTGCCGGAGGTGTTACCGGAATTTGTCCGAATGGCTCAACGTTTCTTTCTCCTTTGTAAAGTTCAATATTAAGATGAACAGAAAAATCTTTTGCTAACATTCGTTTCAAATCCGCAGCGATGCCATCAATGCCTTTTTCATGTTCATAAATCATTGTGGGCTTACCATAAGGATTTGTCCCTTGATAGGACTTGGTATGAACAACCAGAGCCGGATTGCTGAGTAATGCGTTAGTGGACAATCCATCCGAAGTTGTGCGGGTGTCACAAAAAATCATTTCCCGTCTTGACAATAATTTTTTCCCGATATTCTTTTGCAGGATAATCAAGTCGCTTCCTACTTCTGTTCCTGCATACTCGGTAAAAAGATTGTTGGGCAATCGGATTGCAGAAACGAGTTTATGCTCATTCATCAATGCTTCACGAATGGTAAGATTGACAGGGCTATTCAAAACACCCTGCGAAGTAATGAATGCCAAAATACCCCCATTGCGAAGCGTGTCAGTACCTTTCAAAAAGAAATAATTATGAACACTTCGGACAGCTTGTATTTTGGCAGGGTTTTTACTTCTGGAATACGAAAGGTCGAAAACGGAAGTATCGCCAAAAGGGATATTGCTGGCAATGACGTCATAGGTGTTCAGTTCCTTTTCCGGAATTTCCTCAAAACCACTTATACGGATTTTGCTGTCAGGGTAAATATGTTTCAAAATCTTACCTGTCAGCAAATCTTTTTCATAGGCGGTAATCTGGGGTTGTTGATTTTCTGAAAAAGACTTTATAAAAGATCCGATACCTGCGGAGGGTTCGAGGAACTTATCAATGTTCAGACCGCTATCTCTCAATGTAGACGAAATAGCGTTTATCACTTCAGGAGGTGTATAAAATGCGGTCAATACCGAACTCTTCATACTGTCCACATACCGGCGGTATTGCTTATCGTCCACAGAATTTTCCTTTAACATTTGGTGGAGCTCCTGTGTGATCGGGAATAAATCGTGTTCAGTCTTTCGCCAATGGTTGATGTCTATTTCATTCGCAATGGGGTTCAGCACGAATTTAAGACCACCAAATCCGCTGTATTGCATCATTAGCAGTCTTTCGCTCTGAGTAGCTAAACGTTTTTCGTTTTCAAGTTGAAAAGCTGTTCTTAGAGCATAAATGTTTTGTTGGAGATGAAAGCGTTTATTGTAGGCCATTTTCCTGAATCCAAATGGCTATCGTTCCCGTAAGTTCAGTATACAGCTGGTCGAATTCAAAGCTGTAGGCAAAGTCATCAGTCAAATGATAGTTATCAAAAACTGGTTGACAAGTCTTAAGCATTTTTAACGCAAAGGGTTGTAACTCCTCATCCATCATTAGGGAATCGAACTCATTACAAACCACTTGGAAAATGGTGTCGAATCTTGAAAAGTGGAGTTCCTGAAATAGGATTGAATTTGCTATTTCATCGCATTGATCGATGCTGTTTCCAGATAAAAATGCTTCTTCATACGCATTGGCAGCCCATGATGCCCGCTGCTCTATGAATTTTCTGTCTGAAGCCTTTTCAGGAAAGCTGCTGTTTAGCAATTCCTGTAACCGTAACTTAAAGTACGATAGGTTTTTTTGAGTCTTATCCATGCTATTTGAGTTTTAGAATTTTATCTAAATCCTAAATTATAGCAGGAGATAAGAGCCTATAAAAATGTGGTAGCGTTTGGCTTTGAGGGGAAGAGTTTGGCGGAGCAGACAATGAAAAAAACTCTTAGGGTTAAGAGGTTCATTTTTACAATACTTTAAGAATATTCCACAAACCTCACCACTTACTCATGGAAAGGTATTTTTTGTTTCTAATTCAATGATATTTCTTTACTTTGTAGAATACAGGGTTTTAAAAACTAATCAGTATCATTCAAATCTTATAGATTAAGAACCCTAACTTGGATCTTTGGAAAGGTAAAAAGAATGATTCTTACATAAACTCAATTACATCCGGAATCAAGAAAATTCGAGCTATCTAACCTAAATTGAAAATGTATTTTATAAGGTGGATTTAATTTATTAATATACTATATTTGTAGTAGAGTTACTTGGAAAACAAGTGAAGACGAATGCAATGAGCACGATTACTAAATCGTGACCTTTAAAATCTAGCAGTTGCATAATTACCTTATTACTAGCATACTATTCCCTTACTACTACTTTTTTGAAAAAGTAGGGCAAAAACATAGGTTTTAGCGGGGACGCCTAGGCATAACCTCTTTCGTCGACTTCGTCAGACTCAAACGGTCTCTAAAACCTGAATAAGGTACATTTTAGTACTTAACTAACGTGCAATTGATAATTCTTAGGCCCCAAGGCATGCAAGTATGCTTCACATAGCTACTGTGGTGAAAATCCATTTTCTCTATGTCTCCTTCTTTATTTTTCATCTATGTGGTTACAAAAATACTCCCTAAATAAAACTAAATTTTTCACGTACCCATATCGAAAAGCTCCCCTACTCTCCATAGCTGTACACCCGCAGGAAATGACCGTGTCTTTCTCTCACATACTCCTATCAAAGAACAGCTGTTTAAACCCCGATCCGCCTCTGAGATTTAAACAAAATGGATAGGAGCAGCTGCCCGCCCGGCAGCTGTTCCGTACACGTCATTAAACCTTCAGATTATTACATCCGGTTTGCACTTTTGAATTTAATTGCCTAACTTTCAATTGTAACCGCTTTATTTCCAGCCGGGCATACACACTTAAGGCCACTGCTTGTGTATACCATTTCACTAAAATAAACCCGGCAGGTTATGAACAAACCCTATACACTTTTCTTCCCCCATCCGCCTTTAGAGACAGACAGCGGCCTTTCTGCCTCGTGTCAGTACCCCTTGCAGAGTGCCACAGAAATGCAACATTATCTGTTTCAGCAATCCGATTTTCTGATCCAGAAACTCCATTTTGATTCCTTTCAGGTCGATGCCTTCGAACTCCGTACCAGTCCCCCTTTTGAGCTGCACTATGAGCTGCATGAAGAACTTTTTTTCCTTATTTTCATGCGAAAAGGAGACCTGTACCTCCGCAGTAACGAGGGCTTTTATCAGAACAGGGTAAACGCGGGCTCCTGCCTGTTCTTCCGCCAGCCTTCGGGACGGTATAAAGTGCAGTTGGAACCGGGCTTTCATGCAGGCTTATGCGTTTGTTTTTCACCGGAGTGGATCAGCGACCTTCTCCGTCAGTTTCCCCGTTTTACGGTATTCGGAAATCATAACTATCCGGCATGTCCGCCCGGACCGAACGTAGAAAAGCAGCTTATAAGCATTTATCTGAACCTCGACCGGAATACCGTTTTAGGGCGGCGGCAGCTCAGCTACTATTTCGCTAAGGCACTATCCGGTTATCATTCCTCCTTGCAGAAGCGGGCAGCCGAACCCATCTATCAGGCAAGAGCCCGTGTTATTTCCGGCTTTACAGACCCCGATCTGAAACCCGAGGTGCTTTCCAAAGAAGCCGGGGTGTACAAATGGAACCTGCGATATGCTTTTTTGAGGGAGTTTGGTATTTCACCCGCAAGATTTCTCCGGCATAAACGCCTGCAGAAGGCTCACTATTTAAAAAATAAAGAGAAGTCCTCCTTCAATCAGCTGTACCTCCGCTGTGGCTTTAACGATGAGAGTACCCTGCGTGCTGCCCATGCTAAATTCTTCAAAACGTAAAATATTACAAATAAGAGACCATAAACACCATTTCCCTGTCATATTTTCCTATTAGAAGATCTGTTTCATACTCAATTTTGTAATGACATAAGTGACTGGTAATTAATTATCCCAGCCAATTGTAAAACAAGGCATGAAGAGCCTCCCTATTGGGTGTCCTGCTTAGGGTATCGGTGCAGTGGTCCGGCCGAAAGAAGCGGTTTTTTCAAAAGCAGCTGTCCTCCGGTACCCTGCAGGCACATCCTGCATAAACTTAAACAGTATGAAAACAGAAAAGCTTTTATCGCTGATGGCTACGGCACTCATAATTTTATTTTGTTATACCGCCGTCGCAAAACTCATGGACATAGAGGAGTTCAGAAGGCAGTTAAACGCACAGGAGCTACCCGCCTGGTCTAAAGCCCCACTTGTCTGGCTGATTCCCGGCAGCGAGCTGCTCACGTCTTTCCTGCTCTTAATTCCCACTACACGGCTCCTTGGCTTCTACGGCTCTGCCTTGCTCATGACTTTATTTACGGGCTATATGGCACTGGTGGTCTTTGGGTATTTTGACCGCACGCCCCCGCAGCTGCAGGGCGTGCGG
>CAZBAV010000062.1:0-24706 GCA_964489955.1 uncultured Lacihabitans sp. | reverse complement strand
AAGCCGTCTTCTAAATCTGGGCCTAAAAGTAGTCGTTCTACATCCAACAGTCGTAGTTCTTCAAATAGTCGCTCAAGCTCTTCTTCCAGAAAACGGAGATAATTATTTACGTCTGAATCTCCCTTTTTCAGTAAAATGTACTGATTATCAAAAGAATTTGTTGGTTTCCCTTTTAAAGAGCATGCATTAAATTATGGTTCTTAAAATTTGGAAAACAAGTAGATTCTTTAGGAAATTTCAATTTTCGCCCTTCATTGAAGAAGAAAGATGAATGAGTCCAGAGCTGAATTATTGATTAGTACAGGTCTCGTCTTCGCTCGACCAGATAGATAGGCACCATAGATTTACGTCATGTCACATCAAGCGTAGTCGAGATGTTCGGGTCTCGTCTTCGCTCGACCAGACAAGCATATTTGATATTAATTGCTTTTCTATCTCAAATAGGTGGCTTCGGGTAGTAATCACGAGCAAATATTATCTCCAATTCAAATGGGAATTTCCTTTTCAACTCTTCAAGTTTCTTTTGAGTCAAATCATATAGGCTTTTACCGAATTGTATAATCGATCATATCTTAAGCCCTTCCAACATTAAAAAAACATCAAAATCCACAAATAAACTTAAAAATTAGAAAAATAACAACAGGATATAGCACAAATTCAAGAATATCTCAAAACCGCTCTTCTACTTTAAAAATAAGTCCGTACTTTTGCACCCGTAAATCGAACTATCCGTTCGGCACTCTGCGTTGGCAAAAGGATTTCAAACCTTTTAATTTTTTTACCCTTCAGAGCAGGAAACGGAAATCGATCCGTGATGTTCACGTAAGGGCGTGTCGCAATCGCCTCAAGAAATTTATTATAAAAGCAATGTTGGCTACTTAGCGGAGTAGCTAAGAAAGTAATGTTATGCAAACTTTAAAGTTTTCAGAACTACCTATTTCGGAATATATCCTTAATGCGGTAGAAGAAATGGGTTTCACCGAATCTACACCAATCCAAACAGCTGCTATTCCAGTAGTACTTTCAGGAAGAGATGTAATTGGTCAAGCTCAAACCGGTACAGGTAAAACCGCTGCATTTGGTATACCTGCCATAGAACACGTAAATGCAGATGACAGAAGCACTCAAGTACTTATACTTTGTCCAACACGTGAGTTGGCCCTTCAGGTAAAAGAACAAATTACGCTTCTAGCAAAATACAAAAAAGGACTTTTAGTATCGGCTATATATGGTGGAGAGTCTTATGAAAGACAGTTTGCCAACCTAAAAAGAGGTACGCAAATAGTAGTAGGTACACCAGGAAGGGTGATGGATCATATTGAGCGTAAAACGCTTAAATTAGACAATATCTCTATGGTTATCCTTGATGAGGCCGATGAGATGTTGAACATGGGCTTCCGTGAAGATATTGAGACTATCTTGTCACATGCTAAAGAAGAAAGACAAACCGTTCTTTTCTCTGCTACAATGTCTAAGGACATCTTGAATATCACAAAGAAATTCCAGAAAGATCCTGAAATTGTAAAAGTTACAAGAAAAGAAATCACAAACAACAACATTGAGCAAAGTTACTTCTTAGTTAAAAGAGAGGCTAAGTTTGAATTGATGAGCCGCTTGATTGATGTAAACGACCTACAGCTCATGTTAGTTTTCTGTAACACGAAGTCCAAAGTAGACGAGGTTGTAGAAGAGTTCCAAGCAAATGGATATGCTGCAGAAGGCCTACACGGTGACTTACGCCAAGCTGCCCGTAACCAGGTGATGAACAAATTCCGTAATGGAAACACAAAAATACTCGTAGCTACTGATGTGGCCGCTCGTGGTATTGATGTAAGCGGGGTAGATGCAGTATTCAACTATGACCTTCCAATGGACCTGGAGTATTATGTACACCGTATTGGTAGAACTGGTCGTGCTGGAAAACTAGGAAAAGCGTTCTTGTTCATAACAAAACGTGATCGCAACCGTATGCGTGACCTAGAACATTATACCAAAGTAGCTATTCCGCAAGGAAAAGTTCCTACTACAGCTGATATGGAAAAATCACGCAATGCCAAATTCATTGAGAAAATCAAGGAGAACATCCAAGACGAAAACAATGCACAATATGAGGCTATTGTGGACCAGCTAAAAGAAGAAGGTATTTATACGCACCAAATTGTATCTGCTCTTATGCGTATGCAAATGGGCGGTGTACGTAAATCTAATTTTAGAGATGATGATATCTCAGATGAGGGTAGAAGTACCAGAGGCCGTTCTGAATCATCTAGCTTTGGTTCTAGAGACAGAAATCCTAGAGACAGAAAAGGAAATGACAGAAGCTCTGACAGAGGTGGAGATAGATTTGGTGACAGAAACGGAGGATTCCGCGAAAGAAAGAAAAGTGGAGTAGCCGAGGAAGGTATGACCAGGCTTTTCATTAACCTTGGTCGCAAAGACAATGTTTCTCCTAACCATATTGTAGGTGCAATAGCTTCAGAAGCTCGTATCCCTGGCCGTGTTATTGGTCAGATAGATATGTATGATAAATTTAGTTTTGTAGAAGTCCCACACCGTGATGTGAAAAAAGTTATAGATGGTATGAAAGGTAAAACCATAAACTCATACGAGGCAAACATCGAAGTAGCGAAATAAGCTCTTAAGCCCACTCAAGAATAAAGCCCCAAAAGGGGCTTTTCTTATTTTATCTGTGTTGGTCAAACAAGATAAGATTACCGTCAGGGTCAGCCACCATAAAATGTGCGGGGCCGGAAGAGTTTACGTCTGCAGGATTCACAATAGTCTTCCCCGCATCTACTAACTTCTGTTGTATTGACCTCACATCATCAAATTTCTCTAGGTTCTGAGCCTTATTATCCCAACCCGGATTGAATGTAAGCATATTACCCTCAAACATACCTTGAAATAGCCCAATGAGGGTGCTCCCATTTTTCATAATCAAGTACTTGCTTTCCATACTTCCTGCAAAAACAGTAAAACCCAAAGTTTCATAAAATTCTTTAGACGCAGCCAAGTCTTTAACACTTAGGCTCACAGAAAACGCTCCTAATTCCATTGTTTGTCAGTTTTTTTTGTAAAAGTACTATTTAAACCCGAAATACAAATTAATCTGCCTGATACTACAAAATGCTATAAATACAAACTTTAGAGCCTCGTAATCGTAAGGCCATGGGAGTATTTTGCTTACATTTAACAGTATTTTGTTTCTTACAAATTTCTAAACCAGATTCTACGTTTAAGACTACAAATCAGATTGTTTTCTAAATATACTTAAGATAAAAAAAGATAGCTTATTCTACAAAACAACGAATTAATAATGGGTATTATCGTATAATTGTACGAACTTGCAAAAGTTTTAAAATACCAAAGGAATATAGATTTTTAACAAATATGAGTTCAAAGAAAAACCTTAAAGAGGAAGCACTTCATTATCATGCCAAAGGCAGACCAGGGAAAATAGAAGTTATTCCGACCAAAGAATATGCTAACCAAAGGGACTTATCACTTGCATACTCCCCGGGAGTAGCTGAGCCTTGTTTAGCTATACAAGAAAACCCGGATGATGCTTATAAATATACTGCCAAAGGGAACCTTGTGGCTGTAATTAGTAACGGTACGGCTGTATTGGGCTTAGGAGATATTGGTGCCATGGCGGGAAAACCAGTAATGGAAGGAAAAGGCTTACTTTTCAAGATATTCTCCGATATAGATGTTTTTGATATAGAACTTGACACCAAAGATGTAGACGAATTTGTACGCACCGTAAAAATTATGGAGCCTACTTTTGGAGGTGTAAACCTAGAGGATATTTCTGCACCTGCGTGTTTTGAGATAGAAGAAAGGCTAAAAAAAGAGCTTAATATCCCAGTAATGCACGATGACCAGCACGGTACGGCCATCATCTCTGCTGCTGCATTACTTAATTCTATAGAACTGGTAAAAAAAGACCTTTCTAAAGTAAAAATTATTATAAACGGTGCTGGGGCTTCGGCTATCTCATGTACCCGACTTTATACTGCACTTGGAGCAGACAAAAAGAACATTTTCATGTTTGACTCCAAAGGTCTTATACATCCTTCACGTACAAACCTAGACGGCAAAAAAAGTGAGTTTGCCAATGATAACCTTCCAGCGGAGACAACACTCGAAGGGGCTGTAAACGGTGCTGATGTATTTGTTGGTTTATCAAAAGGCAATGTATTATCTAAAGAAATGGTAAAAACCATGGCTAAAGACTGTATAGTATTTGCTCTTGCTAACCCTACTCCGGAAATATCTTATGAGGATGCTACCGAAGCAAGAGAAGATATTATTATCGCCACAGGTAGGTCAGATTATCCTAACCAGGTTAATAACGTACTAGGCTTCCCTTACATTTTCAGAGGTGCTTTAGACGTGCGTGCAAGCGAAATTAACGAAGAAATGAAATTGGCTGCTGTGAGAGCCTTAGCGGATCTTGCAAAGAAACCAGTACCAGATATGGTAAACTTAGCCTACAGCGAGATAAACCTATCGTTTGGCAAAAACTATATCATCCCGAAACCGGTAGACCCTAGACTTATAACGGCCGTATCTGTAGCCGTGGCAAAAGCAGCTATAGAAACAGGAGTAGCCAAACATCCGATAGAAGATTGGGAAGCGTATGAAATACAATTGACCAAAAGATTGGGTCAAGACAATACGCTTACAAGGGTTATAATGACCAAGGCTAAGAAAAATCAAAAGAAAGTGATTTATGCCGATGCCGAAAACATTACGGTTCTAAAAGCCGTGCAGCAGGTTATAGAAGATAAAATTGCTATTCCTATTTTACTTGGTAACAAGGAAAAGATAAACCAATTAGTCAAAGAAAACAGTATACGTTTATCTGATGAGATAGAAATAATTGACCCAAGAAATCCTTCTGGTCAAGAAGAAGAAGAAAGATTGGTTCAGTTTTCAGATTTTCTTTTTGAGAAACGTCAACGCAAGGGCTTAACTGCTATTGATGCCAAATATCTAGCAACTAAAAGGGTTTATTATGGCTGTTTAATGGTAAAATTAGGTTTGGCAGATACCATGATTGGTGGCATGACCCGTAATTACCCAGATACCATAAAACCTGCTCTACAAGTAGTAGGACCAGCAGATGATACCAATAAAATTTTTGGTATGTACATCTTAATGAGCCGCTTTGGCCCTATTTTCCTGGCGGATACCACTATCAATTTTGACCCAGAAGTAGAAGACCTTGTAGAAATAGCAGAACGTACTTCCCAAACGGTAGAACGTTTGAATATCAAACCAAGAATTGCGTTTGTGACCTATTCTAACTTTGGTTCTGTAGCCAATGGTCCAGCTCCAATGAGACTTAGAAAAGCGGTTTCTATCTTACAGAAAAAACATCCTGAAATGATAGTAGATGGAGAAATGCAGGCTCATTTGGCTTTTGATAGTGATTTACTAAAAGAACACCATCCGTTCTCTAAACTTGTAGACGGCCCAGCCAACGTATTAATCTTCCCGAACCTATCTTCGGCAAATATTGCGTACAACTTATTGAAAGAGGTAGCAGGAATAGAAAAAGTTGGACCTTTACTTTTAGGTTTGAAAAAGCCAATACAAGTACTACAACTTGGAGCTACGGTAAGGGAAATTGTGAACCTTACAGCTATGTCTGTTTTGGAAACATTAAAGCCAAACTAATACACCAAAGAGGTTGCCAGAAGGCAGCCTCTTTACATTTCCATATATTGCTTTTGTAGATTCATTTTAGAGTAATCACGAAAAGCCGTAACATTTTTATGGCAAACTAATCTTGCAAGTTTCTGGACAATTATTAGCTAGTAAAGCTATCTAATACCTATCTTAATTTGTCGATAATATCTTTGGATATTTGAGTAAAGTATCCTCCTAACTGGTATCCATACCAAGACATGGTAGTAGTTTCGTACACTCCAGAATCATAAATTCTATCATGTGTCACATATCCAATATAACCACCATTAAAGCTGGTAATTATTAGATCTAAACCTTTACTTTTGGCATAGGCATCTAATTCAACCATTATTTCACCAGAAAAATCGGCAGGCATACCCAGCATTAGAACATTTCCTATTTTTGTGACCTTTATATATGCCTTGTAGTCTCCAAAAAACTTCCTAAAAACCCATGGTCTAAGACCAAAATTCTTTGTTAATCTTGCAGATGGCTCTGGCAACGGTATTTCTATTAGACCAGAAACAATGCCGCCAGACAACTCTTTTTCTTCACGAGCTAAAAAATGATCTAGTACACCACTGGCTTGGTTTATAACTTCTTCATATTCTGTTTCTCCAGTTTCGACGGGTCCCATGCCTGCTACGGCACCTGACATATATACCCCAAAATGAGGCAGCAGTGAATCAACCACAGCTCCCGCATAATCACGCGAAAGCATTACATTTTTGTCGCTTAGGACAGTATTATGTGCAGAATAGGTAAGTAAATGAGCCACCCCTCCATCGTTTTTCTTAAATGTGAGAGAACGAAGCTCAGTATCCCTAACTCCAGATTCTATCTTTAATCTATACCTAACATCAAGTGAGTCCACCACCTCAGAATAAAAAATACGACCCTTCGCCATGCTAGATTTGGATTGTAAAATGGCTGTCTTAAATCTTTGAGACAGCATCTCCACTATAGCTGGATTGTACTCCCCTCCGAAGAGCTCACCTGTAAGTGTATTTTCCCACCCACCGATACTACTGTGTGAATGCGTAGCGGAAAAATGAATATCTTCTACAGACACACCAGTTCCTTTTAACAAAGGCTTTATTGCAGAAATAACTTTTGGTGGTATAAACAGTAAATCGGCAGAAACCAAATAAACTACTTTGTCACCTGCACCTACAGCAATTGAACGAACAAAGATAGAATCATGCACAGTACTAAAATGTACCCCCTTACGTTTTCCATAACCAGCCAAAGGTACAGCACTATCAGGAGTAATATTTACTAGAGCCCAACCAATCTCATAAGCACCATTAGAGTCAGAGAAATTATATACCGATAAATTCTCTTTCCACAATTTATAGTGCTTAGATTCTTGATAATCTTTGCGAGAAATCCAAGTAGTAAATACTACCAGAATAAGTAAGATTACCAGAAGCAAAACAAAAGTTAATTTTATAACTTTTCTCATATTCAAAATAAAAATTTACGTTTAAAAAAAGTAATCATAAAATATATAAGCCCAAACACAAAACACCCATATAACTATAAATCAGATATTTAATAAAATAACAACTAAAATAAATAATAAAAAAAATAATTAAATCACAATACTTTATTTTATTAGAAGTAAACGCTTACTTTGCACAATACCAATTTTGACAATTATACAATTCTTCAACAAACCTTAGACAAAATGGACACTCAAAATCACTTAAAAAAGGTAGGTATACACAAAAACCTAGCTCCTGAACAACTGAAAGAACAAGCACTAAACTTAAATCTGGGGGTTATAAGTAGCTCTGGAGCTTTAACTGTAAACACAGGTAAATTTACGGGTAGAAGTCCTAAAGACAAGTTTTTTGTAAAAGAAGAAATTTCTGAAAACATTATAGATTGGAATGAATTCAATATTCCCATTGAAGAAAAATACTTCTTAAAACTAAAAGCTGATATATTAACATATTTAGACAACAAAGATAATGTGTGGTCCAGAGACGTTTATGTAGGGGCAGAAGGCGGTTTCCGTATTCCACTTAATGTTATTAATGAACTGCCGGATAGTAACTTGTTTGTCCACAATATGTTCATAGAATCCACAGAACAGGAACGTACGAACTTTAAACCAGAGTGGCAGATTATCCAAGCTCCTAACTTTAAAGCTTATCCGGAAATACATGGAACAAGACAAGAAAACTTTGCAGTTATCTCCTTAAAGCATAAAACCGTACTTATAGGTGGTACCGGCTATACCGGAGAGATAAAAAAGGGAATGTTTACTATAATAAACTACCTACTTCCCATTGAGAAAAATATATTGACTATGCACTGTAGTGCCAATATTGGCCAAAAAGGGGATGTGGCTATTTTCTTTGGTTTAAGTGGCACTGGGAAAACCACTTTAAGTGCTGACCCAAATCGTGGCTTAATTGGAGATGATGAACATGCATGGACCTCGAATGGAATTTTTAACATTGAGGGTGGGTGTTACGCAAAAGTAATTGACTTATCAGCCGACAAAGAACCAGAAATCTTTGCAGCAATAAGAAGTAATGCCTTAGTAGAAAATGTAACTTTTGTAGGAGACTCTAATGAAATTGACTTTTCAAGTAAAAAAATTACAGAAAACACGAGGGTAAGCTATCCAATAGAATATATAGAAAATGCAGTTATACCTTCCGTTGCTGGCCAACCAAATAATATCTTCTTCTTAACTTGCGATGCGTTTGGTATACTGCCGCCCATAAGTAGGTTAACTCCGGAACAAGCTATGTTTTATTTTTTAAGTGGCTATACAGCCAAAATAGCGGGCACAGAAGAAGGTATCACCGAACCAAAATCTACATTCAGTACATGCTTTGGAGCTCCTTTTTTACCCTTGCCTCCTAGCACTTATGCAAAAATGCTTGGAGAAAAAATCAAGGAGAACGAAGTGAATGTATGGATGGTGAACACAGGCTGGACAGGAGGTGGATATGGCGTAGGAAACCGTATAAAACTATCCTATACCCGAGCAATGATCAATGCTGCACTTAGCGGCCAGTTAAAAGACGTTATTACCAGCACTCATCCGGTATTTGGATTAGAAATCCCTTTAAGCTGCCCTGGAGTACCTTCCCAGCTTTTAAATCCCTGCAATACCTGGCAAAACAAAGAGGATTACCATACAGAAAGTTTAAAATTAGCAGACAGGTTCAATAAAAACTTTGAGAGATTCAAAGACAAGGTAAGCCCAGATGTTCTAGAAATCGCTCCCAAACAGTAAGGAAACGCTAAAGCTCGTTGAAATTCGGGCTTTAGCATTCTAAAAGTAACTCCCCTACTCGCATATCTTCCGGAGTAGTGATTTTAATGTTGGAATACTCACCCATTAAAAGATTAATAGTGTAACCACCATGCTCCACTACCGAGGCATCATCTGTATAAAATGATTCATAAGGGGCTGCATATGCCTTCTTTAATACTTGCAGAGTAAAAGTTTGAGGCGTTTGTACCAATTTCACAAAAGCCCTATCGACTGCCTTATTCATTCCCCCATCAACAAAACGTACAGAGTCCTTAGAGTCCACACAGGGTACAGCATTGCCTAATTGGCTTGCCATTTCAAAACAATCCTGTATTAATTGAGAACCAACAAAAGGACGAACAGCGTCATGTACAGCCACAAGCCCACTTTCCGTACTTATGCTATCTAATGCATTTTTTACCGACTGAAAACGTGTATCTCCTCCAAAAACCATCCGTATACGTTCTTCATTAGCAAAATACTCTTCCTTTATTTCATCCCAAAAGTGAGTTGCTCCTTCAGAAATAGCTAAGACAATCTGGCAATCTGTGATAGCCAGAAACTTTTCTATAGTTCGGACCAAAATTGGCTTCCCGCCTAAACTTAAGTATTGTTTAGGAATATTGGCACCCATACGTGAGCCTGTTCCACCTGCTACCAGTATTGCGTATTTTCTTGGCATAAAAAAAAGTGCCGTTAGGCACTTCAAATATAGTTTCACTATAGAATAATTCCTAGATAATTAGCATAACATCACCATAAGTAAAAAACTTATACTTCTCTTTGATAGCCACCTGATAAGCTTCCATAATGGTTTCGTATCCTCCAAAAGCTGCAGTTGTCATCAATAAAATTGATTCTGGCAAATGGAAGTTGGTTAACAAGCTATTTGCAATTTTAAAATCATATGGAGGAAAAATAAACTTATCTGTCCATGAATTATCTACAGGCTTAAGTCTATTATTAGCAGAAACCGATGATTCCATAGCACGTAAAGGCGTATTTCCTATAGCACATATTCTTGTTCCTTCACCAATAGCCCTATTAACGGCATCGCATGTTGTTTCGGGTATAACAAAGTTCTCAGAATCTGTTTTATGCTTAGTTAAGTCTTCTACCTCTACCTGACGGAAAGTTCCGATTCCAATATGAAGCGTAAGCGGCACAAAGTCAACACCTTTTATCTCCATTCTCCTTACTATATTCTTAGTAAAGTGCATCCCAGCAATAGGGGCAGCTACTGCACCCTCTTTTTCCGCAAAAATAGTTTGGAATCTCTCAGCATCTATGTCTTCTACCTCACGTTGTAAAACATCTTTTGGTATTGGAGTCTCACCCAACTCATGGATAGCCTGCATCATTTCTTCGTGATTCCCATCAAACAAGAAACGGATAGTACGCCCTCTGGAAGTAGTATTATCTATAACTTCTGCTACCAAATCACTCTCTCCAAAGTACAGCTTGTTACCTACTCTTATTTTTCTAGCCGGATCTACTAAAACATCCCAAAGACGCATTTCTCTGTTTAGCTCACGCAATAAGAACACCTCAATCTTCGCTCCTGTCTTCTCTTTAGAACCGTATAACCTAGCAGGGAAAACTTTGGTATCATTAGTAACCATTACGTCACCTTCTCCAAAATAGTCTATAAGATCGGTAAATTTTTTATGCTCAATTTTTCCAGTTTTTCTGTGCAAAACCATCATTCTGGCTCCATCACGCTCCTCATACGGGCGTTGGGCAATTAAACTATTAGGTAAATCAAACTTAAATGCTGATAATTTCATTGGAATTTTTTACAGTATAAAATTGCCCGGTAAAAACTAGCCGAGCTACGAAAGACCCCAAAGGTACAACATCCAAGGGGGGGTTGTCAAGTAAATGGGAGAAAATCTATTGATTTTAAGGAAACTAACCCTTTATAAAAATCTCCCCACTTAAAAAATGAAGTGCATCTCCACCAATCACCACCCTATCTCCTAAGTATTCTCCGTAAACCTTTCCTGTTCGCTCGGATAATTGCTCCGCAAAGAAGGTATTCTTTCCTAAACGATTAGCCCAGAAAGGTAACAGTTTGCTAAACGCAGAACCAGTAACCGAGTCTTCATTTATACCTAGCTTGGGTGCAAAAAACCGACACGAAAAATCTCCAGCCCCACCTTGACAGGTAACAATCACACCTCTGCAGTCCAACTTTGAAAGCAACTTAAAATCTGGTTTAATCTTCACCAAATCTTCAATTGACCCCACTTCAACTAATAAATCATCATTAGCTTGATAAACACCCACCGGTTTTACTCCAAGGACTTTCTCAAATGGAAAATCCAGCGTTGCTTTTACTGATTCGTAGGCAGGAAAATCAAGAAAGTATTTGCCTTCTTTTCTGGTCACAATCAAATCACCACTTTTAGACTCAAAAAGAATTTTAGATTCGGCATAACCTATTAACTCAAATAAAACGTACGCCGATGCTAATGTAGCGTGCCCGCACAAGTCTATTTCTATTTCAGGTGTAAACCACCTAACCTTGAAGCCCCTAGACGTTTCTACAAAAAAAGCAGTTTCAGATAAACTATTTTGCTTTGCAATTTTTTGCATCAAATCATCAGAAAGCCAAAACTCTAAAGGTACAACTCCCGCAGGATTTCCTTTAAAGTCCTCATTGCTGAACGCATTAACATGAAAAATTTTAAGAGAAATCATTTTCTAATCCTATTTATAGCCAAAAAAGTAAACACAAGAAAAATTATAGAGACACTTACAAGAAAAACAACATCTCTGCTATCTATAAAACCACGGCCCAGTGAAGAGTAATGAGTAGATAAGCTAAAGAATGATAAATAATAATATAAGTCCCCGGAAAACAACAACGCCGCCTGACTAAAGCCAGAAAACAAAACAAAACCCAAAGCAGCCGTTAACAAAAAAGCGACAACTTGGTTCTTTGTAAGTGACGACATAAAAAGACCTATTGCCGCATAAACAGAGGCTAAAAGCAATAAGCCAAAATAAGACCCAAATACCACTGCCGAATCTATATTGCCTACCGGATTACCTAAAAAATAGATACTTACATAATACACCACTGTAGGTACCAATGCCAACAACACTATAACAACACATGCAAAATATTTACCGACAATAATGTGCCACAAACTTAAGGGCCTAGTCAGTAGTAACTCTAGCGTACCAGATTTAATTTCTTCTGAAAACATCCTCATGGTTACAGCCGGTACAAAGAATAAAAGAATGTACGGAACCAATGAAAAGAATGAATCCATCTCGGCATAACCATAATCCAAAATATTGCTTTCCGGATAGAACCAAAAAAGTAGCCCGACCAAGAGTAAAAACACCCCAATGACCACATAGGCTATGAGCGAATTAAAAAAACCGGCAAATTCCTTTCTAAATATACTCCACATAAATTAATAAAGCGGTTCGTCCTTACGCATTACGGCCGCCATTATAACGGAAACAATAAGTCCTATAAACAAAAATGTCCCAATAGAAACCAACAAACCAAGTGGGGAATTTAACATCATCGAAACTTGCTCAATCATGGCCTCTGAAGTTTCAGCAGAAATGCCCATAGCCTCATACTCCCTTGTCACAATTTCCACTTGCTTATCATTTACTGTTTTATCTATAAAACTCCTGTAAACAAAATCTATGCTTGAGGATATAATACTAGATGTAAAAACAGTGAGCATGCCTAACCCGAAGGCTTCACCAAACTTCATAAACCCTCTATTTAGCCCTTTAAACTCATTTAGAGCCATGTAAATGCCGCCTACAAAAAGGACAACAATGCCCATATGAACATACCAGGGAAACTTAAAAATATTAAGTACGTATAAAGTTATGTACACAGCTGTAAGGGCTATTCCCATAACTAGTCCCCATTTTAAGGCAACACGTGCAGTAGAAATTTTCTCCATAATATTAACTTGGTCTTAGCTTCCTTAAAGCCATACTTAATAAGCTTATGGCAATAATGGCAAGCTGTTTAAACATTAATTCATCAAAAATGATTACCGATGGATTCCTAACTTCAAATGACTTTAACAGGTTCTGGTATGTCTGCTCATTCATAAGTTCTTTACTCCTCTCCCTATCATTTATCAGCATTTGCTTACTTCCTTCCAACCATTGGTCAAACGGAGCTCCATCAATAAAGGTCACAAAAAGGTATAGTAAAATACCAGTTAACAATGCTGAAATAATGTTGGTTAAAAAACCAACCGAAAACCCTTCATAAAAATGCAAAAAACCACCTCTGGACCGTCTGTAATACCAAATGGCTGCGGCTATAAAAATTATGCTGATTCCTATATCTGGTCGCCTGCTATTTAAAGGATTTTCTATGGAAAAATACATTGCCAAGAAAAAAAGAAAACTAACAAACCCCGAAATGAGTCCAAAAATCAGCGAATACCTTAGTACAATCTTCCTATTCATTTACTTTCTTTAAAATCCCATTTGAAAAAATGGCTTTAACCTCTCCTTTTAATTCCTTTCCGATAAAAGGACTATTTTTTGCTTTAGATACAATCTTCTCAACACCAAAAGTATAAGCAGAACTATCACTAAACAAGGTAAAGTCGGCTTTTACACCCACTGAAATGGCTTGCCTTTTTATACGGAAAACTTCCTTCGCCCTTAAATCTAACTTGGCCACAGCAGATTCTGTTCCCAAAATTCCATTAAGTACAGGAAACACTGTTTGTAAACCCACAGCACCAAACTCAGCAGCATCAAACTCTAAAGTTTTATGCTCTTCATCCCACGGATTGTGGTCAGACACCACAAAATCTATCGTTCCATCTATGAGACCTGCCTTTAAGGCATTAATATCATTTGTTTCCCTAAATGGTGGATACACCTTAAAATTAGTATTAAAACCAAGAAGGGCGTTATCTTCAAACACCAAATGGTGTGCAGCCACATCACATGATACAGGCAAACCTTTACTTTTGGCTTCCCTAATTAATTGTACAGAACCTTCCGTAGAGATAGTTGAAAAATGTAACACTGGCAAATCAGACTTAACACCTGAATACTCCAGAAGTTTTAAATTTCTAATAATCATCAATTCTTCCGCTGCAGCTGGTAAACCTTTCATTCCCAAAAGTGTACTTGTGTATCCCTCGTGCATTTGCCCATACATACTCAAGTACTTATCTTCTGATTTTACAACCAAAACTGTATCTAATACAGAGAGGTATAACAATGCTTTCAGAAAAATATCAGAATTGTGAATAACCGCCTTACCATCAGAAAAACCAATAGCTCCACCGGTTTTCAAGTCTATCATATCTGTAAACTCTGCTCCGCCACAATCTCTAGTTACAGCCGCCAGGTTAGAAAGCTTTACAGCAGATGTATTACTAAAGTTACGGAAATAACCTAGTGCTTCCTTGTTTTGCACCACAGGCGATGTGTTCGGAAAACCCAACAGGTGAGTAAACCCACCGGCAGCTGCTGCCTTGCTTAAAGAATGAAGGTCGTCTAACCATTCATAGCCAGGATCTTTATAATGCGTACCTACATCTACCCAACCCTGCGAAAGACACAATCCACTAGCATCTATCACAGTATACGCATTGTTAGGTTCTATTGAAGGACTAATTTCACTTATCTCTCCCCCTTTAACTAAAACATCTACTACCAGATTGTGGAATTCGGAAGTGGTGTCAACAATCTTAGCCGACTTAAACAAAAAATCCATTAAAGTACCGATATGGTTCTATAAAATATTCTCAAAAAAATAGCCCAAAAAATGGGCTATTTATATTTTCATTATTAAATCAATGTCCGACTAGGCTTTTATATGCTTCAGAGTCCATTAATCCATCCAAATCTGCAAGATTGTCAGCCTTAATCTTTACAATCCACCCTTCGCCAAAAGGATCATTGTTAATTAGTTCTGGTTGATCGTTTAATTTTTCGTTAAATTCTTCTATTGTACCAGCTATTGGAAGGTACAAATCAGAAACTGTTTTTACTGCTTCTACAGTTCCAAAAACGTCATTTGCTCCTAATGATTCCCCCACTGTCTCTACTTCTACAAAAACTATATCACCTAGCTCACTTTGTGCAAAATCTGTAACACCTATAATTGCAATACCATCTTCAACAAGCACCCATTCGTGCTCTTCTGTGTACTTAAGATTTTCTGGGAAATTCATATCTTGATTAGTGTAAAATTTTCGTGCAATTTAATGTAAATCTTCCAAACAACAAAGCCTAACTTTTACTGGCTTGTTGTAAAAGATACATCCTTCGTATTTGGTTCAATAAAAATTTTTTTTGTGCTGTAAAACTTTCTGGATGCATTTGAGAAAACTCCACTTCCCACTCTGCGTATCGCTGTGGTTCTGCCTTAGAGAAATTGGCTTTGTCTATTTTCTTCGAAATTAAATATGCTTCGAAATCCATCTTATTCTACTGTGTCAATAAATTTTTTATATCCAAAATAAGGAATAAAACTATTATACCGTCTCGAACTCAATACCATAAAAAGAATAAACAAGGCAATAAAAAAACCTTGCATAAAGACTATCAAAAAGCCAGACACAACACTAGTCGCCCAGCCAGGAGTAGCCTGGTCTAAAACAAACTTAAAATAAAGAGCTACAAGTACCCCAACAACTGAAAAGGAAACCATAATACTGGCAAAGAGTAAGATTCGCACAGCTGTAAAGTCTAAGAATACTGATACCGCACTCATTCCATGCAAGACCAAAGAAGTAAAATTCATTTTAGATTTACCTGCCAGCCGCCTTCCTCTATCAAGAGGGATGGAATCAAACTGGAGTCTTGACCTGATTACTCCGCCCGGGTAATTGTTCCATAGCTCTGACACATTTGCCAGCTTTTTTACCTTATGCGATGGTATAACACTGTAATTACCAAATGTTATAACGTTTCCTGTGAGTGCCTTAAAAACAAACTTATAAACTACATAAAACATCCGGAACATAAAGGACTCAGTCCGCTTCTTCCTTTTAGCAAATATTATCTTATCGGGATTTTCTTCTGATTTCCCTATCAAATCTAAAATATGCTGAGGATGGTCTTCTCCGTCTGAATCCATAACAATAACCTTATCTGCATCATTATGATCTGCATAATAAGATAAGCCAATGGCAATGGCTCTTTGATGACCTTGGTTACTAATAAGATGTATAACCTTTACATCATATCCCTCAAAATCCTGCGGATTATATTCTATACTGGAACAATCATCTACAGCCAAAAAAGAAAACTCTATACTGGAATTTTTATGTAAATCTACTGTTTGTTTTATTAGTAGTTTATATGCTTCCCAGTCGTTATAAACAGGTGAAATAATTTTTACTTTCATTACACTTAATATCTTCGTTCATCACCTTTGAAATCATAAATAAGGATTTTACTTCCATTACTTCTCTTCAGATAGAGTTTATCCTTTTCTCCTATATATACATGCTGCACCAGTTTATAATCTTTGGGAAAATAAACATTTAAATACTGAGCATCCCTATAATCGTTATATGCCTCTCTTTGGGACCCAATTTGGTATTTATCTCGATATCCACCTGGAATGTACAAAGTATCTCCTACTACAGCCAAATCCATAACTTTTTTTGCGGCCGTGATATACGGATTATACACCCTTGCAGGTACAAAAAAGGCGTTGTATTCCGACTCATCGTTATAGTATCCCACAATTCTTTCTTTAATGGGAGCGTATTGCATAATGGCTACAAAGCAAAACAGTCCGGCAACCAAAATTGATTTCCTACATGCAGCCACTACTCCAACCCCTATTAAAATTACTACAAAAGGTGAGGCATTTCCAATGTAACGATGAGTTAAGCTGGTATTAGTGCCGCTAGAAAAAGCCTCTTGCATTACAAAAACAATTGGTAATACCAACATAATCACACCCATAGAAAGCAAAATAAAGCCCCCACGCAAAGAGCGTAATTTATAATATTCCCATAGCTGTAATAATGCATAATACACTGCATAAAGTATAGCTACGGAGCCGACAACACCGAATATGTTGACTCTATTTACAAATAAGAGACCTACTATAATAAGCAAAAATAAAGCCTTAATATAAACACTAGACGGTACTTTTCTTTGAACAGATGCTAGAATGAGAAAGATTAAAATAGAAGAAATGAAATCTTTCACACCATTAAGTTTGTTAAACAAACCATGGCCAAATACCCCAATATCAAAAAATAGCCCAATAGATCTTTTTATAATAAGCTCCGGTGTAGCTTTTTGGAAAGTATTACTAAGCTCATTTGAGGCATCCTCGGCGATTGACTTGTGCAGCTCATTTTTTCCCCTCAAAAAATCGAACGCTGTATATCCTCCACCCCAATTTAACCAGTAAACCATAAGGCCAACATTTGCTACGGCAATAAGCAGGAAAGCTTTCCATAATCTTGCATTTTTCCCTTGTAGAAACAGAAAAATAAGAGCGTGACCTAAAGGCACAAAAAAGTTAATATAATGGTTGAGCATACTCAGACCAATAAGCACACCATAAATAACAAAGTTCTTGACAGAATCTTTACCAGATACAAGCCGAATGAAAAACTCTGTACTAAGAGTAATCAATAAAAAGGATAAAGGATAACTACGGGCAATATGGCTCTGTGCAATATTTAATGGGTCTATTGCTAACAAAAGAGCCGCTAAGAAAGCCGCCCAGTAGTTCTTGAAATACTTATAAACCAGAAAAAATACAAGTAGTATATTTAAGAGATTAAAAAGAACTCCAGGTAAACGCAAAGAATAATCATGATTACCGAAAACTTTCATCCAATAAATCAAAAAAGTATTATAAACCACATGAGTCCCAAAATCTGAATGTGCTACGGAATAGATGTAGTCCATTATCCCTTTTTCTTCCCAGAACTCCTCGGCAGTGAAGTAATCTTTTTTAAAAGCCCCAACGTTGGCTCCACCCGCCATAATACCATTTATATTAAGTAAGGTGAACTTTTCGTCTGTAATAAGCCCCCTTGAATCTAAATTATATAAACGCAAAGGAACCGCAACCAGAAATAAAACAAATACTAATAAAAATTTCTTCATTTCAAGATTTTATCGGCGAACTCTTTTCTACAATATACCTAGGCCTTCCTTTTACCTCTTCATATATCTTGCCTACATATTCACCAATTAAACCAATCGCAATCATATTGGAACCATTAAAAAATGCCATTGGTAACAAAGTAGAAGCCCATCCCCATGACGAAACCCCGGCAAATTTTGTAACCAATACGTAAATCCCCAAAACAGCAGAAAGAAGAAAGTTAAATGCTCCGAACCACAATACGAACTTCATAGGCATGGTTGAAAACGAGGTAACACCATTCCAGGCGAAAGCCATCATTTTTGTAAGAGGGTACTTTGTTTCACCTGCCTCCCTCTCCAGACGCTTATAAAACACTTTTTCACTTTTAAGCCCGATTGTTGGTATTATACCCCTTATAAACATGTTTACTTCGCGGTAGTTCTCCAATTCTGACAACAATCTATTATCTATTAAACGGAAGTCAGCATGGTTAAAAATCACCGGAACTTTTAGCCAAAGCATAATTTTATAAAAAGACTCCGCAGTAAAACGTTTAAAAAACGAATCGCTGCTTCTATCATCCCTTACTCCATATACCACAGACGCCCCCTGCACAAATTTCTCTATCATAGGCTCAATAGCCCTCACATCATCCTGTAAATCTGCATCTATACTGATGTAGCAATCAAAACAATTCCGATATTCAGACAGCCCAGCTAAAAGAGCGTTTTGGTGTCCAAAGTTTTTAGACAATTTAACTCCCAAAACTCGAGGGCTCGTGTTTGATAGCTCATCAATAATCTCCCATGTACGATCCCTACTACCGTCATTAACATAGCATATTTTGCTATCCGCATGAACTACACCTCTTTCTATAAGATCGTCTAGATAAGCATTAAGCTTAGAATTGGTACTATCTAAAATGGCCTCTTCATTATAACAAGGAAGAACTAAAAGTAGCTTAGGAATCATAAAGAATTTTAATGTTTTGCAAAAATATTACATTTTTAGGATTGTAAACTCTACTCTCCTGTTTTTCTTACGGGCATCTTCGCTTGAGTTCTTAAGCAAAGGACGGTAGGGTCCCCAAGATTTTATAGAAATCCGTTCTATACCAATAAGCCCGTCTTTGGTAATATAGTCTTTTACCGCAGCTATACGATCTCTACCCAACTTAAGGTTCAAACTAGCGTCTCCCTGGTTATCGGTATGTCCCTCCAGCAGTATCTCCATAGTAGGATTTTCCGTCATAATCTTCCTTATCCTATCCAATTCAATAAAGGATTCTTCTCGTAATACAGCTACACTTTGGTCAAAATACACCTCATTTAAAACAAGCTTACTTCCAGCTTCTAATTTGAGATTAGCAATCCCTCCACCTGACTCTCCCGTTGTAACCTTTGCCTCAGCGATAGGCATTTCTTTTGGGGTTGTTTGTTCTTCCTCCTTAACTAAAACCGGCTCCGGTATTGCTTCTAACTGCATGGTATGCGTAGTATTAACCTCCTGGTATTTAGTCTCCTTAATGTAATCTAAATTGACTTTTAGATCAATATAACCAAGCTCTTTGGCGGTAAGCTCATATTTAAAACCAACGGGTAGCACACACTTATAAGACTGGCTTTCATCGTCATAAATAAAATCAATATCTTTGGCCTTTGTATCTGAAGTAGTAAGATTTTTAAATGCTATTGTTGGTCGCAGATCCTTCTTATCATCACTTCCAACAAACTTAAACTCATACATCACTACGGCTTCTGGCTTTATTTCCGGAAAAAGCTTAATTTTAAAAAGATCGTCTAAACCAACAGAATTCTTTGCTGAACTAAAATAGGCATATTCTCCGGAAGCAGGAATAGAAATATATCCATCAAATTCGGCAGAATTTATCTGAGGTCCTAAATTTATGGGTGGGGTCCAATTGGTCCAGGTATCATCCAGCCTTGTAGTCATAAAAATGTCCATATTTCCATATCCGGGATGCCCATTGGAGTTAAAATACAATGTCTTATTATCCGCTGCAAGGAATGGAGAGCCTTCATTTCCAGCTGTATTTAGTATAGACCCGAGGTTTAAAGCCTTAGAATATGAATTTTCTCCCGTTTTAAAAGATACATATAAATCTTTGTCACCATATGAAGTGGATCCAACCAACCCCATCACCAAAAACTTCTCGTCTGTGCTCATAGAAAACTCAGTCTCCAATTTGTAACTGTTCTCCGTCGCATCAAAATATCTATCAGCTCTAAAGTCTGCAATTTTAACTTGCTTTAAGCCTGTCCACTGGTTATTTTTAAGAGAAACACGTGACAAACCCGGGGTATAGTCCCCATTGGGAAGCTTCACGTTTAGAACAAAAACATTTTTACCATCCATAGCCACCGTAGCAGCAGCGTTCTTTGAGCCTTCGTGTATAGGTTTAGACATGTTTGCAGCTAAAGACCAATTTCCTTTAGCGTCTAAATTAGAGACCCAAACATCTAAATTCTTCCCTTCTTCTTCCTGACCTTTCTTACCAGATTTAGCGTAATAATTCTTAGGATGGTTTAAGCGGGTAAAATATAAGTGCTTACCGTCTGGAGAAACTAATGGGGCCACCTCGCTAAATTTAGAGTTAATGTTCGGCCCCAAGGATATCCTCTCTATATCCGGAGGCAAATTATCAGCAAGGTTTATCTTAGCCACATATGGCTCAGAACTTCCAGATATTCCAATGCAATCGTACTCTTTTACTCCTTTATTAAGGGAGTGTACAATCAATAGTTTAACTGACACAATCTCTTCACTAGTTTCTGGTATAAGTTGGTTCCAAATCCCGGCCTTACGCTTCGTATTATCCCCACTGTTTTGGTACAGCAATACCTCCTTATTATCTTTTGTGTACCCGAATATCCTACCTATTGCTCCTGCACCTACGGTTTCGCCTACAATAATTTGCCGTACTTTTGTTGGCTTTGCAAAGCCAACCTTAATATAATCTTCACCAAAAGACATCCCTGTTGGTCTCCAGCTACAAGCCGAGGGACCTGTTAATGGCAAAATACTTGGTGGTCCTAAAATCTGTACCGCTCGGTGCTTAGGTGAGAAAGAAGGGTCAGTAGTTTCGGAGGATTTTTCCAATACTTTATTAGCCCAAACCACTTCTTGTGCAGAAATGGGGAAGTAGAGGAAAACGAACAATATGTAAAAAATAACTACTCTTAACAATGCAGTCACTATATAAAGTTTGCCATAAAGTTAACATATTTTGTGTTCACAAAGAAAAAAACGGCCATTTTGAATTTTGGCCGTTTAATCTACACAGGATTTTATACCTGTGAACTTCTTATACTATCTCTAAGAAATGAAATTCAGACAAGTGTATTTTATTCTTTAAGCTTAAAAAAATGCACTAAAGTTCTCTGTATCTATCAAAGAGCTTTGGCCGCTTCTGTAAGTTTTGGAAGAACCTCAAAAACATCACCAACTATACCGTAGTCAGCAGCTTTAAAGAAAGGTGCTTCCGGATCTTTATTAATCACTACTATAACTTTAGAAGAGTTAACGCCAGCTAAATGCTGTATAGCTCCTGAAATTCCACAAGCTATATATAAGTTTGGAGCAACCTTCACGCCAGTTTGCCCAACGTGTTCATGATGTGGTCTCCAATCCAGATCAGATACAGGTTTAGAACAAGCTGTAGCTGCCCCTAAGGCTTCTGCCAAATCTAACAGTGGCTGCCAATGTTCCGGCCCCTTAAGTCCACGCCCCCCTGACACCACTATATCTGCTTCCGGTAATGAAACTGCTCCGGTAGCTTTCTCTACACTCAGAAGTGAAGAAGAGCCATCCACCGCTGCTGTATCCACAACCAAATGGCTTACAGAAGTTACTGATCCAGTTTCGGTCACATCTAAGATATTCTTCTTTATAGCTAATATTTTGATGTCACTTGTAACTGTAGTTTTCGCAAAAGCTTTTCCAGAAAAAATACTTCTTGCCACAGAAAAGCCACCGGCAGTTTCTGGCAATGCCGTTACGTTACCCACAAAACCAGCTTTCAGTGCACCAGCGGCACGTGCCAAAACAGCATCTGATAAAGATGATTTGGCAGATACCACTACAGTAGCCCCCTCTGTACCTACTACAGTAGTAAGCACATTGGCATACGCTGATATATTCTCCGCTTTGTTAACATATATTACTTTAGAGGCTCCAAAGTTTCCGGCTTTCTCCAATTCTGCGTCGCTAGCTTCACCAATAGCTAAAGCCACTGCACTTACTCCTAACTGAGATGCTACCTTGCTTCCATAAAAAATAGCCTCTTGTGAGTTTTTCTTAATTTTTCCTTCTGCCAATTCGGCAAATATTATTACTGACATAGTTCTTGGTCTGTTTAATGGATTACAATACTTTAGCTTCGGTTTGTAACAACTTTATCAATGAACCAGCATCTTCAACTGCTATCATCTTACAAGCTCCTTTGGCAGGAGGTAATTCATAAGAAGAAATAGATGTTAAGTTTTCTGAGCTTGGAGCCACTACGCTAATCGGTTTTGTCCTAGCTCCCATAATACCTCTCATACTAGGAATTTTCCATTCAGCTATAGGCTCTTGGCATCCTAGAACCACAGGAATGGAGGTTTCCAACTTTTCTTTACCACCTTCTATTTCCCTGGATATATTAACCTTGCTACCGCTCACATCCAACTCCATAACAGGAGAAAAAGAAGGTATACCCAATAATTCACCTACAATACCATGTACTACACCTGAGTTATAATCGGTGGTTTCTCTTCCCATCAAGATTAAATCATAACTCTGATCTTTTGCATAATTAGCAATCTCATTGGCTACGAAAAATGAGTCAGTAGGCTCTGCATCTATTCTCACTGCATCATCTGCACCAATAGCCAAAGCCTTACGAATCTGGGGTTCTGCATCAGCAAGACCCACGTTTAGAACTGTAATGCTGCCACCCTGAGCTTCTTTTAGCTCCACTGCACGAGCGAGAGCGTAATCATCATACGGTCCTATGATATATTGTATCCCCGCCTTGGCAAATTTCGTATTGCCTTCTTCAAAGGATATCTTAGAAGTAGTGTCTGGAACACTAGATATACAAACCAAAATTTTCATAATTATTAATAAATTATTGTAGTTTTGAACTTGAGTTTTAGAAAAATGTTATGCATGCATAACATTTACAAAACTATAGTCAGAAGTTAAGCAATGCAAGAACTTAGAATAAAATTTTTAAAAGAAGAAATAGAATTAAATTCAGATGACCCGTTTAATTACTATGCTCTGGCTTTAGAGTACTGTTCCTCAGACATTCAACAAGCTAGGAGCCTATTCTCGGTTTTGGAGCTTCGGTTTCCTGACTATTTACCTACCTACTACAAGGCCGCCAATTTCTACTTTGAATTGGACGAAATACAGAAAGCTGAAGAGCTGTTCCTGAAAGGAATAGCTGTAGCTACACAACAACAAAACTTAAAAACACTTAAAGAACTTCAATCAAGCTATATGATTTTTAAATCAGAAACAGACGATGACTTTTAAAATAGAACAACTAAAAACAGGCACAAATACCAAAATACTTATTATCTATACCGGCGGCACGCTAGGCATGGTTGTACGTGAGGACACCTTGATTCCGTTTAAATTTTCAGAAATATTAAAAAACGTACCCGAAATAAGTAGATTATCTCCTGAGATTCATTTTTATTCTTTTGAAACTCCCTTAGATTCATCTGATGCCAATTTGGACACATACTTAAAGTTGGCTCGTATCATTCATGAAAACTACAATACTTACGATGGCTTTGTAGTTTTACACGGTACAGATACCATGGCGTTTTCTGCATCCGTTTTGAGTTTTTTAATCCAAAACCCCAAAAAGCCTATTGTATTTACAGGTGCACAGCTTCCTATAGGTATTCCTAGAACAGACGCTCGGGAAAACCTCATTACTTCAATAGAAATTGCGAGCGGAAAAATAAATAATGAATGTATAGTACCCGAAGTATGTATCTATTTCAACGGAAGACTACTAAGAGGAAACCGAGCAAAAAAGAGACAAAGCAGCCAGTTTGATGCCTTTGATTCAGAGAATTACCCATATCTGGCGGAGATTGGAGTCTCTATAGATTACAATTTCAGACAAATAAGATATTCTCCTTCCGATACCAAGTTTTATGATGAGTTGAACGACAAAATCACCGTACTCACCTTGTTTCCTGGAATCAGCAAAGACATTATTAATAAGCATACACTCAACCCGCATACAGATGCCGTGATTATGCTTACATATGGTTCAGGAAATGCTCCCTCTGGCGATTGGTTTTTAGATAGTATGAAAGCGGGACTGGATTCGGGGAAAACTATTCTTAATATCTCACAATGTACCGGAGGCAGAGTAGTTATGGGCAAATATGCTTCTAGTCAAAAACTAAAAGAAATGGGCGTTTTATCAGGTAATGATATGACCTATGAAGCTGCAATAGGTAAAATGATGTGGGCTTTAGCCCAAAAAGAGAGGTCTTTGAAAGAAATATTTGAACAAAATATAGCTGGAGAAGTTTCTTTACCTTAGCTTTGCATTCCCAAAAAAGAGAGGTGTCCGAGTGGTTGAAGGAGCTACCCTGGAAAGGTAGTATACG
>CAZBAV010000061.1:0-25197 GCA_964489955.1 uncultured Lacihabitans sp. | reverse complement strand
GCGATTGGTAGTCAATTAAATATACGACATTTATGTCAATATGAACAGCTTTTTTTTATTTTATCCCAAATGCACTACGGGTTATTATAGGGTTATTGTTCGTGATTTTAGGAGTATTGGCACTGTTTTCAAGTCCAGAAAGTTTGGCGAGGTACTTTGGCTGTGTTTTGGTCCTATCTGCATTATTTGAGGTTATCTATTTATATTCTGGGAAATTTAGAGTTAAGTTTTGGGATATAGTGGGAGTCTCAATAGGTTTATTACTTGGTATTTTATTGCTTGTGGGAGGATCGGAAATGGCAGATCAATTGCCCGTATATGTGGGTGGTTGGTTGATGTTCCGCACTTTATTTACCGCCAATATTTCTCTTGATATGCGAGACACCGGAAATACAAATTGGAAATGGGTACTACTTGTATCTGTTATAGGTGCCGTTATGTCGTTTTTGGTATTGTGTAACCCCGATAGACTTATTTCCATTTGGGTATCCCTAGCTTTGGCATGTATTGGACTTTTATACATCCCTTTATCCAGGAAGCTCAGTTCTCTAGTCACTACTAGGTAGTTTCTGTAGGGCTTGCTAAGGTCCTGAGACGCACTAACTATCAGGCTCTTGGCTGTAGGGAAATAGTGAGCTTTATCAACCTCTTCACCAGGAAGTAGCATCTGGTGCTTCTTTTTGTCCGCTTCAATACTTTTAATCATTTGTTTACAACAAGCATTCCCCAAATTTGTATTGTAGTTAATTGTGGGAAAGTATATTCTCTTTTCTATACCGAGAGAGAACCTCCCAAATCTGGATTGTATTTTTTATAGGATTAGGTAATAGTAGAGATGTAATATGCCCGGAAGTTTTTTCTGGGCATTATTCAATTCATGCAGCTATGGAAGATTTTGTTTTGGGCTTGTATAGTAAAAAGGAGGCGGTTACACTGGCTCATGAGTGCTCCAGTTTTGGGCCTGATGAAAACCCTATTGCGTTTATCCGTGCGGGGTATATGGAGTTGGAGGTAAACGGGGAGATAGTGCAGCACCATGCGGGAAGTGTAGTTTTTATGTCTTCACGGAGTAGTTATGGAATAGTAAGGTTGTCCGAAGACTTTTCTATGTATGTGATGAAGAACAACACACTCTTTAGTAAAGCTATAAATTATAATTTCAATAGGTATCAGGTTTACCATGCTATAATGGTTTCGCACAAAAGTGCGGTTAGTGTCCCGCCTGGTGATTTCGCCAATATCTTGGCTATGCTGGATGTCCTCCACTATACAATTAAGCAAAATGGGAGCTATATAAAAGAGTTAGTAACGCATCTTTCTGCTACGCTCATGTATGTTATAGTTGGGCATTTAAAGGTGACTCCTTTTGACCATCCCAAAGAGTTTAAGCAGCGGAAAGGATACATTGCTGCCAAATTTATGGAGAACGCCTTTACTCATTTTTTAACCCAGAGGGAGTTGTCTTTTTATGCAAATGAGCTAAATGTGAGTATAAAATACCTATCTATGTGTGTAAAAGAAGTAACGGGTTATTCACCGCGGCTCATCCTTTCTGAGTTCTTGGCAGATAATGCCCGCGACTTTTTGGCCAATAAGGATGTCCCCATTTCGGAAATTGCGGACAAGCTAGGTTTTTCTGACCAGTATGCTTTTTCTAAGTTCTTTAAGAAGAATAGCGGAATCTCTCCAACCGTTTTCCGGTCACAGGTGTATAGGTCGTAGTTCCCATATATTAGCGTTGCTTGAAGAGTCTATTACTTCCAATGTCTGTGTAAGGAACAATTTCTCTATAAAAAGTAGATATTTTTGAGCTACTTGTCCACCCTAAAGTTCCTTTTTGTCCGCTTCAATGGTTTATACCTATTCTTTCTCGATATACTTACCCAATTTTGCATTGTCATAGTGAGAGGAATATGAAGTATGTACCATTTGGACATCTTTTGTTACAGTATAGCCTTCTGTTTTGAAAAAGATAACAATCATTTTTGCAAAGTATTTATTAATAAAGTTTAAACCAATTAATAACGATGGCAACATTTTTTAAAACAATCAAAAACACCGTAAAATACTGGTACGTACCTAGTATTATTGGAGCAATACTCATTTTATTGGGAGGGTATCTGTTTACTGTTCCTGAAGCTACCTATCTTACACTTACTGTTCTTTTCAGTCTTTCTTTTGTAGTAACGGGAGCACTTGAAACTTATTTTTCATGGTCTAACAGAGAAGAGCTAGAAGGTTGGGGTTGGTATTTGGCAAGCGGTATTTTCAGCTTAGTGTTAGGGATTATCCTTTTGACTAGACCCGAGGCTGCCGCCCTTTCGCTCCCATTTTTTATAGGATTTACTCTGCTATTCCGATCATTCCAAGGCTTAGGTTTTGCATTTGAACTTAAAAACTATGGGGTAATGCAGTGGGGTAATCTTGCCATTGCGAGTGTTCTAGGTGTGGTGCTTTCGCTCTTGCTAATTTCACATCCGGTCTTTACAGGCATGTCTTTGGTGGTTATTACATCTTTGGCTTTTATCTTTTCTGGTATTGCAGCTATTGTTTTGTCCTTCCAATTGAAGAAACTAAAGTCTATCCCTCAAAAAATCAATAAAGAATTGAAAAACAAAATTGAGGATTTAAAAGAAGAATATTATAAGGTCATTAATGACCAAAATGACTAAAAGTCCAGTAAGAAATAAGAAGCTATTACTTTCTTGGGAATCCGTAAAAAGGAAAAGTTTACGGATTCCTTATTACACTTGATTTTCAAAGACATTTCCGCAAAACTTATATAGAAAAATTAAATCTGCACTCTTTCAGATGATAGGTGAGATATTACCCAAACTTTAGTTTTTCTGGAGTGATTTATAGATAATGAGCGAGTTGTGTAAGCGGATTAGATTTTAACACAAACATAAAGTGCTTTATAGGTATGATTCGGCCGGTTTTACAGAAGAATGACATACTCGGGATAAATGCCCTTGGAGAAATTGAAGACCTCGAAGAAAATGGAATAAGGGTAAATAGCTGGCAAGTAGATAACAAGCTAAGTTTGTTTAAGGTGCAGATTGATAGTTTGAACGACATTAAAAGCTACATCCCGAGAGATAATTACAAAAGTAATTTTTTTACAATTTTACTTATAAAAGAGGGATCCATAAACGTAAAAATAAACCTGGAAGAGTATAACGTGCCGAAAAACTCACTTTTGGCTATTACACCAGGTTACCTCAGGGAGATTATTTCCGTTCCCAGTGTTTCTAATGTAGAGGGGATGGTATTTACCAGTAGCATCTTTAACCAAATTAGCATGTTTACCAATCCCGAAGATCTCTTAGACTTCTTTTCTAGTAAGTTTATGCCTTTTTGGTCGGTGGATACGCATGAGACAAAGTCCCTCTCCGAAATGGTAGATCGGTTAAGTAGAAAAATCGAGGATAGAGGAGTTAAGAGATTTGGTAATGAATCTTTTATGCTTACTTTCTATGAGTTTCTGATAGAAGTGCAGGAGTCTGCACTTAAGCACCACACAGAAGTAAATATCCAATTTGGCAGAAAAGAAGAACTCGTTGCTAAATTTAGCCAACTGGCAAAAAAACATCATCTATCCGAGCGGAACTTATCCTTCTATTCCGATAAGCTGTTTATAACTTCCAAGCACCTTTCGGAAACGGTGAAAGAAGTCATAGGAATCCCAGCTGGTAAACTTCTAGACCAACTTAATATTTTGGAAGCTAAACGCTTATTGGAGCAATCCAACTTAAATATTTCAGAGATTTCGGACCATCTAGGTTTTAGTTCTCCTGCTTTTTTTACCAAATTTTTTGACAGGATGGAAGGACTTTCTCCAAGAGAGTACCGAAAGCTCGCTAAAAAGTAAGTGATTCCGTAAAATGGTTAAGTTTTGCCGTAACTGTGCTATTATAGCTTGGGATAAAATGCCGCAATTTTGTATTGTAATTATGAAGAGGAATTCTTCTCTTAATAATCTGGTCACTGCAAGTCTGGTCCGGACAGTTTTGTAGGAAGCCATGCCCAGAAAAGGGAGATAAACAAGTGTATAGATAAATTAAATAAGAAAATGAAAAAGTTAGCAGTATTAGGTTTAATGGTTTTAGGTGTGTTTTCTATAGGCAAGGTAAATGCTCAGCAGGGTTTAAGTGTGGGTATAAAGGTAGCACCACAGCTAAGTTGGATGGCTAATTCCGACGACAGGGATTTACCAACATATAAATCAAAAGCCAAATTTGGAACAGCCTTTGGTCTGGGAGCAGAGTATGGGATTACAAATAATTTTGGTGTGGGTGTAGATGTTTTGTATTCCTTACAAGGAAGCAAAATAGAACTTGCAGGGCAAGAGGTGGACAGGAAAACGCAATATATAAAAGTGCCTTTATACGTGTCTTATAACACGGATGCCAGCAAGGTTTTTTCATTTGTTGCAAAAGCAGGGCCACAAGTGAGCTTCTTAACGAAATCGGAGTTGAACAAAATAGATACGAAAGAGGCATATAGTAAGGTAACTTTAGGGGGAGCCGCTTATGTTGGAGGGCAGATGCGTGTTTCTGCGAAAGGTTATCTAACTGCTGGTGCTCGGTTTGACTACGACTTTATTAACGCGGAAGATAAAGACTCCTTTGGGTATCCAAGTGGACGTGCAAACACTAATAATCTAAATGCAGGTTTAGAGGTAGGATTTAAATATCGTTTATGATGTTTTTATGGAGTTAGTGCTTAATATACCCGAAAGTCTTTTTCGGGTATATTTTTTTAGTACTATTTGAACATATTTAGATTGCCCTCTAAAAATGTAATATTTTTTGTTATCCAAAGTGGTTTTCAGTCTAGAAATGGCTGGAATTTTTAGAGATACCCTTCCGCTTTTTTATTTATAGCTTTTATGCAATTTGTTTATCTTTGTGCTATACCCAAAAGCGGCTTAATGGATGATATTTCCGTAGAGATATTTGATGAACAGGTTTTATTAGACAGAATAAAAGATAAGCGAGAGTTTAGACCAAGTGAAAACTCTGTGCTTTTTATTAAGCATGGAACGCTCTCATTGTTGGTAGAAGGTGAACTAAACCATTATTCAGAAAACAGCATTCTGTTTATTTCGCCTAGAAATCTGTACACACTAAACTCCATTACAGACGATTTGTCGCTTTTTATTATCAGAAGAAACGCCCTTTTCAATAGAGATTTGAACTTCAACTTCAACCGTTTTGAAGTGTATAGCATCATAGCTATCGAGAACAAAAACGCCATTCTTGTTCCCGAGAAAGAGTTTGAACACATTTGGGCAATACTCAACACTATATATTACAAAAGCCATAACTCAGAAAATCAACATTATAAAAACGAAGTTTTATCCCATCTTTTAATAGCTCTGGTATACGCTATGGTGAGCCAGATAGAGCTTTCGGCAAAACAGGATTTTAACGACACTACGTCTCGAAAAGAATATATCACGATAACCTTTTTGCAACTTACTTTTGCACATTATTTAGAAGAGAAAGAACTAGCATTTTATGCAGATAGACTAAACGTAAGTATTAAATATCTATCCATTTGCGTGAAAGACACTACGGGTCATCCGCCCACGTATTTCCTAACCGAATTCCTCCTTGACTACGCACGAAACATGCTTGTAAATCAAAACTTTAGTGTGTATGATGTAGCCGATAAACTTGGGTTTGCAGACCAATATTCTTTTTCTAAATTCTTCAAGAAGAATACCGGAATTTCGCCTTCGCAATTCAGAAAACAAATTCTGACCTCACATACCATTTAGACATCTTTTGTAGATTTTTGGATTAACTACCGGATAGCTTCCAAACCGAACTTTGCATAAAAATTAAAATTATGCAAGTCCGAAAACAGATATTACAAGGTTTAACCTGTGTCATGTTTTTATCTGGCACCGCTGCCGCTCAGGTAAAGCAAGACACGGTTAGCCTTGATGTAGACCAGCTTTTCCAATTGGTAATCAAGAATAATCCTACATTAAAGGTTGCCAAAGAGTCAATAAAAGTAGCCGAACAAGCTACACAAGTGGCAAAAAACAATCAGCTACCATCGGCTAATGTATCTACCTCTGCTATGTATTTGGGAGATGTAGACATTTTTTCTACCAATTTCAAAACCCATAATAAGCAGGATATGCCCAACTTTGGTCATGCCATAGCTGTGGAGGCAAATCAGCTTATTTGGAAAGGTGGGCAAGTTCGTGAAACCATAAAACTTTCGCAGTTACAAGAAGCCGTGGCATCGCTACAGTTTAATTCTACAGAGCAACAAGCCCGATTGTCGGCTTTGGGTTACTATTTAGACCTTTATAAGTTGCAGAACCAATCAAGAGTTTACCAGCAAAACATTGGTTTAGCAGAAGTACGCCTAAAAAACATCAACAGCTTTTTTAATCAGGGAATGGTTACCCGCAACGATGTGATACGTGGGGAACTACAGATTGTCATTATCTTCTCCTTCCTTGAAGATTATAAATTGTATGACGGCTTGGTGGAGCATCCGAAATAGCGAAAGCGGCTCTTTTTTTTGCCAGCAGTGATTCTAGTTTTGTAAACGGAGAGGTGCTGGTAGCAGATGCTGGCTGGAGTGCGTATTGAGTTAATAATTAAGTAACTTCGAGGGACTAAATAGAAAAACCGCTGCAAAATTGTACAGTTTTAGGGAATGAGGTACGTTCAAGTTCAAAAATGTCTGTTTGGTGCAACTTTAGCTTTTACATACTCTTTAAGAGTGCGAAATTGCCGTGGTATTTATCAAACAAATCACATATCATGAAGAGGTTAATAGTTTTTCTTTTATCCATAACCACTTTTACTACACAGGCTCAAGTGTACATAAGTGAGAACATCCATAATGGTACTAACAAGAAATCATATTCGGTTCTTACGAACCACGAAGGCAAAGAAATTGGTAAGAGTCTTGAGGCATATTTAGGGCAGTTTGGAAAAATATCAAAACCCGAGAAAAACATATACAGGATACAGAACTTAGCAGGAAATAATATTTCACCCGCGTTAAGTTATATTGATGTAGTTTCTAAGTCAGGAAAGAGTTTTGAGAAACTAGAGTTTTTCTTTTTAGACAAGTCGCAAAATGCTATTCAGGAGGATGCTAAGGCAGAAGCCTTTGTACAGACTTTTATAGATTTAGCAGATAAGAGTGTAGCTGCACGCTTGCTGGCAGAAAGTGTTAGTATAGCTGAAGATGAGTTAAAGGAAGCGGAAAAAGAAGTAAAGAAAATAGAGAAGTCAATCTCGAGTAACCTAAAAGATCAAGAAAAGTTAGGCAAAAAGCTAGATGCTTCTCCTGACCAAATTGCCCAGGCAATGGCAGCAAAAGAGGAAATAGTTTCGCAGATTTTTTCCGACTCTACAATAGTGCAGGACGAGAAAGCTCAGAAAAACCTAAGTAAAGCATCTCAAAAGAAAGATAGAGAAATAGAGAAGATAGAGAAAGGTGCTAAAAAAGCAGGAAATAGTTTATCTAAAAAAGAAGATGAACTAGAGAGTTTACAGAAAGATTTGGCGTCTGCTAAAGCGAAAGTAAAAGCACAACAGGCGGTTTTGAATAGCACAAAATTATTGGTGAAGTAAGAGCCTTTAATTATTGTTACGGATGGGTGTATAAACACGATTTCTAAAACTTAACAAAAACTTAAAGGTGCTATAGTGTGTTTGTAATTAGTGAGTTGAGTGGTTTATAGGTGAGAGGGAGGTAGTCTGCCAAGTGTGGGCTACCTCAATGTTTTTAAATTTGGGCTGTAAACAGCTCAATTGGTAGATGAAAAAAATTAAGGTGGCGTTTTTTGCTGAAATCTTGATTAAGGATTTCGACGGGGCGTCAAGGACTATGTTCCAACTTATAAACCGAATACCCGATATAGAGTTTGAGTTTCTTTTTGTTTGTGGGCGGTATGAAGCGGGCTTCTCCCAAAAGTACAAGGTTTATAAAGTTCCCACTCTTCGGGTTCCGGGAAACGAGACCTACTCTTTTTCTGTCCCTGCCCTTAAAAACTTTGGTTTAAAAGCTGCCTTAGAAAAGTTTCAGCCCGATGTAGTCCATATAGCTACCCCTTCTTTTTTGGGAAATTTTGGGTTGCATTATGCCACCAGCCGCCAAATACCTGTAATAAGTATTTACCACACGCATTTTTCGAGTTATATGGCTTACTACTTTAAAAAAGCTCCTTTTCTAGTAGGTCCAGCCACCACATATGTGCAAAAGACTTCTACCAATTTCTACAATAATTGTAATCTGGTGTATATTCCATCCCAAACACTGGCAGCTGAACTCCAAACTTGGGGAATAAAGTCACAGGTAGAGAAAATTTGGAAACGAGGGGTAGATTTGAGTCTGTTTTCGCCTAAAAAGCGGGACGAAGGTTTTGTCCCAAAAATAACGGGTAATACTCAGAAAAACATTCTATTCTCGAGCCGTTTGGTTTGGGAGAAAAACCTTGAAACTTTGATCCGTTTATACCAATTTATAGAGAAGAAAAAACTGCCTTATAATCTTATTGTGGCAGGTAGCGGAGTGGCAGAAGAAGAGTGCCGCAAGCTAATGCCTAAGGCTTATTTCATGGGGCATATGGGACATAATGAGCTTTCTGTTTTATATGCTTCTGCCGACGTTTTTATGTTTCCTTCTGTAACTGAGACCTTTGGTAATGTGGTGTTGGAAGCCATGGCTTCTGGCTTACCTTGCATAATTGCAGATGGGGGAGGAAGTAAAGATTTTATTGAAAATGCAGAGAATGGTTTTCTTGTTGAACCCCATAATGTCGAGGAATATTTACATAAGATTGAGGAGATTTTTTCCGATAAAAACCTCTGGGAAAAGTTTTCAAAAGCTGGATTAGATTACAGTAAAACCTTTAATTGGGATTATCTTGCAAGTGTTTATTTTGATGACCTAAAAGAACTATCCCATAAATGATGAAATACCTAAGGCTAGCATTGCTTATCAGTATTGTGATAAGTGTAGGTATTTTTCTTTATTCTACTGATTTCCAAGAAGTTTATTCTACACTAAAAACTATCGGATGGCGGGCTGGTTTAATCTTGATAAGCACATTTTCAGCCTATATTTTGGCTTCTTTGGGATGGAAGTATTGCCTAGGAGATGATTTTCATAAGGTTTCACTTACTCGACTTCTTGTGTATCGTCAAATAGGAGAAACCCTCTCTCTCTTTAACCCTACCAGTATTATTGCAGGAGAATGGCTTAAATCTGCTGCCTTAAAGAAGCATGGAATCTCGCAAGTGAACGCCTTAAGTTCGGTGCTTTTGGCCCGCATTCTTATGATTGTTGGTCATATAAGTCTTCTTATTCTTTCTTTGGTGTGGTTGTTATTGGTCAGTAGCGTCGAGCTATTTCCCAATTATAAGCTTTGGTTGGGTGGAGTTTTAATGCTTCTGGTTTTAGTTATTTTCGGGCTTCTGGTTATTTTGCTACAAAAACCCAAGGATAGTGCTGAATCTTCAGGCAAGGTGATGAAATATGTAAAAGAATACAAGATGGCTCTTAATTCGTATGTAAGGCGGTATCCGAAATATGCGTTCCTAGCCTTCTTTTTTCTGCTGTTGCATTGGGTTGCAGGTTCGCTCGAAATGTATTTCATACTGAAGTTTTTAGGATACAATGTCACCGTTTTTCATGGAGTACTTATGGATATGGGTGTAGTGCTGATAAAATCTGTAGGGGCTTTTATCCCTGGGCAACTAGGCATTGAGGAGCTTGGAAACAAACTAGTAATACTGATGATTGGCATATCATCAGCTAGTCTTTGGGTTACGGTTTCCATCATTAAACGCAGTCGTCAGTTATTTTGGTCGGCTGTTGGCGGGGTTTTGTATTTGTTTTATCGCAAAAGATTATTCTAAATGGAAATCCTATTTGTAAGTCACAAATATCCGCCTGCTACCGGAGGTATGGAAAAACAGAGTTTCGAGCTCATGAAAGGTATGGAGCGGTATTGTACCGTGCATAGAATTGTTCCTATGGAAGGAGAAAGCCGTTTTTTGTTTTTTCTTAAACTCAATAAGAGGATAAAGGATACTCTGAAGGCATATCCGGGAATCAAAACCATACATTTGAATGACGGCCTTCTTGCGGCTATTTGTTCCTTTCACAAAGGGTACGAAAACATCCCTGTTTTTGTGACTTTACATGGTTTGGAAGTCTCTTTTCCAAGTGTTTTTTACAGGAAGTATATTTTTAGACGCTTAAGCAAATATAAAGGTGTAATAGCTGTAAGTGATGCCACGGCACTAGCCGCCATTGATGCAGGTTTAGAGTCCGAAAAAGTAAAAGTAGTGGCTAATGGTGTGGATATTAATGTATCGGATGTTCAGTCGGATATTGAAAATATAGTTGATAGTGGCAACAAAAAAATCTTAATGATGTTAGGTAGGCCCGTAAGGCGTAAAGGCTTTTCCTGGTTTATTAAAGATGTTCTGCCCTCAGTTTCTCACGATTTTCAAGTAGTAATAGTTGGTCCCTTTAACAAGATTCCTACACTTGCGGAGCGACTTATTGGTGCTCTTCCAAAAAATATTGGGCATAAAATTATGCTTTTTCTGGGTTATCCATCCGATGAAGGAGAGATAAGGGAGATATTAAAAACCAACACCAATGTTACTCATCTTGGACTCCAACCGTATAGTGTAATACAAGCCCTTTTTAGGCAATCGGCTGTTTTCATTATGCCAAATATTAAGGTAGAAGGAGATATGGAGGGTTTTGGTCTGGTTTGTTTGGAGGCATCGGTAAACGGAGCTCTGGTATTGGCAGCGGATGTAGACGGAATACCTTCGGCCATACAACACCAGAAAAATGGTATCCTGGTGGAATCAGGAAATCCAAAAGCCTGGAAAAATATATTGAATGAGCTTAGCACAAATCCTGAAGATTTTGAAGCTAAAAAAGCTCCTTTTCAGGAGTTTACCTTAAGTCATTATTCTTGGGACAAGATGGTGCAGGGCTATTGGGAGTTGATGAACAAAGTTCAAAGTATGTCTAAAGACCTCACGGGTCATCCGAAGTAGCATTTTTGCGACAGTGGATGGCTAATGCATAATTCGGGATTATTATAAGTCCTAAAGAGAAAATGTAAACTGAGGTATACTAAGCTACAAAACATTGCTTTGTAACTTAGTATTTTCAATAAAACTTCACACATACAGGCATAGAAACCTTAATTTCTTTTCCTGTTTTTGTAAGGTCACCCGTTTCTGCATCTCTTTTGAAAATCACAATATTGTCTGTGTCTTGGTGGGCTACTAAAACAAACTTTCCATCCGGAGACAAGGCGAAATTTCTTGGAATTTCACCACCAGAAGGGATATGCTTCTTGTTGGATAGCTTTCCCGTTTTTTGGTCTATGTTAAACCAAACTATACTGTTAGAGAAGCGGTTGGAGCCATAAACGAAACGGCCATCTGGCGAAATATGGATATCGGCTGTGAAGCTTTTTCCTTCAAAGCCTTCTGGGAGGGTGTCTACATTTTCTAAAATAGAATAATCTGTAGTCGAAACCACCGAAATAGTATTGTTAAGCTCATTGATTATATAAACCAAGGGTAGAGTAGGATGAAAATCCAAATGTCTGGGACCTGCTCCCGGAGTCATTTTTACCGCCATCTTCTCGGTAATCTTTCCGTTGTTAATATCAAATACTAAGACCTCGTCTGTGCCAAGATCAGCAGCCCAAAGCGTTTTACCATCTGGATGTATAAAAACCGAGTGCATATGTGGTTTTTCTTGCCTGTCTGTGTTTGGACCGCTTCCTGCATTTTGGAAGAAGCCTGTTTGTTCTCCCAAAGAACCATCTTTCTCAATACGGAAGACCGCAAGATTACCACCCGAATAGTTTCCTACATAGACATGTCCATTACTTACCGAAACATGACAAGGATGTGCCCCTCCGGAATCCTGTTCGTTTAATAAAGTAAATTTTTTTCCATCAAAACGGTGTGCTTGCACTTTGCCATCTCCTTCCTCACTTACATTATAAACCACCCCATTTTCATAGGCCACAAAAGACGGCCCCTTTACCCCTTGTGTAGAGGCCACCTGCTGGGGATTTTCCATGTTTGCATCCAATGAACAAGCATAGACACCATCGGAACCTTTTGAGGTGTAGGTGCCCACCAAAATCTGGTAACCACTTTCTTGTTTTTGACAAGAAAACAAACTACAGAACAATGCAAAAACCAGTAATTTCTTCATATATATTTTCATTACGAATCTTACTTAAAATAACGTACCACTAAATGATCTATGTAATTTGCGGAAAGACACTACTTCAGCTTCTCATCCAACACTTTCTTTATAGCCGCTGCCCAAACGTCATAACCTTTTTGGGTTAGGTGTAGTTTATCGTCAAGAAAATATGCGTTTATAGGTTTTCCGTCTTTCCCTAAATAGGACTCAGCGGTAGGAATATAATACAGATTCTTACCTTTTTCAGTATATGTTTTAATGAGGGAGTTCGCTTTCTGGGTATTTTCCCACACATGCCATCTAGACTCAGTAGGAGTAATTTCTATAAAGAAAATGGGTTCTTTTTTGTGCGTCTTACGGATGCTTTTTACCAATTGCTTATATAAAGTGGCCACTTGCTCAGGCGTACGGTCTTCTTTACCCCCATGTATATCATTGGCAATAAAAACGGCTACAGCCCTAAATTTATGCGGATTCACCAAACGATCTTTGTAGACCAGTAAATCACTCAGTTTAGCACCACCCACTCCACGCTGAATAACTGGATAGGGGGCCATATCTTTATCTATATTATTCCAAAGGCGTATGCTGCTACTGCCAATAAAAAGGATAGAATTGTCCGGATAGGTATTCTCTTTATCCTTCTTTTCAAGAGCTTGTATCTCATTTTCCCAATGTTTGGCAGACTCTACATACTTTTTGGCTGGGGAACAAGAGAGAATAGCAGATACAAATAACAGGTAAATAAACTTTTTCATCTAATTAAGGTATTATATGTCGCAATTTACACCCAAGTTTCTTTAACCTCGTCAATATTTTAAGATTTGGCATATTAATAGCATGGATAGAGAAAGAATAGGCGTATTTTTGCAAATTATTCCAGCGTTTAATGCAAGATTTAAAACTTTACAACTCGCTTACTAGAAAGAAAGAGGTTTTTGAACCGCTAAACCAAGGCCACGTTGGCATGTATGTTTGTGGACCAACTGTGTATAATTATGTACATCTTGGAAACGTACGTACGTTTTTGACCTTCGATGTCCTTTACAGGTATTTGTTGCATATTGGTTACAAAGTGCGGTATGTGCGTAATATTACGGATGTTGGTCACTTGGTGGGTGATGGTGACGAAGGCGAGGACAAGATAGGCAAGATAGCTAAACTAGAGAAACTAGAGCCCATGGAAGTGGTACAGAGATATACCAATGATTTCCATGATGTCTTAAAACTTTTTAACTTTCTACCTCCTAGCATTGAGCCTTCTGCTACAGGGCATATTGTGGAGCAGATAGAGGCTGTACAAACCCTTATAGACAAAGAACTGGCATACGAATCTAACGGCTCGGTGTATTTTGATATCAGTAAATACAACGAAAAAGGTAATAATTACGGCAAACTATCGGGGCGTATTCTAGAAGACTTATTGAATGACACTCGGGCTTTGGATGGCCAAGCAGAAAAGCGGAATCCCCTAGATTTTGCTATCTGGAAGAAGGCCGCACCTGAGCATATTATGCAGTGGAGCAGCCCATGGGGTAAAGGTTTCCCGGGATGGCACATTGAGTGTACCTGCATGAGCGTGAAATATTTAGGTAATCAGTTTGACATACATGGTGGAGGAATGGATCTAAAGTTCCCTCACCACGAATGCGAAATAGCACAAGGTGTGGGTCTTACAGATACGGACCCTGTTAAATATTGGATGCACTCTAATATGCTCACCGTAAATGGGCAAAAGATGTCTAAGTCTTTGGGAAATAGCTTCTTGCCTGGTGAGTTAATAACAGGTGACCACCCGCTTTTGGAGCAAGCCTATAGCCCAATGACGGTACGTTTCTTTATGCTTCAGTCGCACTACAGATCTACCCTGGACTTCTCAAATGAAGCCTTAAAAGCGGCTCAAAAAGGATACAGGAGATTGCTAAACGGGCTGAAGATCGTGAAGGATCTGGAGTATACTCATGAAGAGGGCGTAGAGCTGGATCAAAAGAAAATTGATGACCTGACCAAGGCGGTTAAGACCATTTATGATGCCCTCAGCGATGATCTAAACACGGCAGTGGCCATAGCACAAATATTCACTTTGCTCAAGTACATAAATATGCTGTACATGAAACAGATACAGCCATCAGCGTTGGGGAAGGAGAACTTCGAGACCCTGATAAAGACGTTTAATACGGTAATGAACGATATCTTAGGCTTGAAAGAAGAGGAACTGGGTGGTAAAGAGTCTGTAGTGAAAGGAATGCTTAACCTTTACCGAGAGTACAAAGCTAATCAGCAATATGACAAAGTAGACGAGATAAGAGCTTATTTCAAAGATAACCAAATGGTTATAAAAGATATGCGTCATAAAATAGACTGGGCGTGGGAAGAGTAAGTTAATAGTTAACAACTAAAAGTGAATAGGTGGAATCCTTGACAAAGTATTTGACTTCAATAGACCTTGTTTAAGGATATGAAGTTCTGAGTTTGTAAATGTTTTTTTCAATTACTACTAATGAGGCTGTCGGATAACTACTCGCAACTAGATATTTACCAGATACTATTATCGATATCTGAAACGAAAAAACGGATGAAAATTTCCCAAAAACCATAAAATTTCTTAACTAGCAGTCTAATCCTATTTCATAACAGATGCAAAACCTAACCGGCCTTTTGGGCATAGTCCTTATACTTGGTGTAGCTTACTTACTTTCCAATAATAAGAAAGCCATAAATTTCCGTACCGTAGGGGTAGGAATTGGGCTGCAGTTTCTTCTGGCATTATTTATCCTTAAAACCAGTACAGGTAAGGCCATCTTTGGTACTTTAGGTGCATGGGTTACACGTGTAATAGATTTTGCGAATGCAGGGGGGGAGTTCGTTTTTGGTCCTTTGGCGAACATAGAAGCGGTAAACAATGCCTTGGGCGGTGGCGGTTTTATTTTCTTTTTTAAGATTATTCCTACCATCATATTTGTTGCAGTCTTAGTAAACATATTTTATCACTTTGGTATTATACAGTTTGTTATTAAGTGGTTGGCAAAAGGTATGAAATGGCTTATGCAAGTAAGTGGAGCGGAAGCTTTGTCTAATATTGCTAGTACTTTTGTGGGTCAGGTAGAAGCCCAAATCATGATAAAACCCTACCTTAAAGGGATGACTAAGTCAGAGCTGATGTCTTCTATGGCGGGTTCATATGCTTGTATTGCAGGTGGGGTAATGGCTACCTATATACAGTTTGGTGTAAAGGCCGAATATCTAATAGCAGCAAGTATTATGGCAGCACCAGGAGCACTGGCAATAGCCAAATTAATGTACCCGGAAACCGAACATTCGGAAACGAAAGGTGAGGTAACTTTAAAAGTTGAAAAAGAAAGCACAAATGTAATTGACGCTATCTCGGCAGGGTGCTCAGACGGACTAAAGGTGGGTCTTAATGTGTTGGCAATGCTTATCGGTTTCCTTGCATTGATAGCTCTTCTAAACTTTGGATTAGGAAAAATAGGAGGTTTGATAAATGCTCCGGATTTAAGTATAGATCTAATTCTGGGTTATATGTTCTCTGGTTTTGCCTGGGCTATGGGTGTGCCATCACATGAGATTGTGCAAGCCGGTTCGTTAATGGGAACCAAGCTGGCAGCCAATGAATTTGTAGCTTACATGCACCTTAAAGAATTTATAGATGCAGGCACTTTAGACCCAAAAACTATAGCTATCGTGAGCTTTGCCCTTTGTGGATTTGCAAACTTAGGTTCACTTGGGATACAAATAGGAGGTATTTCTGCTCTTGAGCCTTCACGTAGGAAAGATTTAACCCAAGTAGCTGTTAGGGCTCTTATAGCAGGTACTTTGGCCAGTTATATGAGTGCCACTTTTGCAGGATTGTTATATTAAGCCACTTTTTGCTTTAGAGATTTTTATCAAGAAAATGCTACATAGTATTAAAGCTTATATGATGTAATACTTTGGTTCTGACTAATACATAATTCAGAATAAATTAGACACTAAAGAGTTCAATTGCGGGTTTTGATGTGGGGCAGCATTGGTATCACGTTGTTGAGGTTTTTATATTTACTAGAAAGTGGCTTTATTCTTAAATTCTCTGTGAAAATGAACCGAAACTGTTGAGGGCATATAGTCTGTCTCGAATACTTTCTTTGTTATTCTATCAAAGAAAGTACCGTTTTTATTTCCCTAAAAAGTCTTTCTTCTGTGCTGAAACCTGTGCTTTTATAACGTATATTTCCTTTCCTGTCTATTATTACTTTGGAAGGTAAAATAGTAGACTGATAAAGGGAGCTAAGTTCATACATATTGCTCTGAGCATTTACCTTGTCTACAAGCACGGTAAAGTCCTCCGTTTTCGAACGTGTCATCTGCCTCTTTATTTTATCGATACGTGTAGGTTCATTGTTTTCTTGTTCAGAAGTATTGACAAACAAGAATTCTACGCCTTGCTCTTTTAGCTCTCGCATAAGTTTCTGCATGGCAGGAAAAGCCTTAATACAGGGCCCGCACCAAGTGGCCCAAAAGTCTAGTACTACAACTTTACCTTTAAAATCGGCTAAGTTAACTTTATTTCCATTCAAATCGTTGACTTCGAAATTTGGGGCTAGGTCGTTTTTCAACTTGCGAGAAATCACTAAGGTGTATACATCATCAGAAATGCTCTTAAGTCTGCTTTTCTCTTTTTCGTATTGTTCAGCATCATATAAATGAGCGAAAGCCACCTTGTGTAAAGAGTCAATTGTGGCATTTGAGACCCTATTTAGAATCAAGAATTCACCCGTTTTTTTAGCTTCATCGTAATCTGCGTTGGTTAATAGAACTTCTAAAAAGGCTTGAGAGATTTGCTTATTAGAAAAATTGGTTAAATGTAAAGCGTCCCTTGATTCTTTAGAAGCTTCTGCTAAAAACCCTTTCTTTTTTAGGGTTTCGCTATTTAGATATTTAGCCCTTCCAAAATTAGTAGACAAAGAATCCAACATTGCCAAATTATCCAATGCCAGTTTTACATAATACTCTGCTTTTTCCTGATTTCCGCCCACATCTACTGTTCTTTTAGCCATATTTAGGTAAGAAAGACCAAGATTAATATCTGGAAACTCGGCTTTAAGTAAATTAATAGTGCTATCGAAACGGATAAAGTCTTGTTGGAAGGCATAAACATCTAACACCCCAAGTTCCAACATTCTCTTCCTAGCAGGAGTGAGGTCTATATTATCCTTAATACTTTTATAAAGCTGAAGAGAAGTATCAGGCTTAATGTCATTATACCCGTTCATACTGTTTAGCGGTGTTATAAAAGCCAACTCCCCCTTGGGATATAATGTTAAAACCTCTTTGATTAAAGAATCTTGGCTTTTTCTGGAAGTGGGATAGAGTAACTGTGCGTACATCCAAGTAGCACCACTTCCTTCCCCAGTCATTTTTATTCTTTCAACTTCAGATCTTGCTAACTCTTGAGCGTCGGCAACTCTGCTAGGTATGAGGTTTAGTGTCTGTGCATAAAATAAGGGGTATAGCCCTTTTTTCAAGTCAGGATTTATAGAAAACTCTCTCTCCATTAACTCTACAGCTGCTACCGGATTCGTTTCTATTCTTAATCTAGAAGGATCAAATCTAAAACTAGAAGCAAGGGCATACAAGGCTCCCTTTACCGGAATTCCGTCTTTGTATATAAGCGAACGAAAACCTTTCCCTTCGTTTGTATCAATATCTTCTACATGCAAAACCTGAACAAAAATGCTTAATGCATTTTGAGGAACAGTGATATCTCCAGACAGTTTACCTTCTGAATACTTTATGGGTACAGTAGTAGAGCCAAGTCTATTATCTTCCAAACCGTAAAATACATACATTTTCGTATTTTCATGGGCAAGTCTGCCTGTGTAGGTCAAAGACAGTTTTTGTCCAGGTTCTGGTTTCTCGGGCGAAAGAACTAAGGAATTATCTTGAGCTTGAGTATGAATACTAAAACAAAGCAGTAGTGCCAAAATAAAAACAGAGAGATCAGTAAGAATATTCATAGGTGGGTAAATTAAATATTTCTATAAAGGTAATTAAACACTATAAAATAACTAATAATATAGTTGAAAAATTCACTCTTTATATAGAGCGGCTTTTATTCGGGTCTGATTTGATTCATGAAGTAAGAGAAACCTTACATGGACGATTGAAGAAGTTGTAGGAAAGCTAATAATTTCCCTTGTTATAAAGAGAAATAGACTATCTTATAAAGTTATGAAGCCTGTACGGATTTTATATAACCTGTATGTGTAAGGCTAAATAATCACCCTCAAATATTTTCCAAAAATCTTATTTTTAGTTATTTAAAAATAAGAAGTTGATTTAGATTGCAAGAATTCGTTTTATACGCATAATTCTTGCAATCTAAATGGAGGTGCATTATACGTCACAAATTTCTATTGCCTTTTGTAGTGAAACCAAAGGCTCAGGAGTAGAAGGCACAAACTCTTGACCAACAAAACCTTTGTATCCAGTGGCCACAATGGCCTTCATGATAGCGGGATAGTTTAGCTCCTGGGTTTGGTCTATTTCTGCACGCCCTGGTACGCCTCCAGTATGGTAATGCACAAAATGTTTATGGTGCTTACGTATGGTTGCTATCACATCACCTTCCATGATTTGCATATGGTAAATATCATAAAGTAAGCCAAAGTTTTCAGAATCTAGCCGCTTGCAGAGTTCTACACCCCAGCTACTGAAATCGCATTGATAATCCTTATGGTTTACCTTGCTGTTTAGTAGTTCCATGACTAGGGTTACCCCGTATTTCTTTGCCGAAGGCAAAAGACGCTTTAATCCCGTTACACAGTTTTGCAGCCCCTCTTCATCTGTTTTTCCATTTCGGTTACCAGAGAAGCATATTACTTTGTCTAAACCTGCTGCTTGTAATTTAGGAAAAATGTCCTCATAGCTTGCCACCAGCTCATCGTGCAGCTTTGGGTCATTAAAACCCTTCTCTATTCCCATGCCCGCTCCCCATGGCAAAGCACAAGTTAGACCATGTTTTTTTAGGATATGCCATTCGTCTGGTCCTACAAGTTCTACAGAGCTGCCTCCCATTTTCTTCACGGCGACACACAGTTCATCTAAAGGAATATCTCGGTAGCACCAGCGAGCCACAGAATGGTTTATATTCCCCTTTAACTTTCCCTGAGCAATACACTCTGGCAATACTGCTCCTATCGCTATTGTGCCTAGCATACTTTTAATACCTGTTCGTCTATCCATATAAATAATTATTTAAAAACATCATGATTTTGGTTTCCACCAGCAACTAAGAACGCCATCAAATCTTTGAGTTCCTCTTCATTTAGGCCATTGATTAACCCGGGAAGCATCATAGAAATAGTAGAGTAACTTTTAGAAACCACGTTTCTTTTCAACACTTTCACACTTAAATCGGGAGTAAAAGGATTTTGTACAATTTTATAATGGTCCACTTCATCACCAACTATGCGACCAACAATGGACTCCCCATTCTTAAGTTGGAACTGCGTAGAAGCATATTGGTCAGAAATGGTCGCATTGGGTTCAATAATGGCTTCCAGAATATCCCTTGTAGAGAAACGTGTTCCCAACTGAGTTAAGTCTGGGCCAAGGTTCACGCCTTCACCCCGCATAGTATGGCAGCGGCTACACATAGTGGCCATATACATATTTTTACCCTGCACAAAATCTCTGTTTTTTAAACCATTAGCAAAAAGGGTATTGGCATTGTCTACTTTCCAGCTTTTTCCCGGGCCTTTAGGATAAGTTATATCAGTAACGTCATTTCCGCTAGCAGTTAGTAAATCTGCTCCCGCTAACTTTTTGTAATAGGCCACTCGGTTAGGAGCCACGTATTTCAGAGCATTTTTTTGTGCCCGGTCTATGAACCCAATATAACTTAGCCCTCCTTTATAATTTAGAGCCGTCCTAAACCACTTAAAATATCTTTCATGTAACGCTGGTGTCCAACCTGTTTTAAGTTCCGAAAGCAAAATAGCGTAGTAGGTCTGGCGTGCAGGTGGCAACTTCTCCAGCATGGCGGCAATGTCCATCCCGTACTGGGGGTTACGCAGGATAAGATCTGCGGAGGAAGTTGCGGTTTCGCCACCCGCCACCTCATCCAGGGCTTCTTTGGATTCTATAAGTCCTAAGATTTTTGTAGCGGTTCCCGGAGCGTCCAGGTATACCAGGAGTTTTGCCAATTGTCGTTTAATATCATCGTCCTTCGTAGGAAAAACCTTCCCGAATTTCTGAGAAAGTAATGGCTTTTGGACTGCAGTGGGCTGTCCCATTCTTGCAAAAAAAAGTTCATACACACGTAAGAGGTCCAGTTGCTCTTTAGCACTTAGTGCATCATAATTTATCTTGGATAATGCAGTATAGATACTTTGTTTAAGTTCTGGTTTGCCTTGCCTAACTAATGCCATGAGTGCATAAATTTGCTTATTTTGGTCGGACTCAGTTAGAGCCTTTTCTTTCCATTCTGTTATCGGTTGGTGCTCTATAGCAATCCTGGCAGCATATCTAAGGAATCGGTCTGGATGTGCGAGGTAAGGCCAAGCCTCTGCAATGGCGTTTGGGTGCATCCCTGCGTGGAAAGTCTCCAGGTTTCTTCGTATCTTGTTCTCTTCTGTAATTTTTGTTTCAGATGGCTTTTTTATATCCGTTCCTGTATAATGCACACGGTATAGATCAGACTCTAGTCTGCGGCCACCTGTCATAAAATATAAGGCTCCGTCAGGCCCGATCACACCATCTGTAAGTGGCAGAGGTATTCCGGAAAGAAACTCTTCCCGCTCGGCAGTATAGCTTGAGCCCTGGGCTTTGAGGTGTATAGTATGTATGATACCAAAGCTCCAGTCGAAAGCCAAAAGCGTATTTTTATACTTTTCGGGAAAGGCGGCATTTTGTAAGGATACCAGATTGGTAGGGGAGCCTTGTCCTATATTGAGTACGGGGCTAAGGTTATCTTCAAATGTTACAGGCCATTTACCGGATGCAGTACGCCAGCCGTACTCACTTCCGCTACTTACATGGCATATACGGGTAGGGCGGTACCAAGGCATCCCAAACTCCCACTCCATATCAGAATCATAGGTGAAAAGGTCTCCAGCCTCATTAAATGCAATATCATAGGGGTTGCGGTATCCACCACTTACAAACTCCCAATGGTTGGTTTTAGGGTCTACTTTTGCTATCCAGCCACCTGGCTCTGTCCGGTCTGTGGCATGGCCTCTCGGGTCCTTTATGAAAGGGTAAAGATGGTCATGTTGCCAATTTTTGGGAAGTCTGTAGCTGTCCATTTCAGGGACATCGGTATGGTTTCCTGCAATCACATAAATAGATTGACCATCAGGTGCGGCAATAATACTATGTGGGCCATGCTCGCCTTCACCATGTAAGTATTTCAGGTGTGTGTATTTGTCAAAAACGTCGTCTCCATTGGTGTCTTCTAATTTGTACAGGCCACTTTTGCGTGGCGATTTTTGCGTGTCCCTGTGGTTAACCATCACATAAAGGGAGTTGTCAAACCATAATAAACCCTGTGCCATTCCCATGCCTATTGAGTCCCCCTCTATACTTAGTTTTTCTATATTGCTAACCTTCTCTCCGGATCCTATGGCAGGTATCTCCATACGGTATAGGCTTCCGAATTGGTCAGATGCAATAATGCGTCCTTTAGGGTCAAAAGTCATTGACACCCACGAGCCATGGTTAAACTGGCTTGGCTTGTAAAGGTGCTCTACCACAAAACCCTCTTTTACTTTCAGATCATTGGTTTTAAGCTTTATAGGAGATAGGAAAGGAAGTGACACAAAGAGGATACTGAGGTATAAACGCATATAAGGTTGGGTATTTAACAACTAATGTACTGAATTTGACGGGGAAAGTACTAGTAGATTAGTGATAAAATTTATGGGAACTTTACAATGTCTTTGTTATACAAAATAGTAACAGGAGATCTTAAGCGTGTTCTACAGAATTTACTTTGGTTCTATTTGGATATGAAATGGGAGTCATTTTTAGAGTTAACTTTCACTTTTCCATTTTATATGGCTGTGATTTTGAAATGAAGGAGGTATTATTAGGATTATTTAAAGAAAATGAAAAATTAGTATAGAAGATTCTGAAAGGGAATAAAATTCGGCAATAATTTTGCATTAGATATTTCAGGAGATAGTTGAAGATAAGTGAGGAAGGTCACTCCGGAATATGAGATTTTGTTTTTATTTAAGGTTGAATAGATTTTAAAAACAGTATTCATTTGAGTGCTGTTTTTTTTATTTCCTGATTTTTCTAATTTTTACAGCAAAGGTTCGGTATTCTAGCTTTAAGCTATCCTTTGTCTCGTAGATATCGGCATCAAAAATTACAGGTATATCTTCTTTAAACTCTTCAGATAAGTGGCAAGGAATGCCAACCATGTTTTGTTGCAAAGAGCCATCTAAGGAAAAATAAAGCACATATTCTCGGAGGTCGAAGTGGTAACGTATCCAGGCATCCTCATTTTTTACAGTAGCTACAAACTTTCCGGACCTTGGGCAATCCGGAGCAGGTCCCGGAGGTTCGCAAGAAGAAGTACCCCAACATGTAAACACAATCAACAACAAGAACAGATACTTTTCCAAAGCTTTTTTCTTACAAAGTAAATACAAATTGTATAACCTGCCGAATTTCTTGTAGCCTTTGGGTAGAATATTCTTTAGTTCTTACCTATTTTTGTAAACTTAGATAAAAATAACTACATGAATTTAAAGCTCAACGAAAAGGTAATAATAGTTACAGGAGGTGCTAAAGGTATCGGAGAGGGAATTGCTACCCAGCTGAGTTTAGAAGGAGCTTTCCCCGTGATAGTGGGACGTAGCCAAAAAGATAATGAACTAGCTCTGGAAAAAATAAATGCGGCAGGAGGTTTCGGGCTTGCCATAGAAGCAGAACTTTCTAATCCGGATGCTTGCAAAAGAGCTATTGACATAACTGTAGAAAGATTTGGCCGTATAGATGGTCTGGTTAATAATGCAGGTGCCAATGACGGTGTAGGCTTAGAAAATGGAAATTATGAGTCTTTCATGGCTTCTTTACATAAAAACGTAGTTCACTATTATTTGCTGGCTCACTATGCGTTGCCTTATTTAAAGCAAACAAAAGGCCCTATACTAAACATTACGTCTAAGACCGCTGAAACTGGGCAAGGTGGCACATCTGCCTATGCTGCGGCAAACGGAGCCCGTAACGCTCTTACTAGAGAGTGGGCTGTGGAGCTATTAAAATATGGCATTAGGGTTAATGCTTTGGTGGTAGCAGAGTGTTATACGCCCTTATACGATAAGTGGATTAAAACCCTACCTAACCCAGAGCAGACTCTTAAAGATATAGAAAGCAAAATCCCCCTTGGTAAACGTATGACTACCATAGAGGAAATTGCAAATATGGCTGTTTTCTTAATGTCTAGCCGCTCTAGTCATACTACAGGACAGATGGTTTATGTAGATGGAGGATATGTACACCTGGACCGGGCTTTGATTTAAGATTTTTATATTGGAGATTAGGTTTCATAAGCTCTTAGAAAGAAAAGGGTTAGGCAGATTTATATAAGGAAGGTTGTTTTTTTGAGAATACATTTTTAAGATATCTTATGGCAGAGAACACATCTCATTACATACAATTAGAGGAAAAATATGGTGCTCATAATTACCATCCTCTACCAGTAGTTTTGGAAAAGGGAGAGGGAGTTTACTTGTGGGATGTAGAGGGTAAGAAGTATTTCGATTTCCTTTCGGCATATTCTGCGGTAAATCAAGGGCATTGCCACCCCAAAATCATCGGAGCGTTGGTTGGGCAAGCACAAAAGCTGACCCTTACATCGAGAGCTTTCCATAGCAAACTCCTTGGTGAGTTCGAAGAATATGTTACCCGACTTTTCGGATACGATAAGGTTCTTATGATGAACACAGGCGTAGAGGCTGTAGAAACGGCTTTGAAGCTTTGCCGTAAATGGGGTTATGAGAAGAAAGGAATACCAGACGGGAAGGCTAAAGTGCTCTTTGCTAAAGAAAACTTTCATGGACGTACCACAGGTATTATTTCTGCTTCAACCGACCCGAGTAGCACAACTGGCTTTGGTCCATTCCTCTCGGGTATTGAAACCATAGAATATGACAACTTAGAGGCTTTAGAAAACGCACTTATTTCAGATCCGTATATTGCCGGCTTTATTGTAGAACCTATACAAGGAGAAGCGGGAGTAAAAGTGCCCAAAGACGGTTATTTGGCCAAAGTGGCACAAAGATGCAAAGCGGCAAATGTCCTTTTTATAGCAGACGAAATACAGACAGGCATAGCTCGTACTGGTCAAATGCTCTGTGTAGGACATGAGCAAGTACGTCCCGATATTGTTATCTTAGGCAAAGCTTTATCTGGTGGGGTTTTGCCGGTGTCGGCAGTTCTGGCAGATGATCACATTATGCTTACCATTAAACCGGGAGAGCACGGTTCTACTTACGGTGGAAACCCTCTAGCTTGTGCTGTAGCAAAAGCAGCTTTAGAAGTGGTGGTAGAAGAAAATCTGGCAGCCAAAGCTGAGGCATTAGGTAAAGAGTTTAGAGAAGGGATATCCCAATATATAAATTCGAGTCAAGTAGTTACACTAGTTAGAGGGAAAGGCCTCCTTAATGCCATAGAAGTAAATACGGACGAAAACTCAGACCTGGCATGGAACATTTGTGTGAGGTTAATGGAAAATGGGCTATTGGCTAAGCCCACACATGGAAACAAAATTCGGTTTGCTCCTCCTTTGGTTATAAGCCAGGAAGAACTACAAACCTCTTTGGCGATAATTACCTCTACCCTTAGGGAATTTGAACCTTGAGTAGGTATTGTTCGTTAAATAATCTCAAAGAATAGATTAGTTATGAGTTCATTTAATAGTAAGATTAAAGGTGCGGGTTTAAC